>JAJYXB010000014.1 GCA_021791195.1 Actinomycetes bacterium | reverse complement strand
GGCGCCACCCTGGGCCTAGCGCCGGAGCCTCACCTGACCGGGACCAGGAACGGACGTCCCGGCATGCTCAGCGCCTGCGCGTGCTGAAAACCCATCCCGGTGAAAAAGCGGTAGACCGTGGCGCCCACGTCGGCGAACTCCCCCAGGTAGGGTTCGTCCCGCGGCTGCCTCGCGGGCCTTCGGCTCCCTTCCTCCCCCGCCGGCGCGGCTTCGAACAGCGACCCGCCCGGGGTGAACACGTCGGCGCCCAGCCGCGCCAGCAGCGGCACGAATTCACGCGTATGATCTGTGCCGGGCGCCAGTGGATCGCAGCCGTGATCCGCCGTGATGATAAACAGGTCGCCGGGGCGGCAAGCAGCGATCAGGCCCGGGATCGCGGCATCGACCCGCTGAAGACCGGCGGCGAATCCGGCAGCGTCGTTGCGATGGCCCCACTGCATGTCAAAATCCACCAGGTTGGTAAACACCAGGCCTTCGTCCAGCCCGCGCATCAAATCCGCGGTCTGCTTTAAACCATCTTCATTATCAGTGGTCTTATGCTCGTATTTCACTCCCGAGCCGGCATAGATCTGGTAGATCTTGCCGACTCCGTGGATCGGCACGCCGATCTCCGCCAGCAGGTTGAGATAGGTCCGGGGCGGCACCAGGGAAAAATCCTTCCGCCGGGGCGTGCGAGTGAAAGCGCCGGGCTCGCCGGCGAAAGGACGGGCGATGACCCGGGCGACGGCGTGTTCCCCCCGCAGCAGCTCGCGGGCGATGCGGCAGTATTCGTACAGCTGTTCGACCGGCACAGCCCCTTCGTGGGCGGCGATCTGAAAGACACTGTCGGCTGAGGTGTAGACGATCAGCCTGCCGCTACGCCGCTGCTCCTCGCCCAGCTCAGCGATGATCTCCGTGCCGGAAGCCGGCCGGTTGCCCAGCACCTGCCGGCCGGTGCGGCGCTCGAACTCGGCGATCACCTCCGGCGGAAATCCCTGGGGATAGACCGGAAACGGCTTGCCGGTGACCACGCCCATGAGCTCCCAATGCCCGGCGGTGGTGTCCTTCCCGCGCGAACGTTCCCTGAGCTTGCCGAACAGCGCCTGCGGCCGGGGCACCGGCGCCACCCCTTTCAGCGGCAGGATATTCCCCAGGCCCAGCGCCCCCAGGTTTGGCAGCCTCAGCCCGCCGGCGGCCGCCGCGACATGGCCAAGTGTATCGGCGCCCGCGTCGCCAAACTCATCCGCGTCCGGCTGCGCGCCGGCGCCGACGCCGTCGAGCGTGATCAGCAGGCAGCGCAGCTTCGGGCGGCTGAGCCGGCGATTGCGGCGGTTTAGCGCCCACAACGGATTGAACTTCGACATCTGTCTCCTCCCGCCCCGGCGCTAGCGTTTCGCCCGCGGGTGGCTCTGGTAGTAAATATCCTTCAGCTTCTGCTGACTCAGATGCGTGTAGATCTCGGTGGTGGATATGTCAGCGTGGCCCAGCATCTCCTGCACACTGCGCAGGTCGGCGCCTCCCGCCAGCAGGTGCGTGGCGAAACTGTGACGCAGCACGTGCGGACTCACCGTTTTTTTCAGGCCGGCCTTACGGGCGTATGACGCCAGCAGGCGGTGGATGCTCTGGCGCGTGAGGCCCCGGCCGAAGCGGTTCAGGAACAGGTGGTCGCTTTTGACAGATTTCCCCATTAGCGGGCGGCCCCGCGCCACATAGCGGCCCACCGCCGCCAGCGCCGGCTCACCTACGGGAACCACGCGCTCCTTGGAGCCTTTGCCCACACATCTGACGAAGCCGCCCTCCAGGTCGACGTCGCCCGTGCGCAGACCGATCAGTTCCGAAACGCGCAAACCGGCGCCGTACAGCAGCTCCAGCATGGCCGCGTCCCGAAGCGCCGCGGGGGCGCCGCCGCCCGGCTGCGCCAGCAACTGCCGGGTTTCACCCAGGTTAAGCACCGTCGGCAGCCTTCTTCCCCGCCGGGGTAAAGGGATGCCGCTGGCGGGGTTGCCGCGGGCCAGCCCCTCGCGATCGAGGAAACGGTGAAAGCTGCGCACGACGCTGACCTTGCGCGCCAGCGTCGCCCGGGCCGGCGGGCTCTCGCCACCGATGAGCGTGTCCAGGTAGTCACGGATCTGGCCCTGTTCGACGTGGCCGGCGGAAAAACCGCGTTCCCGCAGAAACCCGCCGTACTGACGGAGGTCGCGGCGGTAAGAAGCGATGGTATTATCAGCCAGGCCGCGCTCGAACTGCAGATACGAGAGGTACTCATCCACAAGCCTGTCATTGCTTTCATTCACAAAACAGACATTCGGGTGAAGTGCGGGATATTCCTTTAACGCGCGGGCATGCCGGCAGGCAGGGCGGCCGTGACCGGCCTAAAAAGAGACGCCCGGCACGCCAAACTCGGCGCCAGGGTTCATGCTGTAGGGGATGACGCTCGAAAGCGGATAATAAGGGCTGCCGATCGCCTCGGCCACGGCCACGTTGGTGATCTTGCCCTCCATGACGTTGACGCCGCCCGCCAGCGCCGTGTTCTGCCTGACCGCCGTGTTCACGCCCAGGTTGGCCAGCTCCAGGATATATGGCAGCGTGGCGTTCGTGAGCGCGTAAGTGGAAGTGATCGGCACGGCGCCGGGAATGTTGCCGACGCAGTAGTGAGTGACATCATGTACCAGATAGGTCGGCTGCGAATGAGTTGTCATGTGAGACGTTTCTGAACAACCACCTTGGTCGATGGATACGTCGACGATCACTGACTGCGCGACCATCTCTTCGACCATCTTTTCGGTCACCAGCTTGGGGGCGCGCGCACCGGGATTGAGCACGGCGCCGATGACCAGGTCGGCGGTGGAGACATGTTCTTCAATCGCCAGCGCCGTGGACATCACTGTTGTCAGCCTGCCCGAGATGTAACTGTGCAGCGAGCGCAGGTGATCGAGATTCTTGTCCAGCACCACCACGTTGGCGAGCATGCCCGCAGCGATCTTGGCCGCGTTGGAGCCGACGATGCCGGCGCCGAGAACGACCACCTTGGCCGGCGGCACGCCGGCGACGCCCCCCAGCAGGATGCCGCGGCCGCCGATCATCTTCTCCAGGAAGTACGCTCCCACCTGCGCCGCCATGCGGCCGGCGATCTCGCTCATCGGCGTGAGCAGCGGCAGGCTGCCGTCCGCCATCTCGACTGTCTCGTAGGCGATGCAGTTGGCGCCGCTGTCCATCAGCTTCTGGGCCAGTTCCGGCTGGGGCGCCAGGTGCAGAAAGGAGAAAATGGTCTGCTTGGACTTCAGCAGCCCGACCTCTTCCGGTGAGGGATCCTTCACCTTGACGATCAGATCGGCCTGATCGAACAGCTCCCCGGTCGTGTCGACGATGACTCCCCCCTGACCGGCATAAGCTTCGTCGGGAAGTTTGCTGCCATCGCCCGCGCCCTTCTGGATCAGTACCTTGTGCCCGGCCGCCACCAGCTCACGCATCCCGGCAGGCGTCAGCGCCACGCGGTATTCGTCGATCTCAACCTCGGATGGGATTCCGATAATCACTGTGCACCTCTGGGAGCGTCGTTTTTCGCCGTACTTTCCGCTTTTCCATTATCGGAAATTATTCCCGGACCGGAAGGCCTGCCCAGCCAGCCGGGCATGAAAAAATGCTATCTAGGGTGTTAATGACAGCGAATCAACCCCAAGCGGCTCATTGTCAGGATTAAGAGTTGCATTACGGGAGGAGTCGATATAGGACGATTGCTCTCATACCGCCTGGAATGATTCATTCTTATAGACCAGTTTCTTTTCGGCGGAGAAAGTTGCGAAGCTCGTTTGTTCGAACTTACCTTCAAGCCGATTTAAAATATATTTATCATCTGTAATTACTTCGAAAAATGTTGCATCATGAGCAGCGATAATCAAATCTGAAATTTGTTTTAAATCAACTTCTTCATTTAAGATCGGTGCTTTG
>JAJYXB010000012.1 GCA_021791195.1 Actinomycetes bacterium | reverse complement strand
CGGCTGCTGAAACCGATCGGCGACATCCCGCCGGCAGAACTGGAAGCTCAATATCGTGGACAAGAAGGCAGAGAAATCATAGAGTTACCCAAACAAACGAGTCTCCGGTAAACCCGGGGCGATTCAGCTCTGGGTTTTCTTTAATAAATTGCCGCCATTCGGAATTCCAGCTTCCACCTCGCCCAGGCCCAGTATGAAGACCATCCGGATTCAAACGATGCTCAGCACGTGTCAGTGGCGTTTATCGGTGGTCGGGTTTTTTGACAGAAAAAAGAGCTCTATAAGTGATAAGCTGCTCCATTGTCATGCTGCTTCCTGCGCAGAAACGGCCGCCCGGCAAAAAGGGGACAAAGTTAGCTGGAACTGACATATGCGGTTTCTGTTCGTCGGGCCAGCGGTTTGCCTGCGGCTTCCTTCAGATTCTGCCTCACGGCGGACACCCTTGCCGTCCGGCTAACAGTTCCCCCTGCTGGGCCTGTAGGGGACTTTCACCCCCGAGTGGTGTGCGCCCTGCCGGGCGCACCAGCAAAAAGTTGCCGCCTCCGGCGTCAACCTTCTCTTCCTTTAAGCGGTTTAGCTCGTCGAAGCTATATAGCGTTACGTGGCCGTCAGCGTCAGTCTGCTGGGTGCGGTTGCCGGCTTTGTCACATTATCAAATGATGATTACTTGTACGCGGAATAAAGGAGGACATGCTGGTGGTATTGACGCACCGTTATTGTAATGGTGTGGACTTGATTTGGTGTTATATCAACCTCATTGCTGCCACTGCTGTGTTGGATTTAGACCGGCATTTATAAGACCTTCAGCCAGGCATACTATGTCGCCTAGTCTACGGTCTTAATTTTGCTTTTCATAATATAGGCCGTTATCTGGAGAAATAAGCAGACTTTCTCCACCATCTTCCACATTAGCTGACCAGAAGCCGCCCCAAGTTTTTTTTAGCTGTTCCAAAGTTTCATTTGGTGCATAGCCCATATTGAAGTTTATAAAAAAAATTGCTGGGTACTGATCAACATACTTAAAATACCAGGTGCCGGTGTTGGTAAAGCTGTCTCCTTCATTTTTTGCTGACTCAAATTTGTGAAAATAAGTTCCGTCTTCTTTTACCTCGATTGAATCACTTTTGACCTCATCCTTGGCATAATTGGCAACATACGTCCCTATTAGATCCTGGCGCGTTACCTCTTTTGAGCCGCAGCTTAAAAACGTGAAGCTGAAAACGGTTATTAATAGCAGAAATGTAACTCTTTTCATCTCATTGGCTCCGTCCAGGTAAATGTTTGTGAAGTTGTTGCGCCTGGCGTGGGGAGTTCAATGCCGCCTATATTAATGCGGTTATAATCGAAAGATTTTGGAACTTTGTCATAGAAAAAGGAATGAATGGTCGAATTATTCGTGACCATTATTGTCAAAGTTCGGTTTTGGTTATTTGGAATAATCTGGACATCAGCCCCGCCAACGAATTGCTGAGTCGGATTAAGGCCAGCGTCTAATGCGCCAGATTCACCAAAGGGCATTCCTCTATTTGGCATCGTTACATAATCGCCGCAATTTCTGCCAGCATTCCATTGTTCATAATAGTATTTTCTCGCATATTCCATGACAAATGAGCTTTGCATATCCCGCACCTGAGCGATATCGGGACCAAAATCGCGATGGCTAGGTCCCATTCCCGTCGCCCAGTCTTCAAACATCTGCAGATCGGTCCCAAATGAATCAGGATGAGCAATCGCCGAGGCGGCGACTAGCGCTGAGACACCCGCGACGGCTGGTGGCGCTACATACATGCCAACGGTAACGCCAACAGCAACCTCACCGGCAAATACAACATCTTCAGCATGATTCTTGACGCCATTAACTACGCTCTCGCCCCAATAAAACCCGGTCAAGTCATAGTTTACCAAAGGTTCATTTCCAACATATGAATATCGGTTCAGTTGCTGTGAATTTGAAGGGTCACCAGAAAATGAGTCTGGACTCGTAAACCTGCCCAGCGCCAGATCATACTCCCTGGCCCCCATCTTGATAAGCCCGGTGGCATCGTCGGTGGTGCGCTGCCATTTCCCCGTATAAGCATCGACAAGACTATTGGCGCCGATAGGATTGCCGAATGAATCATACCGGTAGGTGCCGGTGACGTTGCCGTTTTCATCGGTAGTGGCTGACGTGTCACCGTGAGGGTTATAAAGGTAGCCGGAAGTAATCGGTGACCCCCCGGTGTAGTCAGTCTGGGAGATCAGCCCGTCGGCTCCCCTTAGGTACGCGCCGGTCAGTTTGCCGTTTCCATCTGTCTCAAAGTCGGTCAGGTCTGATTTGCCGTCAAGCTGGTAATTAATGGTGCCATTTGTGTCTGTTCTTGTAATCCGCCTTCCCAGCGCGTCATAGGAGTAGCCCACCGTTGTCGCCGGCGTGGTTACCTGCGTGAGCTTATCCAGGCCGTTATAGCTGTAGCTGGTGGTGGCCTGGGGGTTGCTCTGCTGGGTTAAGGCTCCATTTGCATTGTACGAGTAGCTGGTGGTGACTGCCTGCTGATCGTAGCTTGAGGTAAGCTGGTTGGGGCGCGGCGCCTTCCCAGTGCGCATTCCGGCCATTTCGGCCACCCAGTCCGCTCAATTCGGCCACACGCTTCCTGAGCGAATAGGATGATCAGTTAACTTATTTTTCCCACAAGAATATCTTCACATGATTAATTAGGGAGTTGTCTTCTCCCAGCTTGTTACTAGAAAGATCCTTGCCTCCCCATTCTGGCGTCATTAAATGAAGATGTCCTTTATCATGACGAAGCTTAGTAAGCAACAACATAAGATGTTCTAATCCTTCGCTGTCCAAGTGGATTTCCAAAGCATCGCCATGCTTTGGAAGCTCGAAAGATAAGAAATAATTCATAATGATTAACCCCCGTAAGGAAATTTTCTTTTTGGGAAGATAGAATCAGGTAAGCGATGGACATCAATATGCGGGCCTTCGTAAACCTTTCCGTACACTCCACCACTATCTATATAATACATACGGCCCGTGATCGGGTTGATATAACTTCCTTGTCCCGATACAGGATCTGGTCCCATAGGAATAAAGCCTTTTGTCCTAAACATACCGTCAATTTCCTCTGCCGATTTTCCTTCAAATGGATTAAATCCTCGGTCACCAAATGATCCCTCACTGCATCCTATTGCCCCCTCTTCCCCGCTCAATAATTCCGACGCATAATTGCCTTGCACGGGAGTAAGGGCCCCCATCGAATAAAGATCCAGGAACGTCATGCCACCCAGTATTACACCGGTATCAGTATATTGCGCCCAGGTTGGCATTGAGCTATATCCTTGCCAGTAATCATTTGCCAATGCAGAAACCCCACCCTGCCTCCAGTCATTCCATGTCCCAACAGCAGCATCCACATAACTCTCTCCCGGATATAGGCCGCTTAGGTCGTACCATGTATTTGGGTTATTTAACGCGTACGGGTAGCGATTTCTCATTAACGGGGCGGTTAATTCACCGCTCTTTGGATCAGCACTCGTAAATCTCCCCAGCGTCGGATCATATTCCCTAGCCCCCATCTTGATAAGCCCTGTGGCATCATCAGTATTGCGCTGCCATTTCCCTGCATAAGCATCGGTAAGATTATTGGTGCCGATAGGATTGCCGAAGGAATCATAGCGGTAGGTGCCGGTGACGTTGCCGTTTTGATCGGTAGTGGCTGAAGTATCGCCGTGAGGGTTATAGAGGTAGTAGGAAGTAACCGGTGATTGTCCGGTGTAGTCAGTCTGGGAGATCAGCCCGTCGGCTCCCCTTAGGTACGCGCCGGTCATTTTGCCGTTTCCATCTGTCTCAAAGTCGGTCAGGTCTGATTTGCCGTCAAGCTGGTAATTAATGGTGCCATTTGTGTCTGTTCTTGTAATCCGCCTTCCCAGCGCGTCATAGGAGTAGCCCACCGTTGTCGCCGGCGTGGTTACCTGCGTGAGCTTATCCAGGCCGTTATAGCTGTAGCTGGTGGTGGCCTGGGGGTTGCTCTGCTGGGTTAAGGCTCCATTTGCATTGTACGAGTAGCTGGTGGTGACTGCCTGCTGATCGTAGCTTGAGGTAAGCTGGTTGGCCTGGTTGTAAGAGTACGTGGTCCTGTCGGTGGGGAAGGAATATACCGCCCCGTTACCATCCTGACACTCAGCGTACACCGTGGCCGAGAAACGGCTAACTCCCGGGGGGATATAGTACTTGAGGGTGAGAGGAGCGCTGGCTCCCTGGGCTATATCTCCCAGCCCTATCGGTACCCCCGTACTTAGATAGACGCCGTTGGTGGCAGTAGAACCAGTTACCGCGGACTGATGGGCCGTGCCGGGGCCGTTGTCTTTGACGCTATAGTCTATGGAGAGCAGATGGTTTTGATAATCAGAACTACTTGCCCAGTAGACTTTAGTCATAGCGAGGGAAAGAACCGGCCCGCCGGTTTGGGCAGGCTGGGTTTTTGAGAGACGATTACCAGCCGCGTCGTAGCCATAAGTGATATTTCCGTATGCTGCGAGATTTTCTGAGGTCTCGCGGTTTAGGGCGTCGTAGGTATAGCTGTCTGTGCCGGCCGGCTCGGTAAGCGATGTAATATTGGAGTTGGCATCATATGTCTGGCTGTAAGACTGAAGTGTTGTTCCTCCCTTGGTAGCCTGAAGGCCAGTTAGCCTGCTGTCGGCATCGTAACTGTAGCTGGAGGTAACACCGTTCCCATAGGTCTTGGTGGCCAGATCACCAGCCGGATCAAATGTGTAGCTGGTGGCGTCGGCGCCTTTTATTACGCTCTGAAGCTGATCTCTTGGCGTGTAGGCGTAAGAAGTCGTGAAGTTCTGGCCGGAAATGCTGTCCTGACGCTGGGAAAGATTGCCGGTTCCGTCATACGTGTAGCTTTCGTTGCCTCCGGTAGCATCATTTGACGTAGCCAGCTCGCTCCTGGAGCTATAGGTGAAGGTGACGGTCTTGTTGGCCCCGTTGTCCTTGGCGGTCAGCTGATTGCCATTGGCATCGTAGGTATAAGAAAAGGTATTGCCCTTCCGGTCTGTAACCGCCGTGAGATTATAGTCTCCGTCATAGGTGTTTGTAACGGTGCCGTCACCCGTTGTATCGGCAAGCACGTGACCGGTCTTGTCATAGGTATAGCTCCGGTCCAGCAGGAAGCTGCCGCCTCCGGCGTCAACCTTCTCTTCCTTTAGGCGGTTTAGCTCGTCGTAGCTGTAGAGCGTTACGTGGCCGTTTGCGTCAGTCTGCTGGGTGCGGTTGCCGGCTTTGTCATACTGGTAGCTGGTTACTCCCCCTGCCGGGTCATTAACCGTAATCAGCCAGTTGTTGGGGCTGAAGGCAAAGCTGGTTACGTTGCCCTTGGGGTCTTTGGTCTTTACCCTGTTATCCATGCCGTCGTAAGCGGTGTAGCTGATATTTCCGAGAGGATCGGTGACTGACTTTAGCCTCCCCAGCTCGTCGTAAGCATTGGTGGTTACGTGAGACAAAGGATCAGTCGTGCTCAGCAGGTTGTCGGCCGCGTCATATGTAAAGCTGGTGGTCCTGGTAGCGCCGCCCACATCGGGAACGCTCGACGTTGTAACCCTGCCAATCCCGTCATAGGTTTTGGTGCTGGTGTTGCCCAGGGGATCTTTTACTGAGAGCTGGTTGCCCTCTTCGTCGTAGGTGTACGTGGTGACGTTATTCTCCGGGTCGGTAGCTGAGACCATCCGGTTGTTTAGGTCAAAGGCAAAATGAGTCCAGTTGCCGTTCCTGTCTTTTGTGCCTGTCTTGTTGCCGGCGGCGTCGTAGCTGTACTGAACGATGCCTCCCAGGGCGTCGGTAACCTGACTTAAGCGGTTCATGGGGGTATATGAGTAAGTGGTGCTGTTGCCATCAGCGTCGATCACCTGGGTCTTGTTGCCGGCGGCGTCGTAAGAGGTCTGGGTGGTTACGTCCACCAGCTGGCCGGTGCCCGGATCGCTGACCTGCTTGGTCTGAGAGGTCAGGTTCCCCAGGTTGTCGTAGACAAGGGTGGTGGTGTGGCCGTTAGCGTCCGTAGCGCCGGTCTTCCTGCCCATCGGGTCATAAGCGTAGGCAAGCGTCACCTGATCGGCAGGCGACCTGTTGGTGTTTTTGTACTGGGCGCTCAGGTTGCCGTACTGATCGTAGCCGTAACCGGTTGTGTTGCCGTTCTTGTCGGTAAAGCTGGCCCTGGTGCCGTCCGGGTTATAGGTGAAGGTCTCTGTGTAGCTTGACTGGACGGCGTCGTAGCTTGTGAGCGTGGGGTAGGCGACCTGCATCAGGTAGCTGCCGGAGCTGTCGTAGGTGTAGGTGGTGGTATGTCCCAGGGGGTCGGTCTTGCTCAAGGGGTGGTTTTTGGCGTTATAGGTGAAGCTGGTGTGCTCCTGCCCGGGAAGCCCGTAGGCCTTGTAAATGTCGGTGACGTTGCCGCTGGGGTCATAAAGCTGTTTGGTGATCGTTCCGCGCCGGTCAGTAACAGTATCGCGGTCACCGGCAGCGTCATAGGTGTAGGTGGTGCTTTTGCCGTAAGGGTCGGTCTCTTTGATCAGACGGTACTGGGAGTCGTAATAGAAAGTGGTGGTCTGGTCCTTGGAATGATCGTTTGGATCCATCTGGCGCGTCATGGTCGTAACGTTACTGGTTGCGTCGTACGTAAAGGTGATGAGTTTGCCCTCGGCGTCGGTCTGGCTGGTTACCTTGCCGGTGGCGTCATAGGTGTTGTTTGCCTGGGTGTGGTTATCGGCGTCGGTGACGCCGATGATGTGATGGTTTGAGTCGTAGGCAAATTTGGTGGTCCCGCTGTTTTGATCGGTGACTGAGGTTAGGTCACCCGCCGCCGAGTAGGCAAAAGCGATTGTTTTACCGTTCGGATCGGTGATCTGGGTGATGCGCCCGGTTACTGCGTCGTGAGCGAGGCTCAGCGTCCTGCCAGCAGGCTCGGTAATGGTTGTCAGCTGCAGATTTGAGTTATAGGCAAATGTAGTTGACTGGCCGGTCTCTGATACCTCGCTGGCAAGATCGTTATTTAAGTCAAAGTTATAGGTGATCTGATCTTTTGTTGTGAGCTTGAAAGTCCCGTCAGCGTTCCTCACCAATGTATCATGAACGCCCAGAGAAGGCGGCGAATATGAGCCGTCAGGGTTGAGCGTAAATACGTCCTGACTGCCGTCGCCTCTTAGGACGGTGACGTTGCCGTTTGCCAGCGGATTTACGCTAATCTGCCAGTTGTACGACCAGCCGAAGCCCAGATCGCCGTCTGAGGCGTCGTTGGAGTTATATGTGCGGTCAAACTCCAGCGGCACCCCTTTGGTGGGAACCTTAACGTCGGTGTGCTGGTAGACAAAGGCGCCGGTGGCGGTGTTGATGGGGTCACCGCAAACGGCGCAGTAATCGGCCATGCCCAGCTTGGACTGATAAAGAGCACCACTCTGCGTATAAGGAATACCCGACCAGGGGATGACGGTAAGCAAGCCAGCAAGTCCGTTGCCAAAGCCATATGGTTTGGGACCGTGTTTCGAGCCCCAGTAGTTGTAGGTAACATCCAGGTTGGCTCCACCATAATTAACGACGCCTAAACTGTTTGCGTATATGTCGTTGTAATGGATCAGTGGCGAGCCATCAGCGCCGACTGTGATACCTGCTGTAAGCGAGTAGCTAATATCGTTGCCGGTCAGCTGCGGCGAAGAGTTGATGTAAAACTCACCGTTGGTGACACCGCCGCCGTAGCGTATGACGCAGTTGCTAATGGCACCGGTACTTCCCGCAGCATAAATAATTCCGTTCCAGTCACCCGGCTCGGGGGAAGTTGCACCGCGGTCGCCATTTGTATCTCCGGCGTAGCTATCATCATGATACGAAGTAAAGACAACGTTGTTAGCATTTAAACTTGAATTTACGTTAAGCCCGTCCTCATTGGTATAAGAAGTCGGTGAGGCATCAAATTTAACAACGGAGCCTGACTCGATCGTAAGCGGCGCGTCTACTTCTAGATCCTTGTTGTTATTATCTCCTTGAACAATGTAAGGCGAATTGGTGCTTGCCCAGTCGGAACTGCCTGTAATATCTCCGGTTAAGCGCATGCCGTTATACTTGTTCCCCGAGTAGGTATTGTTGTTTACCCCGGTGCCGATGTTGGCCGGCATCTCAACCGCGACGTCGCCGTTGGCAGTAAAGGTGTTGCCCGAGAGAGTGGACAGGGCCCACATGGAATCTAGACCCATGGCACCATTGTTGGCGAAGGTGTCGCCGCTAATTGCCGAGTTGCTAGTGTTTATAAGATCTGCCCCATCGTACTTGGCGTAAGCGATGGTCGAATTGGTGATAGCCGGTGAGGCGGAGTTGGCGGTGATCTCGCCATCGCCGGTGCCCCCGCCGTAAAGAATGGCGCAGCCGCTGAGCGATCCCGAGCTTCCCGGATTAAAAATGATTGAGCCCCAGTCACCGGGCTGAGGAGCTGTCAAGCTACCGTCGCCGTTGGTGTCACCGCCATTGGCGTCGTCTTTAAAGGATGTAAAAACCACATTGTTAGCAGTTAGGCTTGAATTTACGTCAAGCCCGTCCTGGTTGGAATAGGAGGACGGCGAGGCATCAAATTTAACAACGGAGCCTGACTCGATTGTAAGAGGGGCATTAACGTCAACCAATTTATACGTGTTGTCACCTTGAAGTACATATGGCGAATTGTTTGCCTCCCAGTCGGAGTTACTTGTGACCCAGCCGGTTAGAAGCATAGCGTTATACTTGTTCCCCGAGTAGGTATTGTTGTTTACGCCGGTGCCGATGTTGGCCGGTATCTCAACTGCGACATCGCCGTTGGCGGTAAAGGTGTTCCCCGAGAGGGTGGAAAGCACCGCCAAGGAGTCAAGGCCGACGCCGCCGTTGTTGGCGAAGCTGCTGCCGCTAATCGCCGGGTTGCTGGTATTTATGATGTAAGCGCCGCCACTCTTAGAAGAAGCGATGACTGAGTTTGCGATGGTGGGCGAGGCGGAATTGACGGTAATCTCTGCTGCGCCGGTGCCCCCGCCAAACAGGACAGTGCAGCCGCTGAGTGATCCCGAGCTTCCCGGATTAAAAACGATTGAGCCCCAGTTACCGGGCTGAGGGGAAGTCGCCCCGCCGTCGTTGTTGATGTCACCGCCATGGGCGTCGTCATTGAGGGAGGTAAAGACTGTGCCGGTGGCTATTAACTGTTTGTTGACATTAATACCTGTTTGATATGGCTGGCCCAGTTTTACAACTGCGCCCGACTGAATTGTCAGGGGTGAATCAACGTTTACCGTATTATTTAAAACATACGGTGCATTTGAACCGGCCCATGTCGATGGGGCATTAACATCGCCGGTGAGATACATGGCATTAACCTTGTTGCCGCCATAAGAATTTGAATTTACCCCAGTGCCGATGTTGGCCGGTATCTCAACCGCGACGTCGCCGTTGGCGGTAAAGGTATTGCCCGAGAGAGTGGAAAGCGCCGCTGATGAGTTAAGGCCGACGCCGCCGTTGTTGGCGAAGCTGCTGCCGCTAATCGCCGGGTTGCTGGTATTTATGATGTAAGCGCCGCCACTCTTGGAAGAAGCGATGACTGAGTTTGCGATGGTGGGTGAGGCGGAATTAACGGTAATCTCTGCTGCTCCGGTGCCCCCGCCAAACAGGACAGTGCAGCCGCTGAGTGATCCCGAGCTTCCCGGATTAAAAACGATTGAGCCCCAGTTACCCGCTTGAGGCAAGGTTGCACCGTGATCTCGATCGGTGTCACCGCCATGATTGTCATCGTAATATGAGGTAAATACCGCACCAGTCGCACTTATGCTTGAATTAATCTCTAAGCTTTCTTCGTAAGTATAGGAGGGCGTCATTGCTTGAAACTTAACGACGGCACCTGACTCGATTGTAAGAGGAGCGTTTACATTAACTACCTTATAGTTGTTGTCACCTTGAAGCACATATGGCGAATTGGTTTCCGCCCAATCGGAGCTGCTGGTGACCCATCCAGTTAAGCGCATCGCGTTGGTCATATTCCCCGAGTAGGTATTGTTGTTTACCCCGGTGCCGATGTTGGCCGGCATCTGGACCGCGACGTCGCCGTTGGAAGTAAAGGTGTTTCCCGAGAAAGTTGAAAGCGGTGTCGCGGAATCTAGGCCCATGGCACCATTATTGGCGAAGCTGCTGCCGCTGATTGCCGGGTTGCTGTTACTTGCTATGGTGGCGCCATCGTACTTGGCTGAAGCAAAGGTTGAGCTAATGATCGTAGGCGAGGCGGAGTTGACGGCCATCTCACCTGCTCCGGCGCCCCCGCCAAAAAGAACAGTGCAGCCACTCAGTGACCCCGAGCTTCCCGGATTGAAAACGATTGATCCCCAGTCACCCCCTTGAGGCAAGGTTGCACCGTGGTCTCCATTGGTGTCACCGCCATGATTGTCATCGTTATATGAGGTAAAAACAACGTTGTTAGCATTTAGACTTGAATTTACGTGAAGCCCGTCTAGGTGTGTGTAAGAGGTCGGTGAGGCATCAAATTTAACGACAGAGCCTGATTCGATCGTAAGCGGCGCGTTTACTTCCAGATCCTTATTGTTGTTATCTCCTTCAACCACATACGGTTTGTTGGTTCCAGACCAGTCTGATTGTGCGGTTACGTCTCCCGATAAATACATGCCGTCGTTTGTATTGCCGGAGTAAGTATTGTTGTTTACACCTGAGCCGATGCTGGCCGGCAGCTCAACCGCGACGCCGCTGTTACCGGTAAAGGTATTTCCTGAGAGTGTGGAAATCACCGCCATAGAGTCAAGGCCCATACCACCGTTGTTTGAGAAGGTGTCACCGGTGAATGCGGGATTTCCTGCAGCCAAGAAAGCTCCACCACCTTGAGAGCTGCCTATTACAGAGTTTTCAATCGTGGGCGAAGAGCCTAGCCAGATCTCGTAAGCAGAGTTGGCGCCGCCGAAGAGAATAACGCAGCCATTGATGGTTCCGGATCCACCCGAGGCAAAGCCAATAGTTCCCCAATCGCCGGCTGCAGGCAGTGTTGCACCGCCATCTCCGTTTGTATCTCCACCGTGGTTGTCGTCTTTGATGGAGGTAAAGACTACATCCGAAGCATTGAGTGTCCCGGAAACGGATATTCCCGAGCTTGAATTCTGAAACTTAACTATTACGCCAGGGTCAATCGAAAGTGTTGCCCCCTGGGCGATAGTAAGGTTAGAAACAACGTACGGGCTCTGAGCTGTAGTCCAGACGGTATACTGGGTAATAGTCCCGCTCTCAGCGGTTGAAGCCTGTGCATGGGGGCTGGAGAGCAGGGAAGGACCGACGCAAATAGCGATGAGGAGACAGATGAGTAAAAGCCGGCGAATAAAGACGCCACCAGAAAAACCAGCGTTAAAGGATGCCCTCATAACTCCTCCTGGGGATTGGACTTGACTCTGTCCCACTCGGGAGTGAACCAGAGTCAAGCAAAGTTATGAAACGGCAATCCTACCAATTGCCTATCTGCTGGGTCGGAAGCTATCATAGGCAACGATCTGAGTCAATTTGATGTTCTGAATTACATTTAACTGACCGCTCCATTCGATAAGCGCCCAGCTGATAGTCATGACCTCCGGCAAAGCCGGAGGCTTGGATAATGTGAACCGCTCAAAGCGGTTAGAAACCCGTCTACCTGAACATGTTCAGCTGGTCCAGCCGCTTGTCCTCCTCTTCCTG
Organism: Actinomycetes bacterium; assembly: GCA_021791195.1. Lineage (GTDB taxonomy): Bacteria > Actinomycetota > Thermoleophilia > BMS3ABIN01 > BMS3ABIN01 > JACWAD01. The sequence goes on along the minus strand of JAJYXB010000012.1, from coordinate 75,923 downwards.
CCTGCGGATATATTCCCTGACGACCTCCTCGTCTCTTCCCGCCGTCGAGACGTAATACCCCCTGGCCCAGAAGTTCTGCCCGGTGAAGTTCTTCGTCCTGCCGCAGTAGTTTCGTGCGATGTGAATCGCGCTTTTGCCTTTCATAAAACCGACCACCTGCGACACGGCATACTTGGGAGGAATCGCGATCAGCATGTGCACGTGATCCGCCATCAGATGCCCCTCCACGATCAGGCTTTCTTTTCGCCTGGCCAGCTCCCTAAAGGCCTCTCCCAAGTGCTTTCTGAGATCGCCGTATATCACCTTCCTGCGATACTTCGGAATCCAGACCACGTGATACTTGCAATCCCACGCTGTGTGACATAAGTTTGGTAACTCGTTCATGGAAAACCTCCTTTGCCGTAAACTTTGAGCGGTTCACGGCTGGGAGGTTTTCCTATTTTCCCGGAAACGTCAAACTCTGTGAGTCCCCCGGCACAGCCGGGGGTTTACTCGGGATTATTAGTAACCCCCTCGGTGAAACGGACGCAAGGGTGGTTACGGGTGCATTGTTCCCTGAACGGCCCTGCGCTTACTTAAGCAGCGCCCGCAGGTCCGCCACCACGTCCTCGGCATTGACGCCGTGCATGGTGGCGCCGAAGTTGATCGACTCCATGCGGATGCCGGGGCAGGTGAAACAGCCGTTGCCGAAATATTTTTCGATCACGTCAGCCGCGCCCGGGATCTGTTCGATGACGTCGCCGATGATGCTCTCGCCGCTCACGCTGATATCTGTAGTCTCTGGCATGTCTTCCTCCTTCAACAAATCGTTGTCGTGCGGTTATCGCGCTACCGCCTGTTAACAGCATATTCTTAGCATACCCGCCTGACGCGCCGCGTGCATGAGCTGCCTCACAACCGGTTTGTGATGTGCATCACGATCACGACTGCACCACGAAAAAAGCGGCACGAGCCTCGGCTCGTGCCGCCTGTGTCCTGCCACCCGGGTCGCCCCGGGGTTACTTCCGTGTTATTTCGCCAGGAACGGGACGATCAGCAGGGCGACGATGTTGACCACCTTGATCATCGGGTTGATGGCGGGACCGGCGGTGTCCTTGTAGGGATCGCCGACGGTGTCGCCGGTAACCGCGGCCTGATGGGCGGGTGAGCCCTTGCCGCCGTACTCGCCATCCTCAATCAGCTTCTTGGCGTTATCCCAGGCGCCGCCGCCGCTGGTCATCGAGATGGCCAGGAACAGGCCGGTGACGATGGTGCCGACCAGCAGTCCGCCGAGCATCTCGTAGCCCAGCTGACCATTGCCCAGCAGGCGCGGGCCTACACCGATGACGATCGGCGTCAGGATCGGGATCAGCGCCGGAACCATCATCTGCCGCAGTGCGGACTTGGTGACGATGTCGACGCACTTGCCATACTCAGGCTTGCCGGTGCCCTCCATGATGCCGGGGATCTCCCGGAACTGGCGGCGAACCTCTTCGACCACCTGGCCGCCGGCCGTGCCGACAGCCTCCATGCACATGGCGGCGAAGATGAACGGCAGCAGACCGCCGATGAAGAGGCCGACGATGATGGGAGCGCTTGACAGCGTGAATGACTGGTCAAGAGCATCGCGCGCGATGCCGAGATGATCGCTTAAGTCCTGCGCGTAGGATGAGAACAGGACCACGGCGGCCAGCGCGGCGGAGCCGATGGCATAGCCCTTGGTAACAGCCTTGGTGGTGTTGCCCACCGCGTCCAGCGGATCGGTGACACCGCGGACCTCGTCCGGCAGCTCGGCCATCTCGGCGATGCCGCCGGCGTTGTCAGTGATGGGACCGTAGGAGTCGATGGCGACGATGATGCCGGTCATCGACAGCTGCGCCATGACGGCGATAGCGATGCCGTAAGGGCCAGCCGCCCAGTTGGCGGCCAGGATGCCGCCGGCGATGAAGAGCACGGGCAGGGCCGTGGACTTCATGCTCACCGCCAGACCGGCGATGATGTTGGTGGCGTGGCCTGTCTGTGAAGCGGAAGCGATATGCTTGACCGGGTTATACTTTGCCGCCGTGAAGTACTCGGTGATGATCACGATGGCGCCGGTGACCAGCAGGCCGATGATCGAACAGAGGAAGAGCTTGTTGACAGAGGTGTTGTCGTACGAAGCCGCTTCACTCATCATCCATTTGGTGATCGGGTAGAAGGCGATCGCGGCCAGAACGCCGGCGGCGATGAGGCCTTTGTAGAGGGCGGCCATGATGCCCTCGTTCTTGCCCACCCGGACGAAGAACGTGCCGATGATGGAGGCGATGATGGAAACGCCGCCCAGCACCAGCGGGTAGATCAGCGCCCGCTGCTGCACCGGACCGGTCGCGTGGGCGAACACCAGCGAGCCCAGCAGCATGACGGCGACGGCCGTGACGGCGTAGGTCTCGAACAGGTCGGCCGCCATGCCGGCGCAGTCGCCGACGTTGTCGCCGACGTTGTCAGCGATGACCGCCGGATTGCGCGGGTCATCCTCGGGAATGCCTGCCTCCACCTTGCCCACCAGGTCGGCGCCGACGTCGGCGCCCTTGGTGTAGATGCCGCCGCCCAGCCGGGCGAAGACACTGATGAGGCTGCCGCCAAAACCAAGCCCGATGAGGTTCTTGACGTCCAGCGCCGAAGCGCCCATGGCGGCGAAATAGCCGGCCACGCCCAGCAACGCCAGGCCGACGACCAGCAGGCCGGTGACCGAGCCGCCGCGGAAGGCGACGAGCATGGCGGATTTCAGACCGCCGCGGGCCGCCTCAGCGGTACGCACGTTGGCGCGCACGGAAACCATCATGCCGATGTAGCCGGTGGTGCCCGAAAGAACGGCGCCCACCAGGAACGCGACCGATGTCTTGACGCCGATATCCCAACCGGAGTTGTAGCCCAGGAAGATCAGCAGTACGGCGAAGACGACGACGCCGACCATGGCGATCGTGCGGTACTGCCTGTTGAGGTAAGCTTTGGCGCCCTCCTGAATAGCCCCGGCAATCTCCTGCATCTTCTCGTTTCCGGCAGGCAGTTTCAGCACCCACCAGATCAGAATGGTGCTGTAGGCGATCGCCGCCAGGGCGCAAACGATCGCGATCACCACCCCGTGGTTGTATAAAAATTCAGACAAAATTAACTATCCTCTCCTTTCTTCGCGGGCTTCTTCCCGGTCGGGATTGGACGCCCCTGTGGCTCCATACCAGGGAGCGTGTAATAAAACTTACAAACCGGCGCATTTATATCAGATTGTAAAAAAAAGATAAAGAAGCGGATGCCCGTTTGGGGCAGTCGGATTTTGGATGTAACTGATTAGTAAAATGGATAACTGCTGCATTTCGGTTAAAGATTGCTTATGAATCAGGCGATCTTCGGCAGCAGGCTGGAGGACTCCGTGTTTTCCAGCAGCGCCTTGAACTCCAGCGAGGCCGGCGACAGGTAGCGGTCGGCCACGCATATCAGATAAAAATCGCGCTCCAGGGCGACTCCCTTGACCCTCACCGGTTTGAGCAGCTTGCTTTCCAGCTGGGCGTGCACGGCGCGCCGCGACAGGATGGAAACGCCCAGGCCGGCCTCCACCGCCGTCTTGATCGCCGATGAATTCCCCAGCTCGAGCGCCACGTTCAGCTGCGTCACGCCGGCCTTATTAAGCGTCTGCTCGATCACCTCGCGCGTGCCCGAGCCGGCCTCGCGGGTAATGAAGGGTTCCTGCATCAGCTCATCCTTGGTGACCGCCTTTCCCTCGGCCCAGCGATGATCCGGTCCCACAAACAGGACCAGCTCATCCCGTTCGACCGGGATGCTTTCCAGGGACGGATTCTGCACCTCATGCTCGACCACACCCAGGGAGAACTCGCCCGCCAGCAGCTTCTCCTCGATGATGCGGGTGTTCTCCACGATCAGCGAGACCTTGACGTCAGGATAGAGCTGTTTGAATTTCCCCAGGTAAAAGGGCATGACATAGTTCCCCACGGTCGTGCTGGCGCCGACGCGCAGCTCGCCGCCCTTGAGACCCCGCAGGTCGTCCAGCTCGTGATTGATTTCATCCTCCAGCTCCAGCATCTTCTGCGCTTTCTGGTAGAGGATGCGGCCGGGCTCGGTAAGCGTCACCCGCTTGCTGCCGCGGTCGAACAGTGTGACGCCGTAGCGGCGCTCGAGCGCCTGGATCTGCTGGCTGACCGCCGATTGCGACATGAACAGATCCTCGGCCACGGCTGAGAAATTTCCTTTTTTGGCGATGGAACAAAAAGTTCTGAGTTTGATCAAATCCATGCGACACCCTTTTAGCGCTTATTGAAATCGATAATATCTATTGGAATATCTTATCAGAAGGGTTGCCCCGCTCATAGTGCCACAACCCGGTCCGGGGCGTCGCGGGACCGCTCCCACCCGCCAGCCGCTTTTTTCCTCAGTAACGCACCTCTTCCAGGCAAAGCCCGCCCGGGGGCGCGGTGGTGCCGGCGTCCGGCCGGCCGGCGCCATCCAGCAGTCCGGCGAGCGTGTCCAGCGGCCGGTAGCCACGGCCGATCTCCAGCATGGTGCCGACCATCACCCGCACCATGTTGCGCAGGAAGCTGCTGGCCGTGATCGTGTAAACGAGCAGATCGCCCTCGCGGCGCCACGCGGAGCCGGTGATCTCACGCTCGAAGTAGCAGTGCTCGCTGACGGCTGGCGTGAAGGCGGTGAAGTCATGGCGGCCGAGCGCCAGCGAGGCCGCGCGCCCGAGCAGATCCAGGTCGAGCCTGCCGGGATAGTAATAGACAAAGCGCCGGCGGAAAACCGAAGGCCAGGACCGGTTGAGCACAGAGTAGGAATATGTTCTGGAGAGGGCGCTGCGGCGGGCATCGAAATCCGCCGCGGCCCGGCTAACCTGCCTGACGGCGATGGCGCCGGGCAGCAGCTGGTTGAGTGACCGCCTGAGCTTGCCGCAGTCGATCCCCTCCCCTGCGGCGCTGAAGCTGGCCACCTGCCCGCGCGCGTGCACGCCCGCGTCGGTGCGGCCGGCCACGGTCAGACGCACCGGCTGCTGGAGAATGCGCGCCAGCGTCTCCATCAGCGTGCCTTCGATCGTATCCAGCCCTGGCTGCCTGGCCCAGCCGGCAAACCCGGTGCCGTCGTATTCGATGTCAAGTCTGAAGTTTGTCAAAGTCAAAAACCACTCTTCCTGCCGATGACGATGCCGGCGCCCACCAGCAACAGGGCCAGCAGCGCGAACAGCGCGTCCACCCGGCCGAGCGCCAGCCTGCGGCGCTGCGTCCGGCCGCGGCCGCCGCGGTAGCAGCGGGACTCCATCGCCTGGGCCAGTTCGTCGGCATTGCTGAAGCTGAGGATAAACAGCGGGATCAGCACCGGCAAGAGCGCGCGCACGCGCCCGGTGAGGCCGCCGCCCAGACCGGCGCCGCGGGCCGCCTGCGCCAGAATGATGCGGTCTGCTTCCGCCAGCAGCGCCGGGATGAAGCGGAGCGCGATCGTCATCATCAGCGCCAGCTCATACGCGGGGAATCTCACCTGGCTCAGCGGCGCCATCAACCTTCCCAGCGCGTCGGTGAGCATCACCGGCGGCGTCGTCAGGCTGAGCGTGATCCCCGAGAGCACCAGCAGCACCAGCCGCAGGGCAAGGAAGCCGCCGTCCCGCGCGCCGTCGCGATAAAGCGTCAGGGGGCCGAGATGGCCCAGCTGGGCGCCGCCGTGCAGAAACAGCTGGAAACAAAAGGTGATGAGCGCCAGCAGCAGCACCGGCCGGCTGCTGCGGAAAATCAGCCGCGACGGCACCCGCGCCAGGGCCAGCGCCAGCAGCAGGCCGGCGCCCATGACCAGCAGGCCGGCGATGCCCCCCACGAAAAAGAGCGCCACCGCGAAGATGGCGAGGGTGGTGATCTTCAGCCGCGGGTCGGCGCGGTGCAGCAGCGAGCTTCCAGGAAGGTACTGGCCGATGGCGGCATTGCCCAGCTGCACCGCCTACACCTCCGCCAGCTGGCGCAGGTAGCCCGCCGCGGCCGCTTCGCTCAGCAACGCGGGCACCGGTCTTTGCAGCGCCGCCGCCAGCATCATGCCAAGCCTAACCGTGGCCGGAGCTTCCAGGCCGTGCGCCCTGAGCAGATCAGCGTCGGCCAGCAGCGCCGCCGCCGGGCCATCGGCCGCCAGGCGGCCGTCTTCCAGGATGATGAGACGTTCGGCGAAGCGCGCCATCTCGTCCATGTCGTGTCCGACCATGACGATGGTGGCGCCGGTATCCGCGTTGACTTCAAGCAGCCGGCCGATCAGCTCCTGGCGGGTCGCCGGATCCAGGTGCGCGGTGGGTTCGTCCAGCAGCAGCACCTCCGGCCGCATCGCCAGCACCCCCGCCAGCGCCACCCGGCGCTGCTCGCCGGTGCTGAGCGACCAGGGGCTGCGCCGGCTGAACCGGGCCGGGGCGAGGCCCATGGACACCATTGCCGCTTCGGCGCGCGCGCGCGCCTCGCCGGCTGCGAGCCCGAGGTTGCGCGGCCCGAATTCGACATCGGCGAGCACCGTGCTTTCAAACAGGCAGTTTTCCGGAGACTGCAGCGCCAGGCCGATGCTTCCCGGCCGCGGCTTCACCCGCCGGCGGCGCCTGCCTCCCAGTTCGCGGCCGTCATGCCGGACCCGGCCGGAAGCCGGCGGCTTCAGCCCGGCAAGCAGCTCCAGCAGCGTCGATTTTCCCGAGCCCACTGCGCCGGTGACACCGATACGCTCGCCCGGCCGGATCGCCAGCGAAACGTCCGAGAGCGCCATTGATACGAACGGCGTCCCTCGTTGATATATAAAATCAATTTTGTCAAGTTCTATGCGCATACGCGCTCTACCAGCTCTTCCAGCGTCAGCGCGGGCTCCTGCGGGCCGCCGGCGGCGGCCAGCGCCCGGCTCAGCCGCATCGCCAGCGGCGGCACCAGGCCGGTTTTCTTAAGCAGATCGTCGCGCGTGAAAAAATCGCGCGGAGCGCCATCGAAGGCGAGCGCGCCATCAGCAAGCGCCAGCATCCGCGGCGCCACGGCTACCTCTTCCATCAGATGCGTGACATACACCACAGTTGTGCCTGCATGCCAAAGAGAGCGCACCAGATCGTGGAACTCCAGCTGTGAACGCGGATCGAGCATCGAGGTCGGCTCGTCCAGCACCAGCACCCGCGGCGCCATGGCCACGACACCGGCCAGCACCGTGCGCTGCTTCTGCCCGCCGGAGAGCCAATGCGGCTCTTTTTCCAGCAACTCGCCGACACCGAACCGCTCCGCCGCCGCCCGCAAGCGCCGCTCGATCTCGTCCGGAGGCAGACCCAGGTTCTCCAGGCCGAAGGCGATGTCATCGCCGACGCTGCCGGCGACGATCTGGCTGTCCGGATTTTGAAAGACCATGCCCACCGTCTCGCGAATCCGGTCCAGATTTTCCGCTCTGGCGGTGCTGGCGCCGTCCACCAGCACCTCGCCCGCGGCCGGCAGCAGCAAACCGTTCAGCAGCCGCGCCAGCGTCGACTTGCCGGAGCCATTGGCGCCGGCCACGGCCACGAACTCGCCGGGGCCGATATCCAGGGTCAGCCCCGCCAGCGCCGCGTTCTGTCCGGAATGCGGATAGCGGTGGATGACCTGTCTCAGGGAGATTATGGGGGGTTGTGTCTGCGTCGTCATAAGCCATGCGGCCAGCCGCCGGAAGGCGGCTCGTGCCTGCCATGACTTTACAGCATTCCCCTGCCGCGTTGAAAATCCGGCGGGCGGCCGCGGATCAGCAGCTGCACCATGATGACGCTCACCAGCGCCAGCGCCGCGCAGATGACCAGCACCAGGCGGAACGTGTCCACAAACGATTCCCTGATGGCCTGCCTGACCGCCGCACGCTGAGCGCCGGAAACATCAGCGGGCACGCCGGCATCGCCGAGACGGCTGGCCTCGGCCTGCAGCTCCTGGCGAATGCCGGCTCCCAGACCAAGAGTCTGGGATCTGGCGTCGAGCAGATGAGCGAAGGCAAACAGCGCCACGGCCCCCATGGTGGCGATTGCCAGCAGGCCCGCCACCCGCGAGACCGCGTTGTTGATCCCCGATTCCGTACCGGCGAAGCGCTCCGGCAGCGAGGTCATCACGGTGGTGGTCAGGGGCGCCACGGTCAGCCCCATGCCGGCGCCGAAGACGACGATGCCGGGCAGGTACGTACGCCAGAAATCCGCCGGACCGCCCGTGACGCCCGGCAGGGCCATTAGCAGGAAGCCACAGGCGACGGTAGCCGGCCCGACGGTGAGCGGCAGCCGCGGACCGAAGCGGTCCACCAGTCCGCCCGACCAGCGCGACAGACCCGCCAGCAGGATGCCGAAAGGCAGAAACGTCAGGCCGGCCGCCAGCGGCGTATATCCCTGGACCTGCACCAGGTTGAGTGGCAGGAAGAAAGTTGACACATTTAGCGCGCCGTAGAGAAACAGCGTCAGCAGGTTGGCGCCGCTGAAGTTGCGCGAGCGGAACATCTCCAGCGGCAGCATCGGGCTGGGGCTGCGCCATTCCCACAATACCAGGGCCGCCAGCAGCAGCACGCCCAGACCCAGCGAGCCATAGATGGCGGGCGCGCCGAAACCGGCCGCCGGCGCGCTGATAAAACCATATGTCAGCAGCGCCAGTCCCAGAGCGGCCAGGGCAGCGCCGGTGAAATCCAGCCGGCCGGCCTGCTCGTCCCGGCTCTCCGGCACGTTCCGGTGCAGAATGATCAGGGTGACCACCGCCAGCGGCGGATTGATGAAAAATACGCCGCGCCAGAAGCCCAGATCGGCGAGCAGCCCGCCAAGGAAGGGACCCAGCACGACGACGATAGTCGTGGCCGCCGACCAGGTGCCGATGGCGCGGCCGCGGCGTTCGCGGCTGAAACTGGCGGTGATGATCGACAGGCTGCCGGGGATCATCAGGGCGCCGCCGATGCCCTGGATCACGCGCGCGGCAATGAGGAAGCCGGTATCCGGCGAAAAGCCGCAGGCAAGCGACGACAGCGCGAAAATGGTGATGCCGGTCATGAACACCCGCTTGCGCCCCAGCCGGTCCCCCAGCGCGCCGCCTGTCAGGATGAACGCGGCCAGCATCAGCAGGTAGCCGTCGACCACCCACAGCAGCTGCGCGCCGCTGGCGCCCAGGTCCGACTGCAGCACCGGCAGCGCCACCGCCAGCGCCGTGCCGTCGATGAAAGCCATGCTCGAGGCGAGGATGGTGGACCACAGCACCCAGCGCCCCTGTCCGGCCGGCAGCGCCGCTCCGGGAACGATGCCGGGATGCATGGCCCCTCCTTCCTGTTCGGATGCAGGAAGATTCTTGCCGCCGCGAACGGATTCAAAACGGCGCGCGCCGGATTGCGGATTCCGCTCAGCTGTGGCGGCGGTAATAACCGCCTTCGGCGCAGGCGCGGCAGAGGACGGCGCCGTCCACGACGCGCTCGCGCCGGTCCTGGACGTGATCGCCGCAGCGCTGGCAGCGGACGCGCGAGAGCGGCCTCCCCGGCATGTCCTCCGGCGGCACGCTCACCTCGACCTCCTCGAAGCTGAACAGCTCCGCCTCCGGCATCACCTCATAGGCGCGGCGCTGCTGCTCGTACTTGCCGCCCTCGCCGGAGGCGTAGGCGGCCGCCAGCCCGCGCGCCTCTTCGCGCGCCACCACCCGCACCGCGCGGCCGCTTTCCAGATTGAGAAAGGTGGCGGCCATGACGCCGTAATCGATCACCTTCAGGCTGCGCTTGCCTACCCGGCAGCCGGTGACCGCCATGATGGCGTCGGCGGCGCAGCGGTCGATCTCGACAAAGACGATCAGCTTTTTTCGCGCCCCTTCCGCCAGCGGATCGTCGATGCCGGCCTGGCGCAGGCCGGCGCGCGCCAGCCGCACGCCCAGTACCTGCCCGGGACAGCTCTCCCCGTGAAAGGCGGCGGCTTCAGCCAGATGTTCCTCCAGTGATTTCATCTCAGGTCCCCTTTCCAAACGGACAGACAGGGAAGCGGCACTCGCCGCACTCCAGACAGAGGCCCCCATGGCCGAGACGGGCGATCTCGCCCCGGCCGATGCGTTCGCCGGCAAGCACGCGCGGCAGCACCAGGTCCAGGATTGTGTGCTGATGGAAGATGCCGCAGGCGGGCACGCCGAGCACCGGCGTGCCGTCGTCAAAGTACGCCGTCAGGAACATGGCGCCGGGGATGACGGCCGAGCCGTAGGCGGCGATCGCGGCGCCGGAGCGGCGCACACCCGCCAGGGTGACGTCATCGGGGTCCACCGACATGCCGCCGGTGACGATGATGAGGTCGGCTCCGCGGCCGCGGCCGGCGGTGATGGCGGCGGCGATGACCGCGGCGTCGTCGGGACAGGTCTCCAGCGAGACGATGCCCGAACCAAGCGCCGCGAGCTTCGTTTCGATGACCGGCCCGAAGGCATCCTCGATGCGGCCGCTGTGGACCTCGGCACCGGTGACGATCACCGCGGCGCGCGCCTGCCTGAGCGGCGTCACCGTCACCAGCCCGCCGGCGGCGGCGGCCACCTCCGCCGCTTCCATGACATCCTGCTCGTCAACCACCAGCGGGATCGCGCGGGTGCCCGCCACCCTGGCCTCCGCCGCCACCAGCGTGTGCGTGTGCAGCGTGGCGCACATTACCTGTCCGCTCAGGTTAAACCGCTCCAGCGCCGCCACGTTCACCGAGAGCAGCCCCGCGGTGGCGGCGGTGATGTTGATCTTGCCCTCCCGCGGCTCGGGAACGAAGCGCGTCCCCGGGCCGGCGACCGCGGCCGCCAGCCGGAGCGCGGCGTCGTCCTCATGCAGCTGCCCGGCGCCGAGAGCAAGCGCGTAGATGTTCTCCTTGCCCAGGTCGAGCAGGATGTCGATGTCGGCGTCGGTGATCACGTGGCCGCGCCGGAAGCGGGCGCCCTTGAAACCCGTGCGCGGGTTGATCTCGGTGATGTCGTGGCACAGCACGGCGCCAGCAGCCTCGCGCACGGGCACGGTCTTCTGATTCAGCTCACACATTGCCTCTCCTTCGGTTCTGCCTTGCCGGCGGACGCTATCCTGCCCCCGCGCCGGTCCGGCGCGACAATTCTAAACCAATCCCCTATTCCAATCCCAGCAGCTCCGCGACCTCTGGGCCGGCGGGACTGGCCTCGATCTCGGCCGGCGAGCCCGCCTGCGCCACGCGGCCCCGGGAGTAGACGATCACGCGGTCCGCCATCTCCCTCAGCTCGGAAAAGGAATGGGTCACCAGCACCACCGGGATGGAGAACCGCGACTGCACCTCCCGGATCACGCTCCGCAGCTCAAGCCGCGCCGGCATGTCCAGCGCCGAAAAGGGCTCGTCCAGCATCAGCAGCCGCGGCCGGCCGATCAGCGCCCGCGCCAGCGCCACCCGCTGCTGCTGGCCGCCGGAGATGTCACGCGGCAGGGAGTGTTTCAGCCCCTCCAGGCCAAAGAGCGAGAGCATCTCCGCCAGCCGCTCGCGGCGCTCGTCGCCGCGGACCCCCGCCAGGCCATAAGCGATGTTCTGCCCGACGCTCATGTGCGGCAGCAGCGCATGGTTCTGGAAGACGTAACCCAGGCACCGGCGCCGGGTTTTCAGGTCGATGCGGGCGCCGCTGTCGAAGTGCGTCTCGCCGTTGACGCGGATGTGGCCGCGGTCGGGCTTCATCAGGCCGGCGATCAGCTTCAGCGTCATCGTCTTGCCGGCGCCGGAGCGGCCGAACAGCGCCACCAGCTCGCGGCCGGCTTCCCAGCCGGCGTCAAGATCGAATCCTTTAACCTGCTTGCTTATCTTTAGTTCAATCCCCATCTTTCTCCCGGATCCCGGTTCGGCGCTGTCCCGCTCATTTTTGCCTGCCCGGGTCATCCCTCAGAAAATGCGCGCGTTCAGTTTGCTGGCAACGTAGAGGAAGCCGGCGGCTACCAGGGTGAACAGCAGCACCAGGCCGTTGGCCCGCGGCCAGTCGCCGCTGCCGGCATAGCTGTAGATCGCCAGCGGCGCCGTGCTGGTCCGGCCGGGGATGTTGCCCGCCAGCATCAGCGTCGCGCCAAACTCGCCCAGCGCCCGCGCAAAGGCCAGCGAGGCGCCGGCGATCACGCCCCGGCGGGACAGCGGCAGCACCACTTTCAGGAAGGTGCTGGCCTCGGAGTGGCCGAGCGTGCGCGAGGCATCGACAAACTGGGGCTCGACTGACTCGAATGCGGCCCGGGCGGTCTTGACCATCAGCGGCAGCGCCACCACGAAAGAGGCCAGCACCGCCGCCTCCCAGGTGAACATGATCGACCAGCCCGTCAGGGCATAGACCCGGCTGCCGATGGGGCCGTTGCGGCCGAAAAGCACCACCAGGTAATAGCCGGTGACCGTCGGCGGCAGCACCAGCGGCAGGGTGAGGGCTACGTCCAGCAGGTCCCGGCCGCGAAAGCGCCCCCGCGCCAGCACGCAGGCAAAGAAGATGCCAGCCGGCACCACCATGATCGTGGCGGTCAGCGCCACCTGCAGCGACAGCCGCAGGGCAAGAAGCGCCGAGCTATCCAAGGAGCCACCTGAAACCGTATTTCTCGAAGACCGGGCGGGCGGCGGCCGAGCCCAGGAAAGCGAGGAACTGCCCCGCCAGGGCGCGGTTCGCGCTGCCGGACACCACCGCCATCGGATAGGTCACCGGCGCGTGGCTGTCAGCCGGCGCCGAAAGCGCCACCCTCACTTCCGAGGCGCGGGCGCGGGCATCGGTAGCATAGACCAGGCCCGCGTCAACCTCGCCGCGGGCGACATAGTCCAGCACCTGGCGCACGCTCTCGCCGTAGACCAGCCGGGGCTTGAGCGCATCCCAGAGGCCGAAATGCGTCAGCGTATCGCGCGCGTAGCGGCCCGCCGGCACCGTGGCGGGATTGCCGATGGCGATCTTGCCGGAGGCGCCCCGGGCCAGATCGGCAAACGCGCCGAACTGCGCCGTGGCGCCGGACGGCACCGTCAGCACCAGGTCGTTGCCCACCGGCCGGATCACCCCGGCGGCGTCGATCAGCCCTTTTTGCGCCAGCTCGCCGGTCTCCCTGGTGGAGGCAGCGGCGAAGACGTCCACCGGCGCGCCGCCCTCGATCTGGCTCTCGAGGTCACCGGAAGCGCCGAAGTTGAACTGGACGCTGACCCCGGGGTGCGCCGCCTCGAAGGCCCTGCCCAGCTCGGTGAAGGCATCCTGCAGGCTAATGGCGGCCGAGACCGTCAGCGTCTGCTGCCCGCCCGTTCCCTGTCCCTGGGCGCCGGAGCCACAGCCGGCGGCCGCCACGGCCACGCCGGCCAGCAGGAACAGCAGCGCCGGCAGCCTGGTTGATAGCCTGATATATTTCGTGTACGTCTTCATTTCATGTACTGCTTCCGTTTCGTTATGTCTGTCTTGCATAACGGCCCCGAAAAAAAATCAGCTCCGCCCCCTGAATTCAGCCTCGAACCTCTTGTCCACCAAGCCGTTGACACCCTGCTCCAGACGCTCGAATCCCGCCAGGAGCTCCCGCGCCGCCGCCGTCAGGGTGGCGCCGCCCCCCTGCGCGCCGCCGGTCCTGGTTTCCACCAGCGCCACGCCCAGCCGCGCTTCCATCGCCTTGACGTACCCCCAGGCCCGCCGGTAGGAGATGCCCATCTCCCGGGCAGCCGCGTTGATCGAGCCATGGCTGTCGATGGCGCGGAAAAGCAGCGCCCGGCCGCGGCTGAACACCGGCTCGCCGTCCAGTTCGAGCCAGACCTTGGAGCGGATCGACAGCCGCTCCTGCCAGTTCTTACCCTTCCGGGCCGCCGCTCTCACCCGGGCCCAGTTTCTCCATCCTGACGGCGCACACCTTATATTCCGCCGTCAGGGCGATCGGGTCATAGACGGAGTTGGTCAGCTTGTTCACTGGCGTCTCCCGGAAATGGAACGTCATGAAGACCGTGCCCTCGGGCACTTTCTCCGTCAGCGTCACCCGGGATGTGACCGTCCCGCGGCGCGAGCTCACCCGGACCGCGTCGCCCTCGGCGAGACCGAGGCGTGCGGCGTCGGCGGGGTTGACTTCAGCCAGCTCATGTGGCATCAGGCCATCGAGCAGCTGCGAGTTCCTGGTTGACACATTGTAATGATAGAGCCTGCGACCGGTGGTCAGCAGGATCGGATATTCCTCACTGGTCAGCTCCGCCGGCTCGAGGTGTTCGATGCCCTGCAGCAGGCCCTTCCCGCGGGGGAAGCCGGTCTGATGCAAAAACGGCGTGCCCGGATGCTCGGTATCGGGGCAGGGCCATTGCAGCCCGGCGATGTCCAGACGGGCATAGGTGATGCCCGCATATGCCGGCGTCATGCTCCGGATCTCCTCAAAGACGGCCTCGGGTGATTCGTATTCCATCGGCGTGCCCATGCGGCCGGCCAGGTCACAGATGATCTCCCAGTCGGCCCGGGCCTCGCCGGGAGCGTCCACCGCCCTGCGCACCCGCTGGACGCGGCGCTCGGTATTGGTGAAGGTGCCGTCCTTCTCCGCATAGAGCGCCGCCGGCAGGACGACGTCGGCGAGGCTGGCCGTCTCCGACATGAAGATGTCCTGCACCACCAGGAAATCGAGGCTGTCGATCGCTTTGCGCACATGGTTGGAGTCCGGGTCGGTAAGCACCGGATCCTCGCCCATGATGTACATCCCCTTAACGTCGCCGCCGAGGATGGAGTCGAACATCTCCGGGATGCGCAGCCCGGAGACGCTGCTCAGGCTGGTCCCCCACTCGCGCTCGAAGTAGTCGACATTGCCGGCCTCGTCCACCGATCGGTAGCCCGGCAGCAGGTTCGGCAGCGCGCCCATGTCGCAGGCGCCCTGGACGTTGTTCTGGCCGCGTAGCGGATTGACACCGGCATGCTCGACGCCGACGTGGCCGGTGACCATCGCCAGGTTGGCGAGGTTCATGACGTTGGCGGTGCCGGTGGTGTGCTCGGTGATGCCGAGGGTATAGAAGATGCCGGCCCGCCGTGTCTTGGCGTAGATCTCTGCGGCGGCATAAAGCTTGTCCTCGGGCACGCCGGTGATTTCGCTCACCCGGGCCAGCGGATAGTTCTTGACAACTTTCCACATCTTGTCAAAACCCTCGCAGCGCTGCGCGATGAAATCCCGGTCGTGCCAGCCTTCGCTGACGATGATGTTGATCAGGCCGTTGACCAGGGCGGCGTCGGTGCCGGGCCTGAGCCGCAGCCACAACTCGGCGTAATCCGCCAGCTCGATCTGCCGGGGATCGGCAACGATCACGCGCGCGCCGCGGCAGGCGGCCCGCTTCATCTTGCTGCCGATGATCGGGTGCGCCTCGGTGGCATTGGAACCGATTATGAGCAGCGCGTCATAAAAACCGACTTCGCTGATGGAGTTCGTCATCGCTCCGCTCCCGAACGAGATGGCCAGACCGGCCACCGTGGGAGCGTGTCAGGTGCGGGCACAATGATCTACGTTGTTGGTGCCCATCACCACCCTGGCGAACTTCTGCATCAACCAGTTTTCCTCGTTGGTGCAGCGCGCGGAGCTCAGGGCCGCCAGGGCGTCGCTGCCGTGACGGTCGCGGATCTCGCCGAAGCGGGCGGCCACCAGGTCGAGCGCCTCGTCCCAGGTGGCCTCGCGGAAGGCGCCGTTTTCCCTGATCAGCGGCGTAGTCAGCCGCTCGGGGCTGTGGATCATGTCGAAATGGTAGCGGCCCTTGACGCAGAGCGCCGGGCCGTTCACCGGCGCGTCCGATGCCGACGAAACGCCCAGTACGCGGCCGTCCCTGACATTGAGGTCGAAGTTGCAGCCGACGCCGCAGAGCGGACATGTGGTCCTGACCTTCTCCACTTCCCATTCATGAATGCCCTTCAGCTGCGTGTCCACCAGCGCGCCCGTGGGACAGATCTCGACGCACGAGCCGCAGGAGACGCAGCCGGAATCTATATAAGTGCCGGCGCGCAGGGCCGGATACTCGTTTTCGCCCACGGTATAGACGTGGTACTGTACCACCTCGTCGCATTCGCGGATGCACTTGTGGCACTTGATGCAGCGCTTGCGGTCCAGCTCGAGAATGGGAGCGCCGTTCAGCACCTCGAGCTGCCCCTCCTGCTCGCGGAATTCCGTCGTGCCGGCGCCGTATCGGATCGAGAGGCGCTGCAGCTCGCAGGCCGATGCCGCATGGCAGGTGCACTGCAGGCAGCGGGCCGCTTCGGCCCGGGCGGCATCCTCGGCAAAGCCGAGCTCGATCTCCTCGAAACCGCCGCGCTCGGCCGGAGTCAGCTCCGGCATCGCCTGCCGGGCAGCGTCCGATTTGGGCCTGGCGCCGATCTCGAACAGCCGCGGATGGCGTTTCTTCAGGCTGGCGGCCGGCGCGCTGCATGCTTCCGCCGGGCTCTCGCCCGCCACATAGGCGCCGATGGCAACCGCGGCGCGGCGCCCGGCGGCAATGCCCTCCACCACGGTAGCGGGACCGGTCTGGCAGTCGCCGCCGGCGAAGACGCCCGGGCGGCTGGTGGCCAGCGTCAGCTGGTTGGCGGTGACGCGGCCGCGGCCGTCCAGCTCCACCAGGCCTTCCAGCCCGGCGGTGTCGATCTCCTGGCCGATAGCAAGGATGATCGTATCCGCGGACACAGTGAACTCCGAACCCTCGACCGGACGCGGCGAGCGGCGGCCGCTCTCATCCGGCTCGCCCAGCTCCATCTTCTGGCAGACCACGCCCGTGACCCGCCCGCCCTCGCGGATGACGTTCACCGGCGCGCTCAGCAGCGAGAGCGTCACCCCCTCCTGCCCGGCGGCCTCCACCTCGTCGCTGGTGGCCGGCATCTCCTCGCGCGAACGGCGGTAGACGACCGTCACCTCGCCGGCGCCCAGCCTGACGGCGGAGCGGCAGGCGTCCATGGCGGTGAAGCCGCCGCCGACGACCACCGTGCGTCCCAGCGGGATATCCCATTCACCGGCGTTGCTCTTCCTGAGAAAATCGACCGCGGAGTAAATCCCTTCGTCTGCTCCGGCGCCTTCGCCGGCTCCCGGCAGCCCTCCCAGCGAACCGCGCTGGGCGCCAACGGCCAGATATATGGAGTCATAGCCGTCCGCTTCCAGGCTGTCGATGGTGACGTCCGTGCCCAGACGGGTGTTGAGCTTCAGCTCCACCCCCAGCTTGAGGATGTCGGCCACCTCTTCGTCGATGACCTCCCGGGGGAGGCGGTAAGGCGGGATGCCGGTGCGCATCATGCCGCCCGGCTCGGAGTTTGCTTCAAAGATGGTAACCTGGTGGCCGTCCAGCGCCAGGTAGTACGCAGCCGACAGGCCCGAGGGGCCGCTGCCGATCACCGCCACCCGCTTGCCCGTGGCCGGCGCCTGCAGCCCGGCGAGCGCCGCCTGCTCCGCGGCCTCGGCTTCGGCTGCTGCCCGGTCGCCGGCAAAGCGCTTCAGCTGGCAGATGGCGACCGGCTGGCCATCCACCTGGGTGCGCCGGCAGGC
Organism: Actinomycetes bacterium; assembly: GCA_021791195.1. Taxonomy (GTDB): domain Bacteria; phylum Actinomycetota; class Thermoleophilia; order BMS3ABIN01; family BMS3ABIN01; genus JACWAD01. Next base: position 58,514 of record JAJYXB010000012.1, on the reverse strand, counting down.
GCTCTCGCAGGGACGGGGGCAGACGCGGCCGATGACCCGCGGCAGCGGCAGCCGCTGCTTGACGATGCGGATCGCTTCGGCGTCGTCACCCCGGGCGATGGCGCCAAGGTAACCGGGGATATCGATGCGCGCCGGGCAGGCGTTATGGCACGGCGGCTCGCAGTACGCGTTGTGGTTGGCGAGGAACTCGTTCAGCCGCCGCCGGCGGGAGTCGGCGATCTGCGGATTCTCGCTGATGACCTCCATGCCCTCCTCGACCGGCGTCTGGCAGGCGTGCACGATGCCGTCGCCCACGACCTCGACCACGCACAGCCCGCAGCGCCCGGCCGGAATCAGCTTGGGATTGTCGCATAGCGCCGGGATCTCGATGCCGTTGGCCCGCGCTGCCTGCAGGATGGTCATCCCGTGCGGCACCTGCAGGTGACGTCCGTCGACAAACAGGCTGACCTGAGGTCCGTTATCGGGATGCAGAGGATGGTAAACGGGATGTCTGGCCATCTTGCCCTTTCAAGGTAAGGATGGCCCGGGAATGAAAAAACCCGGGCGCTCCAAATCGACATTCGGATGGCCCAGGCGCTCGACCACTTTCAGCTGGCATCCGGAGCCTCATCCAAATCAAGAGGCCCAGGACGCCGAAACGCTCCCCGGTGGTTATCCACCTGAACGCCAGTCGCGTTTCTTCGCTTGGAAGAAAACAAAATTTATATTATCTGAAAATAATTTGCAAGCGACCGCGGTTTAAATATGCCTGCAATGCGGGTATTAATTTTTCTTGTCCGGCAGTTCCTTTAGACTGGCCGCGGGATTTTGCTGCGCACCAGCCGGTCATCTGAATCTTTGGAGGTTATGTCTTTGTCAGGCGATCCGGCGATCCCCGCCGACGCGCCCGCGGGAGAGCGCGGGCAGGGAAAGCAGACCGGCGAAATCGACATCGACACCATCTGCGGCATCTGCCCGGCCGGCTGCTGGATCACCGCGACGCTCGTCAACGGCCGCCTCACAGAGGCGCGCGCCCAGCAGGGCCATCCGCTGGGGATGATCTGCCGGCTTGGCCGGCACGCGCCGGAGATGGTTTATTCCAGGCACCGGCTGCGGCATCCTCTCAGGCGCACCGGCCCGCCCAGCTCGTTCGAATTCGAGCAGATTTCCTGGGATGAGGCGATGGAGACGATCGCCGCCCGGCTAAAGCAGATCAAACGCGAGCATGGTGCCGAGGCCTGCGGGATCTACACCGGCCGCGGCAGCTTCGACCTGGCGCTGTGCGATGTCTACCAGCCCCGCGATACCGCGGTGTCTTCGGCGTCCAGCGTACTCTTTCCCTTCGGTTCGCCCAACACCTTCGGCGTCGGCGCCCTCTGCTACGTTGCCTACGCCATGATCGCGCCCCATGTCACCATGGGCGGGATGCTCATCAACATGGACTCTGACCTGGAGCAGGCGGAGCTGGTCGTCGTCTGGGGCTCTAACCCCGCCACCGACTGCCCGCCGCTGGCGCATCAACAGATACTGGCCGCCCGCGACCGCGGCGCCGAGATCGTGGTCATCGATCCGCGGCGCAATGGCACCGCGCGCGAGAGCGGCGCCGAGTGGATCCCGGTCAGGCCCGGCACCGACGGCGCGCTGGCGCTGGGGATGATCCAGGTGCTGATCGAGGAGGACCTTTACGACGAGAAGTTCGTCGACGAATGGACGGTCGGCTTCGACGAGCTGGCGCGCTACACGCAGCATTTCCGGCCGGAGGCGGTGGAAGAGATCACGGGCGTGCCGGCGGCGACCGTCAGGGGGCTGGCGCGGCGGCTGGCGGCCGCGCGCGGCGCGAGCCCGGTAATGTACACGGGGCTGGAATATTCCGACAGCGGCGTGCAGGCGATCCGCGCAACGATGATCCTCTGGGCCCTCGCCGGCCAGCTGGACGTGCCCGGCGGACGCGTCTTCCGCATGCCGGGCAGCGCTTTTCCCATCAACCGCGGCGGCCTGATCGCCAATCCGAATGTGAAAAAGGCGCTCGGCCGCGACCGCTTCCCTGTCTATAGCATGTACCGCGGCGAGTCGCATGCGATCTCGCTGCCGGAGGCGGTGCTCGAGCAGCGGCCATACGCCATCAGGTCGCTGATCGTGCTGGGCGGCTCGATCATCACCGCCTGGCCGCAGCCCGAGATCTGGCGGCGGACGCTTGCAAGCCTCGACTTTCTGGTCACAATCGACCGTCAGCTGACCGCCGATGCCGCCTACGCCGACATCGTGCTGCCGACGACGACCGGCTTTGAAAACACCTCATACATGACTTATGGCTCTATGTTTCGCATCCGGGAAAGGCTGCTCGAACCGGTCGGCGAAGCGCGCAACGACCTGCTGGTCCTGGGCGAACTGGCGCGGCGGCTGGGCTACGGCGAGCTCTATCCGCAGTCGGAAGAGGAGCTGCTGGAGCATGTGCTCGCCGGTTCCGGCTTTTCCGTGGACGATGTGCGCGCCGCCGGCGGCGCCGTAAGCGTGCCCGGCGGGATGATGCAGTACAGGAAGTGGGAGAAAGGATTGCTGCGCGCCGATGGCCAGCCGGGGTTCGACACGCCCTCTGGCAAGTTCGAGATCGCCTCCAGCGTGCTGGCGGAACATGGCTACGAGCCGCTGCCGGTCTACACCGAGCCGAAGGAGGGACCGCTGGCGCAGCCCGAGCTGGCGCGCAAGTTCCCGCTGGTGTTCAACTCGGGCGCGCGCGTGCGTACCGACTTCCGCTCGCAGCACCACGGCGTGGAAGGCCTGGCTGCCCGGGCGCCAGAGCCACTGGTATCGATCAGCCCGGCGGACGCGGACGCGCGCGGCATCGCCGATGGTGACGAGGTGTTCGTGGCGACTCCGCGCGGACGGGCGCGCTTCCGCGCCTTTGTCACTGCCAACATCGTCCCGGGCGCCATCGACGCCAACATGGGCGGCGGCGGCCCGGTGGGACCGGATGCCTGGCGCGGGTGCAATGTCAACGACCTCACCGACCTTCAGCGGTACGATCCCATCTCCGGTTTTCCGGTTTACAAATCACTCCTTTGTGAGGTAACGCCGGTGCAGGCGCGCAGGCAGGCAGGCACGGCCGCCGGCAGGAGCGCGGATGGCTCCCCCGTTCTCACCGGCGCGGCGGCGGATGCGGCGGCCGGTCCCGCGCGGGCCGGCGGCGCCCTGGCTGCCGCGGACGCAAGTGCCCTGGGTGCCGCTGCCGCGGCCGCGAGTGCCCCGGATGCCGGGGATGGCTGTGCCCTGCCGGCCGCTGGCGGCCAGGCGGACATAACCGGCCGCACGCCGGTCCGCTACATCTATCTGGACCACAACGCCACCACGCCGCTGGACCCGGAAGCAGTGGAGGCGATGCTGCCCTTCCTCAATCACAAATATGGTAATCCATCAAGTATTCACCGCACCGGCGCCACTGCCCGGGAGGCGCTCGACGCCGCCCGCCGCTCCGTGGCGCAGGCGATCGGCTGCACCGCCCGCCGCGTTGTTTTCACCGGCAGCGGTTCCGAGGCCGACAACGCCGCCATCAAGGGCGTGGCGTTCGCGGCAGCCGCGCGCCGGCAGGAGGAAGGCCTGGACGGCCGCGGCCACGTCATCACCACCGCCATCGAGCATCCGGCGATTCTGGCGTCCTGCCGCGCGCTCGAGGCGCTGGGGTTTGCGGTGACCCGCCTGCCTGTGGGACGGGACGGCCTGGTCGCACCGGCCGAGCTGCTGAAGGCGTTCCGCGACGACACTATCCTGGTCTCGGTGATGCTGGCCAACAACGAGACCGGCGTCATCCAGCCGGTGGCTGACCTGGCGGCGCTGGCGCACGAGCGCGACATCCTCTTCCACTGCGACGCCGTGCAGGCGCTGGGAAAGATCCCCGTCGACGTCGAGGAGCTCGGCGTCGACCTGCTCTCGGTCTCCGGCCACAAGATCCACGCGCCCAAGGGCGTGGGGGCGCTGTTCGTGCGCCGCGGCGTCAGGCTGGCGCCGCTGATCAACGGCGGCAGCCAGGAAGGCGGCCTGCGCGCCGGCACCGAGAACGTGGCCTGCATCGCCGGCTTCGCCCGCGCCGCCGAGCTGGCGGTCAAACGCCTGCCGCAGATGCGGCGGGTGGCGGACCTGCGGGACCGGCTTGAGGCCGGCGTCGTCGGGCTCGTCGACGGCGCTTTTGTCAACGGCGATCCGGCATCCCGTCTGCCCAACACGCTCAACATGACCCTGCCGGGAATGCGTGGTGAATCGCTGGTGCTAAAGCTGGACCGCAAGGGCGTAGCGCTCTCCTCGGGTTCTGCCTGCAAATCCGGGTCTCCAGATCCATCACACGCGCTGCTGGCGCTGGGCCTGAGCCCTGAGGAGGCACACTGCTCGGTTCGGTTTTCGCTCGGTCAGGGTAATAATGAGGAGGACATCGACCTGACGCTGGCGGCGCTCAAAGAGGTGCTGGCAGAATCGATGAGCGCCATCCGCTTTGTTCCCTGCCGCTGAGAGATTATGGAAATATCTTCACAACCGATAATCGCCGCCCGCCATCCTTTCGTCGAGGACTGGCGGCCAGACGTGGTCCCGGTGGAATCAGTCGCCCATCCGCAAGCTGCCAGCGAACTGGCATTAATGTCAGGAGACGGCGATACATCAACCGGGTTCGCCCTGGCGGTGGCGCGCGGCCTGAGCGACATCCCCCGCCGGCTAGACAGCCGCTTCCTTTATGACACGTACGGCAGCTTCATCTTCGAGCGCATCTGCGAGCAGCCGGAATATTATCTGACGCGCACCGAGGCGACGATTCTCGCCAGCGCCGCGGCCGACATCGCCGGACGCACGGGAGAATTGACGCTGGTGGAGCTGGGCTCCGGCAGCTCAGTGAAGACACGGCTGCTGCTGGAAGCCTATGCCGGGCGCCACGGTTCGGCCTGCTACACGCCGGTCGACATCTCCAAATCGATCCTTGAGCAGGCGGAACAGGAGATCGCGGCGCTCTATCCGGAGGTGCGGGTCGAGGCGATGCACGGAACCTACGACGACGCCTTCCCCCTGCTGCCGTCGCTGTCGCCGGCGATGCTGCTGTTCCTGGGCAGCACGGTCGGCAACCTCGATGCGCATGAAGCTTCGCAGTTCTGGGGAAAGATCACTTCGCACCTGCTGCCGGGAGACTACTGCCTGCTGGGGGTTGACATCAATGAAGATGCGGCGTCGCTCAACGCCGCCTACAACGATGCCGCCGGCTTCAGCGCCGCCTTCACCCGCAACATGTTCGCGCGGATGAACCGGGAGCTGGGCGCCTCGCTGGACGTCACCGCCATCGACCATGTCGCCCGTTACGCGCCCAAATGGCGCCGGGTGGAGATCTTCGCGCGCTTCCGCCGCGAGCAGCGCATCGAGATCGCGCCCGCCGGCAGCGCCTTCCGCATCGGCAAGGGCGAGCTGATCCTCACCGAGGTCAGCCGCAAGTTCCGCCTCAGGCAGCTGGTGCCCTATCTGTGCACCTTCGGCCTGAATACAGAACAGATCTACTCAGACCGCAACCAGCGCTTCGCGGTGCTGCTGTTGCGCAAAGCGTGAGGAGACACGCAGCTTCAGGTGTTGTGGGCAGGACCCGCATTTAACCCCAGCGCTTTCTCAGGAACAGGCGCATTCTTTCAAGGAGGACCAGTTGGACACCAACCCCACCGCACAGATCATGACCATAGCCGGCAGCGGCAAGGAGGGCTATACCGGCGACGGCGGTCCGGCGACCGATGCACGGCTCAAGAAACCTGAGGGCCTCGCGGTCGATGCCAGCGGCAATCTCTATATCGCGGACTCGTTCAACCACTGCGTCCGGCAGATTGACCGCGACAGCGGCCTGATCACCACATTTGCCGGGATAGGTAAAAGAGGCTACGGCGGAGATGGCGGCCCGGCGGTGAACGCGCTTTTTCGTTATATCATCGGCATTGTCATCGACGCGCAGGGCAACATGTACATCGCCGATTCAGACAATCAGCGTGTGCGGCGGATCGACGGCGCCACCGGCACAGTTACCACCATCGCCGGAACCGGCGAGGAAGGCTATTCCGGTGACGGCGGCCCGGCGGTAAACGCCATGCTCTCCGACCCGCGCTGGCTGGCGCTGGATTCCAGAGGCGGCCTTTTCGTCTCAGACCGCGGCAACCACTGCGTCCGGCACATCGACCTGGACAGCGGCCTGATCCGGACGGTCACAGGCCGGGGCGAGAAGGGCTATTCGGGCGATGGCGGTCCAGCCGACAAGGCATGGTTTAACCGGCCCAGCGCCCTGGCATACGACTCCGGCGGCAACCTCTATGTATCCGATTCATGGAATTTCCGGATCCGGCGCATCGACAGCCAGACCGGCCAGATCATATCCGTGGTCGGAATCGGAAAGATCGGCTCCACAGGGGACGGCGGCCCGGGCACCGAGGCCAGGATCGGCTTTGTGGACGGGCTGGCTGTCGACAGCGCCGGCAACCTGTATCTGGCCGATCATTCCAGGCACCGGGTGCGACGGCTCGATGCCGCGACGGGCATAATCAGTGCCGTGGCTGGCGTGGAGAAGAAGGGCTTCTCGGGTGACGGCGGACCCGCGGCCGAAGCGCGGCTCCGTGACCCGTCCGGGCTCGCCATCGACGCCGAAGGGAACCTGTACGTGGCGGACAGGGGAAATGCCCGAGTTCGTAAAATAGTGCAGCAAAACTAACGGGACGCCAGCCGCCGCTCACCCGCCGCTGCCGATGTATCCCCCGGCATACTGAAGCAGGAAATACGTCCAAATGACTGCCATTAAAGCCGCGGCGTAGGGGAAAGCGGCTTTCCTGTTCCTGAAGAATTCGTACAGCATGAGCTGCATGGGAAACGCCACCAGCACATACCGGTTGAAGCCGCCATATTGCCGGCCCAGGAGGGGGATCAGCAAGAAGAGCGCCGAATAAACGGCAAAACTGCGGCGGCGGCGCCACCAGAAGAACGCCGATATTATGAGCAATATCACGAATACCGCGTTAAAGTATTGCGTGTTTTCAACCAGGCTGACGAAGCCGTGCTGCATCCATTCGTTAACCTGCGTCTGGGATCTCAGGAAAGCGAACGCATCGTGCAGATGAATGAGCAGATAAAGCGTGTAGGCAAGCAAACCGGCGCTGCCGACAATGACCGAGAAAATCACCCGGCGCAGCCTTACCTTCTGTTCCAGCAGGATGAGCGCCACAAAAACCACGACAAATACACCGGTAATATGGGTTGCCGTACTTAACAGCAGCAGAAACGAAGCCAGGACGTAACGCCGGTCGAAAGCAAAATGGATCGCGGCCAGAGAAAGCATCGCAAAGAGACTTTCGGTATAGGTCGCGAAATAAAAGATGGCCGTCGGAAACAATACAAAGAACGTGACCGCCTGAAGGATGTTCGATACATCCTTGACATCATAAAGCCGCTTTACGAGCTTGATATAAAGGTAGATGGCGACCACAAAACTGAGCCAGGCGATCAGCAAACCGCTGTCCAGCGGCGAGGGGACAGCAAGGTGCACAACGTGAATCAGCATCGGATAGAACGGAAACAGGCCGGCCTGGATATAACTGGGATAGCCATACTGGGCGACATTCAGATAACCCGGGCCGTCCCAGTTTGACAGGAAACTCAGCGGGTTCCCGGGTTCGACAGTGTAGTGAAGCTCCGGCGTGATATTGACAGGGATGGTCTGGTTGTTGTGCCAGCCCAGGCTGACGCCGAGCGTGATCACTACCACGGCGATTGCGGCCGCAAGAACCATGTCATTTCTTGCCACCAGGTCTTTAAATCTTGTTACTGGATTGATTTCTCCACTCCCGCCGACTCGTTGTTGAGCTGACCCCCTGGGCGCACCGGCCCCGCTAGGCGCTTCAACCGCTGATGTTTTATGACATGCGCAGTCAGAGCGATCAACAAAAGCGCCAGCAGGAAAACGATATACACGGCGCGGTCGATCACGTTGGCCTCAACGATATTTGTGCCGCTGATGTGATGCAGCTGCTCGGAAAAAAACAGAAACGACTCGCGGATGCCGATCGCGCCGGGTGTGAGCGATACAAACAGGGCCAGGTTGGCGGCGCCCGTGTACGTCATTATCTGCGACAGCGAAACAGACTGGCTCACGTTGCGAAGCTCCACGGCGTAAATCGCCATCTGCACGGCCGCCTGCAGCACCGTGGCATACAGCAGAAAGAGGACGTTTCGGGGGCCCAGGCGGAATTCACGCTGGCCGGCTTCGGATCGCTTCGAGTACCACCGGATGATCGCCAGACCCAACCCGGAAACCACCAGCACGGCCAGCGCCGTCTGCCACCAGGGCCGGCTGCATGCCATCAGAAGCAAAACGCTGACCATCGCATAAAGCAGATAATACAGCAGTGCCGCGATGATGTAGTTCTTGATCCGCAGCTTGTGGCGTTGCCGCAGATACAGGCCTCGATATGCAGAACCCCCCTGTCCCGGGATAAAGAAGTTGATCAGTAATGAATAGACATTGATAGCCGCATTCTCAGTCAGTTTCAGCTTCCTGCCGCAGATATCCATGCTGGCTTTCATGATCAGCAGCAAAACGCCCAGCATGACGATGTACAGGCAGAAGATCGCGGCGGTCACGCTCCAGGAAGTGCTGGCCAGATGATCCAGTATCGCCCGATTGTTGGCCACATAGTATGATCCGGCCGCAAGCGCGATCACCAGGAAGATAATGCTGACTGCCGGACGAAGTTTTTTTACTTGATTGACCGTCTGATTCTTACTGATCATCTATCGTTTCTTCCACTAGCATCCCGTAGCGCTCGCGCCTCAATTCCTCCAGGACATCCTCGATCAGTATCCGGTTGATGCGTATCAGATTTGCAATAATGCCCAGAGTGAATGAAAAAAATGATCCGGTCAACAGTACGCCGCCGATGATCAGCGACTGCAAATGATGGGCTCCGAAGGCGTTTCCTGTCGTCAGTGTCAGATACAGGAAGTGGACGAAGGGCACCAGCCCGCCGATGAGCAGGATGATGCCAAGCGTCATGAACACCATGAACGGCTTGTACATGATGTAAGCGTTGATCAGTGCCACGGCCGATTTGCGCACGTGCTCCCAGGATGATTTAAACAGCCGCGATTCCCGGGTTTTGGGATTGGTCGTGATCGGAATGGTGGCGATGTTCATCCGCTTCTGCGCGGCCTGCAGGGTCGTTTCCATGGCGAAATTGAACTTGCCGATCAGGTTCAGCTTCGTAGCCGCCTCGCGCGAATACGCCCGGAAGCCGCTGGTGCTGTCCGGAATGCTGGTGCCCGCCGCGGCGTTCAGCACGCCGGTGCCGAATTTCTGCAAAAACTTTTTCATCGGACTGAAATGTTCGATGGTCCGGACTTGCCGGTCGGCGATGACTGTATCGGCGGCGCCGTCCAGGATCGGGCGGATGAGATCGGGAATCCGTTCCTGCGGATACTGGTTGTCGCCGTCGGTCAGCACGAGAATGTCGGCCTTCAGCTCCAGAGCGCCGCGGATGCCTTCACGAAGCGATAACGCCAGACCGCGGTTCCTGGCATGATGGATGAAATGTTTTACGCCCAGCTGTTTTGCCACGGCGACGGTCTGGTCGGTTGATCCATCGTCAATAACCAGTACATCGATCGTGTCGATGCCGGGGATCTCTTTCGGGATTGTTTCCAGAACGAGGGAAAGGGTCTTCTCCTCGTTCAGGCAGGGGATCATGATCACCAGTTTCATTACCTGAATAAACCCGGATTTCAGCTGGCGGTTTTAGCAGTTGGTTTTGCCAGCGGGAACTCGCCGGCTTCCGCGCGCTCCTGGCGCCACCTGGAAGTCGGCAATATCGTGGATCTGTCAACGCGCGCCACGTATTTCCCCGCGATATCATGCACTTCCGTCAGGAGTCCTTGTGAAAGCGTTGTCGCATTCAGCCCCAGGGCCAGGAATTTGCTATTGTCGACGACGAGTTCATTCTCGTCCGCCTCCACGCGCGGATTTTCCAGGTGGTCGATCTTTGCACCGGTCAGACCGGAAACCAGCGCGGCCAGGTCCCTGAGCCGGTAGGTTTCTGTCACCTGATTGAAAATCGTCGGCTTGGCACCGGGAGCCGGCGGGTTGAGAATAGCCAGCTCGATGCAGCGGACCGTATCACGGATGTGGATGAAGGCTCTCGTCTGCCCCCCGCTGCCATATACCGTGAGGGGGTGGCCGATGGCGGCCTGCATCAGGAACCGGTTCAGTACCGTGCCGTAGTCGCCGTCGTAATCGAAGCGGTTGATGAGCAGTTCATCGATCTCGGTCTCAGGGGTTTGAGTCCCCCAGACGATTCCCTGATGCAGGTCGGTGACGCGGATGCCGTCGTTCTTCGCGTAAAAGGCGAACATCAGCTGATCGAGCGTCTTGGTCATGTGATAAACGGAACCCGGATTGGCCGGATGCAGAATCTCACGCTTCAGCTCTCCCTCTTTGCCTACGAACTTGACCTCGATGTACCCTTCCGGTACTGTCATTGAGCCGCTCCAGCCGTAGCCATAAACCCCCATGGTGCCCAGGTGCACCAGATGAGCGTCAACACCGCTATCCACCAGCGAGCAGAGAATGTTATGGGTGGCATTTGTATTATTATTGACAGTATACCGTTTTGTGTCAGCCGACTTCATCGAGTAGGGGGCTGCACGCTGTTCGGCAAAGTGGATAATCGTGTCTGGCTGGTAATCTTCAATCAGGGCCAGCAGCCTGGCATATTCCTGCGCGATGTCTATCAGCTCGAATGCGATGGTCCTGCCAGTCAGGCTTTTCCAGGCAGACAGACGGTCTGGCAGTGCCGCCATGGGTGTGAGCGAACTGGTGCCTAATTCCCAGTCGATCTTCCGGCGGCTTAAATTGTCGACAATGGCCACGTTGTGCCCTGCCGCGGATAGATGGAGGGCCGTGGGCCACCCACAAAATCCATCACCACCGAGAACGAGAATTTTCATAGCACTATCTCCCGTGTAAGCCAAAGGCCAAAAGGGATCGAAGTAAAGAACAGCAGAACCGGAAAGAGGTTCGAAAGAATAATATGACTGATAAAAGTTAACAGTATAAATATTATAGAAATGTTAGATATTTGTACTGTTTCTGTAAGGGAATGCGCAATCGCTGATTTTCATAGAATGTACATGCTTCAGACCGATCCCGGATTAAACGCCAGTAGTTATTTTTTCCCCCTCCGCGGGGATATCTGAATTGGCCAGACAAGGAGCACGCATGAAAAAGGTTGATCTGATCGTCATCGGCGCCGGCCAGGGCGGCGTGCCGCTGGCGGTGAACATGGCCCGCGCCGGGAAAAACACCGTCATGTTCGAACGGAACGCGCTCGGCGGCAGTTGCCTCAATTACGGCTGCTATCCCTCGAAGACTTTCCTGGGAGCGGCGCATGAAGCCGGCGTCGTCCGCCATGCTGCCGGCTTCGGCGTCAGGATGCGGGCGGAGGTCGATTTCGGGGTCCTGATGCAACGGGTGCGCGGCAAGCGCGACTCCAGTTATATCAGGAAGGCGCTGGACAAGGCGGGCGTGCGCACGGTGATGGAGGAGGCCAGATTTACCGGCGAGCGCACCATCAGCGCCGGCGGTGAGACTTACCAGGCAGAAACGGTCGTCATCAATACTGGCAACGGCCCGGCGGTGCCACCGATCCCCGGCCTGGAAGGCACGCCCTACATGACCTATGTGAACTTCTGGGACCTGACCGAGCTGCCGCCGCGCATCCTCATCATCGGCGGCGGTTACATCGGCGTCGAGCTGGGCCAGGGACTGGCGCGCCTCGGCGCCCAGGTGCACATCATCGACAACATGGGCCGCATCGTCTCGCGCGAGGAGCCGGAGCTGAGCCACGAGCTCGCCAAGGCGCTGGCAGCCGACGGCGTCCACTTCCACCTGTGCAAGAAGGTTGAGCGCGTCGAACACGCCGGCGGCCTGTTCACGCTCTCGCTCGATGGTCCCCAGCAGCTGCAGGGCGAGGCGCTGCTGGTGGTTGCCGGCCAGAAAGCCAACACGGAAGCGCTCGACTGCCAGGCCGCGGGCATCGAGCTGACCGGCGGCGGTTACGTCAGGGTGAACGCGCAGCTGGAATCCACCTGTCCCGGCGTCTATGCCATAGGTGATGTAACTGGACAACCTGCGTTCACGCATGTCTCCTGGGAGGATTTCCGCCGCCTGATGTCGATCCTGAGCGGCGGCGACCGCCGGCAGATGGACCGGGTGTTGGGCTACGCCTTCTTCACCGATCCGGAGGCCGGCCGCTGTGGCATCACCACGGATCAGGCCGAGGAACGAGGACTTGACGCGCGCGCGGTGACGCTGCCGCTGGAGCGCGTGGCGCGCAACTGGCTGACGGACCGCACCGACGGCTTTTACCGCTTCGTCGTGGAGAACGGCAGCGACCGGATCCTGGGCGCGACGCTGGTGGGTCCCAGAGCCAGCGACCTGGTGCACGTCTTCATCGACCTGATGGAGGCTGGCGCCAACTGGCGCGATCTGGAGCGCACGGTGCATATCCATCCCACCTTTGCCGAGGGCCTGCCGACGCTGGCGCGGCAGCTGCTAAAGTAAGTGCGCCCGGCGGGTTTCAGCGTCAGCGGTTGGGGCGGACCCGCCGCTCCGGCTGCCCGCCTCCTTATAGAGTCGCCGGCCCGCCCTGCTGGTGGATGTTTCCCTCGACGTCGATCCTGATGACCCGGCGCCGCTGCGCCAGTGGCATCAGGACAAGCGTATTGACGATACCGGCGCTGATCAGCGCGCTGGAGATGTAAAACCCTTCCTTGGCGTCCATGGAGCGGTTGCCCATCTGGACATAGATGTTGCCGGCCATGGCCGCCATTCCCAGCCAGACGATCAGCGTCAGCCACCACCGGATAACAAAGCGTTTCGGCGACATGACGATCGGCGCCCCGAACTCTTTCCTTTTCCTCTGGTAGTTAACCTGGGCTGCCCTCTTCCGGGCACGTATGCCAAACGACGGTATCCGCAGCCTCAGCTGGCGCGGAGAAGCCAGCAACAGGACGATGGCGCCCAGCCAGAGCGCTGCTGGCGCGAAAGCATACTGGGTTGCCGACAGGCCCCAGAGCATCGTATTGCCTTGCAGGTCGCTGATCGTGTGCGTACCGTAGGCGCCGCCATAGGACGCCACGGAAGTTACCAGGAACAGGCCGGTGACGGCAAAAAGTGAGTATATGGCCACCATCAGCGCTTTGGTGCCCGCGAATGCCGTCATCGTCCAGGTGCCAGGCGTCAGCTCCGGCGGGGTGACTGACGGCGGCACCACTCCCTCTGCCGGAACCGCGTTCTGACGGGAACCTTTCCTGCCAACCTCGAAACGCGCGCCGCAGTGCTGGCACTGCTGCGCTTCCGGCTCGATGTCTTCCGCGCATTCAGGGCATTTCTTGAAAAACCTGTTCCGGGCCATGCTCACGGCTATCGCCTCCGTTCCGGTTCCGTCTTGAGTGCTCGCACTCAAGACGCTCTCCAAAAGAAAAAAAGGTAAACATGCCGGCCCGGGGGAAGTCACTCATTTTTTCCCGGGCGGCCACGGCGCTCCGGTTTGAAGTCGGGCCGGTGAACATGAAATCATTAGCATCCATGAGCGACGCCCTCAAACAAAGAACCCGCGTCATCGCCATGATCGGCGCACTGCTGGCAATGCTGCTGTCGGCGCTGGACCAGACAATCGTGGCCACGGCGCTGCCGCAGATCGTCAAGGAGTTCAACGGCCTGCAGCACCTGAGCTGGGTCTATTCATCCTACCTGCTGGCCTCGACCGTCACCATCCCCATCTACGGCAAGCTCTCCGACATCTACGGCCGCCGCAACTTCTTTCTGGGCGGCATCGCCATTTTCCTCGTCGGCTCGGCGCTGAGCGGCCAAGCGCACTCGATGCTGGAGCTGATCCTGTTCAGGGGGCTGCAGGGCATCGGCGCCGGCGCCATCATGGTCAATTCGATCGCCCTGATCGGCGATCTGTTCACGCCGGCGGAACGCGGCCGCTGGCAGGGGCTGATCGGCGCCGTCTTTGGCATCGCCAGCATCGCCGGGCCACTGATGGGCGGCTGGCTCACCGACAACATCAGCTGGCGCTGGATCTTCTACATCAACCTGCCGCTGGGAGCGCTGGCGCTGATCGTGATCGCGACGATGCTGCCGAAGATCAAGCCGGAGGCCCTGGAGCGCTCGATCGACTACCGGGGCTCCATCTCGCTGGCCCTGGCGCTGGTAGCGCTGCTGCTGGGCTTCGTCTGGGGCGGTAGCCAGTACCCCTGGCTCTCGCCGCAGATCATCGGCCTGTTCATGGCCTGCGGCGCGTTCCTGCTGCTGTTCATGGTCATCGAGGAGCATGCCCGCGAGCCGATCCTGCCACTGGGGCTGTTCAGGCACCGAGCGCTGAGCGTATCCTCGGCCGTGACCTTCCTGGTATCATTTGCCATGTTCGGCGCGGTTGCCTTCCTGCCGCTCTATGCCCAGAGCGTGGTGGGCTTCTCGGCCACCAACTCCGGGCTGGCGCTGACGCCGCTGATGCTGGGCGCCGTCTTCTCCAGCACGATCGCCGGCCAGGTAATCAGCCGCTGGGGGACCTACAAGGCGGTGGCCATCGGCGGCATGGTGCTGTCGGTGATCGGCATCTACCTCTTCTCCCGCCTGACGGCGGATACCTCGAAGCTGGAGCTGGTGGAGTACATGGCGCTGCTGGGCCTGGGGATAGGCGTGTCCTTCCCCATCTACACGATCGTGGTGCAAAGCGCCTTCGACCGTAGCAAGCTGGGCGTGATCACCGCCGCCATCCAGATGTTCCGCAATATCGGCAGCACCGTCGGCATCGCCGTGATGGGCAGCCTGATGAACAACGCCCTGGCCGGCAAGCTGGCCGCCCTCGACACCAACCCCTTCGTGCAGTCAGTCAGGCAGATCAACCCGGCAGCGCCGCTGACGCACATCACCACCGATACGCTGCAGGGTTTCCTTGCCGGGGAAGGCCGGCAGGGGCTGCAGAAAGTCGTGGCCAGTGCGCCGGCGGCGCAGCAGGCGCAGCTGCAGCAGGGGTTTGCCAGTTTCCTGCAGACGCTTAAAGATGCTCTGGCCAGCTCTATCAGCGGCATCTTCTACGTCACCATCTTCCTGATGCTGGCGGCGCTGGCGATCGTGCTGCTGCTGCCGGTGATCAACCTGCACCCGATGAAGCAGCGCCCGCTGCCGGAAGAGATCGGCGTGGAGGTGGAAGCCGAACTGATGCTCTCCGAGCCGGAGGACGAGCCCGAGTTATAGCCAAAAAAAAGGCGCCCGGTGAGGCGCCACTAATTACAACCAGTCCTGTTCGAGCCCGCTTTGCGCGGCCTCTTGCCGCCGCTACTCCACCAGCTCCAGATAGACCATCTCGGCGGCGTCGCCGGGACGCGGGCCGATGCGGACGATGCGGGTGTAGCCACCCGGGCGGTCCGTGAATCTGGGCGCCAGTTCCGCAAAAAGTGTGTGGACGACGTCGTTGCTCCTGAGCCGCGCCAGCGCCTGCCGGCGGGCGTGCAGGTCGCCGCGCTTGCCAAGCGTGATCATTTTCTCCGCCAGCGGCCGGGCCTCCTTGGCCTTGCTCACCGTGGTCTTGATGCGGCCGTGCTCGACCAGCGAGCAGACCAGATTGCCCAGCATCGCCTTGCGATGCGCCGCATCGACTCCCAGCTTCCTTCCCTGTTTTGCGTGCCTCATTGTTTTTCTCCGTTAAAGATCCCGCGCTGCGCCCGGGGTGTATATGCCTTATGCCACTCGCTCAGGCTTCCGGGCTGCCGCCGCGCAGCGACAGGCCCATCTTGGCGAGATTCTCCTTGACTTCCTCGATGCTCTTTTTACCAAAATTCGGAATATTCATCAGTTCCGCTTCGCTGCGCTTGACCAGGTCCCCCACAGTCTGGATACCCTCACGCTTGAGGCAGTTATAAGACCGGACACCGATCTCGAGCTCCTCGATCAGGATTTCGTCCTCGCTGCCGCCCTTGGCTTCCGCTGGCATTTCCAGCGCCGCCTCGGCGATCTGCTCCGGCGTCTCGCCGGTCTCGTGCACGCCGGTAAAGATCTGCAGGTTCGAGATGAGGATGCCGGCGGCTTCGCGCAGGGCGTCGCCCGGCGGCACACTGCCGTTGGAAGTGATCTCCATCGTCAGTTTGTCAAAGTCGGTGCGCTGGCCCACGCGCGCGCGGTTTACATCATAGGACACCCGGGTCACGGGCGAAAAGTTAGAATCGACGGGAATCACGCCGATGGCGGCGCCCGCCGGCTTGTTGGCCTCCGCCGAAGCATAGCCGCGGCCGCGCCGGATCGTGAGCGTAACTTCCAGCTTGGCTTTCTTGCCCAGGTCGGCGATGTGCAGGTCGGGATTGATGATCTCCAGCTCCGAGGGCACTTCGATGTCGCCCGCCGTCGCGGCGCCAGGGCCGGATTTGACCAGCTGCACCTCGACCTCGCCGGCTTCGCCGTGCAGCCGGCAGACCATCTTCTTCAGGTTGAGGACAATGTCAGTCACATCCTCCTTCACCCCCGGGACTGTAGAAAATTCGTGCGAGACCCCTTCGATCTTGATGTCGGTGACGGCCGCGCCATCGAGGGAAGACAGGAGCACCCGCCGGAGTGAGTTGCCGAACGTATGGCCGAAACCGCGGTCGAGCGGCTCCACCACGAAGATGCCCTTGTTGTCTTCAATCTGCTCGTGGGTAATCTTGGGGACCTGAAATGTTAGCAAATCGTCCTCCATGCTCGTTAGTTGAGAACCTGCAAAAATGGCCTCGGCAGCAGCCGCCGGACTCACTGATTGAACCTTGACAAATCTCTCACTTGGAGTACAACTCCACTATCAGCTGCTCAGTCACCGGGACGTCGATCTCTTCCCGCTCCGGGTACTTGAGAATCTTGCCGGTCAGATTGTCATGGTCCGCCTGCAGCCACGGCGAAACCGACGCCGTCAGTTCCGTTGCCTCGCTGATGGCGTCGCGCGCGGACGAGTTCAGCATCACCGACACCACGTCGTCCGGCCTGACCCGGTAGGACGGTATGTCGACACGCCTGCCATTCACGGCGAAATGTCCGTGCATCACCAGCTGGCGCGCCTGCCGGCGGGAAACCGCGAAACCAAGCCGGTAGACGACATTGTCCAGGCGCGTCTCCAGCAGCCGCAGCAGATTCTCGCCGGTGATACCCTTCTGCCGGTTGGCGACTTCGTAATAGTTGCGGAACTGCTTCTCCAGCAGGCCGTAGTAGCGCCTCGCCTTCTGCTTCTCGCGCAGCTGGGTGAGGTACTCAGTCTGTTTTGTCCGCCGCCTGCCGTGCTCGCCGGGGGCATACGACCGCCGGTCGATGGCGCACCGGTCCGTGAGGCAACGTTCCCCCTTGAGGTACAGTTTCAAACCCTCTCGCCGGCATTGCTTGCAGGCTGGTGAAATATCCTTAGCCATTGTCGATCACCTAGACTCTTCTTCTCTTGCGCTGCCGGCAGCCGTTGTGCGGCACCGGCGTCACATCCTTGACGCTCATGACCTCCAGGCCCGCCGCCTGCAACGAACGGATGGCCGTCTCCCGGCCCGAGCCTGGTCCCTTAACAAACACGTCTATCTTCTTCAGGCCGTTCTCCATGCCTTTCTTGGCGCACGAATCGGCTGTCACCTGCGCCGCGAAAGGCGTGCTCTTGCGCGAGCCCTTGAAGCCGACCGAACCGGCGCTCTCCCAGGCGATGACGTTGCCTTCCTTGTCGCACAGGCTGACGATCGTGTTGTTGAACGAAGTCTTGATGTGGGCCTGGCCCACAGGAATATTCTTCTTGACCTTGCGGCGCGTACGCGCTTTGGATTTTGGCGCTGCCATGCTCTCCTCTCAGTTGATAAAGCTTATTTCTTGCGCCGTACGCCGACGGTGCGTTTCGGGCCCTTGCGGCCGCGCGCGTTGGTCTTCGTGCGCTGGCCCCTCACCGGCAGGCCGCGGCGGTGCCGCAACCCGCGGTAGCAGCCGATCTCCATCAGGCGCTTGATGTTCTGCGACCGATCGCGCCTGAGATCGCCTTCGACCATCATATTCTTGTCCAGATACTCGCGCAGCTGGTTGATCTCGTCGTCTGTGAGATCGCGGACATAGGTGTCCTTGTTGATCCCCAGATCCGCGAGGACCTTGTTCGACATCGACCGGCCCACCCCATAAATATAAGTGAGACCGATCTCAACCCGCTTGTCGCGGGGAAGATTTACTCCAGCTATGCGTGCCAACTAACCTGACCTCCAGTTATCCAGCGCCTAGCCCTGGCGCTGCTTATGCCGCGGATTGACGCAGATGACCAGCAGCTTGCCGCCGCGGCGGACCACCTTGCACTTTTCACAAATCGGTTTTACTGATGATCTGACTTTCATTACTTTTCCCGCTTTTTCCTGTCATCCGCGGCGCGCCGGCGTCTGCTTCGGCCTGCCCGCCTCGCCGTGATGACGATTGTCATTTAAACCTGTACGTTATCCTGCCCCGGCTCAGATCGTAGGGCGACAGTTCCACCTTCACCCTGTCTCCCGGCAGGATGCGGATATAATGCATCCTCATCTTGCCGGAGATGTGGGCCAGCACTTCGTGGTCGTTGTCCAGGCGCACCTTGAACATCGTGTTCGGCAGGGCTTCGACCACCTCGCCCTCAAACTCTATGGCTTCTTCTTTTTGACTCATAAGCCTCCGGTCAGGGCCAACCCGGCATTTTACCACAAAGGATGGGTCACTCCCAAGCCCGAGCGGTCGTTCGCCCCTCTTGCCGTCAATACCCGCGGCCCTTTCTTCGTCAGGGCCACCGTATGCTCGAAATGGGCCGAAAGGCTGCCGTCAGCCGTAAAAATGGCCCAATCATCGTCACCGCCGATCACACGGTGCGTTCCCACGTTCACCATCGGCTCGATGGCAAAAACCATGCCTTCCTCAAGCAGCGGCCCCTGCCCCGGCGTGCCGAAGTTCGGGATCTGGGGATCCTCGTGCATCTTCCTGCCGATGCCGTGGCCCACCAGGGTCCTGACGACCGCAAAACCGTTCCGCTCCACATGCTCCTGCACCGCATGGGAGACATCTCCCAGATGGTTACCAGGCACGCACATGGCGATCGCCTTAAACAGCGACTCCCGCGTCACTTCCAGCAGCCTCAGCGCCACGCTCCCGGGATCGCCGACCGCGACCGTGATCGCCGAATCGCCGACCCAGCCGGCCAGGGTGGCGCCCACATCCAGGCTGATGAGGTCGCCCTCCTTAAGCCGGTACGGTCCCGGTATGCCATGCACAACCATCTGGTTGGGCGAGGCACATATGGAAGCCGGATAACCGCGGTATCCCTTAAAAGTCGGGATAGCCCTGTGCTCCCTGATAAAACTCTCCGCCAGCGTGTCCAGATCCCCAGTCGTGACGCCGGGCTGGCAGTGGCCCGTCAGCATCTCAAGACAGTCCCCGACGATCTCTCCGGCCCGGGCCATCTTCTCTATCTGGGCTGGAGACTTGGTGACTATCATGTTATCGCCCCGGCCTAGCCTCGTCCCTCTGGCCGCCCGTTAATTAGCCGCCGACCTGATGCTGCGCCCGGTCCAGGCTTTCCCTGATGCGGCCATAGACCTCATCCGGGTGGCCGACACCGTCTATCTCGGCCAGCACCCCGCCGTCGCGGTAATAGCCGATCAGCGGCTCGGTCTGCGCCCGGTAAACCGCCAGGCGGTTGCGCACCGTTTCCTCGCTGTCGTCGCTGCGCTGATAGATATCGCCGCCGCATTCGTCGCAAACACCTTCCTGCCTGGGCGGCGAAAAAATTGTGTGATACGGCTTCTGGCAGTCACGGCATAGCCGCCGGCCGGTGAGCCTGCCCACCAGCTCATCCTCCGGCACGGTGATCGCCAGCGCCAGCGTGACCTGCTTGCCAGCCGCGGCCAGCGCCTTGTCGAGTTCGCCCGCCTGCACCAGGCTGCGGGGAAACCCGTCCAGCAGAAAGCCGCTGGCGGTATCCGGCTCCCGGAGACGCTCGACGACGATCCCGATGACGACTTCGTCCGGCACCAGATCGCCCGCGTCCATGAACCCCTTGGCTTTGGCGCCCAGCTCCGTACCCTTGGCTACCGCGTCGCGCAGCATGTCGCCGGTGGAGATATGGGCCAGGCCATAGTCGCGCCTGATCCGCTCCGCCTGCGTTCCCTTGCCCGCCCCCGGAGGGCCCAGCAAAATGACGTTCAGCCCCGCCATTATTTCAGGAACCCTTCATAGTGGCGCATCAAAAGTTGCGATTCCATCTGTTTCATGGTCTGCAGCGCCACGCCAACGACGATCAGGATCGAGGTGCCGCCGAAATAGAACGGCACGTTCAGGGCCGCGATCAGGATCGCCGGCAGCACCGCGATCGCCGCCAGGAAGATGGCACCCGGCAGCGTCAGGCGCGTCAGCACCCGGTCGAGATAGACGGCGGTCGGCCTGCCGGGACGGATGCCCGGAATGAAGCCGCCGTACTTCTTCAGGTCGTTGGCGCGCTCCACAGGGTCGAACTGCACCGCGGTGTAAAAATAGGTGAAGCCGATGATGAAGATCGATTCAAAGATCAGAAACGCCGGCCCGGTCGGCCTGAGCCAGTTGGCGAACCACTGGGCCGCGCCGCTGCCGGTGAAAAATTTGGCGATCGTCGGCGGGAACATCAGCACCGACGAGGCAAAGATGACCGGGATGACGCCGGCCATGTTGATCGACAGCGGCAGGTAGGTGCTGCCGCCGGTGGTCATCTTGCGGCCGATCTGCCGCTTGGCGTACTGGATGTTGATGCGCCTCTGCCCTTCCTGCACCATGACGATGCCGGCGATGACAGCCGCGCCGATGCCGATCATGACGACGATGGTGACGACGTCCAGGGTGCCGTTGAAGAACCTGCCCAGGCCCGGCAGCAGCCCCGAGACGATGCTGGCGAAGATCAGCAGCGAGATGCCGTTGCCGATGCCGTGCTGCGTGATCAGCTCGCCGATCCACATCAGCAGCATCGTGCCGGCCGTCAGCGTGATGACGATCTCATAAAATTTTACCCCGTTCAGCTGCAGCACGCCCTGCTGGGAGAACAGGATGGTGTAGCCGACCGACTGCGCCAGCGCCAGGCCGAGGGTGAGATAGCGGGTGTACTGGGTGATCTTGTGCTGTCCCGCCTCGCCTTCGCGGGCCAGTTCCTTCAGGGAGGGGAAGGCCATCGTCAGCAGCTGCAGGATGATCGACGCGGTGATGTAGGGCATGATGCCCAGCGCAAACACCGCGAAGCGCGTCAGCGCGCCGCCGGAGAACAGGTTGAGAAAACCGAAGATGTCTCCCTGGCCGCTATTGATGTACTGGTTGATCCTGGCGATGTCCACGCCCGGCACCGGGATGTGGGCGCCGAAGCGGTAGACGACGATCATCGCCGCGGTGAAGATCAGCTTCTTCCGCAGCTCGGGAATCTTCCAGGCATTGAGCATCGAGCCGAACAACTCAGACGACCTCCGCCTTGCCGCCGGCGGCCTCGATCTTCTCACGGGCCGATTTACTGAAGCCATTGGCCTGCACGGTGAGCGCCACCTTGATTTCGCCGTGGCCGAGGATCTTTAGCGGCGTTTTCGTATTCTTGATGATGCCGGCGTCCACCAGCGCCTCCGCGGTAACCGTGGCGCCCGCGGCAAAACCGCCCAGGCGGCCGACGTTGACACCCTGGGTGCTCGTGCGGAAGGGACCGAACGGCATGCTCATCTTCTTGTTGGGACCGCGCAGTTTGCCGACGCGCATATAGAGCGGCATCTGGCCGCCCTCGTAGCCGGCGCGCACACCGCCGCCGGAGCGGCTGTTGAAGCCCTTGTGGCCGCGGCCGGAAGTCTTGCCGTGGCCGCTGCCGTGTCCGCGGCCGACGCGCTTGCGCGCATGCCTGGAGCCCGGTGAGGGCTTCAGGTTGTGCAGGCCGACATAGCCGGCTTCGTTTTCTTTTGTATCTTCTGTGCTCATGGACTTTCCGTCGTCAGATGTTTATTTCTTGCCCTGGATCTCTTCGACCGCCACCATGAACCGCACCCGGTGGATCATTCCGCGGATTACCGGCGTATCTTCTTGCACCACGGTGTGGTTGATGCGCTTCAGCCCCAGCGCCCGGATGGTGCGGCGGTGCTCCGGCTTGCGGCCGATCAGGCTTTTTGTCTGCGTGATTTTCAGATTCATTTGCTTTCCGCCGCATCAGCAACCGATTCCGTGGCCGCCGTGGCCGCCGTGGCCGCCGTGGCTTCCACAGCCGGCGTTTCCACGCCCAGAATCTCGTTGACAGTCTTGCCCCGCAGCCTGGCCACGGTGCGCGGGTCCTTCAGCGAAGCCAGGCCGTCGATGCTGGCCCGCACCATGTTGATCGGGTTGGTGGTCCCCAGGCATTTGGCCAGCACATCGCGGATGCCTGCCAGCTCCAGCACGGCGCGCACGCCGCCGCCGGCGATGATGCCGGTACCGGCCGAGGCCGGCTTCAGCAGCACGCGGCCGGCGCCGAAATGCCCGATGACCTGATGCGTGATCGTGGTCTTGTATTTGGGCACCGTGAACAGGTTCTTCTTGGCATCCTCCACTGCTTTCTGGATCGCCAGTGGCACTTCCTTGGCTTTGCCATAGCCGACGCCGACGCGATTGACGCCGTCGCCGACTACCACCAGAGCGGTGAAGGAGAACCGCCGGCCGCCCTTGACGACCTTGGCGACGCGGTTGATGTGCACAACCTTCTCCTGCAGCTCCGGTCCCTTCAGGCCCAATTGAATTTTTTCGTAAGCATCGGCCATGCTAGAACTGGATCCCTCCCTTGCGGACTCCTTCAGCCAGGGCCTTGACGCGCCCGTGATACAGATAGGCTCCCCGGTCAAAAACGACCTTTTCGATGTTCTGTTCCTTGGCGCGGGCAGCCAGCAGCTCGCCCACCTTCTCCGCCGCCTCGACCTTCTTCAGGCCGGATTCCTTGATCTCCTGAATCGAGGCCGACGCCAGCGTCTTGCCTTCGAGATCGTCGATCACCTGGGCATAGATGCCGCGGTTGCTGCGGAAAACCGTCAGCCGCGGCCGCGAGACGCCGCCCTTCAGGCCGTTGCGGTTGCGCAACCGGCGCCGGTTGCGGGTTTTCTGCCTTCTGGTTAACTGTTCAGTAGTCTTGGCCATTTAAGCCCTCTTGCCAACCTTTCTGCGAATGTGCTCTTCCACATACTTGATGCCCTTGCCCTTGTAGGGTTCCGGCGGCCGGATGGAGCGGATCTTTGCCGCCATCTGCCCCACGACCTGCTTGTCGATCCCGTGGACGACGATCTGCGTCGGCTTGGGCACCTCAAAAGAGGTGTCCTTGTCGGCCGGCAGGATCAGCACCGGGTGCGAGTAGCCGACCGCCAGCTCCAGGTCCTTGCCTTTCAGCTGGGCGCGGTAGCCGACGCCGTTGATCTCCAGCTCGCGCGTGAAACCCTGGGTGACGCCGTGCACCATGTTGGCGATCAGCGTGCGCGTCAGCCCGTGCAGCGAGCGGTGATGGCCCTGGTCGGTCGGCCGGCGCACCAGCACCCTGCCATCCTCCTGGACGATCTCCATCTCTGGCGAGAACCGCGCCGTCAGCGAGCCCCTGGGGCCCTTGACGCTGACTTCGCTGCCGTCGATCTTCACCTCGACGCCGCCCGGTATATCTATTGGCGCTCTTCCGATTCTTGACACTGCTTAGTCGCTCCGTTTGTTACCGTTTACCAGATGAAACAGACCACTTCGCCGCCGATGCCCTTCTTCTCGGCGTCGCGGCCGGTCATGAGTCCCCTGGACGTTGACAGCACCGCTGTGCCCAGCCCGCCAAGCACCTTGGGGATGCGGTCCTTGCTGGCGTACACGCGGCGGCCCGGCTTGCTGATGCGCCTCAGGCCCGAGATCACCCGCTGGCGATCCTCGCTGTACTTCAGGTCCAGCACGATGTTGTCGAAGCTGTCCCCGCGGACAATGGAATAATCCACGATGTAGCCTTCCGCCTTCAGCAGCTTCGCAATCTCTGCTTTCATTTTTGACACCGGCATATCAACGCTGTCCTTAAGACTGGTGTTGGCGTTGCGGATGCGCGTCAACATGTCGGCAATCGGGTCGTTTACAGCCATCGTACCCCTCCTACCAACTCGATTTGGTCATGCCGGGAATGACTCCCCTGTGCGCCAGTTCCCGCAGGCAGATGCGGCAGAGGCCGAACTTGCGGAAATAGCCCCGCGGCCGGCCGCAGCGGCGGCAACGGTGGTAACCCCTGCTCTGGTACTTGGGCGCCCGGTTTGACTTGACCACTAATGATGTTTTCGCCATCTAATACTCCTTAACGCTCTCTGAAGGGCATGCCCAGCTTCGTCAGCAGGACGCGTCCCTCCTCGTCGTTTGCGGCGGTTGTCGTAATCGCTATATCGAGACCCCGGGTCTGCGTGATCGAATCGTAGTCGATCTCGGGGAAAATCATCTGCTCCTTGATGCCCAGCGACATGTTGCCGCGGCCATCGAAACACTTGCGCGGGATGCCGCGGAAATCGCGGATGCGCGGCAGCGCGATCGAGATCAGCCGGTCGAGGAACTCGTACATGCGCTCGCCCCTCAGCGTCACCGAACAGCCCACCGGCATGCCTTCGCGGATCTTGAACTGGGCGATCGACTTGCGCGCCCGGTTCAGCCGCGGCTTCTGGCCGGTGATGACGCCCAGCTCCACCATGGCGTCATCGAGCGACTTGGCGTCCTGCTTGGCCTCGCCCACGCCCATGTTGACGGTCACCTTCGTCACCCGCGGCACGCGCATTGGATTGCCCAGGCTGAGCTCTTCCTTCAGCTGCGGCAGGATCTCCTGCTCGTACCGCTCTTTCAGACGCGCCATCACTCGACCTCCGCTCCACACTGCTTGCAGACACGCAGGCGGCCGCCTTCGGTGCGCCTGACGCCCAGCCTGACGCCGTCGTTGCAGCGCGAGCAGTAGTACATCACGTTGGAGACGTGTATCGGCGCCTCGCGCTCAAGCGTGCCCTGCGGATTGTCGGGGGTCGGCCGCTTGTGGCGCTTGACCATGTTCAGCCGCTCCACGACGACGCGCTCCTTTTCCAGATCCACGCGCAGGACCTTGCCGGTCTTGCCGCGGGCCTTGCCGGCGATAACCTTGACGGTGTCACCCTTTTTGATTTTCAGTTTGTTCTTTGCCATAAACTTTTTTCCGTTAGCGATTGCAGTTTCCGGTTGATCTGCCCCGGCGTTCTTCGCCTACAGCACCTCCGGCGCCAGCGAGACGATCTTCATAAAATTCCGGTCGCGGAGCTCGCGGGCCACAGGGCCGAAGATGCGCGTCCCGCGCGGGTTCTTGGCCGCGTCGATCAGGACGGCGGCGTTCTCGTCGAAAGCGATGTAAGTCCCGTCCTTGCGGCCGAGTTCTTTCTTGGTCCGCACTACCACTGCCCGCACGACCTCGCCCTTCTTGACGGCTCCGCCAGGCGAAGCCACCTTGACCGTGCCCACGATGGTGTCGCCGATGCGGGCGTAACGCCGCCGCGAGCCGCCCATGATCCTGATGCACAGGAGCTCCCGGGCGCCGGTGTTGTCAGCTACTTTGAGTCTTGTCTCTACCTGGATCACTTAACTTCGTTTCTCTTTCACGATTGCCTTTGCTGTCTCCGCCGTCAAGCTGCTGCCGGCACTAATGCCGCGGTCCTACTTGGCCCGTTCGACCACCTCGACCAGCCGCCAGCGCTTGTTCTTCGACAGCGGCCTGGTCTCGACGACGCGGACCATGTCGCCTACGTGCGCGTCGTTGTTCTCGTCGTGCACCGCCAGCTTCTTGGAACGGAGCACCGTCTTGCCATACAGGCGATGCGGCTTCTTGGTGTCGATACGCACCGTGATGGTCTTGTCCATCCGGTCGCTGACCACGACGCCGCGACGCTCCTTGACGTTGGCGGTGTGTGCTTCGCTGCTCTTGCTCACTTAGGCCTCCTGCCCCTCAGCCTGGTACTTGCGCTCATTCTGCACGGTCATGATCCGGGCGATGTCCTGCCGCACCAGCCCCAGCTTGCGCGGGTTGTCCAGCTGGCCGGTAGCATGCTGGAACCTCAGGTTGAACAGCTCCTTGCGCGTCTCGCGCAGGCGTTCGACCAGCTCGTCATCCGACATGTCACGCAGTTCGTTAGCCTTCAAAGAGATCACCCTCGCGCATCACGAATTTGCATTTGATCGGCAGCTTGTGCGCCGCCAGCCGCATGGCCTCCTTGGCCACCGGTGGCGCCACTCCTGAGAGCTCGAACATCACCTTGCCAGGCTTGACCACGGCCACCCACTGCTCGGGCGATCCCTTGCCGCCGCCCATCCTGGTCTCGGCCGGCTTCTCCGTCACCGGCTTGTGCGGAAAGATGTTGATCCACACCTTGCCGCCGCGCTTGATATGGCGCGTCATCGCGACACGGGCCGCTTCGATCTGGCGGTTGGTGATCCAGCCGCGGTCCAGCGCCTTCAGACCGTACTCGCCGTGCTCGATGCGCGTGCCGCCCTTGGAGTTGCCCGGCATGCGGCCGCGGTGCTGCTTGCGATATTTCGTTTTCTTCGGTAATAGCATTCTTCAGTATTTCCTCAAAAATAACCTGACGATGAAAACCCGTCTGTTCGCGGCCCGCTAGCGGCGCCGCTGCGCGTCGACCTCTCCCAGCCGGCGTTCGTTTTTCTTGTTCTCCGTCTCGTAGCCGGCGGGCATGATCTCGCCCTTGTTGATCCAGACCTTGACACCGATGCGGCCAAAAGTCGTGCGCGCCTCGGTAAAGCCGTAGTCGATGTCCGCCCTGAGCGTATGCAGCGGCACCCGGCCTTCGCTATAACCCTCAGTGCGCGCCATCTCGGCGCCGCCCAGCCGGCCGGCGCAGGCCACCTTGATGCCCTCGGCGCCAGACCTGACCGCGGAGGTGATCGCCCGCTTCATCGCCCGGCGGAAGGCGACGCGGCCCTCCAGCTGCTCGGCAATCGACTGCGCCACGAGGTTGGCATCCAGCTCGGGGCGCTTGACCTCGATGATATTGGCGTGTACCGACTTGCCGGTCATGGCATGGATCTCCTTGCGCAGCGCATCCACTTCGGCGCCGCTCTTGCCGATCACGATGCCCGGCCTGGCGGTATGGATGTCGATAGTGATCTTCTGAGCATCCTTCTTGATGTGGATGTCAGACAGCGCCGCGTGCCGCAGCTTCCGGCGGATGTGCTCGCGGATCTTCAGATCCTCGATCAAAAAATTGGCAAATTCTTTTTCTGTGTACCAGTGGGACTTCCAGTCATGGATAATCCCCAGCCTCAAGCCTCCCGGATGAACTTTCTGACCCATGCTATCCCTCCTTTCTTGGCGCCAGCTCCACGGTCACGTGGCTGGTGCGTTTGCGGATCCGGCTGGCCCGGCCCATCGCCCGCGGCCGGAAGCGCTTCAAAGTCGGTCCTTCATTGACAAAGATGCTGCTGACAAACAGTTCATCGACGCTCAGGTCATGGTTGTTCTCCGCATTGGCCGCCGCGGAGGCGATCACCTTGTCGACCACCTTGGCCGCCGCCCTGGTCGAGAAAGCCAGCGTCGTGCGCGCGGCCGCCAGATCCTTGCCGCGCACGGTGTCGGCGACCAGCCGCATCTTCCGCGCCGATACCCGGACATGCTTGGCGGTGGCGCGCACCGCTTCGACCGCTTCGACCTCGGCGTTCTTCCGCCCGGCCTTCTTCGGCTCCGTCTTCTTTTCAGCTTTTTTCTTCTTGTCAGCCATTACCTGGGTTTCCGTTTGTCCCGGCCGCCTTCCGGCCAGCCCGGGTCTTTAAACCGTTCTAAGTCCTTATTTCAGTGACGAGCTGCGCTCCGTGTGATGACTGTGGCCGCGGAAAGTCCTGGTCGGAGCGAACTCACCCAGCTTGTGACCCACCATGCTCTCGGTGACGAAGACCGGCACGTGCTTGCGGCCGTCGTGCACCGCGATGGTATGGCCCACCATCTCCGGAAAGACAGTGGATGAGCGCGACCAGGTCTTGATCAGCTGCTTCTTGCCGGATTCGTTCATCTGCTCGATCCGCGCCAGCAGCTTCTCGCTGACGAACGGCCCTTTTTTGATCGATCTGCTCATAGTTTTACCAGCCTCCTACCTGCGTCCTCTTCTGCGGGAACGGACGATGTAGCGATCACTGTCTTTCCCTTTCTTCCGGGTGCGGTAACCGATGGTGGGCACACCCCACGGGGTCACCGGATGACGGCCGGCGGTCGTTTTGCCCTCGCCGCCGCCGTGCGGATGGTCGACCGGGTTCATGGCGGTGCCGCGCACATGCGGCCGTTTGCCGCGCCAGCGCGTACGTCCGGCCTTGCCGCCGGTGAGATTCTCATGCGTCACGTTGCCGACCTCGCCGATTGTGGCGCGGCAGCCGGCAGCCACCAGCCGCATCTCGCCGGATGGCAGACGCAGGGTCACCATCTTGCCTTCCTTGGCCATCAGCTGCGCCGAAGTGCCGGCGCCGCGCACCATCTGCGCGCCGCGGCCAGGCTTGAGCTCGACGCAGTGTACCACGGTGCCAACCGGGATGTTCTGCAGCGGCAGGCTGTTGCCCACCCGGATATCAGCTTCCGGGCCGGACGCGACCTGCATCCCGACCGTGAGCCCGATCGGCGCCGGGATGTAACGCTTCTCGCCGTCCAGATAGTGCAGCAGCGCTATCCGGGCCGAGCGGTTCGGATCGTACTCGATCGCGGCCACCTTCGCCGGCACGCCGTCCTTGAGCCGCTTGAAATCTATCTGGCGGAAACGGCGCTTGTGGCCGCCGCCGCTGTGGCGCTTGGTGATGCGGCCGTATGAATTGCGGCCGCCCTTCTTGGCGATGCCCGTGGTCAGGCTCTTCTCCGGCTTCGACCTGGTGATCTCCTCGAAGGTCGAACCGGTCATGAAGCGCCGTCCCGGCGATGTCGGTTTGTATGTCTTTACTCTTGCCATTTGCTACATACTCTCGAAAAATTCTATTTTCTGCCCTTCTGACAGCTCGACAATCGCTTTCTTGCCCGACGAGGTGCGACCCCGCACCAGCCCCCGCCGCTTTGGCTTCGAGCGGGTCTTGATGATGTTGACTCCGACCACATTGACGCTGAAGATATCCTCCACCGCCTTGGCAATCGCCGGCTTCTTGGCCCGCGGATCCACTCGGAAGGTGTACTTGTTGTGCTCGATCAGCTGGTAGCTCTTCTCAGAGATGACCGGCCCGAGGACGATCGTGTACGAATCTTTCACTTTGCATCACCCATCGCGTTCAGCTTCTCCACCGCTTCCCTGGTGACCAGCACGGTCCGGGCCGCCATGATGTCACTCACCAGCAGGTCGCCCGTATCGGTGACGTCCACCCGCGGGATGTTGCGGAAGGACATCGCCGCGTTCTCGTCCGCCTCGGTGAGCAGTACCAGCAGCGGATAATTGACATCCATCCCGCTGAGCACCGCGGCCGCCGCGGCGGTCTTGGGCTCGTCGAATGGCAACGCGTCGACGACTTTGAGGCTGCCTTCGCTGACCCTGACGCTCAGCGCCATCTTCAGCGCCTGCTTGCGCACCTTGCGGTTGACCTTGAAACTGAAGTCCCTCGGCGTTGGCCCGAAGGTGATGCCGCCACCGGTCCAGTGCGGCATCCGGCTGGAGCCGGCGCGGGCCCGGCCGGTGCCCTTCTGGCGCCACGGTTTGACACCGCCGCCGCTGACCTCGGCGCGGTTCTTTGATGAAGCGGTGCCACGCCGCATCGAGGCGAACTCCGCCCGCACAACTTCATGCAGAACGCCAAGTTTTGGCTCCACGGCAAAAACTTCCGGTTTCAGACCGGCATCTTTCTCATCCAGGGCCGTCACCTGGGGAACCTTGATCTCCTGCTTGGGCCGGGCCTGCTTCCTGGCGGCCTTGGCCTTGGCCTTTTTGGCTGCCTTGCGGGCAGGCTTGGCCTTGGCTTTCTCAGCCGCGGGCTTGGCTTCGGCCTTCTCAGCCGGCTGCGCCGCGGTTTCCTCAGCCCCGGCTTCCTCCACCTCGGCGGCCTCGGCTTCGGCCTCAACGGCTTCGGGCCCGGCTGCCGCTTCGTCGCTCACTGACTCGGCAGCCGCTTCTTCCGCCTGGCCCGCTTCCCCGGGCCCGGCAGCCGCTTCCGGCTCCGCTGCGGCCTTTTCCCGCGCCGCCGCCTCCGCTTCAGCAGTTTTTTCTTCTTCTACTTTGTTTTCTTTTTCAGCCATTTGCCTGTTACTGGGTCTGGATAAAGATTATGGCATTGCTCGAGCCAGGGACGGCGCCCTTGACCATCAGCAGGTCCTGCTCCGGCTCGGTAGCGACGACGACCAGTCCGGGCTGCGTCGCCTGCCGGTTGCCCATGTGCCCCGGCAGCCTGAGTCCCTTGAACACATGCGAGGGATAAGCCGAGGCGCCCACCGACCCGGGAGCGCGGTGAAAATGCGCGCCGTGCGAGGCGGGACCGCCGGCAAAACCGTGCCGCTTGATGACGCCGGCAAAACCCTTGCCTTTCGAAACTCCGGAAACCTTGACCTTCTCGCCCACCGCGAAAGCCTCCACAGTGATGCGATCGCCGGCGCTCGGAATGTCCCGCTGGACCGGCGGCTCCGGCGCCGCTTCCGCTTCAGCGGCCGGCGCTTGGCCGGCTTCTGTTTCCTCCGCCGCCGCTTCTGCCGCCTCGCCGCCCTCCGCCTCTGCCGCCGCTTCTTCAGCGCCTGCCTCGGCTTCGGCTGCAGCGGTTTCCTTGACTTCCTTCTCCGCTTCCCCGGCGGCTTTCTTGACCTTGGCCCTGGTTTTCCTGGCCGGCTTCTCCGCGGCCTCGCCAACCACAACCCAAGCGGTTGCTTCTTTCAGATCGCAGCGGATCTCCGCCAGATGACGCTGTGGAGCCACGCCCGCCTTCTTGAAATGGCCGGCCCGCGGCTTGTTCAACCGGCGCTCCTTGATCTCGCCGAAGCCGATCTGCAGCGCCTCATAGCCGTCGCGCTCCCTGGTCTTCACCTGCGTGACCGTGCATGGCCCCGCCTGGATCACCGTGACCGGGATGCGGTCACCGTCCTCGGTGAAGATCTGTGACATGCCCAGTTTTTTTCCGAGTATCGCAGCCATTACAGTTTGATCTCGATGTCAACACCCGCCGGCACGTCGAGCCGCATCAGCGAGTCAACCGTTTTCGGCGTCGGCTGATGGATGTCGATCAGGCGCTTGTGCGTCCGCATCTCGAAGTGTTCGCGCGAATCCTTGTCCTTGAAAGGACTCTTGATGACGCAGTACACGTTTTTCTCGGTCGGCAGCGGCACCGGGCCGACGACGGTGGCGCCGGTCCGCTGGGCCTGCTCCACGATCAGCCGCGCGCTGCGGTCGATCAACTCGTGATCGTATG
Source organism: Actinomycetes bacterium (assembly GCA_021791195.1). GTDB lineage: Bacteria > Actinomycetota > Thermoleophilia > BMS3ABIN01 > BMS3ABIN01 > JACWAD01. The sequence continues at coordinate 27,103 of JAJYXB010000012.1, read as the reverse complement.
CCTTAAGCCGTATGCGTATTTTCTGTTGAGCCATTGACAGCTTCCGTTAAAAAGCCCGCCGCCTGAGCAACGGGCTGTTGCATTTGTTATTCGATGATCTCGATGACCGCTCCGGCGCCGACGGTGTGGCCGCCCTCGCGGATGGCGAAGCGGAGGCCTTCCTCCATGGCGATCGGAGTAATCAGTTTGACTTCCATGTTCGTGTTGTCGCCCGGCATGACCATCTCCACGCCCTCTTCCAGCTGGATCGAGCCGGTCACGTCGGTCGTCCGGAAGTAGAACTGCGGCCGGTAGCCTGGGAAGAATGGGGTATGGCGGCCACCTTCTTCCTTGGACAGCACATAGACCTGCGCCTTGAAGTGGGTGTGCGGCGTGATCGAACCCGGCTTGGCCAGGACCATGCCGCGCTGGATGTCCTCGCGCTTGGTGCCGCGCAGCAGCACACCGATATTGTCGCCGGCGCGTCCCTCGTCGAGCAGCTTGCGGAACATCTCCACGCCGGTGCAGACAGTCTTGTCGATCTTCTCCTGCATGCCGACGATCTCGACTTCCTCGCTCACCTTGACGATGCCACGCTCGACGCGGCCGGTGGCGACGGTGCCGCGGCCGGTGATGGTGAAGACGTCTTCCACGGGCATCAGGAAGGGTTTGTCGATGTCGCGCTCCGGCTCGGGGAGATAATCATCCACGGCCGCCATCAGCTCAAGGATGGGGTTGCAGGCTTCGCACTCGGTCTTGCCGCAGCCGCACTCCAGCGCCTTCAGCGCCGAGCCCTTGACGACGGGGATGTCGTCCCCGGGGAACTCATACTCGGAAAGCAGCTCGCGGACCTCGATCTCCACCAGCTCCAGCAGCTCGGGATCGTCGACCATGTCAACCTTGTTGAGGAAGACGACGATGTAGGGCACGCCCACCTGGCGGGCCAGAAGGATGTGCTCGCGCGTCTGCGGCATCGGGCCGTCAGCCGCGCTTACCACCAGGATGGCGCCGTCCATCTGCGCCGCGCCGGTGATCATGTTCTTGATATAGTCGGCGTGACCGGGGCAGTCGACGTGCGCGTAGTGCCGGTTGGCCGTCTCGTACTCGACGTGAGCGGTGGCGATGGTGATGCCGCGCTCGCGCTCTTCCGGCGCGTTGTCGATCGAATCGAAGCTGCGCACCTCGACGTTCTCGCCGTGGCCGGCCAGGCACGTGGTGATGGCAGCCGTCAGCGTGGTCTTGCCGTGGTCGATGTGACCGATGGTGCCGACGTTAATGTGCGGCTTGGTTCTTTCAAATTTTGCCTTTGCCATTTTGCTCCTTTCCTTCAGATCCTGAGCGAATATTCTGCTGTCTCAAATCCCGCGTGCTGCTTTTTTTCTACTGCTTCCAGCCACTCGCGAGCGAGTTACTATATATCAAACCACCGCGTCAGGCAAGGCGGCGCTCCGGATCGGAGCAAACCCCCGCGGCCTGCCGCCGGGAAGCGCTTTGTCAGCGCGCCCCCACCTGTTCCACGATGCCCTGTGCGATCGAGCTGGGGACCTCCTCGTAATTCTCGAACTGCATCGTGTATTGTGCACGACCCTGGCTGATCGAGCGCAGGTCGGTGGCATACCCGAACATCGAAGCCAGCGGCACATGCGCCCGGATGATCTGGGCGTTGCCGCGCGGCTCCATGCCTTCTATGCGGCCGCGGCGGGAATTGAGGTCGCCGATGACGTCGCCCATGTACTCTTCGGGCGTGACGACTTCCACTTCCATGACAGGTTCCAGCAATACCGGCTTGCCCTTGTTCGCGGCTTCCTTGAGCGCCATGGAGCCGGCGATGCGGAAGGCCATCTCCGAGGAGTCGACCTCGTGGTACGAGCCGTCGACCAGCGTCACCTTGACGCCCACCATCGGGTAGCCGGCAAGCACGCCGTTTTCCATTGCCGCCTTGATACCCTCGTTGACGGAGGGGATGTACTCCTTGGGGATGACGCCGCCGCTGATCTTGTCCTCGAACTCGTAGCCCTCGCCATGAGCGGCAGGCTCGACGTTGATGACCACGTGACCGTACTGGCCGCGGCCGCCGCTCTGGCGGACGAACCTGCCCACGACCTTCTCCACCGGCCGGCGGATCGTCTCGCGGTAGGCCACCTGTGGGCGGCCGACGTTGGCGTCCACCTTGAACTCGCGCAGGAGGCGGTCGACGATGATCTCCAGGTGCAGCTCGCCCATGCCGGAGATGACGGTCTGGCCGGTCTCCTCATCGGTGCGCACCTGGAAGGTTGGATCCTCCTCGGCAAGCCGGTGCAGCGAGCTGCCCAGCTTCTCCTGATCCGCCTTCGTCTTGGGCTCGATCGCCACGGCAATGACCGGGGCGGGGAAATCCATCGACTCTAAAATTATAGGGCTGTCAGCCACGCAGAGCGTATCGCCGGTGGTCGTGTGCTTCAGACCGATGGCGGCCGCCAGCTCGCCGGCGTAGATCTCGTCGCGATCCTCGCGGTGGTTGGCATGCATCTGCAGGATGCGGCCGATGCGCTCCTTCTTGTCCTTGGTGGCGTTGTAAATATGGCTGCCCGCCTTGAGCGTGCCGGAGTAAACCCGGAAATATGTCAGCTTGCCGACGTAGGGATCGGTCATCACCTTGAAAGCGAGCGCGGCGAATGGCTCGTTGTCATCCGCGTGCCGGGCTTCCTCGGCGCCCGAGTCGGGACTGATCCCCCGGATGGCGGGCACGTCAACCGGCGACGGCAGGTAATCGATGATCGCGTCCAGCAACGGCTGTACGCCCTTGTTCTTGAAGGCGGTGCCGCAGAGCACCGGAGTGATGGCGATGTCGATGGTGGCCTTGCGGATAACTTTCTTGAGCAGGGCGCTGTCGATCTCCTTGCCTTCGAGGAAGAGCTCCATCAACTCATCGTTTTGATCGGCCAGCTTCTCGACCATCAGGTCGCGCCATTCCTGGGCGAACTCCAGCATGTCCGCAGGGATATCGGTAACCTGCCAGTTCTCGCCCCTGTCTTCGTTGCTCCAGACCAGCGCCTTCATCTCAACCAAATCGATGACGCCCCGGAAGGCGTCCTCGCGGCCGATCGGCAGCTGGACGGCGATCGGATGCGCATCCAGGCGCTTGACCATCATGTCCAGCACGGCGAAATAATCGGCGCCGGTGCGGTCCATCTTGTTCACGTACGCGATCCGGGGGACGCCGTACTTGTCGGCCTGGCGCCAGACGGTTTCCGACTGGGGCTCGACACCGCCGACGGAGCAGAAAAGGGCGATGGCCCCATCCAGCACCCGCAGCGAGCGTTCTACCTCGACAGTGAAGTCCACGTGCCCGGGAGTGTCTATAAGGTTGATCCGGCTATCTTTCCACTCGCAGGTGGTGGCGGCGGAGGTAATGGTGATGCCCCGCTCCTGCTCCTGCTCCATCCAGTCCATGACGGCAGCGCCCTCGTGGACCTCGCCGATCTTGTGGGTCCGGCCGGTGTAGAACAGGATCCGCTCGGTGGTCGTGGTCTTGCCGGCATCAATGTGAGCCATGATGCCGATATTTCTTGTTTTTTCTAGGGATACTTTCCTGGCCATGTGACTGCTCTTGTTCCCTTTGCTTACCGTAGTTGCATTTGTTGTCATCTTTGGATTAAACCTTCAGTGCTTTATGCCGCCAGGCGGCTGTTTTTTGGATTCATGGGATTTCGTCTCCCCCGTTTTGCGCCGTTACCACCGGTAATGGGCAAAGGCCCTGTTGGCCTGCGCCATCCGGTAGAGATCGTCCTTCTTCTTCCAGGCGCTGCCCTGATTGGAGAGCGCGTCGAGGCATTCGTTGGCGACCCGCTCCGCCATTGTCTTTTCACGCCGGTCGCGGGCAAAGCCGACCATCCAGCGCACCGCCAGCGTCCGCGCCCGGCGGGCCGGCACTTCGACAGGCACCTGATAGGTGGCGCCACCGACGCGGCGGGACCGGACTTCGAGATGGGGCGTAACCGCGTCCACGGCCTGCTTGAGCACCGCCACCGGATCGTCGCCCTTCTTGCTGCCCATGATCTCGAGCGCCTGGTACATGATGTGCTCTGCCGTCGACTTCTTGCCGCCCAGCATGATCTTGTTGACAAACTGGGCAACCAGCTTGCTGTTGTAGATCGGATCGGGAGTGATCTCCCGCTTCTGTGCGGCTGCTCTTCTCGGCATGGCTTAAGGCTTTTTCACTCCGTATTTCGAGCGTCCCTGATTGCGGTCGGAAACGCCCGCAGCATCCAGGGCCGCGCGCACCACTTTATAGCGTACCCCCGGCAGATCCTTGACCCGGCCGCCTTTGACCAGAACCACAGAGTGTTCCTGGAGGTTGTGACCGATGCCGGGAATATAGGCGGTAATCTCGATGCCGCTGGTAAGCCGGACGCGGGCGACCTTGCGCAGTGCCGAGTTCGGCTTCTTCGGCGTCGTCGTGTAAACGCGCGTGCAGACACCGCGGCGCTGCGGAGAGCCCTTGAGCGCCGGCGTCGAAACCTTCACTGCCGGCTTCAGGCGTCCTTTTCTGACCAGTTGACTTACTGTTGGCATATGCCAGTTACCATCCTGATACGTATTCCCGTTAACTGTCCCGTCTGCGGCAGACCGGGCGGCAGAACCTTCCTTTTTGACACGCCAAAAAGCAGCAGACCTCATAATCTCCGGAAAAAAGCCATCCGGGGAAGTCTGCGGCTCGGTTAGTGCTACCCAGTTCTTTACAGACTTAAGCGCCCGTGTTTGAGGCGCAAGTCGTGAGTATAGCGAAGAAGCAAATGGGAGTCAAGGGAAAAACAGGGCCGGCGGAAAACCGGGTTTTACATGCCTGGCATGCCCGGCATCGAGCCACCACTCGCGCCCGTGCTCGGACCTGCGCCCGCGCCCGCCGGCGGCGTCGCCGGAGGGGCAGAAGGGGCGGCCGCCGGCGCGCCCGTCCCGCCCGCGGCGGAACCGCCGGATGTGACGGGATTTGCAGGTGGAACTGCCGGATCAACCCAGTAACCGGAAGCCAGCTTCGCGGCATTGTCCTGACTGTAGGAAGCCCAGTCTATCTTTGCGGCTGCGTCGCGGGTGAACATCGTTTTGACCAGCAACTTTTCATTCATCGAACCGGTGCTGTTCATGTCGATCATGGTCGCGAGATCGCTGTAAAGATTGATCTGGACCCGGGAAACATCAGAATATTCGAAGAGCACGCTCATCACGCTGCGGGTCATCGTCGCCGCCACGCCCGGCAACTGATTTGCGGTGCAGACCATGTGCATCCCAATCATCGGGCAGTCGGTACGGTTGATGTCGATCTGGACGAATGTGCCACCCGCTTCGGGTGTAAGCACGACGTTGCGCACCAGGGCCTCGCCCATCTCTCCCTTGTCACCCAGTTCATGCGAGATGATCTGCTTGACGGCATCCTGGGTGACCGGGCCCTGCCGTACAATGTGCCCGTTTACCGTATTCAGGGTGGAGGTGCCGGCGCCGGCCGTGGTGGTAGCGCCGCTGGCGCCAGTCCCGCAGCCGACCGCGAGCAGCGCAGCCGCGAAAATCAGAAGCAGCAAGGCGGAGAGCGACATCAGGAAGTTACGCCGCCTGGCGCGAAAGCCGGACAGGCGGAATGATCGCAGCGAGTTCAGCGGATATTCACCTCAACATGAACCATCATTAACAGCCCGGAACTGAATCCGAGTATACCACCTTCGCATTATTTTGGCGATGCCCGGCGGCGGTAAAAATGACTTTAGCGGATATCCTCCCGGCCGCTTATTACTCTTCCTCGCCCTCCTCGCTGGGAGCCCCCACGGCGAGCATCTCTTCTGCCCGCCGCATCGGTTCGGTGGAGAAGATCTCCAGCATCCGGTAGTGGCGCAGGCCGGTCGAAGCCGGAATCAGCTTGCCGATGATGACGTTTTCCTTCAGCCCTAACAGGTGATCGACCTTGCCCTCGATGGAGGCATCAGTGAGCACCTTGGTGGTCTCCTGGAACGAAGCCGCCGACAGGAAGCTCTCCGTCGCCAGCGAAGCCTTGGTGATCCCGAGGATCGCCTGCTCCGCGTTGGCGGGCTCGCCGCCGGTGGCAGCGGCCTGTTCGTTGATCTTCTTGAACTGCACCCGGTCCACCAGCTGGCCCGGCAGCAGATCGGTGTCGCCCCGTGATTCGACGCGCAGGCGCTTCATCATCTGCCGCACCACGATCTCGATGTGCTTGTCGTTGATATCCACGCCCTGGCGGCGGTAGACGTCCTGCACCTCGTTGACCAGATAGAGCTCTGTTTCCGTGTTGCCGCGCACAGCCACCAGGTCGCCCGGATAAAGCGAGCCTTCGCTGAGCTGCGCGCCCTGCTCGATCTTGTCGCCGTCCTTGACGAACAGGCGCGTGTGGCGGGGGAAGCTGTAACTCTTCTCCTCACCCTTGGCGCCGTGGACGATCACCTTCAGGCTCTTGTCCGTATCGACCAGCTCCACCTTGCCGCCGATCTCCGCGATCTTGGCCTGGCCTTTCGGCTTGCGGGCCTCGAACAGCTCCACGACGCGGGGAAGACCGTGAGTGATGTCCTCGCCAGCGATGCCGCCGCGGTGGAAGGTGCGCATGGTTAGCTGCGTGCCTGGCTCACCGATGGACTGGGCGGCGATGATGCCTACCGCGTCACCTATCTCGGCCAGTTCGCCGGAGGCGAGGTTGCGGCCGTAACAGGCTCCGCAGACGCCGACCTCGGCCTCGCACTTCAGCACCGAGCGCACCGGCACCACGTATACTTCCTTTTCGCCGTGCACCTCATCGATAGCCGCGATAACGCTGTCGGTGATATGCGTCCCCTTTTCTGCGATGATCTGCGGCTTGCGCTTGCCCGGCACATCCAGCGCCAGCACGCGGCCAATAAGGCTTTCATTGAGCTTGGTGCTGCGGCTCTTCTTGTCGGCGACCCTGAGCGGCAGCTCGAGGTAATCCTCAGTGCCGCAATCCTCCTCACGGATGATCACATCCTGGGCCACATCTACCAGCCGGCGCGTAAGGTAGCCGGAGTCGGCCGTCCTCAGCGCGGTGTCAGCCAGACCCTTGCGGGAACCGTGCGTGGAGATGAAAAACTCCAGCACGCTCATGCCTTCCATCAGGCTGGCCTTAACCGGCCGCTCGATCGTATCACCTTTCGGATTGAGCATCAGCCCCCGCATACCGGCCAGCTGATGCATCTGGTCGGGATTGCCGCGGGCGCCGGAGTTGGCCATCATGAACAGCGGATTGAGCTCGTACAGGTTGTTGTCCATGGCCTCGGCCACCTCGTCCGTTGCCTGCTGCCACTTCTGGATCACCATCTCGCGCCGCTCGCCGTCGGTGATGAAACCGCGGTCATACTGACTGTGGACCTCCTCCACTTCCGCCTCGTAGCGGTCGAGGATCTCGCCCTTCTCCGGCGGCACGACGATGTCGTTCTTGCCGACGGTGACACCCGCCAGCGTCGCGTGTTCGAAGCCCAGCTTTTTGATCACGTCCAGCAGACGGGCCACGGTGACCGCGCCGTACTGGTTGATCAGGTCGGCGATCAGATTCTTCATCCGGCTCTTGTCCAGCGTCTCGTTGACGAACTTCCGCGCGCCCGGATCGTATTCATCACCCAGATGGTCCCGCAGCGCCTTGTCGATCTCATCATCGAAAATGACACGGCCGGCGGTGGTGACAATCCTGCTGCCGTCGGCGCGGCGGAACCGGACCACCTGCTGCAGCTTCACGGTCTTTTCGTCGACGGCCCGCATGACTTCATCGGCGGTGCCGAACACCGGCGGCGTCGGTTTCATCTTCTGTGGATCGAGATCGTCGACGTTGACCTCGCAGTAGGTCAGCCAGTAAGTACCCAGCACCATGTCCTGCGAAGGCACGGCCAGCGGCCGGCCATGAGCCGGCGAAAGGATGTTGTTGGCCGAGAGCATCAGGATACGGGCCTCCGCCTGCGCCTCGACGCTCAGCGGCACATGCACCGCCATCTGGTCGCCGTCGAAGTCGGCGTTGAATGCGGCGCAGACCAGCGGATGGATCTGGATCGCCTTGCCCTCGACCAGGATCGGCTCGAACGCCTGGATGCCCAGCCGGTGCAGGGTGGGAGCGCGGTTGAGCATCACCGGATGTTCGGAGATGACCTCCTCCAGCACGTCCCAGACCTCCGGCACCATGCTTTCCACCATCTTCTTGGCGGCCTTGATGTTCTGCACCCGGTCGCGCTCGACCAGGCGGCTCATGATGAAAGGCTTGAACAGCTCCAGCGCCATCAGCTTGGGTACGCCGCACTGGTGCAGCTTCAGCTCCGGGCCGGCGACAATCACCGAACGGCCGGAGTAGTCGACGCGCTTGCCCAGCAGGTTCTGGCGAAAGCGGCCCTGTTTGCCCTTGAGCATGTCCGAAAGCGACTTCAGCGGCCGGTTGCCCGGACCAGTGACGGCACGTCCGCGGCGGCCGTTGTCAAACAAGGCGTCGACGGCCTCCTGCAGCATGCGCTTCTCGTTATTGACGATGATCTCGGGTGCGCCCAGGTCCAGCAGCCGCTTGAGGCGGTTGTTGCGGTTGATGACACGCCGGTAAAGGTCATTGAGATCGCTGGTGGCGAAGCGGCCGCCGTCTAGCTGGACCATCGGCCGCAGCTCTGGCGGAATCACGGGAACCGACTCCAGGATCATCCATTCCGGCCGGTTGCCGGAGCGAAGGAAAGCGTCCATCACCTTGAGCCGCTTGATGGCGCGCTGCAGTTTCTGACCCTTGGAAGCGATGACCTGCTCATTGAGATCATCGACCTCGACCTGGAGGTTCACCTGCTCCAGCAGCTCGCGGATGGCCTCGGCGCCCATGCCGCCCCGGAAATAATTACCGAGGCCAAAGGGGCTTCCGAAGCGGTCCTTCAGGTCGCGGAACAGCTGCTCGTCACCGATGATCTGCTTGACCTCGAGTTTCTGGAACTCCTCCCAGAGCTGCTCCAGCCGCTTGGCCTGCTCCTCGGCGTAGCGATCGTTGTCGATGATCTCGTCGTTGATCTCACGCTCCACCTGGAGCTTGCGCTCGGAGACTTCCTTCTTGGTGAGCTTGCGCAGCTTGGCCTCGGTGCCACCATAGATGGCCAGCGCCTCCATCTCGATCTCTTCCGGGGTAGCCTCGCCGTCGAGCACGCGCAGCCGCCGCTCGCGCGCTTCCTCCAGCTCCTGGTTGCGCTCCAGCTTGTCGGCATGCAGCTGCTCAATGGCGGCGCTGACTTTCTCCTGCAGCTGCTCATGATCGGCGGCGCGCTTCTCCTCGTCGATAAAGGTGACGATCGAGCCAGCGAAATAAAGCACCTTCTCCAGCTCCTTGGGAGCGATGTCGAGCAGGTAGCCCATCCGCGACGGCACGCCCTTGAAGAACCAGATGTGGGAGACCGGCGCCGCCAGGTCGATGTGGCCCATGCGCTCGCGGCGCACCTTGGAGCGGGTCACTTCGACGCCGCAGCGCTCGCAAATGATGCCCTTGTAGCGGACGCGCTTGTACTTGCCGCAGTAGCATTCCCAGTCCTTGGTGGGACCGAAGATGCGCTCGCAGAAGAGGCCATCCTTCTCCGGCTTCAGCGTGCGGTAGTTGATGGTCTCCGGCTTGGTAACCTCGCCGGACGACCAGGCCCGGATCTTTTCAGATGAAGCCAGGCCGATCCTGATAGCATCAAAGTTATTGATGTCTAACAAAAGTTCCTCCCGGAAGATTGCTGTTTTTCCTGTCTGTCATGCTTCAACGGCGCCGCCCGGGGCGGCCGGCCGCGTTTACTCGATCTCGACGCCTTCTTCTTCCGCCTCTTCCGCGATGTCAACGGCTTCGCCGGCGGCCATCAGCTCCGCTTCCTCCTCCGATTTGACCTCGGCGGCTTCCTCCGGGCCCTCTTCTTTCTTCAGGCCGGCGGAGAGGTCGATGCCCAGCTCTTCGGCGGCGCGCCGGAGTTCGTCGTCCTCCTCAATCATGTCGACGCTCTCGCCCTCTTCGGAGAGGATGCTGACGTCGAGGCCGAGGCTCTGCATCTCCTTCAGCAGCACCTTGAACGACTCCGGGATGTTCGGCTCGGGGATATTCTCGCCCTTGACGATCGCCTCGTAGGCCTTGACGCGCCCGATGGTGTCGTCAGACTTGATCGTCAGCATCTCCTGCAGCGTGTGGGCGGCGCCATAGGCTTCCAGCGCCCACACCTCCATCTCGCCGAAGCGCTGGCCGCCGAATTGCGCCTTGCCGCCGAGCGGCTGCTGCGTCACCAGCGAGTAGGGCCCAGTTGACCTGGCGTGAATCTTGTCATCAACCAGATGCAACAGCTTGAGGATGTACATGTAGCCGACGGTGATCTTGTCGCCGTAGGGCTCGCCTGTGAGGCCGTTGTAGAGCTTCACTTTGCCGGCGCCCGGGTTCGGCTCCTCGCCGTTGTAGGTATAGGTGATCTTTTTCTCCGGGTCGTGCTCGTAGCATTTGATCAGCGCCTCCTCCACCTCGTCCACGGAGGCGCCGTCGAACACCGGGGTGGCGACGTGCACCGGCGACGCGAAGCCGCTGCCGTCGTCCCAGCCGCGGGCCGCCGCCCAGCCGAGATGCGTCTCGAGGATCTGACCGATGTTCATGCGCGAGGGAACGCCCAGCGGATTGAGGATGATGTCCACCGGCGTACCGTCCTCCAGGAACGGCATGTCCTCCTCGGGCACGATTTTGGAGATGACGCCCTTGTTGCCGTGACGGCCGGCGAGCTTGTCGCCCTCGGCGATTTTGCGCTTCTTCGCCACGTAGACACGCACCAGCTTGTTGACGCCTGGTGAGAGGTCGTCGCCGTTCTCCCGCGAGAAGATCTTCACGTCAATGACGCGGCCGCCCTCGCCGTGTGGCACCTTCAGCGAAGTGTCGCGCACCTCGCGCGCCTTCTCCTTGAAGATGGCGCGGATGAGCTTCTCCTCGGCGGTCAGCTCGGTCTCGCCCTTGGGTGTTACCTTACCGACCAGCAGGTCGCCGGAGTTGACCTCGGCGCCGATACGGATGATGCCGTCCTCGTCCAGGTCCGCCAGCGATTCCTCGCTGCGGTTGGGGATGTCGCGGGTGATCTCCTCGTCACCCAGCTTGGTGGTGCGGGCCTCGACCTCGTATTCCTCGATGTGGATAGAAGAGAGAACGTCGTCCTTGACGATGCGTTCGCTGAGGATGATCGCGTCCTCAAAGTTGTAGCCTTCCCAGCTCATGAACGCCACCAGCAGGTTCTTGCCCAGGGCCATCTCGCCCAGGTCTGTAGCGGCGCCGTCGGCCAGCACCGTGCCTTTCTTGACACGGTCGCCCTCGACCACCAGCGGTTTCTGGTGCATTAGCGTGCCCTGGTTGGACCGGGTGAACTTGTTGAGCACATAGACGTCTTCTTCGCCCTTGCTGCCCTCGACGATGATCCGCTCCGCGTCGACCTCCTTGATCTTGCCGGCGCGCTTGGAGAGGATGACGTCGCCGGTGTCGACCGCGGCGCGGAACTCGATGCCGGTGCCGACCAGCGGCGCTTCCGCTTTCAGCAGCGGTACCGCCTGGCGTTGCATGTTCGACCCCATCAGCGCCCGGTTGGCGTCGTTATGCTCCAGGAAGGGGATGAGCGCCGTGGCCACAGAAACGATCTGCTGCGGCGAGACGTCCATGAAGTCGACTTCCTTGGGCTCGACGGTGACGACCTCGCCATCGCGCGCCCGTGCCAGGATGTGCTTGTCAGTGAACTTGCCCGTGCCGGGATCGAAATTGGCGCTCGCCTGAGCGATCACGTATTTGTCTTCTTCGCTGGCATCGAGATAGATGATCTCGTCGGTAACCTTGCCCTTCTCCACCTTGCGGTACGGCGTCTGGATGAAACCGAACTCATTCACGGTCGCGTATGACGACAGCGAGCCCATCAGGCCAATGTTCGGACCTTCCGGGGTCTCGATCGGGCACATGCGGCCATAGTGGGTCGGATGCACGTCGCGCACCTCGATCGGCGCCCGCTCGCGCGTGAGGCCGCCAGCGCCCAGGGCGCTCAGGCGGCGGCGGTGCGTCAGGCCCGCCAGCGTGTTGGTCTGGTCCATGAAATGTGACAGCTGCGATGAACCGAAAAATTCTTTCAGCGCGGCGACGACAGGGCGGATGTTGATGATATGCTGAGGCGTAATGGCATCTACGTCTTCAGTGGTCATCCGTTCCTTGACGACACGCTCCATCCGGTAAAGGCCGATGCGGAAAGCCTCCTGCACCAGTTCGCCTACGGTGCGCAGGCGGCGGTTGCCGAAGTGCTCGTATTCGTCGAGGTCGTGGGCGATCTCTTCCCGCGGCAGGCTGATCGCTTCCGCCGCGTAATCGACGGCGTCCTCGGGAACGCCCAGCTTGTCCGGCAGCATTATCAGCGCCTTGATCAGCGCGATGATGTCGTCGTTGGTGAGCACGCGCGTATCGGGATCGATCTCCAGGCCCAGCCGGTTGTTGAGCTTGTAGCGGCCCACACGCGTCAGGTCATAGCGCTTGGGGTCGAAGAACAGCGCCTTCAGTAGCGACCGGGCGCTGTCGAGGCTGGGCGGTTCGCCGGGGCGCTGCTTCTTGAACAGCTCGATCAGCGCTTCCTCTTCGGTAGAGGTGGTGTCCTTGTCGAGCGTGTGCTTTATATAGATCGAGTCGCCGAACAGCTTCGTAATCGCATCGTTGGTGGCATAGCCGAGGGCGCGCAGCAGCACCGTCACCGGCAGCTTGCGCTTGCGGTCGATGCGGACGTTGACCAGGCCCTTCTTGTCGATCTCCAGCTCCAGCCACGAGCCGCGCGACGGCATCAGGTTGGCGACGAACACCTGCTTGGCCGGATCCTTCGGCTCCATAACGTACGCGCCCGGAGAGCGGACCAGCTGTGTGACGACCACCCGCTCGGTGCCGTTGATGATGAAGGTGCCCCACTCGGTCATCATGGGAAAATCGCCCATGAACACCTTCTGCTGGCGTATCTCGCCGGTCTCCTTGTTGACAAAACTGACGTCCATGAACAATGGCGCGGAGAAGTTGCCATCCTTGTCGCGGCATTCGTCGATGGAGCTCGAGGGCTGCTCGAATTCATGAGCGCCAAACTCCACCGCCAGCGTGCCGGTGTAGTCCTCGATCGGCGAAATATCGGCGACAGTCTCGCGGATGCCGTCGCTGAGAAACCACTCGTACGATTTCTTCTGGATGTCGATCAGGTTCGGAAGCTCGAGAATCTTCTCCAGCTTGGAAAAGGTTCGACGAGTACGAGGGCTAATCGCGTGGTCGGAAAGTTGCTCCAAAAGGCTCACCCCTCCTGGGAGGAAAAATTGCAGGGTAACAGGGCCGTGCGTGGGCACGAACAAGGAAATATAGCATACTGCGTTTTAGGAAGCAAGATGGCCGAGACAGCTACCCCGTTGCTCGCCATGGACAAACCGCCTGCCTTCGAACCGTGCGCCATTCTCCGGCCGCCCGCGCGCCGCCCGGGCGGCGGGGGCAAACAGACTCTTTCCCCGCAGGGGCGATATCAAACCCGGCGGCGAAACACGCCGCCAGCAGCCCGGCGCCAGGCGCCCGCCTGCTACAGTCGCAGCCGCCGCATGCGTGCGGCTGAAAAGAAAATATAGCAGGTGCCATCGCTGTCCCGCAGCGACGAATCCGCGGCGGCGGCAACCCGGACCCAGTAGCTGCCGGGCTGGGGCGGGTGCAGGAAGATGACTTCCACCTGATATTTGCCGGTGGCGCTTGTGATCCTGTCCTGGATCTGCGCTACCGAACTGATCCTGTACACCCGCTTCATCGACAGGGCAACCGACTGCGGGGGATGATAAGGGATCTCCATGTCAGGTGAAAAGACCACATCGCTGGCATTCGAATGCCTGCCGGTCACGGCGGCGAATCTGTACCACTCGGCGTCCCTGCCGGCGAAAAACCGCGAATAGTTTGCGTGCTCGAGCGCCGCATACGAAACCGCCAGCACCAACGCGGCCAAAGTGACGAACGGCAGCGTGCGCGGCAGGGTCAGTCGCGGCCACAGGTCCCTGGCCAGCACCGCCAGAAAAACCGGGAAGCATACGAAGGGGACGATCGTTATCGGCAGCGACAGTTTCAGCGCCGAGAAATTGTGCACGGCGGAGTGATCCAGAAAAACGTACATCTGCAGGATGCATGGGGGGACCACGATAAAGGTCAACTGCGTAATTCTGCGTACTTCGCCGGAAACGCCCAGCCGTCGCGACGCCACGAACAGGTAGACAGCCAGCGCCACGACAAAGAGGATGCTGAACATGACCAGCAGCTCGCCCGTTCTGCCATAACCCTGCCAGACGTTCTTCCGGATGGCGCGAAAATAGCTCATGAAGCCGCTGAACCCGTCGCTGGAACCGGTTCCTGATCTGACAAAATATTTATGGTCAAGATATGCGTAAGCCCAGCCCAGATTCCCCCACATCATCACAGTCAGATGGATGACAAACAGCGCGATACCTGCCCCGAAGCCGGCGGCGAAACTGAAATCTCCGCGCCGGAAACGCTTGCCGTGCCTGAAATCAATCTCTCCGGATGCCAGGCGCTTGACAAGGAAGACGGCAAAAACAAAGGCGAACAGCCAGTCGGTGAAAGCTCCGTAAAGGAACACCAGGCCCTGGCTGAGATCGATCACGCGCCGGCGCCTGCCGGTGGCGTCCGCGCGCAGCACCTCCAGAAGGATGACGAGCGCGAACGGCAGGATCACGGCCTGATCGGAGAAGAACGAGTTCTGGAAAAAATAAAAGGGGGCAGGCAGCAGCTGCTCCAGCGCAATGGGGATCAGGGCAAAAGCCGCCGCATACACTGGCCTCAGTTTCAGCGAAATCAGAAAGAAGAAAACCGTAAGCGCCAGCACAACGGTGACCAGCAGGTGATTTAGCAGGTCGTAGCCCATGACCATGCTGGCGGAAGGCTCGTGCCCGCTCACCAGGCTGAGCGCGAAGACCGGCAGCACCGAGCCGGGCGGGTAGGAAATGTAGGGATCGCGGCTGATCTGGGTGGAAAGCTCCGGCGATTTCGGTTCCTCGTACATGCCGAAACGGAGATTCCAGATGCCTTCACGAAACCAGTTGTCGGTAAATATCACGCTGCTGGCGGTAAGCCAGTCGTGATTCTGGCCGGAGTATACGCCGAACCAGGGACGTCTCGCATCGACCGTATAGGCGAATATCGCCAGCGTAACGGCAATCAGCCCGGCAACCGCGAGGATTTCCTGTTTTTTTAGGTTGATGATTACAATTGATATATTTGTTAAATTTGACTGATTATCTTACGAAAAAAAGCGGCCCGCAAGGGCCGCCTGGTTGACACATAAATAAGAGAGATGACTATTTTACTTCAACTGTGGCGCCGACTTCTTCCAGCTTGGCCTTGATGTCATCCGCCTCTTCCCTGGAGACCTTCTCCTTGACCGCCTTGGGAGCGCCATCAACCACGTCCTTGGCCTCCTTGAGGCCCAGGCCGGTGGCGGCGCGTACTACCTTGATCACCTGGATCTTCTTGTCACCGACAGCCGCGAGGACGACGTCAAACTCGGTCTGCTCCTCCTCGGCGCCGCCGCCTTCGCCGCCGGCGGCGGGAGCGGCAGCCACGGCCACCGGAGCCGCGGCGCTGACGCCGAACTCATCTTCGAACAGCTTGATCAGCTCCGCGATCTCGGTGATATTCCATGTTTTCAGTTCGTCGAATGTCTTTTGTACGTCTGCCATGCTTCCTCCGTTATTGATCGAATTTCCCTGATTGAAATCTCCAGGCGCCCGGAGCTGTCCTAGGCGGCCTCGGACTCCTTTTGTTCCTGCACCTTGGAGAGCACCGTCACCAGGCCCCGCAGCGTGCCCGAAAGCACCGTGACCATCCCCCGGGCCGGGCTCTGGAACGCTCCCAGCATCTGGGACATGAGCACTTCCTTCGACGGCAGCGAAGCCAGATACTTGATCCGCTCCGTGTCGATTAGCTGGCCTTCGAGCAAACCGCCCTTGATCTCCAGCGGCTTGAACTCCTTGGCATATTTCACCAGCACCTTCGCCGGTCCGGCCGCGTCCTCGCCGCAGAAGGCGATCGCCGTCGGGCCGCTCAGGTATGCCTTCAGCCCGGCCATGCCGGCCTCATCAGCGGCGCGCTCGGTGAGCGTGTTCTTCACGACCTCGAAGCCGGAGCAGCCGGCATCGCGCAGACCGTTCCTGAGCTCGCGCGACTCGGCCACGGTCAGGCCGCGGTAGTCGGCGACCAGCATGGCGCCGCTGGCCTTCATCATCTCCACCAGCGATTTCACCTTGGCTGTCTTCTGTTCCCTGTTCAACTTCACCTCCCGAATCCGGTCCTGAAATAAAAAAATCCACCTCCGCAGAGGTAGACAAAGAGAATATCCATAATATTCTGCCGTGCCACCTCGGCGGGCGGGCCCCGAGCCCATTAAACCGGTACGGATACCGGTGCCAGCTGTCTCTGGTGCTATTCAGTTTTATGCTGCCGCGGTTCGAAACGGCGGCTGCCTTCGCTGCCGGCTGTCCCGGTCGGCTGCGCCTAAGCGCGTTCTTCCATGAAATCCCGCGTGACCGCCGGATCGACCGGCACGCCCGGCCCCATGCTGGTGGTCATGACAACGCTCTTCATGTAGCGGCCCTTGGCGGCTGCAGGCTTGGCGCGGATAAGTTCGTCGATAACCGCGCCGTAGTTATCCAGCAGGTCGGCTTCGGAGAACGAGGCCTTGCCGATGGCTATATGCACGATGCCGGTGCGGTCGGTGCGGAACTCGATCTTGCCGGCCTTGGAATCCTGAACCGCCTTGGCGATATCGAAGGTCACCGTGCCGGCCTTCGGATTCGGCATCAGGCCCCGGGGTCCGAGCGCCCGGCCGAGCCGGCCGACTACCCGCATCATATCCGGCGTGGCGATAGCGACATCAAAATCGAACCAGCCGCCTTCGACCTTCTTGGCCAGATCTTCGCCGCCGACAAAATCGGCGCCGGCGTCCCTGGCTTCCTTGTCCTTCTCGCCTTCGGCGAAAACCGCCACGCGCACCTCTTTGCCGGTGCCCTTGGGCAGCATCAGCGTGCCGCGGATCATCTGGTCGGCCTTGCGCGGATCGACGCCCAGGCGGAAGTGGACTTCCACGGTTTCATCGAATTTCGCCGCCTTGAGGCCCTTCAGCAGCCGCACCGACTCCAGCGGCGTGTAAAGTTTCGTGCTCTCGACCTGCGCCCGATTCTCAGTGGTTCTTCTGCTGGTTTTCACGCTCATCCCTGCACCTCGATTCCCATGCTGCGGGCGGTGCCGGCGATGATCTTCATGGCCGCATCCACATCATTGGCGTTCAGGTCTTTCATTTTCAACTCGGCGATCTCACGCACCTTGGCGACCGGAACAGTGGCCACCTTTTCCTTGTGCGGTTCGCCCGAGCCCTTCTCGATGCCGGCTGCCTGCTTCAGCAGCACCGCCGCGGGCGGCGTCTTGGTGATAAAGGTGAAGGAACGGTCCTCGAAGACGGTGATCTCTACGGGGATGATGGTGTTGCCTTCCTGCTGCGTCTGCGCGTTGAAAGCCTTGCAGAAGTCCATGATGTTGACTCCGTGCTGGCCGAGCGCGGGACCGACCGGCGGCGCCGGGTTCGCCTGACCCGCCGGGATCTGCAGCTTGATGATCGTCATTACTTTTTTAGCCATAGGATTTCTCGCCTTGTTTACGACTTCGAATTCTGGCGCAAGGAAGAAGGATACAGCAAAAACAGCCTGCGCCGCAAGCCCGCAGCCCCGCAGGAAAAGCTTCGGCTATACCTTTTTCACCTGGTCGAAGCTGAGCTCCACCGGGGTCTCGCGCCCGAAGATATTTACCAGCACCTTCAGTTTGCTCTGGTCCTCACTGATCTCGGCGATCTCGCCGTTGAAGTCGGAGAGCGGCCCCGACATCACCCGCACCATCTCGCCGACGCTGAACTGAGCCACCGCCTTGGGTTTCTCCACAGTAGAGGTGTGCAGGATGCGGTCCACCTCCTGCGCGCTCAGCGGCACCGGCTTGTTGGCCGAACCGACAAACCCGGTCACTCCGGGAGTGTTCTTGACCAGCGCCCAGGAATCATCGGTCATGTTCATGTTGACCAGCACGTAGCCGGGGAAGACCCGCTTCTCGGTCTGCACCTTCTGACCGTTCTTGGTCTCCACCACCTGCTCCGTCGGCACCACGATCTCCTTGACCGCGTCTTCCTGGCTCATCGATTTGATCCGCTGCTGCAGATTGAGACGGACCTTGTTCTCGTGGCCCGAATATGTATTGATTACATACCAGTTAAATGACATTTGTTTGACTCCCCGGCCGCATGCTAGAGCGCACTAATCAGCTTGGAAAAGATCAGATCGAAAATCTCGATAAATATTCCCGCAATCAGCACGGCCACAACCACTACGATGGTCGACTGGATCAGCTCTTCCCGCGTCGGCCAGGTGACTTTGGACAGCTCCACCTTCACCTCGCGGAAGAACTTGAAGGCCTTGCGCTCCCGCGGCGCCTTCGCCGCACCCTTGGCCGGTTTCGCGGATTTCTGCTGCGCGCTCGCAACGCGCCCGCGCAGACCGCCAGTCCTGGCCTTGGCCGCTGCCGCTTTGGCTTTTGGCTTCGCGGAAGCCTCCTTCGCCTTTCTCCTGGCGCCGGCCTTATCGCTCTTTTTCGAGGCGGAGGCCTCCTGTTTCTTTTTTACTCTGGCTGGTTTTGCCATAAGACAAGCTTCCTTCTTGTTCCGCCCGCGTGCGCCCGGCACCCGGATGAAGGTTTGGGGACTTAAGGCGAGAGCACTCTGTTTGGCAGGGCAGGAGGGACTCGAACCCCCAACATCCGGTTTTGGAGACCGGCGCTCTACCAGTTGGAGCTACTGCCCTGCGGGTAGGCCACCGGGCCATAAGAATTATACCCCGCTCCCCAACACCATGGCAAAGACGGCTGCTAGCGCGTCTCCCTGTGCAACGTGTGCTTCCGGCACCAGGGGCAGTGTTTCTTCAGCTCCAGCCGGTCCCTGTGATTAATCTTGTTCTTGGTGGTGTTGTAATTTCGCCGCTTGCACTCGGTGCAGGCGAGCGTGACCATCGGTCTTTTATCTGATGCCACTAGAGACTCCGGATCCAAACAATAGAAAAGACGGCCAAGCCGTCCCTTTAAACAACCAGTGAGTAATGTAGCAAAGATGCGGGCGGGCGGCAAGGCGACCAGCGATGCCGGATTTCTTCCTGGGGCTATCGGGAGCAGCCGGGGGCCGTCTATTTCACGTCGATGACCACTTTGCCTTTCGGATGCGCCTCGGCCTGATAGGCCAGCGCCGCCTCCACATCATCCAGGGGGAAGGTTTTTTCCACGTGCACCTTGAGCGCTCCCTGGTCCACCAGTTCGGCCAGCCTGCCCAGGCGCTCCGCGGTGACGTCGAACGACTGGTAGATGGCCTTGACGCCGTATTTTTCCTCTAATTCCTCATCCGGCCGCTCCAATGTGGAGATGATGGTCCCGCCCGGTTTGAGCACCTGATAGGAGCGCCTGTAGACGTCGCCACCGACCAGATCATAGACAGCATCGCAGTCGCGGATCACATCCTCGAACTTGTGCGCGCGAAAATCGATCGCCTCATCGGCGCCCAGCGATTTCACGTAATCGAACTCATCGGCGGCGCAGGCGACCGCCACGTACACGTTCAGGTGTTTGGCCAGCTGCACTGCGAACGAGCCTATGCCACCGGCGCCGCCCTGGATCAGCAGTTTTTGCCCCGGTTCGAGCCGCAGATGCTCGGTGAGCGCCTGCAGCGCCATCATCCCCGCCAGCGGCAACGCCGCCGCTTCCTTCTCACTCGCTGTTTTCGGCCGCACCGCGACGCTGCGCGCATCCACCAGGCCGTACTCGGCGAACGATCCGGTGCCACCGTTGAAGAACCCCGCCATGCCATAGATCTCGTCACCTGGCTGCAGGCCGGAAACATCCGGGCCCACATCCACAACCACGCCGGCGAAATCGCCGCCCATCGTCACCGGCAGCGGCGCGGGCATCCATCCTTCCTTGATCTTCCAGTCCAGCGGATTCACGCCGGCCTCGTGCACCTCGACCAGCACCTTGCCCTCAACCACCGCCGGCTTGTCGGCCTCCATTACCGCAAGCGCCTGATGACCGTCTTCACTCATAAGTCGTACAGCCTTCATGGCCCCTTCCCTTCTCGTCCAGGATTGACCTGCTGTCCTGTACGTGCCCTGGAAGGCGCCTGGTTAAACACGCATTTTCCTCCCTGCCGGCCCTAAGCCGGGAACCACCACTCTCCCTGCCGGTTCGTAACTCGGGAACCATATATTGGGAAGATAACGTAATTAGTTATCATCATATTATTTACAAAAATGATATTTGTGTTAATATTTTGGTATGCGCAGGTTGACGAGATATGCCATTCTCGGGCTGGGGGTTGGGGCCTGCCTCTTGATAGCAGGCGTCTACCTGTTCATCTATGAAACAGTTTCCGCAAATCCACGGGTGGTCGGCCATGTGGAAGACTCAGAAAAACTCGCCCGGGCTGACGGCCTCGACATCAAGGACGGCTATGCCTTCATTGTAGGCGGAAACCACTTCACGGTCGTCGACATCTCCAATCCCGCAGCACCTTTCATCGCCTGGTCGATGACCGACGACCAGGGCAGGCTCGATAAGGCTTATGGTATCGATATTTCCGGCAACTATGCGTATCTGGCCGTGGGATACAGTGGTGAAAGCGATCGCCTGACCGTCGTTGACATCTCCCATCCCACACAGCCCAGGATCGTCAGCTCGCTGGCGGACCACGCCAACCTGGACGGCGCCTTGCACATCGCCGTTTCCGGAGGATATGCATACGTGTCCACGCCAAACAGCAACGGCGTCTCAGTAGTGGATGTGAGCAATCCGGCAAAGCCCGCTGTCGTCGGTAGCGTACATGACGACATCAGGTTATACGCAGCGGATGGCATCTGGGCACAGGGACGCTACGTCTTTGTTGTTTCACACCACATGAGCGGCCCGGGGGTCGACTACTTTTCCGCCATCGACGTCTCCGACCCGAAGAATCCGGTTCTGCTGGACTCGATCGGCGAATCCTATTTCCGGGGCGGCGACCAGATGTATATCATCGGCAATTACGCATATGTACCAGGCAACTCCAATAACGAACCATCTTCGGGGCATAGCCTCAGCATCGTGGATGTTTCAAATCCAAACGGATTGAAGGTCGTGGGTCATGTCACCGACAGCGAGCTGATCGGTTCCAGTTGCTATGTAGTCGCGGCCGGCAAACTGGCTTATCTGACTTCATCGGACAACAAAAGGCTCACTGTCGTAGACGTATCCGACCCCACGTCGCCGCGGGTCATCGACTCCGTCCAGGATAAAAAGTACCTTCCGGGACCACTCTACGTGCAGGTTTCCGGCAAATACGCATATGTCACTTCCAGCGGAGTCTTCACCATTATCAACATCGACGGCATCGGCAGCGCTCCCGCCGCTTTTTTGGGCCGCCCCCTGAGCGCAGGCAACAGCGCCTGACTCCAGGCCGCACCTCGCGTTGCAACACCGTCAAATCTAATCCACCCCAACCATGCCGATGATCTGCCGAGGGACAACCTGTCGTAAAGGCCAAAGAAAAGGTGTAATAAGGGCTATGGTTGCGCTGCGGTCGCAGCCCAGTTGGAGGTGCACGAAGAGAACGACCAGTTCTTCTGCTTCGAGGGAGGCCGGGGAAAGCGCCTGCCCTAAATGTGCCTTTCCATAATTTTCTTAAGCATCATCGCGATACCGGTGCCGAGCCCAAAGACTGATTGCGTGCTCAGGTTCTGATCCGCCGTGCTATCGAAGAATACCCGCAGATCGGATGGGAGGTCGTTTCCGGGCCGCCAGTAGCAGACCATCATCGGGACCTTCGGAAGGGGATGCAAAACAACGGAAATGTCCGCTTCCAGATGATTTTCTGTCGTCGTCGCGCCAAAAAGACTGATTAAATCCCCGAAAAGCTCATTATGTGAATCTGCCAGCTTTTTCAGTTTCAGAGTGCACTGCTGCTCGAAAAATGCATCCCAGTTTATCCCGTCTTTCAGATTCCGGAAAGTAACCCATTTGCCGCTGGCCTCTTTTCCTTGCCCGAGAAGGATATAGGTCAAAAACGGTATTGAGAACCAGGCGTGAGTATGGCAATCCGAAGAGATGCAGCCTTGGGCGTTGACGGAAAAATCTTTGCCCAGGCATTTAATGATAAGTTCTCCGCCGTTCATGCGGCCCCCCAAAGCATCGGCCCGCGATTCAAGATCTACCTCCGGCAGCTGCCGCTTCAGATCATCGAGCATTTTCTGCCGTGTTTCTTCCGCCGTCATCTGAGTGGTAACCCGCGCCCCAAGCTGCTCAATTATTTTGCTGTGGAGATACGGGCAAAGGCTCAGCTGCTCATGCTTTTTTATTACAGCCGCGGCGAAAGCGAGGCAGGTTGCTTGGCCGCAACGGCCGCAATTGGTTTTGGGCAGCATCTTGTAAATATCCAGCGGTGATGTTGCCGCCATGATTTTCTCCTGTTCGGCTTTCGGGGAATAGACTGCTTATCCGGCGAGACGAGGGCGGTGCGAGCTAAGCAATGCCTCGATCGATTCACAACGAGTTGGCGCGCCTGGAAAGCACGGGCCTATCAGAAATAAAAACCTCTTTTGGCCAAGCTCGGAAACGTTGTGGATCTCACCCGCGCAGCCCCGGGCCTGCAGAGCAGTGCGGTTGGCGGGCTGCCCCCGGCGGGCGGCGGCGCCGGCACCAACATTTAAGCCTCAAGAATTTTGACCTCTGGAATGCATGACTTCAAACGGCTGGCCTCTGCCCGATACTGAATAGTACTCCCACGTCGAGCCAGATGCCGTCGGCGTTTCTCCGGGAATCGACCTCCGCCAGGTGCTCGGACCGGAATCGCGCCATTTGCTCGGGACCCAGCCGATCAACCAGCCGGCGAAATCCGCCATTCCATATCACGCACCACCATTCTTCCGGCGTTGCCAGATGATAGCCGACGTTCTCATAACCTATGTGAATGTTTGTCAAAGCGCTTGACTCAAGAAGCTTTCTGCAACCATCCTCGCGGGCGACGTTCTTCCATGTCTGAGGTGGTTTATCAACACCAAACTTTTCGAGGCGATTTATCATCAACTCTACCAGCGGCGGGAAGTAATGATTTTCCTCAAATGTGGAAATGGCCACTGTGCCACCCGGTTTCACCAAGGAAGTGATCTTCTTCAGTTGGGCAGACATGTCCTCAACGAAGAAAATGCCAAAAGAACAGACTGCCACATCGAAAGATCGCGCTTTGAGCTCCATGTTTTGCATATCCATCTCGATAAATTCGACATTCTTCGTACCACGGTGTATGGCTTTTTGGCGGGCGCAGTTCAACATTCCCTGGGAAAAATCAATGGCCGTCACGCGCCCGCGAGTGAGAGCGCTGGCGATAGAGAGTGCCAAGTGCCCGGTACCTGTAGCTACGTCAAGCACGTGCTCATCGCCTCGAAGCCCGAGCCGCCTTGTCATTGCGGCAGCGCTGCGTGGGAAGAACGCCAGCGCTTCGCCGTCATATCCCTTACAAACGGTATCAAAAGTGTCCTTTATCAGATTCCTCGTTGAATCCACTGCCATTGGCTAAGTCCCTGCCCGGATTACACGTCGCTTATTCACGATTTCGTTTACCCGCTGATTCGACATCCTTACGATTAAAACTTATCACTTTTCCCGAGTGTGCCAGAACCTCAGCATGTAAATGCGTATTTCGCCCCATTCCGGCCACCTGTTTCGGAGCAAGCCGGCCAGCTGTTTCGGTCCAAACCGGCCACTTTTTGCCGGTGTTTCCGAAACGGGCGGCCGGAATGCCGAAACTTACAACACCATCCTGCCGCCTGGAATACAGTAATGGTTTTGAAAGGTCCTCCTGTTCGCTTCGCCGCAGGTCAGCTCGATTGGCTTTCAGGATTTCGTCTTTGTAGTCCATCAAATCCTGCGCAATTTGCGCCAGCGCCCTGTTTTTCAGCTCTGTTTCAAGTCCGGAGAACTGAAAAGAAGACCGTTTTATTTGATTTGCTGCCTCGTTAAAGTTCGATACCATGACGCTATGATCCAGTTCGACGCGGACGGATTGATCGAAGCTCTTTAGCTTCGTTTTGCCGCGCCTTATATAAATCCCACCGGAGCTGGAGATTCATCCAGAAATCCTCGGTCATGCCAAAGAACTTGGCCAGACGAAGAGCAGTGCTAGGCGTGATTCCTCGGCGCTTATTGACGATTTCGTTCACTCGCTGGTAGGGGACATGAATAGATGTAGCCAGCTCCCTCTGGGTGATGCCCATCGGCTCAAGGAATTCCCCCAAGAGCATTTCTCCTGGATGAGTTGGTTCTCTATGTGTGGGGATTCTCACCATAAATCTTTCTTCCTTTCAATGATAATCTGTGATTTCAACTTCAGCCGGCCCTGATTCAGTCCACATAAAGCAGACTCGATACTGGTCGTTTATATGAATGCTGTGCTGACCTTTCCGGTCTTTCGACAAGGCTTCCAGCTTATTTCCGGGCGGCACCTGGAGCTCTGCGAGAATCTGGACCGAATCCAGTTGATCAAGCTTTCTGACAGCTGCTCTCCAGAGCAGCCTGGGGCAGAGCTTCCGGACCTCTTTTGTGTTCCTGCCATTAAAGATGTCTTCCGTGCCCTTGTTTTTGAAAGAGTGAATCACGATGACATGTTAGCACGGTAGTCGTGCTATAAACAAGGTTGATCGCTGAGAAGTTCGAGTCCCGCGAGGGGTTTACGATATTACGAAATTTTTTGGCTTAACTAAGCCAAAAACGAGGCGCTGATGTTGGTAGACCACATACTTCGTTATTCGAAAGATCTCAAGGAAGAGATTTTCCTTTTGAACGGGCTAAAGCGGCATTTGATCAGAAAATAGCACCAACACGAGAATCGATAATGATGTTACTATATATTTAGGTCTTTTGCCCTAAATTTATAGTAATACCATGCTATCGACTCTAATCACATCCAAGGCGCGCGTAGAGCTAATCACCTGGTTTATTACTCATCCCGGTGAACGCTTCTATTACCGTCAGTTAATCGACATTCTGAACGCGAGCAAGCAATCGATTCAGAACGAGTTGGCGCGGCTGGAAAGCGCGGGCTTGCTTTCCAGCCAGAAAGAAGGAAACATCCGTTTTTTTTGGGTCAACAAGGATTTCATCCTATATAAGGAGATTAATAGCATGATCCTCAAAACCGTCGGGGTCGGCGACGAGCTTCGGAAATCCCTTTCCAAGATCGGTAACATTAAATCAGCGTCATTTATGGGTCGGTGGCAAACAACCGGGAGGATGCCCGCTCTGATATCGATGTCATGGTAATCGGTGACGTCACGATTGACGCTGTCCATGAAGCCATCATGAAAGTCGAAAAGCATCTGGGGCGGGAAGTCAACTACACGATTTTTAGCCCCGGCGAATGGAAGAAGAGGATGAAAGATAAAACAGCATTCGTGAAAGGCGTTGCCGGAGGTCAGAAAATATTCTTGGTCGGGACTGAGGATGAGTTACGAAAGAGTAACTAATCTAATCTGCGACTAGCTACCCGAAAAAGCAACAATATGGGTCTTCATCTATTTCGTCAACAAGCTCTTTTAGATCGGGGCCCGATGATAACAAATCGTAGGCGTGCCACTTCAGATCCCTTCGCTGCCAATAGAGCCGCCATTCCTTCTTCGTTCTTACATATTTGAGTTTCGCTACTGGAATTTCCATATTTTCCGCTGGATCGTCCCAATCGGGCCTCTTCTCGAAGATTGTCACATCATGCCCTTTAATCCGGTATATCAATTCGAGTTCATCCTTAATGTGAGCAGGAATACGTTCCCGGCACATAGTGCCCACCAGCCTATCAATCCTCTTAAGTTCTATTTCGTTGAAAGCCATGAGCGTTAACTGCGAATCTGCCAATGCGCCGGGTTCCTTTTGCCATGCATGCAGGCGACAATGATGATTTTCTCATCAATGACGCGATAGAAGAGCGCATAAGGAAACCGGTGAAGAAGTGCGCGCCGAGTTTCACGGTGGATGATTGGGAACCGGTTTGGATGCTCGGCAATTGCACGAAGAACGAGAGCTAGTTCATCCAAATACTCATCGCCCAAGCCAGAGCGTTGAGATTCGTACCAGAGAAAAGCATCTTCAACATCCGCTGCAGCAGCTGGACGGAAGATGGCAGAAGTCACCGCGGCCGCCGGCGAATCTGGCGAACCACCTCTTCCCAAGGAATACCTTCCACATCTCCGCGATCGATTTCATCAAGACGGTGATCGAGCTCGGCACGCTGGCCGGGCGTAAACGGCACAGCCCCCGGATCGACTGTGAGGCTGTCCCAAAGCCGTTCGAGGAGTGTGAGTCGCTCCTCCTGCGAAAGACCATCGATGTCAAAGGCTGGTTCCCCCATACGGATATTATGTCCTTTGCACAGTTTGAAGGCAAGATTCAATATCCATCCTCAGGCATTAGTCAGGCAAGAGGAAAAGTTTGTAAGGAGGTTACGATTCCGGAGTGCAGAATTTGGCTTAAGAAAGCCAAAAGGTGAGGCCAAGATGTTGGTAGACCAGGTGCTACGGTATTCGAAAAACTACAAGGATGAGATTTACCTGCTGAATAGGCTGAAGCTTCATCTCAAGAAGCTTTCGGCGTAGTTTAAAGTTATTCCCCGGCTTATTCATTATGAGCATCAGGGTTCGGCTCACCATTTATAAAGAACACCTGTAGCACGTCGGCTGGTCGGCCAATTGGTGCTAAGCTGAATTCAGCAACGCGAGCAATACAATGATCGTCTTCCGAATATTTAAATGCAGCGGATAGCTCTGCTGGCTCTGCTTCGTACCAGACTTCCGCTAATATATTCATTTTACAGAGGCCAATAAAAGAATCTGGTTCACCCTCATTGTAGAGGTGGTAGTGCGGTTCGTCGGTCAAGTCCAAAATCTTCTGTAAATTCCTCTCATCTCCAAGAATCTCAGTTTACGGCGATCAGTTCACGGGCATGAATGACACTCTCCGCCTCAGCATCATCTAGCTCCTCCATGTTCAGGTAGC
>JAJYXB010000022.1 GCA_021791195.1 Actinomycetes bacterium | reverse complement strand
CGCTACCTGAACATGGAGGAGCTAGATGATGCTGAGGCGGAGAGTGTCATTCATGCCCGTGAACTGATCGCCGTAAACTGAGATTCTTGGAGATGAGAGGAATTTACAGAAGATTTTGGACTTGACCCGAGAAAAGTGGATTCCAGTACAGTATATCTAATCAGAAATAGTTCGATTCCCCATCGTGTCATCAATATATCGAAGAAAAAATGGCTTAGCAAAGCCAAAAAAGAGGGGTCAAAAGTTGGTGGAGGATAGGGGATTCGAACCCCTGACCTTTTGGCTGCCAGCCAAACGCTCTCCCAGCTGAGCTAATCCCCCGCGATGAGGCAAGAAAGAAGGATGCTGGAGGCCGGGTTGGAAAGCCTCCAACATCTTAAGTCCACGTTGAAGATTATAGAAGTGCACATGGCACGGCGCAAGCCAGGCGCTTCGCTCCCATCGCGAGCCGGACGGAGCGGCCGGAGGCCGCGCGCCGCCAATGCTACGCGTCCCCCACTTTGAGCTCGCTCTTTGCCATCGCCATGGCGACCCGCTTGCGGATCTCGCGCGCGACGTCCAGGTCCTTGAATGGCTCTGTGCGGGCCGCCACCCGGAGCGTCACCTGCTTGCCCACGATCGATTCCACTCCCAGCACGTCCGGTCCCTCCTTGATGTAAACAGCAACCGGAGAATCGTCCATGGCGGCGCCGCGGGCCGCTTCCCGGATGACGTCGATCGCCCGGTCGATATCCTCGCTGATGTCGATTGTAATATCGAGCACCACGCGCGACCATCCTTTGGTGAGGTTCGACACCACGCGCATCTCGCCGTTGGGGACGATGTGCAGTATTCCCTCACTATCGCGGATCAGCGTGGTCCTCAGCCTGATCGCCTCCACGCGCCCTCTGACATCGCCGACTTCGATGATGTCATCGATGTAGAACTGGCCTTCCAGCAGCACAAAGAAGCCGCCGATGAGATCCCTGACCAGCGTCTGGGCCCCCAGGCCAACGGCGATGCCGGCAATGCCGGCGCCGGCCAGCAGCGGCCCGATGTCATAGCCGAGCTCGCGCAGCACCATCAGGAAGACGATGATGACGAGAATGACGATGATCAGGCCGCGGACGATGCCGCCCAGCGTGCGCGCCCGCATCTCCTGTTCGCGCGACACCAGATCGCTGTCGCCGACCTTGCGGGCTGCGACCTTGATCAGGCGCCGGAAGACGGTGCGGAACACATAATAGAAAACCACCGCCCCGAGGATGATGGCAACAATGCGAATCCCGCTGGTGGTGGCCCAGTTACTTAATCTGTCAACGAAGCTGCTGCTCATGAGTAATCTATCCGGCTGATTCGTTTAATTATCTGCGCCCCGCTTTCATCCTGTCATCAATGGGTGCGCCTGTCAGGAGCTGCCCGGGTCCGGAGGCTATAGCTTGTATATTATCGTATCGTCCGCGGTGCCGGCACCCGACCGGTAGACCATCGTCAACCCGTACGCGCTGCCGGAGCGGAGCAGATCCGCCAGCTGCGGCCGCAGCTGGTCGACCACCTGGCGCGAGATCACCAGGTACTTCGCCCCCTGGCGCCGCCCATAGTCTACAACTTCCTGCGCCGGGGCATAAGGCAGGATGACTTCGGTGCCGCCGGCATAATAGGCGGTCGAGGTTTCCCGGCTCATGATGCGGCTTCCGTCTCCCCCGTTCTGTTTCAGCCACTCTCCCGCCCGCCGGTACTGCACCGGATAGCTGGCCGAAGTCACCGTCCAGATCGCCAGCGCCGCCACCGGCACGATCACCAGGGCTGCCAGCGCCGCCTGGATGCCGAATGTGGCGCGCGGATGCTCGCCGTGCCAGCCCAGCAGCTCGCCCACGGTGCCGACACTCCAGCTCTCCAGGTTCATCCAGCCGCGCGCTGCCCAGAGCATGAAGATGGCCATGAAAGGCAGCATGAAGCGCACGTCCACCCATCGGAGCGGCAGCGTCAATATCGGCACCAGCATCAGGGCGAAGAAGCCGTATTTAAGCGCCTCGCGCTTGCTCCACACCGTCTTGAACACGCCCAGGCCGATCAGCATCAGCAACCACGCCGGGAAGAGCGTGGCGACGTTGCGCACGTAATAACCGTAGTCGCGCCGGACCGAGGCGGTCACCAGCCCCACGGGGTCCTTGACGAATGTCTGCACCAGGCCGTCACCATTCTGCAACTGGGGCAGCACCAGGTTGCCGGACGCATTCAGCCCCATGAGCTGCTGCTCGCGGTTGAGGCTGTCGGGCTTGAGGTTGTGCACCGCCGCGTACAGCTCATCGACCGGCCGGTCCTGCAGGTTGATGCCGCCGGTTTCCACCGTAATGAAAATGATGTTGGGGACGGCGAACAGCAGGAACATCAGCGCGAAGTGCCAGGCGGCCCGGTTGGCGTAACTGGCCACCTCCTGCCGCAGGCCGATGATCACCAGCAGGCCGAAAAGCACCACGAGATAGTAGAGCGCCGAGGGATCATCCAGGTAGGCGATTCCGAGGCAGGTGCCGGAGAGCATGCCGCACATGCAGCGCTTGGTGAACTGCATCCGGTAGCCGAAGAACATGGCGCAAAGCACCCAGAAGGCGAACAGGTTCTGGCCGTCGATGATGCTGCCATTGTCGACCAGGATGGGCAGCACGGCGATCAGGGCAGCTGCGGCGAGACCGACGCGGTAATTCCACATCACCTTGCCGAACATAAAGGCGGGCAGCACCAGCAGCGCGCTGAACAGCACCGAGACCGCGTAACCAGCTGCCACACAGCTGCGCAGCACCACAGCGAAAGAGGCGGTGACGACAGGATAGAGGATGGAGAAGTGGGTGGTCGAGGTGTGGGTGATGTCCCAGGGCGCGTTGCCTGCCAGCAGGTTCTCGGCCATACGGGCGTAGGAAGTCTCGTCGAACTGGATCATCTGCCGCGACAGCACGCCGATGGTGCGCATCGCCGCGGCCAGCACGAAAATACCCGCCAGCCACAGGATGGCATGGTTGCCAGCCCTCTTTTGCCCCCCCGGGTTCGACCCCGACAAGACCGCATCCATGTTCGACCTCCATGTCCGCGCCGGAAGGCCATCTTCCCGGCGACCGGGACCTGAGTCTCACAGAAGTGTCAACAGGGTGAAACTTGCGCTTGCCAAAAGCTCAAAACATAATTATCATACTCTGGCAAGCTGGTAAATCAGGGAAGACAAGGAGATTCGATCATGACCAACGATCCAATGGCGCTCATCGAAGCCTTTACCGTAATCGTTTTCGGCCTCGGTGTTACCGCTTTCACCATCGGTGAGCTGATCGTTACCTGGCGGCGTGAGCTCAGGCGCAACCGCTGCGAGATCCGCCCCGCCAATCGCGACTAGAACCCGCTCCAGATAACTTCCACCCGGGAGATACATCCTTGCTCCCGGGTTGCCACACCCTTTTGCCCCCTGCCGCCCCTTCTATGCTGCCGCACTGCCGGATACCTGCGCTTCCAGCCTGAGCGGTTTTCACTATTTCACATTTCCCGCCAGCCACCCGCGCGGCCACCCTTAGACCGGATCACCCGGCCCACGACTTATTCGAAGCCGAGGTAGGCCAGCGCCGCCAGGAAGACCGCCAGGAAAACTCCCAGCGCACCCAGCGTGTGTATGATCAGCCGGCCGTACTTGTACCGGGCATAAAACCGGTAGAAGAACGGGAAGATCATCAGGACCGGCGGAAAGATCAGGAACGACCAGGCGATGCCGACCGTCTTGGGCACGTATTTCAGAATCTGGTAGACGCTCAGGAAGTACCATTCCGGCTTGATGCCCAGCGGCGTTTTTAGCGGATTGGCCGGCAGGCCCATTGGCGCCGGCATCAGCGTCGCCAGAAAGAAAAGGATGCCCAGGATCAGGGTTATTACCGCTAATTCCTTGACGAAATGATCGGGGAGAAACGGGACTCCGCCCTCTCCGTGATCGTCATGCGAATGGTTCATCTCTGGACTCATTTGGCTCCCTTAAGCTTCCTCGATTAGCTGTGACTTAAAGCGGGTCGGCAATTCCCTGCTTGCGGATCATATAGAAGTGCGCCGCCAGGAACATCGACAGCACTATCGGCAGAATGATCACATGGATTCCGTAGAATCTGGTAAGGGTATCGTCGCCGATCTTGTTACCGGCAAGCAGAAACGCCTGAATGTACTGGCCAACAAAAGGCATGGCGCCGGCGATCTCGCTGCCAACCTTTGTGGCCCAGTAGGAAAGCTGGTTCATCGGCAGCAGGTAGCCGGAGAAACCGAAGGTCACGGTCATGAAGAAAAGCAGCACGCCTGTAACCCAATTGAGCTCCCTCGGCGGCCGGTAGGCGCCGTGGAAAAAGACGCGCAGCATATGGACGATCACCATGATGATCATGATGTTGGCGGTCCAGGCGTGCAGGCTGCGGATAACCACGCCAAAGGGCAGGCCATCCATGATGTGCAGCACGCTCGGATAGGCAGTGGATACGCTCGGCTGATAGTAAAAAGCCAGCAGAATGCCGGTCGCCGCTTGCACCATAAAACACAGGAAAGTGATGCCGCCAAAGCAGTACAGCCAGTTGACGTGATCAGGCACACGGTGCTCGGCAAATTCCCGGCTGATGCGCCGGACGTCCAACCGCTCATCCAGAAAATCAAGAACTCCCAGCCTCATATCGAAATTTCCTCCACTGTTATTTCAATGTTGCTCAAAATTGCTCGCATACCTTTGCGGCCCGTAATTATCCGCCGCTCTTAACGCCGTTCACGAAGATCTGCCCCGCCTCCTGCGTGATATTCCACTCGGTCAAAGGCTTCGGCGGCGGCCCCGCGATGTTCTTTCCGTTCTCGTTAAACTTGCCACCGTGACAGGGGCAGTGGAAATCGAAGTTCTGCGGCTCCCACTTGACGATGCAGCCCAGATGCGTGCAGACCAGTGAAAACGCGGCGTAGCTCTTGTCCTTCTTCTGGATCAGCATCGACGGAATGTCCTGGTAGTCGAAGCGCACGCCATCGCCAGTGACGTCGGCGACCGCTGCAATCTTCTGTTTCTCGTAAACGGTGCCCTTCAGCACCGGATAGACGTACCGGATGAGCGGCGCCGCAAAGGCCCCCAGGCCGAGCGCCGAGCCGATGCCAAAGAATATGGACAGAAACCGGCGGCGGGTTACCTCCATGGCGCTACCGCCTTGAGTCGAAACTGCGCCATGTTTGCTCATATCATTCATCTCCCGAAAGTCTCCTACGTTTCGGCTTCAGCACGCCTTGGTGGAACAGGAAGGTCAGCAGGCTGGCGCTTGCCAGCAGATAAGCTATCCAGAGGGTCACCGGTCCGATGTCGCGGCTGCCCGTTGTCGTATCCAGCACCTGCGCCACGACCTTGTAGATCGCATAGACATCGGTTGCCAGCACTGCGCCAGACAGCAGCACCGCGATCCAGCCCTCGAAGATGAACCGTTTCACCTTCGGATATGGCACAAGCGTCACGAGGAAGATGCCGATCACCAGGCCGAACATGCCCAGCGGCTCCGCGCTGGCCCGCTGCGTGTCGTTCGTGGCAGTAAACGTCGGCTCGCTCGGGAAGTGACAGCTCTTGCATCCCTGTGCCTGGGTCGGATCCTGATGGCAGGCAAGACAGGTCTTGGGTTCGATTTTGTCATACCGCACGCCGTTGATCGCACCCGGCCCGTGCGCCAGCCGCCAGTGGTTATTCTTCCAGACATTGGTGTCGATATGCGGGTCGCCCGGATGGATGATGCCCGACAGCTTGATAGTGCCAAACAGGATCGGTGCAACGTCTCCCGAATGGCAGCTGGAGCAGAACGCGGGTTTAGCGGCCGCCTGCGGTCGATCCTTGATCAGATTGGTGCCGTGCACTACCGCGGAATGGCAGTCGGAGCATGCTACCTGGGCGACATTAACATGATAGTCGTGCGGGAACATGATCGTGTTTGACGGATTATACTGGTCCGTCACGGCGATCTTGGGATAGCTCGGCGCGCTCGGATTCACGACATCCTGCGCGTTCGGATACTTCGAGCTGCGTTCGTTGCCGTGGCACTGCAGGCAAGCAGAAGTCGTCAGCAGGTCGGCGGATGCCGGCGGCTTGTCATAAGTATGCGTGGCATACTCCGACAGTTTGATCAGCGAATAGATCTTGCCACGAACAAAGCCGAGAACGCCCGGCTCAAAGTGGCAGTCGATACAGGTCACGCCCTTCTGACCCATGTAAGAGGTCTTCCATGTGTCGACGTACGGGGTGATGATGTGACAGCTTGCGCAGAAATTCGGACTATTGGTTTTCTGCACACCCCAGAAGGTGAGACCTCCCAACCCGACAAACAGCACCAACAGAATCACAGTTAAAATCGATCGGCCCTTCAATTCTCTCCCCTGCATCGTGTATCAGTGAAAAAAGGCACAAGCGGCCGGACGAAATTCTATACTTCGGCACAACCGGTGTCAAACAGGATTACTACAATCATGAAAACGAGCTTATTCCCCATCCGTTTTTTCGCAGAAAAGCCGTGCTAATTGCGCTATTTATTTTTTCCAGGTTGGAGCCGCTCAAGGCCCGGCGTCCGTTTCCCGATGGTAATGCTGGACGGAAACCGGCCGCTCCCGGCCTAGATGGATGGCCGTTTCGGCTGCATCACCCGGCGTCCCTCCACGCGGTGTCTTAGCGCAACATGCTGGCAGGCGAACGACGATCCGCGCCGGCGCCGCCGCTTGCGTTTAACGCATCCGCGCCGCTATGATGGCCATGAGCTTTGGTTGCGCCCGTTGTCAGAGGTGTTTGTAAACGGTTTGGGTGGTATAATTTTATTGCAATCTAATTGCGCCCTGGGAGGTGACATCGGTGCCAGTTGAAGCCATTATATTCCTGTTTTTCATCCTGGTGCTGGCCCCTGTAGTTGCGGTTCTGGCCTATTGTGGTATTAAGGGGACCTGCGGACAGGACGAAGAGGAAAACAAGAGTTCTCATTAAAGCGGGGCTACTTTGGCGGGTTGATATCCTGCCATTGTCCTCATAGATAATGATTGTAACGGATCATTATCGTTGCTTTTTGACTTCTAAAAGACGGCGTTTGCGAACGCGGTCTTTTTTATTTTGGCGGCGCCCACTGTTACTGAATCTGCGCCGGTTCCACCTGGTCTTTCAGCCGGCCCTTTAACCGCAGGATGGCCTTGGTGTGCAGCTGGGAGACGCGCGACTCGGTTACTCCCAGCACATCGCCGATCTCACGCAGCGTCAGCCCCTCATAATAGTAGAGTGCGATCACGATCTTCTCCCGTTCCGGCAGGTTGGAGATGGCGCCGGCCAGTCGTTCCTTTACGTCGTTGACATCGACCACTGCGGCCGGATCCTTGCTCTGCCGGTCTTCGATGGTGTCGATCAGAGCCACCGATTCGGTGCCGGTGCTGGAGATCGTCCACAGCTCCTCCAGCGCCACGATCGTACTGGAGCTGATCCGCGTGAGGGCATCGCGGAATTCATCCATCGTGAGGCCGAGATCGCTGGCCATCTCTTCGTCGGAAGGAGCGCGGTGCAGCTTGTTTTCCAGCTTGGCGCTGCTGCGCTCGATCTGCCTGGCCATGCTGCGCACGGAGCGCGGCACCCAGTCAAGCGAACGAAGTTCATCCAGGATTGAACCCTTGATACGCGTGATGGCGTAGGTCTCAAACTTGATGTTGCG
Source organism: Actinomycetes bacterium (assembly GCA_021791195.1). Classification (GTDB taxonomy): domain Bacteria; phylum Actinomycetota; class Thermoleophilia; order BMS3ABIN01; family BMS3ABIN01; genus JACWAD01. Next base: position 242,615 of record JAJYXB010000022.1, on the reverse strand, counting down.
TGAAAGATCGAAGCGCTCGATGGCGCCGATCAGTCCCAGCAGGCCATAGCTGATGAGGTCCGACTCTTCCACGTGCGAAGGAAAATTGGTGCCCATGCGCCCGGCGACGTATTTGACCAGCGGCGCGTACGTCAGGATCAGCCGGTCCCTTGCCACGGGATCGGCGCCCTGCTTGTACCGCCGCCATAACTCGATTATTTCTTTGTCATCTTCCGGCATTTTCCCGTCACTGACGGCGCGCCCGTGGATGGGCCCGCTCATAGACTTTCCGCAGGTGAGCTCCACTCACGTGCGTATAACGCTGGGTCGTGGAAATCGACGCATGGCCCAGAAGCTCCTGTACCGCTCTTAAATCGGCTCCTCCCTCGAGAAGATGAGTGGCAAAGCAGTGCCTGAACACATGCGATGAGACGCCGCTCCTGATGGCGGCGCCCCTGACGTACTTGGTCGTGCGGCGCCTGATGTCGGAAGTGCCCAGCGGCTTGCCCCGTGAAGACAGAAACAGCTTCCCGGGATCGCCCATGTTCGACTCCTGGTTGATCAGTTCCGGCCTGCCTCTTTCCAGATATTCCCGTACCGAACCCAAAGCAATCTCACCGACCGGCACTACGCGGGTCTTGTTGCCCTTGCCGGTTACCGTCAGCTGCTCCTGCTCGAAATCCAGATCGCCGGTTTCCAGATTGACCACCTCTTCGCTGCGCAGACCGCTGCCATATAGCAGCTCGAAGATGGCGCGGTCGCGAATGCCCAGCGGCTTGGCGGTGTCGATCGTCTCCAGGAAATCTATCACTTCCGCCGGGCGCAGCACCACCGGCAGTTTGCGCGGCTGTTTCGGCGACGCCAGCGATTCGGCAGGGTTGGTCCTGATCAGCCCTTCGGAACGGCAAAATCTCAGCAGCCCGCGAACAGCCGACAGCTTCCTCGCGACGCTCGACTTCTGGTAATTGAACCCGGCCAGGAATATCGCGTAACGCCGGAGCAGCCGGTAATCGACGCTGCCGGGGAATTCGACATCCTCGGCGGCAAGATACCGGAGAAACTGGCGGCAGTCCCGGCGATAAGCCAGCAGCGTCTTGTCAGAGCTGCCCACCTGGATCAGCGAGGACAGATAGCGGCTCAGGATCGCCAGGTCCTGGGCGCGCGCCTCGTCAATGGTTCCGCCGATGGCGCGCCCAACCGCGGAGCTCTTCTCCGCGGATGGCTCATCAGAATATGGGTTTCCCGCGGAGGGATTCCCCGATGTGCTTTCAGCTTCCAATTCACACCACTTCGCCAGCGATCCTGATTACTTTCGACACAGGGCCCTTTCATCCTTTGCCGCCGCGCTTTTCCGAACCTGCCCGGGCGGCCCGCCAGCCTGGGCATTGGCCCCCCGGAGCGCCCTTAAATGCCTGACCTGAGCGCATACCCACGTCCCGGGTCGTGCCGCGCCAGCCCCTTGATCTCCAAAGACACCAGCGCCCCCGCAGCCGCGCCGCTGTCCAGACCTGCGCCTGCCGCCAGCTGGTCCAGGTGACGGAAATCTGCCGCCAGCTGCCGGTAGAGCCGTGCTTCGTCCTCGCCGAGCGGAGGCGACCCGGCTTCAGTCCGGTCCGCCGGCGGCTCGATGCCCAGCGCCTCGAAGACATCCTCCGGCCGCGTCACCGGCACAGCTCCGGACCTGATGAGCTGATGTGGCCCGGCCGACAGCTCCGAGAAAATGCTTCCCGGGACGGCGAAGACCTCCTTGCCCTGCTCGAGGCAGAAGTCGGCTGTGATCAGCGCGCCGCTCTTCTCCCTGGCCTCGACCACGATGACGCCCTCGGACAGGCCGGCGATGATGCGGTTGCGGGCGGGGAAGCGCCATGGCAACGGCGTTGTTCCCGGTGGATATTCGGACATGATGACATCCGACTTTAGTATCTTTCTGTAGAGGGCCGCGTTCGCGCGCGGATAGATGCGCTCAGGGCCGCACCCCAGCACGGCCATGGTGGCGCCGGCGCTCCCGATGGCGGCGCGGTGGGCGGCGGCGTCCACGCCAAAAGCCAGGCCGCTGCAGATGCAGACACCACTGCCGGCCAGGGCTCCGGCCAGCTGTCCGGCGGCGTCGAGACCGTATCGCGAGGCTGCGCGCGCACCCACTACCGCGATGCGGCGGCCCGCCACGAGCTCGCGCAGGCGGGCCAGAGGACCCGCCGCGCCACCGCCGATAACGAATATCCCCGCAGGCGGATCGAAGATTTGCGCCAGCGCCGGTGGATAGCCCTCCTGCCCCAGCGCGGCAAACTCTATCCCCCGGCGGGACAGGGCCTGACGCTCATGCGCAGGCGAGAAGCCGGCGCGAAAAGCCCGAAGCCGCTCGCGTTCCAGCCTGGTCAGTTTGAAATGCGCCGCCAGCTCATCCGGCGCCAGCGCCCAGAGTCTTTCCGGGGCCAGTTTCCGGGAGAGTGCCGGCAGCGGCCGTTTGATGACACCGCAGGTGAACAAAGCCAGCGCCAATGCCGCATCCGGCCCGGCGATAGCGCCTCCGGCGCCGGATGATTCAGCAGCCATGCCAGGCCTGCCTGTCTATGCCCCGGTAGCCGATCGCTTCCGCCAGGTGCGCCGCCCCGATCACTTCGGCGCCATCGAGGTCCGCTATCGTGCGCGCGACTTTGAGGATGCGATGATGCGCGCGGGCGCTGAGAGCCAGCCGGTCGATGGCCTGTTCCAGCAACTGGACCGCGGCGGCGTCCGGCCGGCAGAGCCGCTCGGTAATCCCGGCCGGCATCTGGGCGTTGCAGAAGCAGGCATCACCGCCGGCAGCGCCGGCAAACCGCCGCCGCTGGCGCTGGCGGGCGGCAGCGACGCGCGCCGCCACGGAGGCCGACGCCTCGCGCGAGCCCGTGCCGGTGAGCTCCTTCCTGGTCAGACCCCGCACCTCGACCACGACATCGATGCGGTCCAGGAGCGGACCGCTGATGCGACCGCGGTATGCGTCTATCCTCTGCGGCGGGCAGACGCACTCGCGCCGGGCATCGCCCAGGTGGCCGCAGGGGCAGGGATTCATCGCCGCCACCAGCATGAATCTGGCCGGAAACGTCACCGAGATGAGCGCCCGGGACACAGAGATCATGCCGTCCTCCAGTGGCTGCCTCAGGGTCTCCAGCGCCAGGCGGGAGAATTCCGGCAGCTCATCGAGGAACAGCACGCCCAGATGCGCCAGGCTCACCTCGCCGGGGCGCGGGCTGGCGCCGCCTCCGGCCAGGCCGATGTGCGAGATGGTATGGTGCGGCGAGCGGAACGGCCGGCCGGCCACAACCGGCCGGCTGCCGCCCAGAAGGCCGGCGACACTGTAGACGCGCGTCACCTCGATTGTTTCCTCCATGCCCAGCGCCGGCAGGATGGAAGGCAGCCGCCGCGCCAGCATCGTTTTGCCGGATCCCGGCGGGCCGATCATCAACATATTATGGCCGCCGGCGGCGCAAACCTCGAGAGCGCGCCGGGCAAGCTCCTGTCCGCGCACATCCGCAAGATCCGGCTGCCCGGACCCGGCCGTCCCCAGCAGGGCCAGGCCGTCGACCTTTGCCGGCGCCAGCGCTTCGTCGCCGGAGAAGAACGCCACAGCCTGCCTGAGACTGCTGACCCCGATGATCTCGATGCCGCCAACCAGCGCCGCCTCGGCTGCATTCGCCGCCGGCACCAGCAGCCCCCGCCTTCCCGACCGGCGGGCGCCCTCGGCGATAGCCAGCACGCCGCGGACGCTGCGCACCGACCCGTCCAGTGAGAGCTCGCCGACGGCGCTGTATTCTTCCAGCATTTCGGAGACGAATTGTGAGGAAGCGGCCAGCAGGGATACGGCGATGGGGAGGTCGAACAACGGCCCCTCCTTGCGCACATTCGCCGGCGCCAGGTTGACCGTAATCCGCCGGAGCGGGAACTCATAGCCGGAGTTGGCAATTCCGGCACGGACGCGCTCCTTGGCCTCGCGCACCGAGGCGTCGGGTAATCCGACGATGGTAAAGGCGGGCAGGCCCCAGCCCAGGTCGGTCTCGACCTCGACCGGATAGGCATCCATCCCCAGCACTGCGTGGCTGTGCAGCCTGGCAAGCATCCGGCATCACTCCCCTGATGGGAGCTGCCGCAAGAGAAGGTGACGAGTGAGGAGCGTTAGATTATCAGAGATGCGCGCTTCTGGAAACCGGCGCAGCGAACGGCCTATCTAAAGGCGTCCTCGAGATGCAGCAGCTGCGCCTCTTCGTCGCGGCCGTCCAGCATGATCGAGACCGCATCGAAGCGGAAGCTCAGCCCGGCGATGCCTTCGTCGCGCTGGTGTTCAGCCAGCCACATCGCGGCCATGCGCCGGATCTGCGCCTGTTTGCGCGGGCCTATGGCTTCAAAGGGCTCGCCGAACTTCCGGCCGCGGCGGGCCTTGACCTCGATGAAAGCGATGATGTTGCCAATCCCGGCAATGATGTCCAGCTCGCCGTAACGGGAACGGTAGTTGGTCTCGATGATGGTGTAGCCGTGACGCTCCAGGTGCCGGCAGGCGATCGCCTCGCCGGCGCGGCCCCGAGTCACACGCGGATCGGCGCCGGCCCGCCCAGCCTCGCCATGCCCCCCGGCGGCGGTCATCCGGCCCCGGCCGTCCCGAAAATGGAATCGGATTTAAAGGAACGCCGGTGCAGCGGACTGTAGCCGTTGGCGGCGATGGCCTCGCGGTGTGCCCTGGTGCCATAGCCGACGTGGCTGTCAAAACCGTACTGGGGATAAAGCAGGTGCACACGACGCATGAGCCGGTCGCGGGTGACCTTGGCGATAACCGACGCGGCAGCGATGGCGGCGCTCAGCGAGTCTCCCCCTTTGACCGGCCGGTGCGGCGGGGCGCTCGCCGGCAGCTTCCAGCCATCGATCAGAACCAGTTCCGGGCAGGGCGATATCATCCCCAGGCAGCGCTCCAGATCGCCCAGGTTAGTCCGGTGCATACCGTTTTCGTCGATGCTCCTGGCGCTGGATACGACCACGGAAAATCGCGCGGCGCAACGAATCAATAAGGGATAGAGCCGCGCGCGGGCGGCCGCTGTCAGTTTCTTGGAATCGTGCAGCCCGTCCAGCAGCGTCCGGCAGTGACCGGTTTCGAAGCCTGAGTAGTCGAACACGACCGCGGCGGTCACCAGCGGCCCGGCAAAACAGCCGCGTCCGGCCTCGTCAGCGCCGGCGACCTCGCCCGAGCCGCCGCACAGCCTGAAATCAAACTCGAACAGGGGGCTGGCGCTGCGGGCGGACACCGCGCTCTAACCGAACCAGGTGAGGCGGTTAAGCGGCCAGTAGATCATGAACGCCTTGCCGATAATATTCTGTTCGGAAAGCCAGGGCGTCGGCCAGAAACGGCTGTCCTTGCTGTCAGCGCGGTTGTCGCCCATGAGGAATACGTTCCCTGGCGGGATCGTCACGGGACCGAAACTGCTGGTATCGGTGCCGTTGACATAAGGTTCTACCTGTGGCTGACCATTAAGGATCACCTGGCCCCTGATCACCTGGACCGTGTCGCCGCCAACAGCGATGATGCGCTTGATCAGGTCTTCGCCGTGATCTTCCGGCAGCGGCGACGGAAAGACGATGATGTCGCCGCGCTGGGGGTCACTGAAGCGGTAGGCCTGGCGGAAGACAAGCACCCTGTCGCCGATGTCGAGGGTGTGCTCCATCGATCCGGACGGGATCAGGAAGGGTTTGACCACCAGCAGCTGCATCAGGTACGCGATGATCACCGCGCTGGCGACGATGACGATCAGTTCGCCGATGCTGCGGGCGAGGCTCCGCGGCCGTTTTCGCTTGGGAGTGGTGTAGCCGGGTTCCAGCGACGTTGCGCCGTGGGACTCGCCGGATGCTTCATCCGACTCCGCCGCCCCTCCCCGATCTGCGGGCGTCTGGTTGATTTCCTCGCCCATTTGTATCAGTGGCCTAGCGCTGCTTCTCCCGAACCCTGGCCTTCTTGCCAACTTTCGAGCGCAGGTAGTAGAGCTTGGCGCGGCACACATCGCCGATGCTGAGCACCTCGATCTTGTCGATCTTTGGCGAGTAAAGCGGGAAAGTGCGCTCCACGCCGACTCCAAACGAGTGCTTGCGCACCGTGAACGTCTCGCGGGCGCCTTCACCCTGGCGCTTGATGACAATCCCCTGGAAGACCTGGATTCGCCGGCGAGTGCCCTCGATCACCTGAAAGTGCACCTTGACCGTATCACCCGCTTTAAACTGCGGGATGCCTTTCTTCAGCTGCTGTTCTTCGAGTCTCGCTATCGTCTGGTTCATGATTTCTCCTCGCGGCATACCGCCCCGTCTTGCGGCGCGGGCGCCGGAATCGGCGCTGCTGCCAATCTTTAGTGCCAAGTTCGAAATTCTAGAGGTTATGAGGCGGAATTGCAACAAAACCGGCGCAACCGGCCTGGAAAGCTGCCATCTGACTGATGAAAAAATATACCGCGAATCCAGCCATGACAAACCCGTACGGCTATCCCAGGTGCTCTCGGCGCCACTGCTCGATGGCGGCATGGTTGCCGGAAAGCAGCACCTCGGGCACCTTCCAGCCACGGAAATCGGCCGGCTTGGTGTAATGGGGATATTCCAGGCGGCCGCCCAGCCCGGCGGAAAAAGATTCGTAGACGGCGCTCTCCTCGCTGCCCAGGGCCCCTGGCAGCCGCCGGGTGAGCGCGTCCACCAGCACCATCGCCGGCAGCTCTCCGCCGCTGACGACATAATCGCCGATCGAGATCTCGCCGGTAGCGAGGTGGTCTGCGATGCGCTGGTCAAAACCTTCGTAGCGGCCGCACAGGAGGGTGAACCCGTCCAGCGCGGCAAGCTCGCCGACGAGCGTCTCATCCAGGCGCCGCCCCCGCGGCGAAAGCAGGAACACCGGCTGCCGGTCGCGCACCGCCGCGCCATCGGCGCCGTAAACCGCTTCCAGCGCCGCGCACACCGCATCGACCCTGAGCACCATGCCGGCGCCGCCTCCGGCGGGCGTATCATCCACCTGGCCATGGCTGAGTGGAGTGTAGTCCCGGTAATCGAACAGCCGCACGCTGAGGCTGCCGGCCTGCATCGCGCCGGTCACGTGCCGCTGCTCGAAAAACCAGTTAAACCACTGGGGAAAGAGCGTGAAGATGTCGATGTCAGCCAAGGAAGCCTTCCGGGATCTCGATGCGGCCGGCTTCCAGATCGATCGATAGAACTACTTGTCTGACAAATGGTATATAGACGGTTTCGCTGTCGCCGCCCGGATCGATCTCGAGATAGGGATTTGCCTTGCGCGATTCGTGGACGGCGCTGACGCTGCCGACGCGCTCGCCGCCCGCATACACTTCCAGCCCTTCCAGCTGGAAGGCGAAGAAAGCATCCTCTCCGACCGGCGCCACCTCGGCGCCGGGGACAAACAGCGAAGCGCCGAACAGCTCCTGCGCCTTCTCTTGCGAGTCGTAGCCCTCGATTCGCACCAGCGGACCGCGGTCCGATCGGCGCATGGCGATAATTCTCACCGGCAGGCGCTCCTGCCGGCGTTTTCGGGCGAGATAAAGCTCCGCCCCCGCTTCAAACCGGTCGCTGCGATCGGTGAGCGGCATGATCAGCATCTCCCCCTCGCGGCCGTGAATGCGTTTCACCATGCCCACGAGCACCCAGTCGGGCGCCCCTTTAAGACTGGTTTCTCCCCCATCTGCATCCATTACCACAAATGCCTCCGGATCCCGCACGCAAGCCTATTCCCGCGGCAGGGATCGCTCTGCCTGCGCTCAGTCGACAATCTCTACGATGGCCCGCTTGCCGTTCTTGACCGCGCTCGCCTTGACGATCGTGCGCAGCGCGCGCGCAATGCGGCCCTGCTTGCCGATCACCTTGCCGATGTCATCCTTGGCGACCGTCAGCTCCAGCACCACGGTGGTGTCGGTCTCGGTCTCCTGCACCTTCACATCCTCAGGATGGTCCACCAGGGACTTGGCCAGGTACTCGAGTAGTTCTCTCACTGCTTCCTCCGTTTCCGCCTAACCGGTTTCGATAAGGGCGTCCCAGGCGCGCCCTTACTTAGAGATCCCCTTGACCGCCAGCAGCTTGCTCACGGTTTCCGTCGGCTGGGCCCCCTTTGCCAACCAGTCACGCGCCTTGTCTTCATCGATCTCGATGAAGGACGGCTCGTCCTGCGGACCGTAGCGGCCGATGTTCTCGATCACCTTGCCGTCCCTTGGCGAACGGGAATCGGCGACGACGATCCGGTACAACGGCTTCTTCTTGCGGCCGACACGGCTCAGTCTCATCTTTACCGCCATTCAATCACCTCCTTTTGGACATCACTGGCGATCATTCGCAGGCACAGCCGCCACTTCGCAGGCGGCGCCAGCCGCGTCATGATCGTCTTGCTGAAAAAACGTATGGTGTCCCGGGTTTATGTCTTTCCCAGCAGTTCCGGGGGCAGACCTTTCATCTTGCCGCCGGCCAGCTGCTTCATCATCTTCTGCATCTGGCGGAACTTGCTGATCAATTGGTTGACTGCCTGAATATTAGTGCCACTACCAGCCGCGATCCGGCGGCGGCGGCTGCCGTTGATGATCTCGGGATGGCGCCGTTCATCCAGCGTCATCGAGCGGATGATCGCCTCCACGCGGTCCAGCTCACGCTCGTCCAGCTGCGCCGACTTCAGCTGTTTGGGGATGCCGGGGATCATCGACAGCATCCCTGCCAGCGGCCCCATCTTGCGCATGCTCTGCATCTGGTCGAGGAAGTCGTCGAACGTGAACTGCGCCTTGCGCAGCTTCGCCTCCAGCTCGCGCGCCTTCTTCTCGTCGATGTTCTCCTGCGCCCGCTCGATCAGGGTGAGCACGTCGCCCATGCCGAGGATGCGGCTGGCCATCCGGTCGGGATGGAAATAATCGAAATCCTGGATCTTCTCGCCGGTGGAGGCGAACTTGATCGGCTTGCCGGTGACCGCCCGCACCGAAAGTGCGGCGCCGCCGCGGGCGTCGCCGTCGAGCTTTGTCAGGACGACCCCGTCGAAGTTGACCTGCTGCTGGAACTGCTCGGCGACGTTGACCGCGTCCTGGCCGGTCATCGCATCCAGCACCAGGAGGATGTTGTGCGGTTTGACCTGGCTGCGGATCTGCACCAGCTCATCCATCAGCTTCTCGTCGATGTGCAGGCGGCCCGCGGTGTCGATGATAACCACGTCGCGGCCGGCAGCGGCGGCGTCCTCGACGCCTTTTTTGGCGATCCTGACCGCGTCGTTGCTGCCCTCGATCGTGAAGACCGGCACCTTCACCTGCTCGCCCAGCACCCTCAGCTGCTCGATGGCCGCCGGCCGGTAGATGTCGGCCGCGACCAGCTCGGGCTGCTTGCCCTGCGACAGCAGGTTGCGGGCCAGCTTGGCGCAGGTGGTCGTCTTGCCCGAACCCTGCAGGCCCACCATCAGCACCACGGTCGGCGGCTTGGGCGAGAAGCTCAGCTTAGCCGAGGAGGCGCCCATCAGCTTCACCAGCTCCTCGTGGACGATCTTCACCACCTGCTGGCCCGGCGTCAGGCTTTCCGTCACCTCTTCGCCGAGGGCCCGCTCCTTCACCGCGGCAACGAACTGCTTGACTACCTTGAAGTTAACGTCCGCTTCCAGCAGCGCCAGGCGGATCTCACGCATGGCCTTGTTTACGTCTTCCTCGCTCAGCCGCCCCTGTCCCTTCAGGCCGCCGAGCACATTTTGTAACTTATCTGACAATGTGTCAAACATTCTTACCGCGTTTCATCGATGCCGTTCATAAACTTGGCTGATGCCCGAAACGGGCGCACGGGAAACTACCGGGGGAGGCAGGCATGCCGGCGCGGGCACCCTCCGGTGCCAGCCCCGAGCCAGGGCACTATGATACCGCCAAAAACCTCGCCGCTGCCAATCCGCTTTCCGCTTCGCGTACTATCCGTTCTCGCAAACCTCAGCTGGAGCCTGGCCGGATGACGGCAAACCGCCATCCGGGTGCTGCTCCTGGAATCCCGTGCGGCGCCAGGCGCCGCATGAGCAACCTCTAATATTAGAAACTAGGGATTGACGTGTCAAGACATGCGGCAATCGGGTTGACGGTTCCCTGGACCGCGCGCGGGCTGATTATTCCTCCAGCAGCGCCCGGGCAAAATCAAGCGGGTCGAAGGGCCGCAGATCCTCCATCTGCTCTCCCACGCCGATCAGCTTGACCGCCAGGCCGAGTTCGTGCGAGATCGCCACCGCGATGCCACCTTTGGCGGTGCCGTCCAGCTTCGTGAGGATTACGCCGGACACGTCGACCGCCTGGCCGAACAGGCGCGCCTGGATGAGGCCGTTCTGCCCGGTGGTGGCATCGACAGTCAGCAGCACCTCATGCGGCGCATCCGGGACCTGTTTGGCGATGACCCGGTGAATTTTTTTCAGCTCCTCCATCAACGGCACCTGGGTGTGCAGGCGGCCGGCGGTGTCGACGATCACCACATCGATGCCGCGGGCACGGGCGGCGGCGATGGCGTCGAAAACCACGGCGCCGGGGTCGCTGCCATGCTCCTGCCTGATTACGGGGACGTCGACTCGCTTGCCCCATTCCATCAGCTGCTCGATCGCGGCGGCGCGGAAGGTGTCGCCGGCGGCCAGCAGCACGCTCTTGCCCTCGCGCTTCAGGTGGTGGGCGATCTTGCCGATCGTGGTGGTCTTGCCGGTGCCATTGACACCGACTATCAGGATGATGGATGGCTGATGGGAGACATCGATGCGGTCGTCGCCGGCGGCGAACATGTCAACCAGTGCCTGCTCCAGCTCATGGTTGAACTGCTCCCGGTCGCTGATCCGGCCCTCGTTGGCCGCCGTCTCCAGCCGGTCAACGATCTCCACCGTGCTGGCGACGCCGCAATCGGCAAAAATGAGTGTTTCCTCTATCTGCTCCCAGACATCCGCATCCAGCTTGTCGAACATGATCGCCGACAGCTGCTGCTGCATTGTCTGGCGGCTCTTGGAAAGCCCCTCCCTGAGCCGGCGCAGCCAGCCGCCTTTCCTGCCGCCCGCGGCTTCTTCCTCCACCGCGGCTGCCGGCGCCTCGCCCTCCAGGCCCTTGAAGACTTCATGCCAGGTTTTTGCCATGGTCTATCCGGCCAGCGCCGCGGCTTCGGGTTCCGTGGCGTCTGCGGCTCCGGTGGCCGCGTCGTCACGATCGCTGCCCGGAACATCGCCCTCGCCATGCTGGTCCATCCGCCGCGACAGGACCTTGGAAGTGCCGTCCGCACCCATGCTGACGCCGTAGAGGACATCGGCGCATTCCATGGTGCGCTTCTGGTGGGTGATGACGATGAACTGCGTCTTGTGCTGGTAACGCCTGAGCATGTTCAGCAGGCGCGTGATATTGACGTCATCGAGCGCCGCCTCCACCTCATCGAGGATGTAAAACGGCGCCGGCCGCGCCAGGAAGATGGCAAACAGAAACGCGATCGCCACCAGCGAACGCTCGCCACCGGAAAGCAGCGACAGGTTCCGCAACGCCTTGCGGGCGGGCTTGACCGAGATCTCGATGCCGCGCTGGTCGCCGGAACGGCTGGCCGCCCAGTCATCTTCCGCCGCTGCGCCGGCCTCTGCTTCATCGCCGGCGCCGCCCGTTTCCCCGTCCCCTTCCAGATCCGCCGCCGGCGCCACTGGTTCCGTGAGGGTAAGCCTGCCCTCGCCTCCCGGGAAGAGCGTGCCCACCACATCCGCGAAGTGATCGCGCACCGCGGCGAAAGTGGTGGCAAAGTCGGATTCAATCCGCTCGGTCAGCTCGCCAATCAGGCCGGAAAGCTCCTTGAGACTGCGCTCCAGATCGGAACGCTGCTCGTCGAGGAAGCGCTGCCGCTCGAGCATCTCCTCATATTCCTGCTGCGCCAGCGGATTGACCGGACCGATCAGTTCGCGGCGGCGGATGAGCCGCTCGATCTGCTCCTCGACGGCGTCCAGCTCCTCCGCGGCGGCGGCCTCGGCGTCCTCCAGGCCCGCTTCCGGAAAGCGCTCGCAAAGTTTTATCAGGCGCGCCTCATGGTCCGCCACCTGATCCCGCAGCTTGGCGACCTGGACCTCGCAGTCGGTGCTGGAGTTGCTTGCCCGGCTCAGCTCCTGCTGCAGCTCCGCCTCGGCGGTGGAAAGCTCGCGCAGGCTCGAGGAATGACGGTCCGCCAGCTCCTCGCTTTCTTTCAGTGTCGCTTCCAGCCCGCCGGCGACGCCGTCGAACACGCCCGCGATGCGCTCGATCCTGTCCAGCAGCATGGCGCATACCGGCGCCAGCCGGAGGTAGGCCTCCATCTGGAACGTGATCGCCCGAAGTTCGTCCTCGAGCCGGCCCAGCACCGGCCGGGACCGCTCCAGCGCCTGATCGGCGACCCGCTGGCGCTCGCGCACCCGCGCCGCGGTTATTTTGAGCTCGGTAACTTTTTGGGAAAGTGACAGCCTGGCAGCGGCCAGGGACTCTTCGCCTTCACCGTCCGCGCCGCCAGCGGCCCGCTGCATTTCTTCCAGGGACTCCTCGGTCTCGCGCAGCCGTGTGCCGGCTTCAGCCAGTTCCTCGTCCAGCCTGGCCAGCTCGGCCCGCAGATGTCCGCAGCTGGCTTCCTTCAGCTCGATCTCCTGCTCCAGCACGCGCTGCTGCCGCTGCGTGGCGGCTGCGTTGCCCTCGGCATCGCGGCGCTCCTGCAGCACGTCCCGCAGCGCTTTCTCGGCCTCCAGCCGCTCCCGTTCCGCCTCTTCCAGCTCCGGACCCAGCGCATGCAGACGCTCCTTCAGCCCGGCGCAGACTGCCTCGGCCGCCGCCCGCTCCTGCTCCAGCTGCCGGCGCTCGTTGCGATGCTTCAGCAGCACCGACGAAGGCAGGTCGGCCTGATAGCTGAGCAGCCGCCGGCCGGCGCTGAACAGGACGCCGTCGCGCGTCACCCAGGTGCCGGAGGCGCCCAGGCCACCGGCAGCGGCGATATCTTCGGCATCCTCGGCCACCCGCACGCTGGCAAGCGTCTCCGCGACGTAGGGCAGCCACTCCTCCGGGATGCGCACGTGATCGATCAGATAATCTTCACCGGGGATCCGCTCGAAACCGGCAGCCTCCCCCGGAAGGACGATCTCGACCCCGCCCAGCTCGGCTGCCATCACCGTACGCAGCATCTGGTGGGCATGCTCAAAATCACTGGCGGCGAGGGCGAACAGGATGTTGCCAAGCACCGCGGACACGGCCCGCTCATAGCCGGGATCGACCTCGACGACGCTAACCAGCGCCTTCACGCCGTTTTCTTCAGAAAGCTTTTTGGCGGCAGCCGGCAGGCCGGCGCGGTCGCGGTCACTCTCGCCGATAAAGGTCAACCGCGCCTTGGCGATCTTCAGGTCCTCCTCGACCCGGCGCAGCTCCAGCGCCGCCTGTTCGCGGCGGGCATCGGCCTCGTCCCGGCGCGCCGTGATCCGCTTGATCGCCGCTTCCGCCCGGCTGGCGCGGTCGTGCCACTCAGCCATGCGCTCCGCTTCGCCACGCGCCTGCTCGGCCAGCGCCGCCAGTTCGCGGCGGCGCGCATCGGCCTCGAGCACCGCGCGCTCGATCATTCCGGCCAGTTTCTCCTGGCGCTGGGAAAGATATTCGATCTGGTGGCCAAAGCGGTCCTTGAGCGCCCCGAGCTCGCCGACCCGGCGCGTCTTCTCCTCACCGGCCCGGCGGCGGCGGTCCAGTTCGGCCTCGACCCGGTCCAGTTCGGCCTGCTGCGCCCGCAGCTCATCGTCGACCCGCGCTAGCTGCGCATGATCGGCGCCGCGCTCCTCCCCGGCACGTTCGAGCTCGGCGCTGACGCGGGCGATCTGGCCGTTTAAATTCTCGCGCCGCGCTCCGGCGCGCCTGGCCGCCACCTCCAGCATCTCCAGACGGCGGGCGGTGGCTTCCCGCCGGCCGCCGAGGTTCTCCTGGCGTGACTTCAGCCCGTAAAACCGGGACGCCAGCTCCTGATGGCGCCGCAGCGATCCGGACAGCATCTCTTCTGTCTGGCGCCGCTCGGCCGCCGTCGCGGCCAGCCGCGCTTCCAGTTCGCCGCGGCGGGCGCCCGCCTGGCTGGCCTGGTCCTCGGAAAGAGCAAGCTCGGCTGTCAGCGCCGCGAGCCGGCCCTTGATCATGCGGCTCTCGGCCTCGGCGATCTGCTGCTCCAGCCGCGCGGAGCGCTCGGCCGCCGTCGCCTGGCGCTTCAGCGGCCTCAGATTTGACCTCACTTCTTCTTCGACGTCAGCGAGGCGCTCCAGATTGCGCCGCACGGCATCGAGCTTGCGCTCGGCGCGGTGGCGCCGCTTCTTGTACTTGCCCAGGCCGGCGGCTTCTTCGATGTAGGCGCGGCGGTGCACCGGCTTGCTTTCGAGGATGGCATCCACCCGGCCCTGGCTGATGATCGAATGGGTGTTTTGACCGAGGCCCGCGTCGGAAAGCAGCTCGGTGATATCGATCAGCCGGCAGGGGGACTTGTTGATGAAATAGGCGCCTTCGCCGTCGCGGTAAAGGCGGCGCGAGATGAGCACTTCGGAGAATTCGATCGGGATCTGGCCGTTGCTGTTGTCCAGCAACAACTCGACTTCAGCCATCCCCGCAGGCGACAGTTTGTCGCTGCCGGAGAAGATGACGTCCTGCATGCTTGAGCCGCGCACGGCCGAGGGACTCTGCTCGCCCATCGCCCACGTAACCGAATCGGCGATGTTGCTCTTGCCGCTGCCGTTGGGGCCGACAACTACGGTTATGCCCGGCTCCAGCGCAAACTCTACCGGGCGCGCGAACGACTTGAAGCCCCTGACTTTCACTGACTTCAGGAACATCGGTCTCCTTTCCAACCTGTATCCTCAGACACCCTCACCGGAAACTGCCTCCCGCCCGGCGTTTCAGCGGCCCGGACCCTGCCTGCGCTCCCTCAGCACGTCCAGCGCTTCCTTCGCCGCTTCCTGCTGGGAAACCTTCTTGGTCTTGCCGCTGCCGCGGCCCAGCAGCTCACCGTCGAGGCTTACCGCGGAGGTAAAGGTGCGCGCATGCGGCGGACCCTCGGCCGCCACCACGTTGTAGGTGACCTCCTGCCCCAATTTGGCGACGTGTTCCTGCAACACGGTCTTGTAGTCGACGTGTTCGCTGGCGGCATAGGCGATGTGCTCATCGAAGGCGTCGATGACGGCGTCCATGATCGCGTCCAGGCCGAACTGCAGATAGAGGGCGCCGATGAGCGCCTCCAGCACCGCCGCCAGCACATTGGCGTTGCTTGCCAGCGAAGCGGCGTTGGCCGCCTCGAGCTCCTCGGCAGATTCCTGCAGGCGCCCGGCCAGATCCAGCGCGGCGCCCACCTTGGCACAGGTGTACCTGCTGACAACGTAGGCGCGCACCTTGGCCAGCTCGCCTTCGTTGTAATCAGGATAGCGGCGGCAGATGTCGGTGCTGATGCAGAGTCCGAGGACGCTGTCACCGAGGAACTCAAGCCGCTCGTATGAGAGAGTCCTCTCCGCCACCCACGAGGAGTGGGTGAAAACCTGCCGGGATAGTTCCGGCGTCAGCCTTGCGGCCAGTTCCGCGAGAGATGTCACAGGGTTGTGTTCTTCCTTGTTAGAAAAACCGGCTAAACGCGCTCCGCCACGAAGTCGACGGCCTCCCCCACCGTGCGGATCTTCTCAGCCTCCTCGTCAGAGATCTTGACGGAAAACTTGTCTTCCATTTCCATGATTACTTCGACCAGGTCCAGGGAGTCGGCATCCAGATCGTCCTGGAAGGACGCTTTCATGGTGATGTCGGCCTCGTCGACGCCCAGCTGTTCCACCAGCATCTCCTTGAGCTGATCGAAAATTTCCTCTTTGGTCATGCAAAAACCTCCGGTTGCCTGAGATTGTAGCGGAGTTTTATCCGGGTGAATCTACCATGCCGGACCGGTTTTTTCAAAACCGGCGCCAGCAGACGGCGCCGGGAAGGGCAAAGACCGCCGGGCGGGCCGCCGAAGCCACGCGTCCCGACGGAGCACCTACCGGTCCCCGGCCTTTGCCGGCTGCGCCGCCAGGCCCGCGATGCGCTCCTGCAGCTTGCCGGTTAGATTCTGGCGTGAGGCGCGGGCGGCGTACCCGAGCGCGCTGGCGATCGCCTTGCGGCTGGAGTTGCCATGGCAGACGACGACCAGTCCGCGCACGCCCAGCAGATAGGCGCCACCGAACTCCTCGGTGTCGATGCTCTTCCTGAAGTCGTTCAGCTCGCGCTTCAGCAGCGCGCCGCCGATCTTGGCCAGCAGGCTGCGCCGCGCCGCCTTTTTGACTTCTTCGACGATAAGTGATGATGTACTCTCCATCAGCTTCAGGCAGACGTTGCCGGTGAAGCCGTCGGTGACCACCACATCGACGACGTTGCGAACGATATCCCGTCCCTCGACGTTGCCGTAAAAGTTGAGCTGCGGCGAGGCGGCCATCAGCCGGTGCGCCTCCAGCACCAGCTCGTTGCCCTTCACCGATTCCTCGCCGATGGAGACCAGCCCCACGGTGGGATTTTTCACCTCCAGCACCTCCCCGGCGAAGATGCTGGCCATATTGGCGAACTCCAGTAGGTGCACCGGCCGCACTTCGGCGTTGGCGCCGACATCGATGAAGACGGTGGGCCTGCCAGGCGTCGGCAACACGGCGCAGAGCCCCGGCCGCTTGAGCCCCTTGATGCGCCTGAGCTTGATCATCGCCGCCGCCAGCATCGCGCCGGTATTTCCGGCGGAGACAGCGCCGTCGGCGCGGCCCTCGGCCACCTCGCGGCAGGCCGCCACCAGCGACGAGTTTTCCTTGGCGCGCACGGCCCTGGCCGGCTCCTCGTCAAAACCGATCGTCTCCGGCGCCTCGACGATGCTGATGTGCCGGCGGGCGGCCGGCTCCGCATCCGCCAGCACCCGCTCGATCTCCTCGCCGCGGCCGGTGAGCGTGATCGCCAGCTCCGGCCCGGCCACGGCGGCGGCGCCCATCACCACCTCGACCGGAGCGAAATCGCCGCCCATGGCATCCAGGGCCAGCACCACGCGTGAGCCCCTGCCTGATTTTCGGTTGTCCTGCTGGATCTCTCGGTTCATGCAGAAATGATTTCCATGTGGGATTTCGGGATCTTCTTCCCGGCAATTAATATTAATCGCCCGCGCGGCTAACCTTCAGCCCGCCGGCGCCCGCGTTAAAGTATAATATGTTGCGAACTTTGCGGGAGATTTGCGCGTGCTTATCAGAACAGGAGTCCGAGCTTGCCGCGTCTGGCATACCTTATCATAACGCTTGGCTGTTTCATCACGGCCATCTCGCTCTGGTTTTCCGGCTACCACGGCTACAGCGGCCTGCTGGTGGCAATCGGCCTGGCGGCAGCGATCAACCTGAAGAAGTAAGACCGCGCGGCGCCATCCCCGCTGGCCGTTGAGGTTGAGAAGCCGGCGGCGGACTCTTCCCCACGAGAGCCGCAGAAGTTGACAAGCCGGCGGCGAATTCATCCCGCTGGAGCCGCCAAGACGGCTCACACCGTCCTGGCGGGCGCGCGGGAGATAAACTCCTCCATGTCCCGCCGCAGCACATCCAGCGAAAAATGCTTTCTGCCGACCGCAAAATTGCGGTCCAGCATCTCCTGCATCAGCGCCGGATGCTCCAGCAGCTTGATGGCGCGGGCCACGGCGTGACGGTCCAGCGGCAGGAACTGGAACCCGAGGGCACGCAGCTCTTCCAGCACCGGAAAGCCGGAGACCAGCAGCGGCTTGCGGTACGCCACCGCGCTTAACACCGGGCTGACGAAACTTTCCCGCGAGCCGGCAAACGTGACCATGTCGGCGCGAACATAGGCATCGGCAATGTCGTAACACGAGCCGGCCGTATCCTGATTGCGTTCCGTCCCCAGCCAGCCGGCGATGCTCCGCACGCGCGCCTTTGCGCCGCGGCATGCCTGTGCGAAGGTTTCCTCATAGCCCGCCTCGCAGGGGCCGCTGATGATAAGGCTGGCCGGCCTGCCGCTGGCAGCCGCGAAGTCGCCGGCAAAGCGGATGGCATTCCCGATCCCCCGGCCTGGCGCCGCCGGCGTCGGCTGCAGGAACATCGTCTCGCCGTCGTCGATCCCCAGATCTGCGCGCAGCCTGGCATTGAACCTGTCCGGCAAGCGGACGGCATCGAAGTCGACGCAGTTGTTGATCTGTTTGGAATTTATGCCAGTGCGCCGGAAGAGCTGATCGTGGCTGTTACGGTTGACAGTGACATGGCGGATGCGCGTCATCGAGGGCGGGAAATTATTCTCCAGCAGCGCATCCATGGCGCCGTGGGCAAACCGTGCGTGCTGCCAGTAAAAATCGTGATGCACCGCCACGCAGGCAAGCTTCTCCCGGCGAAGGAAGCGGCACAGGGCGACGCTCATGGGGATGTTGAGCGGCAGCGAGAAGACATTCCCTGCCACCAGCAGATCGGGCGCGATCGCTTCCAGCTCGCGCGCCAGAGCCGCGCCGATCTCCCCGGCCAGATCCTCCAGCTCCCGCTCGAGGCTGTCTCTGCCGCCGCCGGTTCCGGCAGCCGGGAAAAAATCCTCCGTGAACGCCTCGATGCGGGGAGCCAGGAAGTCAAGCTCGGGAATGATATGGTCATATTCCCTCGCGCCGGGGATGAAGCCGGCGATGCGATGCACGGTGAATCCCCATTCGCGAAAGATCCGGATCCACTTTTCCGACTCTACCGATACGCCGTCATGTCCCTTGAGCTGATATGAGACAAAAGCTACGCTTGTCAATCAAACCCTTTCCGGAAATGCCAGCTGGCGCGTCTGCTGCATCCATGGCCGGGCACCACGACGCTGGCCGGCCGCAAGCAGACATGTCAAGAAGCCATGCGAAGCCCAGATGAAGTGTGCATAGTATATTTCGTCGGCGCAGTGTCAACAAGGGCGACTAAACAGAGAGAAATTATCGAAATAGTTAAAGCTGCCGGAGCCCGGCGCCGATAAAAAAGACAGAAGCAGGGCGGGTAAGAGAGACCGGCTTCACCGGCAAGGGAGAAGGAACCCCGGCTGACGAAGCTTCCCGCTTTCCGCAAGCGGACGCCGCGGCTTCTTGGAATTGCCAAACATCCTTCATCCTCTAAAAAAAGGAAGCCCGGTCAGCTTCCTTTTTTTATGCGCTGAGTTCTTCGACCTTCACCTTCGCCAGCAGCCGCTTGACCTCGTGCGGGTCGAAGACGCCGGCGCCATATTTCTGGGTGTTGGCGGCGCCGCAGGCGACGCCATAACGCAGGCATTCACCGGCGGCTTTGCCGGAAACACGCGCAGAGACGAAGCCGGCCAGGAAGGCATCTCCGGAACCGACGGTGCTGATCGGGTCCAGCGGCGTCATGGTGACCTTGTAATATTCCTGCCGGCCGCCGTCGCCGGCGAGGCAGGCATAGCAGCCGGCCGCGTGCGTGATGATGCCGGAGCCCGCGCCGATCTTGCACAGCTGACGCGTGGCCTGGAGGAAGTCGTCGTCCTCGCTGAATTCATGACCTACCAGCGCCTCCGCTTCGAAGATGTTCGGCGACACCAGCCCGGGGCCTGATTTGATCGCCATCCGAAGCGGCTCGCCGGCGGTGTCGAGCACCACCAGCGCGTCTGTCTCTCTAAGCGCCGCAACCAGATCGCGGTAAAAGGACTCCTTGACCTTTCGTGGCAGCGACCCCGCCAGGATGACGACATCGGCGCCCTGAGCGATGTAGGTGAACTTCTCCAAAAAAGCGTGCAGCTCGCGCGAAGTGACGACCGGGCCATATTCGTTGACCTCCGTCTGCAGACTGCTCGTCGGATCGATGATGGCCGTCGACGTACGCGACTCGTCGCGGATGCGCACAAAGTCGTTGAGGATGCCCTCCGCGGTCAGATCCTCGACGATCCTGGTGCCGGTCTTGCCGCCCGCCAGCCCCGTAGCGATCACCGGCTGGCCCAGGCCCTTGAGCGCGCGGGCGATATTGACGCCCTTGCCGCCCGGCAGCGTCAGGCTCTCGCTGGCGCGGTGGCGGAAACCCGCCTGAAAATTCGGCACCGTCAGCGTCCGGTCCAGCGCCGCGTTCAGAGTGACCGTGACTATCAACCCCGCGTCACCTCCGGCATGACCCTGCCGAGGCCGGCGGCCAGCCTGAAGCTCGTGGCTCCGAAGATATGGAAAATCGACGAGATGTAATAACCGACCCGGTCGGCGAGCCCCGGCGCCGCCACGTCGCTGGCGGCGACCAGGTAGGCGCTGCCGAGCAACCGGTCGCCGTCATAAGCCTCCACCATGCCGACCTTGTCGCCTTTCCTGATCGGCAGCGTCGGCTCATCGGGCAGCACCAGCCGGTAATCCACGGAATCCTTGATGTATACCTGCTGGCTCAGATCGCCCTGGGCTACGAGCGAAAGCTTCCTGTTGCGCGAATAGGGCACGCTGATCGACGCGTATTCCTTGCCCGCCGTGACCACCGTGCGGTTGGCGTAACTGGCGAAGCCATACTGGATCAGGTTGTAGACTTCCTGGTCGCGCTGCGCCAGCGAAGGCCCGCCCAGGTAGACGATGATCAGGCTGACGCCATTCTGCTGCGCCGAGATGACAATGCACTCGCCGGCATTATCCGTATAGCCGGTCTTGATCCCGTCGACATAGGGATATTTGAGCAGATGGTTGGTATTGATCAGGTCCCGCCCGTCTGGCTGGCCGTACCCGGGGATGCGATACTCTTCCCGCTTGACGATCTCACGCAGCTGCTGGTGCTTCATCACCTCGGCTCCCAGAATGGCGAAATCCCGGGCCGAAGTATAGTGACCCGGCTCGTCGAGACCGTGCGGCGTGACAAAATGTGTGTGCGTCATGCCGAGCTCGGCGGCGCGCCTGTTCATCTTGCCGACAAACGCCTCCACGCTGCCGGCGTCGTACTCGGCCAGCGCGATGGCGGCGTCGTTGCCGCTGGGCAGCAGCAGACCGTTGAGCATCTGCTGCACCGTCAGCGATTCCCCCTGCTGCAGGT
Source organism: Actinomycetes bacterium (assembly GCA_021791195.1). Lineage (GTDB taxonomy): Bacteria > Actinomycetota > Thermoleophilia > BMS3ABIN01 > BMS3ABIN01 > JACWAD01. The sequence goes on along the minus strand of JAJYXB010000022.1, from coordinate 221,668 downwards.
AGATCGACGACTCGCCGATCGTCGCGCAACGCTGGCTGCAGGTGACTTTGTCGTTCATGTTATGACCGTCCTCGATGATCAGCAGCGCGGTCATCATCTTGGTGGTGCTGGCCATCGGCAACTCCATGTCCGGATTCTGACTGAAAAGGACCTTGCCGTCGTTGGGGTTGAACATGTAGACGCCCTTGGCGGAGTTGGCCGGCGGCGCCGGCAGGTTATCGGCCCAGGCCGGCACGATCAGCGTCATGAAGACGGAAAGCGCCATCAGCAGCAGGAGCAGCGGCCTGAAGCTTCTCTTCATGCTGCCCCTTATCCTGCGGCTGAATGTATGGCTGTTACCCATCGATGACTCCTGCGGCCGGATAGCCTAGCTGGCGGGGACCGTTATCCTGACTCCTGGCTTCAGGTTCTGCGGGTCGATGCCCGGGTTGAGTTTCTGGATGCTGGCGATCGTCGTATTGAATTTATGGGCGAGGCTGTAAAAGGTATCACCATTCTGAACCACGTAGGTATTGCCCGCGGTCGTGGCGGTGGTGGCGTTGCCTGAGCTGTTGCTGGTGGAGCTGGCGGTGGTATCGCTGCCGCCTGCGGATCCGGATGAATTCAGCGCCGAGAAAGAGCCTGTCGATGTCGTTGCCGTCTGGACTGCGGCCGGAGACGTGGTGGTGGTAAGCGCCAGGTCCGGCCTACCGCCGAAAACGCCCGAGCTGCGAGCAATCATGCCCACGGTGATGATAGCGGCCACCAGGCCGATGACCGCAAGCACACGCGCAATTGTCGCTTCGGTGTTCATTGAGTCGAAGGAATGAGCGGCCTAACCAAGCGCGCTCCAGAGCTCTTCTTTCATCCTCCTTGCCGCCTCTCCAGCTGCAGCTGCGAAATCTGCGTCACTGACAGCGTAGATTATACTACGAGATGCCGTCACCAGGGCGCCGAGCCCGTCGCAGTCAAAAGCCGCGGCCACATCGGCGGCGCCCGCGCCCTGGGCGCCGTACCCCGGCAGCAGGAAAAACGCCCGCGGCATCAGCTGGCGCAGGCGGCCGATGGCTTCCGGGTGAGTGGCGCCGACCACGGCGCCGACGCTGCTGTATCCTTCCGCACCGATCAGGCCGGCTCCCCAGCCGTCCACCAGTCCGGCTAGATGCTCGTACCAGAGCGAGCCGTTTTCAAGCCGCAGATCCTGCAGCTGGGCCGAACCCGGGTTTGAGGTCTTGACCAGGACGAATATACCCTTGCCGTGACGGCGGCAGTCATCGAGGAACGGCTCCAGGCCGTCCTGGCCGAACAGCGGATTGACCGTGAGGGCATCGATCTCCAGTCCCCTCAGCGGCCCGTTCATCCCCGCAGGGCTGCCGATGAAGGCGCTGGAATACGCCTGGGCGGAGAGGCCGATGTCGCCGCGCTTGGCGTCAGCGATGACGATCAGGCCGGCTTTGGCCGCCCGGCGCACCAGGTGGCGGAAAGCCTTGAATCCCGGCGGTCCGTACTGTTCGAAGCAGGCCAGCTGCAGTTTGACCGCTGCCGCGTGCGGCGCCACGGCATCGATGATGGCGGCGCTGAACTCCTCGAAGCACTCCGCTACCTCCTTGCGGCCGCAGCCGCATCCCTGAGGCGCCTGCGCCCGGAAACGATCAAGCAGCGGCGCCGGCATCTTCTCCAGCCGGGGGTCGATGCCGACACAGATGGGCGAACCCTTGGACTGGATGGCGGCGGCCAGCCGGTCGGCGAAAGAGCCAGCAAGCTGGGGTGTTCCTGAACTTTCGATACTTATTTGCGCTCCCCCGGGTCTCGTTTTTCATACCCTACCACAGTTCAAACTCCATGCCGCCGATCTCGACCTCTTCGCCGTCAGCGGCGCCGGCGCTGCGCAGGGCGTCGCTGACTCCCAGCCGTTCCAGGCGTTCCTGCAGGTATGAGACCGCCTCGTCATTCTCGAAATCGGTGCGCGCCACCAGCTTTTCCACCACGGCGCCGCGCACACAGAAGCGGCCATCCTCCTGCACGACCTCCCAGTGCTCCGCCTCTGCCGGCCGGTAGACCATGCGGCCCTCGGGTTCAGGGGCGGCGGGCGCTGACGCCTGACTCCAGGCCTGCTCAAGCAGCGTGAACGACCGCCGGACGAGATTGGCCGCGCCTTCGCCAGTGGCCGCCGATATCAGCAAGACGGCGTGGCCGGCGTCGACCTCGTCCGGATCGCCGCCGGCCTCGTCCAGCAGCCAGGCAAAAGCGGGCTCGCCGGCGCGGCAGCGGGCGGTGATCTCAGCCGCCAGGCGGCCGGTGACATCGTCCACCCGTGCTGCGTCAACCATGTCGATCTTGTTAACCGCCACCAGCTGCCACTTCGCTGCCAGCTCCGGGCTGTAACCGGCCAATTCGTGGTTGATCGCAATAAAATTAGCAACCGGATCGCGCCCGTAATAGCCGCCGGCGTCCACCAGATGGATGAGCAGGCCAGTGCGCTCCAGATGCCCGAGGAACTCATCGCCCAAACCGACGCCCTCACTGGCCCCTTCCAGGAGGCCGGGGATATCGGCGACCGTGAACTGCTGGTGCGTTCCGGGGTCTTCCACGGTCCCCAGCATGGGAGCGACCGTGGTGAAGGGATAATCGGCCACCTTCGGCTTGGCGTGCGAGATGATCCTCAGCAGCGAAGACTTGCCGGCGTTGGGAAAGCCCAGCAGGCCGGCATCGGCCAGCAGCTTCAGCTCCAGGGTGATCGTCCGCTCCTCTCCCGCCAGGCCGAACTCGGCGAAGCGCGGCGCCCGGCGCGTGGAGCTGACGAAGCGGGCGTTGCCCCTGCCGCCGTCACCGCCGCGGGCAGCCGTGAACGCCTGGCCGTCGCTCACCAGATCGGCCAGCAGCCGGCCCTGCTCGAAAATCTGCGTGCCGGGCGGCACATCCACGATCAGGTCCTCCCCCCGCCGGCCGTTGCGTTTGGAGCCCTCCCCCATGCCGCCCTTGGCGGCGCGAAAATGCCGCTGCCGCTGAAAGTAGGCCAGATCCCGCAGGCGGTTGGTGGCCCGGAAGACGACGTCGCCGCCGCCGCCGCCGTCGCCGCCGTCCGGTCCGCCCTTGGGCACATATTTCTCCCGGCGGAAGCTGATGCAACCATTGCCGCCCTTCCCGGCGCGGATCTCAATTTTGGCGCGGTCGTAGAACATCGATCTAGAATACCAGTTACGGCGCAAAAAAATCCCGGTCTCCGCCAGGGAACCCGGGATTGGCACGCGAAGATGTGGCTCGCTTGGACCTATGCCGCCCCACTATAGTGGGCGTCGCCGAAGGCGAGCAGGGGATAGAAGATAAACGGCAGGAAGATCAATCCGACGCCGAAGGCGTCGCTCTTGTCGAAATGCCTGGCGATCTCGATCGAGACTATGATGCCGATGACAATGTTGACTAGCGGGACCAGGTACAGGATCAGCCACCACCCCGGTTTCTGGGCTATCTTGAGCATCAGGAAGACATTGTAGATCGGGATGATCGATCCCCATCCGGGTTGACCCGCCTTCTGGAAAACCACCCACAGGGAAACGATGGATAGAACAATCACTGCCAGATAAATAATGATTATCGCGCTCAAATCTCCTCCTTTCTTTCGTGCCGGCAACACTAGATAAAATGGCCAGCATTACTTTCCATTTCGGCAATATTACTTTCTGTATCGGCAATAAATGACCTGCACCAACAAAAAAGCCGCCTGGCCGGCGACTTTTTCATCCATGTGATTTCCGGCGCGAGTCAGGCGCTCTCTTCCGGGACGACGCTGATTGTGCGCGCGGCGCCGTTGGAGAATACCACCCGGCCGGTGACCGTGGCAAAGATGGTGTCATCGCCGCCGATGCCGGCGCCGGGACCGGGGCGGAAGCGCGTGCCCCGCTGCCGGACGATGATGGAGCCGGCCGGCACGATCTGGCCGCCGAAGCTCTTGCATCCCAGGCGCTGGGCATGCGAATCGCGTCCGTTTCTGCTTGTACCTGAACCTTTTTTATGAGCCATTTCTGTTTCCCTTTATCCGGATTCCACGGCGCCCCAGCACCGGGATCATCGATTATTCAGCGGCCGCCGCGGCGTCCTGGTCAGCCTCCGCTTTCGGCTCCGCCTTCTTTTTTGCTCCCGCGGCGGTAATGGACTGGATCGATAGCCGAGACAGCCGGCTGCGATGGCCGCGCGTCTTGCGGTAGGTCGTCTTGGGCTTGTACTTGAAGACGCGGATCTTGTCACCCAGCAGGTGCTCCTCGACCTTCGCCTTCACCTTGGCGCCCTTGAGCTCGGCGGGTGTGACCGCCTTGCTCTCGCCGCCGAGCAGCACGGGGTTGAAGGTGACGCTCTTGCCCTCGGCCAGATCGAGACGGTCGACGATGACCTCGTCGCCTTTTTCGACTTTGTACTGCTTGCCGCCTATGTCAATCACTGCGTACATAAAAGTTTCCGTTCCGGATTTGCTTTGAATTAAGCCTCAGGGATTATAGCAAACCGGCTTTATCCATGCCAGCGAACGCTGCGCCGCTATTTGCGCCGCCAGGGACGTTTGGGCACATCGATCGCCGAAGGCTCGTTCTGACCCTCATCCTTATCGGCCGGCTTCTCTTCGTCTACCACCGTGCCGTAGGCACATGTGCGGGTGACGCTGCCGATGCGGATCTTCTTGTCCTCGCCGACCATCTTGCTGGCGCCAGAGATGCTGACTACGTAGCCATCGATCTTGGCGATGGCGTCGGCCGGGTTATACATGTGTGCTTCCTCGATCCTGAGCCGCACCTCATCACCTTCGGCCACCGGCAGCGACGCCCGCTGGATGGCCTCCCTGCTGCCTTCGGCGGTAACCTCGAAGGTGTCGATCGGAATCGTGTCCAGCCCTTCGAAACTGAAGTATTTGCGCGTCTCTTCCTCCAGCTCGCGCAGCTTGGCGCCGCCCTGGCCGATCAGCATCGCCGCCACCTTGGGATGCACCTCCACCAGGAAGGCATCACTCGGCGACGTCGCCGCCAGCCGCCGCAGGCGCCGCTCGATATCAATCGCCATCGTCTCCTCGGAGACGATCACACCCTCGCCGCCGCAGGTAGGGCAGGTCTTGGTGAGTATGTCCCTGAGGCCCTCGGTGACGTTCTGCCTGGTCATCTCCACCAGGCCCAGGGGCGACAGTTCCACGATATAGGTCTTGGTGCGGTCGGTGTCCAGCTCCTTGTCGAGCGCCTCCAGCACCTGCTGGCGGTTGCGCGGCCGCGCCATGTCGATGAAGTCGATGATGATGATGCCGCCGATGTCGCGCAGCCTCAACTGGCGCACGACCTCCTTGCAGGCTTCCATGTTCGTCTTCAGGATGGTGTCTTCCAGACGCGTGCGTCCGACATAGCGGCCGGTATTGACGTCGATGATCGTCATCGCCTCGGTCTCCTCAATGACGAGGTAGCCGCCGCTGGGCAGGTCGACGCGCTTGTTGAGCGCCTTTTTCATCTCTTCGTCGACGCCGTAGGTCTCCATCAGCGGCTTGCTCCCCTGGTAGAGCTCGAGACGGTCCACCAGCTCCGGCGAGGTTTTGCGCAGGAAGGAGCGAATCTTGTCATATTCCTTCTGATTATCAACCAGGACGTTCTCGTGCGTCTCATTGAAGATGTCGCGCATCACCTTGAGCGAGACCTCCATCTCGGAATAGAGCAGCGACGGCGCCTTGGCCTTCTTCTCACGCTTGACCACGGTCTGCCACATCTTCTCCAGGAACTTGAGGTCATTCATCAGCTCGTGCTTGCTGGCGCCCTCGGCGGCGGTGCGGACGATCAGTCCGGCGTTCTTCACTTTCAGCTCGCGGCAGATCTGCCTCAGGCGCTGGCGCTCCTCGTCCGGCAGGCGGCGGGAGACGCCGACGCCGTCGCCGTCGGGGACATAGACGATAAAGTGTCCCGGGATGGAAAGCTGCGTAGTCAGCCGGGCGCCCTTGGTGCCCATCGGATCCTTGACGATCTGCACCGGGATCTCCTGTCCGGACTTGAGCATCTGGGTGATCTTCTTGGGGCGTTTGTCCGGATCCTCGTGGACCATGACCTCCTCCACGTAGAGGAAGCCGTTCTTCTCCAGCCCGATATCGACAAAGGCCGCTTCCATGCCAGGCAGCACGTTCTCGACCTTGCCCTTGTAGATGTTGCCGGCAAGCGGCTTGTGCCCCTTGCGTTCCACATAGATCTCGCAGAGCCTGCCCTCTTCAAGGATGGCAACCTTGAGTTCGCTGGGCTCCGCGCTCACCAGGATCTGCTTGGCGCGAGTCGCCATATCAACCTCTCTTGAAATTTTTCGGGGCCCCGGCCGCCGCGGCCTTGAAATTACTGCGCCGCCTGTTGGCCCGGGCCAATTAAACTGGGACAAAATTTTGCAACCGTACCGCTTCCAGCCGGCGCGGCAACCGAAGCAGCAGCTGTCTCCCGGTATTAGTTACCCGTTCCGGCCGCTAATGCTAACAACGGAGGGTGAAAAAACTTTTCGCTGGTCATCCCCTAACCCCCACAATGCGGCATTATATATCGCCAGACAGCCAGAGAAAAGCTTCCGCCGGCCCGGGCGGGCGCGGATTGCGGAAAAAGCGGAGGTGATTTCCCCGCGCCGCCGGCTAACGCCGCCGGGGACGGCCGCGTCCCGGCCCTGGGGGACGGCCGGGCTTTTTCTCTTCCGCCAGCACGATTCCGGTGCGAACGACGCGCGGCTGCGTCATCTGCCGGCCGGCGAATCTTTCCAGCAGCTCGACCACCTCTTCCGGGCGCGCGGTGCCCTCAGCCGTGACTTTCATGTCGAACTCGACCCCGCGGGCGCCGATGGTGACCTTGTCAACATATTTCTTGACGTCAACATCCTTGTCACCTTTGGGACGCCGCCTTAAAACGACAAGACTGGGCTCGCTGCTGAAGCGGGCGGCGGCATCGGCCCATCCCGCCGCATCGGCGACATTGATGCGGTAAGAGACGCTGATCACACGCGCGGCTGATTTTGAACGGTCCAGGCTGGGAGCCAGCGCCGTCAGCCTGATGCCCTCCGGCAGCTGGCGCTGCAGCTTCTGCGCGAATTCGGTCAGCGGCACGCGCTGCTTCAGCGAGAAATCACACATTTCGTCCTCGCCCTCAACCCCCACGCCCAGCGGCATCGCCAGACTGAGGATAGGCTTGGGGCGCATCCCCCCGGTGAACGCCAGCTCGTAACCGGTGCGGCGCACGGCGCGCACCAGCAGGCTGAGCGTGTCCAGGTGGGCGATGAAGCGCGCCCTGCCGGTCTTGGCAAACCGCATCTGATAGTTGAAGTTCACCGCTTATGCTCCCGGTCCGGGTGCGGCCGCGCCGCCCGCGAGCCTGGTCTGGATCTCGCCCTCGCAGACGCCACAGAGGTGGCAGGCTTCCTGGCGGCAGTCAGGCGTCAGCTCGGCGCGGCCGGCGCGCCGCCGCTCCTCCAGCAGGAACTCCTTGCTGACCCGCGGATCGATGTCTTCCCACGGCAGCGCTTCTTCAAAGCCGAAGCGGCGGGTCGCCTCCTTTTCCACGCCGGTTCCGGCCGCGGCGAAGCCTTCCTCCCAGGCCGCAGCGTTGAAAAGCTCGCTCCAGGCATCGAAGCGGGCGCCGGCGCGCCAGGCGGCCTCGATCGCCGCCGCGACGCCGTCACCGCCGCGGGCGATGGCGCCTTCGACCAGGCTGGGATCGATGTCATGCATGCTGAGACGGATCTGTTTTCGCGGCATGGTCTTTCTGAGGAGCTCCTGCTTGCGCTCGAGCTCCCGGCGGCTGTCCATGCCATCCCACTGGAAGGGGGTATGCGCCTTGGGCACGAACGAGGCGACGCTGACGTTAACCTGGATGCGCCCGGGGTTTGCCGCCACCCGGCGGCCGAGAGCCCGCGCCGCCACGGCGGTCTCGACGATGCCCTCAATGTCGGTGTCGGTCTCCGTAGGCAGACCGATCATGAAATAAAGCTTCACCGTGGTGCAGCCGGAACTGAATGCCTCCGACACCGCCGATTCGATGTCAACAGCGGTCACCTGCTTGTTGATGACGTCGCGCAGCCGCTGGCTGCCGGCCTCCGGCGCCAGCGTGACGGAACCCTTCCGCTGCGGCGTCAGCTTCAGCAGCCGCAACACATCGGAATCCACCCGCAGCGATGGCAGTGACACCGCCAGCCCCGGATGCGACTGCGCCAGGCTGGCAAGCACCTCGCCGATGGCGCTGTAATCGGTGGTCGACAGCGAACTGAGCGAGGCCTCCTGATAGCCGGTCGCGGCCACCAGTTCCCTGACTGCGCCCAGGACGTCGTCCCGGCTGCGTTCACGCACCGGCCGGTACCAGCTGCCGGCCAGGCAAAAACGGCAGCCGCGGGAACAGCCGCGCATGATCTCCAGCGTGGCGCGGTCATGCACGGCGCCCATCGAAGGCACCACCGGACTGAGCGGAGCGGCGCCGTAAGCCAGCTCCGGCACCACGGCGCGCTCCACCTTGCCGCCGCCGGGAGTGAAGACCCCTTCCAGCGCGGCGATGGCGGCGATGATCCCGGCGCGCGGCCGTTCCCGGTTCTCCTCATAGACCCGGATCACCTCCGGCACCACGGCCTCGCCGTCGCCGATGATGATGAAGTCGAAAAACGCCGCCATCGGATGCGGATTGCTGGCCGAAGGCCCGCCGCCGAAAACCAGCGGATCACTCTGACCGCGCTGCTCGCGCCTGAGCGGCACGCCGGCCAGGTCCAGCATCTCGAGGATGTTGGCATAGGTGAGTTCGAACTGCATCGTGATGCCCCAAAGGTCGGCGGCGGCGACCGGCTCCCAGCTCTCCAGCGCGAACAGCGGCACGCCCTCGGCGCGCATCAGCGCCGCGGCGTCGGTCCACGGACAATAGGCGCGCTCGGCCCAGGCTTCCGTTTCCCCGTTGATGAGCGAGTAGAGTATCTGTAGTGCCTGGTTGGGAGTGCCGACTTCGTAGACGTCCGGATAGCTGAGCACCACCCGGCTGGAATAGTCCCGCTTGACAACACTGCCGATCTCACCGCCGATGTAGCGCGCCGGCTTCTCTACCCGCTCCAGGATCGATTCGATTTTTTCCGCGAGGTTCATGGCATTGACCGCATTTTGTTTTCCTGACCGACCTTTCCCATAAAAAAAGTTTCCGGCCCCTGGTCCCCTGGGTCCGGCTGCGATAAGCGACCATGACCGGAAACCGGAACCAGAAACCCGGAAACGTTTCTTGGCTCTAACCTCTGAGTTGCCTGATCTTTTCCGCCAGCGGCTCCAGTTTCGCGGGCGTGACCCGCACGCCGCCGTTGAAATATGCCTGGGCCGCCTGACCGAGCGCGCGCGTGCCGCTGTAGGCGATCGAGCCCTTCACCAGCCAGCCGGGGCCGGGCAGCAGATCGAGCGCCTGCCGGGCGAGCCCGCGCAGACCGAAACCGGCGCCGATGATGCCCAGCAGCTCCAGCGCCCGCTCCCTGTTCACGCTCTCGCCATGCGCCGCGGCGATCTTGAGCACCATCCGCGCCTCGTTCATGGTCATCACCGGCATGTCCGAACCAGGCAGGAAGAACAGCACGCCTACCACCGCGTTCTGGCGCGCGGTCTTTTTCACCAGCTGGCGGCAGACCTCATCCCGGAGCGACGGCAGCCCGGCCGACATGGCTACGGCAGCGTCACCGGTGGCGTCAACCACGGCTTCAGCCAGGACGCCGGGCGCTACGCGCCCTCCGGGAGCCGCACTCACGATCCGCCTGGGACCGGCGCCAGCATCCGGAAATGACAGCTCCATCCCCGCCGCCTCGGTCAGCACCAGCACCGCGGGAACACCCGACGCGTGCGCCTCGTCCAGACGCGCCCTGAGCCCGGCTGAGGACAGCTCATCCCCCCCGGCCACCATGACGACGACTCCGGTGGAGCCATTGAGCCGGGGCGGGGCCACACCCTCCTCGAGCACGACCATGCTCAGCAGATGAGCGGTGCCCCCGGCATTGGCGCCGGCAGCCAGCGTATCGCCGACCGAGCCGACGGCGTCGCCGTCAGAACCGATTACGAGCACATGGCGCGGCGCCTCCGTCAGGCCCCTGAGCTCGTTGACTAACGAAATGACCTTCCTGGGACTAACCGGCAATCTGCGCACGCATATACCTCCTGTCGCTGATCAGCCGGCTGCGGATATGAATACTCTCCAGCAGGCCGACAGCCACCAAATTGGATACCATCGAGCTTCCCCCATAGCTCATGAACGGGAGAGGGATGCCGGTAATCGGCATGATGCCGACGGTCATGCCTATGTTAACAAAAATCTGGAAGACGAACATCGCCACGACGCCGCCGGCCACGAGGCTGCCGAACACGCTTTCCGAGATCATGGTGATGCGCAGCCCGCGCCAGATCACGATCGTGTACAGCGCCAGCAGGATCGCCTCTCCTATGAAGCCCAGCTCTTCACCGAGCACGGAGAAGATGAAATCGGTGTGGTGCTCCGGCAGGAAGTTGAGCTGCGTCTGCGTGCCCTGGTAGAGCCCCTTGCCGGTGAGCATGCCCGAGCCGATGGCGATCTTCGACTGCAGCAGATGATAACCGGAGCCGCTGGGATCCTGGCCTGGATGCAGAAACACCAGCAGCCGGTCCACCTGGTAATGTTTCAGAATCTGGATGCCGACGACCGGCAGCACCTGCAGCACCAGAAAAAGCCCCACCGCAACCGCGGCTCCCATGATGATGAAGTGAAGCATGCGGGTGCCGTAAATGAACAGCAGGGCGACCGTGACCGCGACAATCACCAGCATGGTGCCGAAATCAGGCTGCCGGAACACCAGCAGCGCCGGCACCAGCGCGTAGGCGAGCGCCACCACGGTGGTATGCGTCTCGAGATCGCCCCGCTGCCGGTCGGTCAGGTAGGAGGAGATCACGAGGATGATGGCGATCTTGGCCAGCTCCGACGGCTGCATGTTGAAGAAGCCCAGCGGGATCCAGCGCTGGCCGCCGAGAGCCGAATGTCCCAGGGGCAGCAGCACCAGTACCAGCAGCACGCTGATGCCGATGAAGATGTGCCAGCGGTAGGCCTGCAGGCCGCGGAAATCAATCAGGGCAAAGACCATCATCAGCACCGCGCCCATGGCCACGGCGATGCCCTGCGCCCTGACGTAATAAAACGGACTTGGCAGGTTCGGGTCGGAGTGAGTAGCGCTGTAGATGATCACCATGCCGAAGGCGACCAGACCGCCGACGGCGGCCAGCAGCCCGTAATCAAAATGTCTCAAATAGGTGCGGAATTCCAAACCGGTTCCCCTAGGTCGAAGGCGGCGGCGGGGCCTGGGCGGCAGCCGGAGCCGGATGGGCCTGCGGGAACAGTGACTCATAGATCTTCCTCACCGTGGGCGCGGCGGAGGTGCTGCCGCCGCCGCCCTGCTCGATCATGACCAGCACCACATATTTGGGGTTGTCGGCGGGAGCGTACGAGGCATACCAGGCGTAGTCGGACTTGCCGGCCACCTGGGCGGTGCCGCTCTTGCCCGCGATCGTCGGCTGGAAACCGGCGAAGACGCCGCCGATGGCCGAGCCTGGCTGCGCCGCTCCGATCAGCGCCGATTTGATCAGATCCAGATTGTGGGGATCGATGCCGGCGCTGCCGCCCGGCGGCGGCTCCAGGTCCTGGATCGTCTGGTGCGTAGCGGCGTCCTCCACGCGCAGGCCGACATGCGGTTTTACCAGCGTGCCGCCGTTGGCGATGGTGCAGTAGACGGACGCCATCTGCAGCGGCGTCACCAGCACGTCTCCCTGGCCGATGGCCATATTGACGCTATTGCCGGGCAGCCACATCTTGTCGATCGGCGTCTTCCCCACCTGCCGCTTCCAGGCCGGATCCGGCACGCGGCCGGCGGCCTCGCCGGGCAAATCCACGCCCGTCGGGCTGCCCAGGCCGAGGATGCGCGACCATTTCTGGATCCCCTGATTGTTGTTGTCCTTGTAGAAGTGGTAGCCCACCTCATAAAAATAGGTGTCGCAGGACATCACGATCGCCCGGTGCAGATCGACGACACCGAGCGCCGACCAGTCGTGGAAGATAACCGTCGGATCCCCGGGGACATGCCAGGAACCGGTACTGTTCACCGTCGCGGCGGGATTGATCAGCTTCTCCTGCAGCCCGGCGATGGCGGTGATCGACTTGAACGTGGAGCCCGGTGGATACTGCCCCTCGATCGCCCGGTTCAGCATCGGATCGTGCGCGGAAGGGTTGGTGAGTTTGGCGTAGTTGGCGTTGCTCATGCCGCCGACCCAGACCGAAGGGTCATAGGTGGGCGCGCTGGCCATCGCCAGGATCTGGCCGCTCTTGGGATCCATCACGATCGCCGCTCCCCCCGGCGCCGGGTAATGCTTGGCGCGTGCCAGGCTGATGCCGTAGTTGAGCGCGTTCTCGGTTATCTTCTGGATGTTGCTGTCGATGGTCAGCACCACGTCGTTGCCGGGGATCGCGTCCTTCTTGCTCAGATCCACCGGCTGGCCCGTGGCGTCGGTCTTGGGCCGGCCGGATGCATCCACCTCGACCTCGGTGCCGCCGTCAACGCCGCGCAGGTACTTATCGAACTGATACTCGACACCGTCCTTGCCGATCTCGGCGTCGAGCGGATAGCCTTTGTAGCGCGGCTCCTTCAGCTCCTGCTGGTCGATCTGACCGACGTGCCCCAGCACATGCGAGGCCTCGGCGCCGCCGGGATAGCTTCTGAGCGGGTACTTCTTGATGTCGATCCCGGGAAAGTACAGCGGTATCCGCTCGATCAGGTAGCTCTTCATGTCGGGAGTGATGTCTTTCTTCACCACCACGGAAGAGTAGGAATCATCCTTGTGCTGATCGAGCTCCTGCTGGATATCAGACACCGGAGTCTGGATGATCTGGCTGAGCTGCTGCAGCTCGGAGGCCGGGTTCTTAAGCGCCGCGGGAAGCACGGTCACGGCCAGTCCAGCGCGATTCTCCACCAGCGGCTGCTTGTTACGGTCATAGATGATCCCGCGCGGCGCCTCGTTGGGAACGAAACGGACGCGGTTGTTCTGGGCCATGGCCACATATTCGTTACCGGAGATGACCTGCAGGAACCAGAGACGAAAAACCAGCACGCCGAAGAGCATCAGCGTGACCACCCCCAGCATCCCTGCGCGAAAGGCTATGGATGGCGCCTGCCGCTCGTAACGCCGGGCGCGGCGGCTGCTTTTAAACAGTGAAGACATTTTGGCTCTGATCAACTCCCAGCCACCAGCGGCAGATGGCGAACACGGGCGATGCCAGCAAGGCGTTCAGCAGCGCCGCCGGCAGCACCACCCGGAAGACAACAAATCCGGCCGACGCTTCGACTCCCAGCAGGAACATGATGACCGCGTTCGCAGTCTGGACCACCATTGTGGCCGCGAACACCGCGATCACAGGCCAGAGCCAGGAGGCCGGGTCGACCCGCTCGGACAGGCGGCCGCTAAAATAGCCCGCCAGGGTGAAAATGAATGACGAGATACCCATCGTCTGCACCAGGGCGACGTCGATCAGCAGCCCCATCGCGAACCCGGTGACGGCTCCCCAGACAGGTCCGCGCAGCAGAGCCAGGCTGACCACCACCACCAGCGCCGCGTCAGGCTTGGCGCCGAGCACGGTCAGATATGGGGCGATCGTCGTCTGTACGATCACGGCCGCCAGGATGAGTCCAAAGACCTTCAGCACCGAGACCGGACTTTCCGGCGTCGGCGCGGAGTCCGATTTGCCCTGATCCAGCACCCGGGTGCTGCGTTTCATGCTCCGTGGGGCCAGCATCCTAATTCCCCCCGGTAGATGGCGGAGCCTGGTCGGTGCCCGGAGGCGCGATCAGCACCATCACTTCCTCAAGCCGGCTGAAATCCGTGAACGGAGTCACCGAGATGCTCTTGAAATACTCGCTCTCCTGGTCGCCGACCTGATCAACCACGCCTATGGGCACGCCTTTGACAAACAGCTTGCCCGTGCCCGAAGTCACCACAACGTCATGCTTGGATACCTTCTGGTTCTTGTCGACGAAGTCCATCTCCAGCTGGCCGTTGATGCTGCCGATCACCGTACCCTGGGCGCCGCCGTTCTGCACGATCGACTCCACGTGGGAAGTATTGTCAGTAATGAGCAGCACCTGGGCGGCATTGGTGGTGACCGCGGAGACCTGTCCCACCAGCCCCTGGCCGCTAACCACCGTCTGCCCCATGATGATGCCATCGCTGGAGCCGCGGTTGATAGTGACGGTGGCGTTCCAGACCGAGCCGGAGCGGCCGATCACCCGCGCCGTCACCTGCTTGTAATTCTTGGGAAATGAAGGTTGGTTGATAAAACCGAGCATCTGTCGCAGCCGCTGGTTCTCGGCCTCGGTCTCTTTTTCGGACACGAGCTGGGAGCGCAGGTCGTCGACCTCCCGCCGCAGCGTCGCGTTCTCGCTTTGAGCGGAGAAGACGCCCGTGACCCACTGGTAAGCGCCTTTGAAGGGATCGAGGACGCGCGAGGTGCCTGATTCCAGGGGTGAGATCACCCGCAGGCCACCGCGCTGGGTGGAATGCAACAGGCCGCTCACCGGCTCGCGGAAATAAAGGGTGAGCATGCCCACAGATACCAGCAGCAGTACTGCCAGCACCGCTTGACGTTGGGCTACGGTCTTGCGGGCCAATTTAAAACCTTAGGACGAAATTTAAAAGCGGCGCTTCGACTTCGCGTGACGGGAAGTCTTGTGCAACGCCTCGAACTCTTCCAGCGACCGCCCGGAGCCCACGGCGACGCAGGTAAGCGGGGATTCGGCCATGTGGATCGGCATCCCCGTCTCCTCGCGCAGCCGCTCCGACAGGCCCTGCAGCAGCGACCCGCCACCGGCAAGCATGACGCCGCGGTCCATGATGTCACTGGCAAGCTCCGGCGGTGTCTTGTCGAGCGTGGTCTTAAGCGCGTCGATGATCGACGCCACCGGCTCGGCCAGGGCATCCCGGATCTCTTCCGAAGTCAAAACGATAGTCTTGGGCAGGCCGGTGACCAGGTCGCGTCCCCGGATCTCAGCCTGCTCTTCCTCCGCCAGCGGGTAGGCGGAACCGATTTCCAGCTTCAGCTCTTCCGCCGTCTGGCTTCCTATCATCAGCTTGTATTCCTTCTTGACGTGGGCGATGATCGCCTCGTCCATCTCGTCGCCGCCGACGCGGATCGACTGCGATGTGACGATGCCGCCGAGCGAGATCACCGCGACCTCGCTGGTGCCGCCGCCGATGTCGACGATCATGTTCCCGGTCGGCTCACTCACCGGCAAACCGGCGCCGATCGCGGCCGCCATCGGCTCCTCGATCAGGTAGCAGAGCCGGGCGCCGGCCGACAGAGTCGCCTCCTCGACTGCGCGCTTCTCCACCCCGGTGACTCCCGAAGGCACGCAGACAACCACGCGCGGATGCGCCCAGCGGTTCTGGTGCACCTTCTGGATGAAATGCCTGAGCATCTGCTCCGTCACGTCAAAGTCGGCGATGACGCCGTCCTTCAGGGGACGGATGGCGCTGATGGTTCCCGGCGTGCGGCCGAGCATCCGCTTGGCCTCGGCGCCGACGGCATGAACCTCGCCGCTGCGCTGGTCGATCGCGACCACCGAAGGCTCGCTGAGCACGATTCCGCGGCCGCGGACGTATACCAGGGTGTTAGCCGTGCCCAGGTCGACCGCCATGTCGCGGCCGCCGAACCCGGCGAAGTAGGTCAGAAAGCTAATCGCTAATCTCCTTTCAGGGCGAGGCTTGCGGATGCCAGTGCCCGTTCAGCTTATCATGGTAACAGAGAGGGGGTGAAAGACCCAACGCGCACACCAGCGTCGCAGACTGCACCCCCTGATACCCGGATTGCGGACTTTATGAACTTGCGCCCCGGCCAGGCTTTGTGAGGCGGCCGCGGCTCCCTTGAAGGACGACATTATATAACAAATGGATGTGGAAACGGAATCACGCCGGCTGTAGCCACCCCGCCGGCGGCCAGCAGCCTGCCTGGCGCAGCATCCGCACCAGCAGCGGCAAGGGCAGTCCGACGATATTGGTATAGTCGCCGCGGATGGATTCGACGAAGGCCGCCGCCCGCTCCTGGATGGCGTAAGCGCCTGCCTTGCCGCGCCACTCGCCGCTGGCGACGTACAGTTCCAGCTCTTCCCCGGGGATCGGGGCAAAGTGGACCTCGGTGACAGCATGCTCGGTCTGCTCCTCGAGCGGCGCTTCCGGGTCCCCGGAACCGCGCCATAGCAGCGTCACGCCGCTATAGACCAGATGTGTGCGCCCGGAGAGCAGGCGCAGGAACGCCAGCGCTTCTTCGGCGTCACCAGCCTTGCCGACGGCGCGGCCGCCCATGACGACCATCGTGTCGACTCCGAGGATGGGCCGGCCCTCTGGCAGCGGTCGCAGGCGGGACACTACCGACCACGCCTTGCCGCGGCTGTGGCGCTCAACCAGCTCCGCCGGCAACTCGACGCCGCTGTCCTCCTCCTCATACTCAGGAACGACGACCTCGTAATCGATGCCGATCGAATCAAGCAGCGCCTTGCGCCGGGGAGATTTCGATGCCAGATACATCTTACCGCCTGTGAAGAGACGTTGCTTTCCTAACGTTCCTGCTTCTCCATCGCCAGCGATATTTTTTGAAATGAAATTAGGAACTTTAGGAAAGCAACGTCCCTAGATTATCTCGCTTTCGCTGAAATACAGCTTGATCTCGCGCTCGGCGCTGGCGGGGCTGTCGGAGCCGTGCACGACGTTGGCGACGATCTCCAGACCGAAGTCGCCACGGATGGTGCCGGGCTCGGCCGCCATCGGGTTGGTGCTGCCCATCATCTTGCGCACCACGGCGATGGCCTCCGGCCCCTCCAGCACGAAGGCCGCCACCGGACCGGATGTGATCGAGCTGACCAGCTCGCCGAAGAAGTCTTTTTCGCGGTGCTCCTCGTAATGCTGTTCCGCCAGTTCGCGGGTGACCTGCAGATATTTCATCGCCCGGATGCGAAAACCGCGCGTTTCGAAACGGGCCAGGACCGCGCCCACCAGGCCGCGGGCGACCGCGCCGGGCTTGATCAGTACAAACGTGCGCTCCAACATCTCCTCCTCGTTCTTCAGTGATCATTTTCAACGTGAGCCAGGACAAAACCAGGGACATCTTGATAGCCGGGGAAATCTTGCAATTTTTCACCTAACAGCAAATGCATAATAAAAACCACAAAAAAATTGCAAGGTGTCCCGGGTTTTACGAGTGGATGCTCCCGTTTACGCGAACAGCTCGTCTTCGGCGGCCAGAGGCGCCGAGGCAGTCGCCGGCGAGCGCATCTCTGCCTCGCAGTAAGGACAGATCTTCCAGCCGGACTCCAGCGGCTTGCCGCACTTGTGGCAGGCGGTCTTCAGCCGGCGGCGGCATTTGGGACAGATGAGGAAATCGCCCCTCACCGGCTGACGGCAGGCCGGACAGAGATCGACGGCGTCAACAAGTTCCTGCTCCTTCGCCCTGATCTCCAGGTCGCGCTCGATGACGTCCTCGAGGTACTCGGGAGGGCGCAGAATCATGTAAAACAGCGCGCCCACGTACGGGAAGACCAGCGCGGTGGCGACGGAGATGGCGATCATCAGTGAGTCCGTCATCCGCCGTCTGGCGTCCTTGTAAGTCCACACTCCCAGCGCCAGCCAGAGCGCCACCAGAACGGCCTTGGTCATCAGTGTGGCGAAATTCCACCAGGGAGAATCGAAAAAACTCTGGGCCCCATCAGCTGAGGAGCTGGCCTGCAAGATTATCCAGTGCAATTGACGACTCCTAAAATTTTGGCGTTATGCCTTCCGCTTTTTGATGTCGGCCAGCAGGTACAGGGAACCCGTAACCAGGATCACATCGCGGATGGAAGCCAGTTTGAAGGCGCTTTCGAGCGCCGACTGACTTTCCCTGGCAACAAACGTCTGGACCGAACTTGACGTCACCACCGGCAGTTTGGCAAGCTCCTGCGCTGGCGAACAGCGGGGATTGGAGTTCTCAGTGATGAATAAGATATCACAAAAATCGAGCACCTGTTCCAGCATCGCGGCCGCATCCTTGTCCTTCAGAATCGAGACGACGCCGATCACCCGCCGGCCGGCGGAGATGCTTTCCAGCGAAGAGAGCAGCTGCGCGATGCCGCTGGGATTGTGCGCGCCGTCAAGGATCACCAGCGGCTTTTCGGAGATGATCTCCATCCGGGCGGGAATCGATATCCGGGGCAGCGCCCGCCGCAGCTTCTTCTCATCCAGCGCCTTGCGCATGAACAGCTCGGCGGCGGCGACGGCCACGGAACAGTTGGTGCGCTGGTGCTGGCCCAGCAGCGTCAGCGACAGGTCCAGGTACTGGCCTTTCGGCGTCCAGACATCGAACCGCTCCCCTTTCCCCCTTAGCAGCGAGAAATCCTCGTCGAACACCATCGGCTTGACGTTCAGGCGGCGGCAGGCCTTGAGCGCCTCGCTCAGCGCTTCCTCCGACATCGCCCCCAGCACCACTTTCCCCTTGGGCGGGATGACGGCGGTTTTCTCCTTGACGATGGCGGCCACTGTCTTGCCCAGCAGATCGGTGTGCTCCAGTTCCACGTTGGTGAGCACCTGCACCTTGGATTCGATGACGTTGGTGGCGTCGTAACGTCCGCCCAGCCCGGCCTCGATGACGGCCACGTTCACTTTCTGCTGATGGAAATACAGATAGGCGGCCGCCGTCAGCACTTCGAACTGGGTAAGCGGCCCGCTGCTGCGTGAACGCTTGTTGACTTCTTCCGCCTTTGCCCTGACCTCGAGCATAAGCTTCTCGAAGCGCGCCGGCGTGATCTCCTTGCCGTCGATCAGGAACCGCTCGGTGAATGAGACCAGGTGCGGCGAGAGGTAGGCGCCGGCCTTCAGCCCCTGGCTTCCCAGAATGGCGGCGATCATGCGGGCCGTGGAAGACTTGCCGTTGGTGCCTACGACATGGATGGTCTTGAGACGCTTCTCGGGGTTGCCCAGCGCGGCCAGCAGCTTCTTGACCCGCACCAGCCCCGGCTTCATGCCCAGCCGGTCCAGCTCGATCAAATATTCTTCCATCTCACTGATTGCCATGAAACCCGCGCTTTGGTTGTAATGGATGAAATCTTATATGCGGCGCCCGCCGCAATCCTGACCCGCGGCCACGCCGTAGTTTCGGCGCTACTGCTCTCCCCCGAAAAAGCGTTCGTGCTGCTGCCTGAGCTCGGCCAGCTGCGTCTCGTGCTGCCGCAGCTTTTCCCGTTCCTGCCGGACGACCTCAGCCGGCGCCTTGGCCACGAAATTGCTGTTGCCCAGCTTTTGCGCCGCCCGCTCTACTTCCTGCTCTTTCCTGGCGATGACGCCCTCGAGCCGGCTGCGTTCCTGATCGATGTCGATCAGTTCCTGAAGCGGCACCAGCATCTTGCCGCCCGGCACCAGCGCCACAGCCGTCTGGCCGCCGACTCCGCTCAGTCCTTCCTCGGACGCGGCCGTGCCGAGCAGTTGCGTATTTGCAAGTGATTCTATCAAACCGGAGTTATCCTCTACCACCTGCCGTATCGCCCCGTCCTCTGCCACCAGCGCCGCCTGTGCCGTTTTGGACGGCGGCACGCGCAGTTCGTTGCGCAGCGTCCGGAGTGAAACCACGGTCCCCATCAGCTGCTCCATGCCCGCTTCGGCGCTCAGGTCGCGCAGCGCGGCGTCTCCCCGGGGAAATTCGGCCTCGATGAGGAAGCCGCGCTCGCCGGGCAGCATCGACGCCAGTTCCTCGGTGAGAAAGGGCATGAATGGATGCAGCATCCTCAGCACGTTGTCCAGCAGATAGAGCAGATGCCCGGAGGCCTCCTCCTTGAGCGCCTCGTCGTCGCTGTAAAGGCGCGGCTTGACGATCTCCACGTACCAGTCGCAAAACTCGTTCCAGACAAACCGGTAAAGCAGCCGCGTCGCCTCCGAGAAGTCATAGCGGTCCAGCAGCTCGTTAAGCTCCGCCGCCGTGGCCTGCATGCGGCTGTCGATCCAGCGGTCGGCCAGATGCGCCGTGGCGCGCCTGGGCTTGACGTCGGCGACGCCCAGCAGCACAAAACGGGCCGCGTTGAAGATCTTGTTGCAGAAGTTGCGGCTCATCTCGATCCGCTCCTCGGAAAAACGCACGTCCTGGGCGGAAGCCATGTTGAGCAGCCCGAAGCGGGTCGGATCGGCGCCGTAGGTGTCGATCAGCACCAGCGGATCGACGCCGGTCCCCAGCGACTTGCTCATCCGCCGGCCGTCGCGGGCCATGATCGTGGGGTTGATGATGACGTCGCTGAAGGGGATGCCCTCGGCGAACTCCAGCCCCATCATGATCATCCGCGAGACCCAGAGGAAGATGATGTCCCGGGCGGTGACCAGCACACTGGTGGGATAAAAGGTCTCGAGCCGTTCGGTAGCCTGCGGCCAGCCCAGGGTGGCGAAGGGCCACAGCGCCGAGCTGAACCAGGTGTCGAGCACGTCCTCCTCCTGCCTCAGTTCGGAAGAGCCGCAGCGGCAGGTGGAAGGCGGAGTTTCGCGGACGATGATCTCGCCGCACTCGTCGCAGTGCCACACCGGCAGCCGGTGCCCCCACCAGAGCTGACGCGAAATGCACCAGGGCCTGAGCGAGCGCATCCACTCCAGATACACGCCCGCCCAGCGTTCGGGCACGAAGCTGACCTCGCCGTTCTCCACCGCGCGGATCGCCGGCGCCGCCAGCTCGTCCATGCGCATGAACCATTGCAGCGAGATGTACGGTTCGATGGTGGTGCCGCAGCGGTAGCAGGTGCCGACGGCGTGCGAATAAGGCTCGACCTTCTCCACAAGCCCTTCCTGCTCCATGCGGATCATCACCTGCTCGCGCGCTTCCCCCAGCGTCAGCCCGGCAAATTCGCCGCCGGCCTGGTTGATGCGCCCGTCGGAGGTGAGGATGTTGATCTCCTCCAGGTCGTGCTTCTTGCCGATCTCGAAGTCGTTGGGATCATGGGCCGGCGTGATCTTCAGCGCGCCGGTGCCGAAGCCGGTGTCGACGTAATCGTCGCCGATCACCGGAATCTCGCGGCCAGTCAGCGGCAGGATCACCTGCCGGCCAATAAGCTCGCGGTAGCGCTCGTCGTCAGGATTGACCGCCACGGCGGTGTCGCCCAGCATCGTCTCCGGACGCGCGGTGGCGATCACCAGCCAGTCGGCGCTGTCCTTCAGCGGATAGCGCAGATAATAAAGCTTGTCCTCGCATTCCTGGTGCTCGACCTCCAGGTCGGAGAGCGCCGTGTGACAGCGGGTGCACCAGTTGACCATGTACTCGTCGCGGTAGATGAAGCCCTTCTCGTACAGGGAGGTGAAGACACGGTAGACGGCTTCGACGTAGCCTTCGTCGAGCGTGAAGCGCTCGCCTTCGTAGTCCAGCGAGCAGCCCATCCGTTTCAGCTGGTTGATGATGGTGGAGCCATACTGCTCGCGCCATTTCCAGACGCGCTTCTCAAACTCCTCCCGGCCGGCCTGCTGCC
Organism: Actinomycetes bacterium; assembly: GCA_021791195.1. Taxonomy (GTDB): domain Bacteria; phylum Actinomycetota; class Thermoleophilia; order BMS3ABIN01; family BMS3ABIN01; genus JACWAD01. The sequence continues at coordinate 200,179 of JAJYXB010000022.1, read as the reverse complement.
GGGTGAGTCCCTCGCCGGCCAGCTGCTTCTCCACCTGGTTCTGGGTGGCGATGCCGGCGTGGTCGGTGCCGCAGATCCAGAGCGTGTTCCTGCCACGCATGTGATTGAGGCGGATAAGCAGATCCTGCATCGATGAGTTGAGCGCATGTCCCATATGCAGCGAGCCGGTGACGTTCGGCGGCGGCAGCGCGATGCAGAAAGATTCCCTGGTGGAGTCGATGTCCGGGGTGAAAAGATGTGCTTCGAGCCAGCGATCCATCCACCTGGATTCGATCTCGGCCGGCGCGTAGCGCGTGTTCGTCTTCAGTTGTTCATGGATTTCAGGGCGCATGCTGGATTCGCCCGATTCTATCATAGGGGACGTTCCGTATAAGAACGCCTGAAACGGAAAGCCAGGACCGTCCCTGGCCAGACGCCCTTACGGCAGGATAATTTCTGCCCATCGCCCGAAAAGGAACTAAACGAACAGATGCGCGATCGCCTGGTCGAAGTCGTCCACGTAGACGAACTTCAGGCCGGAGCGCACCTTGGCGGGCAGCTCCCTGACGTCGGGCTGGTTGGCCTTCGGCAGCACGACAGTCTTGACGCCCATGCGCAGCGCTGCCAGGCATTTCTCCCTCAGGCCGCCGATGCGCAGGATCTTGCCCCGCAGGGTGATCTCACCGGTGGCGGCCACCGCCGGCCGGATGGCCCGGCCGGAGAGCGCCGAGAGCATCGACGCCGCCAGCGGTATCCCGGCGGAAGGACCGTCCTTGGGGATGGCGCCTTCCGGGATGTGCAGCCGCAGATCCTTGACCGCCATCGTCCATTTGCCGTCCTCATCGAAGGCGGGAGCGCTGCGGCGGAAGAAGCCGCGGAACCCGGGGTCGTTCTCGGCGCGCGAGACCAGGTAGCCCCAGGCGGTCTGCGCCGATTCCTGCATGACCTCGCCCAGCTGTCCGGTGAGCACCAGGTCGCCCTTGCCGGTCGAGACGCTGGTTTCGATCGTCAGCACCTCGCCGCCGTCGGCGGTGTAGGCCAGTCCCAGGCTGGCGCCGTGCAAAGGCCGGCGCCCGATTTTTTCTTCATTAAACGGCGCCGGACCGAGGTAGTCCTCCAGCGCCGTCGCCGGAATGCGCGCCGGCAACTTCAAACCATCTTCGAGGTAGCGCCGCGCCACCTTGCGGTAGATCTTCCGCAGCCGCCGCTCCAGGTCGCGCACCCCTGACTCGCGGGTGTAAAAGCGGATGATCGCCTTGACCGCCGCCGGCGAGATCGCCACATCGCTCTTCTTCAGCCCCGATTCGGCGGCGATCTTGGGGATCAGATGCCGCGCCGCGATCTTTTCCTTCTCCTCGAAGGTATAGCCCGGCAGGCGGATGACCTCCAGCCGGTCGTAAAGCGTCGCCGGAATGCCGTCCTCGTAGTTGGCCGTCGCCAGGAAGAGGACCTTCGAGAGGTCGTAGTCCAGCTCCAGGTAATTGTCGCGAAACTCCTTGTTCTGCAGCGGGTCGAGCACTTCCATCAGCGCCGCCGCGGGATTGCCGCGGAAGTCGGAATCCATCTTGTCGATCTCGTCCAGCAGGACGACCGCGTTGTCGACACTGGCCTTGTTGATGGCGTCGATGATCCGTCCCGGCATGGCGCCGACATAAGTGCGGCGATGACCGCGGATCTCGGCCTCATCGCGCACGCCGCCGAGCGAGATGCGCACGAACGGCCGGTCAAGCGCGCTGGCGATCGCCTGCGCCACCGAACTCTTGCCTACTCCCGGCGGGCCGGTGAAACAGAGCGTGGTGTTGGGCTGATCCTTCCCCAGCAGCTTGCCCACCGCGAGGTATTCGAGCACGCGCTCCTTCACCTTCTTGAGCCCGTAATGGGTCTTTTCCAGGTGACGGGCCACCTGCCTCAGCTCGTAGTCGCCCCCGGCGGCCAGCTCGCCCCAGGGCAGCGCAAAGACGTTGTCCAGATAATTGCGGATCACCGACACCTCGGCCGACATCGGCGAAGCCGACCTCAGCTTGCCGATCTCGCGCCGCACCGCCTCGGCGTTGGCCTCCCCCAGCTGCTTCTCCTCCAGCAGCCGCAGGTATTCCTTGACGTCGTCCTCCTCGGCCTCGGGCGAATCCTTCAGCTCGTCACGGATCGCCTTGAGCTTTTCATGGAGGAAGATCTGCCGCTGCGTGGTCTCGATCCGGTCCTGGACTTTGCGGTTGAGGTCACGCTCCATGTCCAGCACCGCGTTCTCCTCGATCAGGATCTGCAGCAGCTGGCTGAGCCGCTGCTCCGCGTCGCCGATCTCCAGCAGTTCCTGTTTCCTGCCGTACGGCAGCATCAGGTGTGCGGCCACGGCATCTCCGAGCTCGCCGGCGTCCGTGACCGCGCCGATGATCTGCGACATCTCTTCCGGCATGCCGGGATTGGACTCGACGTAATGGATGAACTCGCGCACGACCACGCGCGCCAGGGCGTCGACGCGGTCGTTGGCCTCCTCGACGGCGCTGTCCAGCGGTGAGAAGTGCACCTGGAAGTGCGGCGAGGTGGAGGCGAAGTCGTCGATGCGAACCCTTTTTTGACCTTCTACCAGAGCCTTGATGGAACCATCCGGCAGCCGGTAAAGCTGGACCACCGTAGCCATCGTCCCGATGCGGACGATGTCATCGATGGTGGGATCGTCGACAGTCGGCTCCTTCTGCGTGGAGAGGATGATCGGCGACTTGTCGGCGAACGCCTGCTCCAGAGCCTTGATAGATTTCTCGCGGCCCACAAAGATGGGCGCGACCATGCGGGGGAAAACTACAAGCTCTCTGGTTGGCAGTAAGGGTAGTGACTTATCTGGTTTAGGCTGACTCTTCGTCAAGTTGCGGCAATATTCTTTCTGCTTCCGTCACCAGTGTCGGATCGATTTCGCGCTCGATGGTTTCCTTGGTAACAACGCATTTGCGAACGTCGCCGCGCGACGGAAGCTCAAACATCACATTTAGCAGGGATTGCTCGATGATCGAGCGCAGTCCCCGGGCGCCGGTTTCCAGTTTCAGCGCCTTTTCGGCGATGGCCTCCAGCGAATCCGGCGCGAAGACGAGTTCTATATTATCAAATCTGAAGAAACGCTCAAACTGTTTCACCAGCGCGTTCTTCGGCACGGTGAGGATCCGGACCAGATCGTCGCGGTTCAAATTGTGGATCGCGGTGACCACCGGCAGGCGGCCGATGAACTCGGGGATAAGACCGTACTCGAGCAGATCCTCCGGCATCACCTGAGCAAAGGTGCTGCCGACGTCCTTCTCCGCCTTGCTCTTGACGTCGGCGCCGAAGCCCATGCCCTTGTGGCCCACGCGGCGCTCGATGATCTTGTCCAGATGCGCGAAAGCGCCGCCGCAGATGAACAGGATGTTGGTGGTGTCGATGCTGAGGAACTCCTGGTGCGGATGCTTGCGGCCGCCCTGTGGCGGCACGCTGGCGACCGTGCCCTCCAGGATCTTCAGCAGCGCCTGCTGCACGCCCTCGCCGGAGACGTCCCGGGTGATCGAGGGATTGTCGGCGCGGCGGGCGATCTTGTCGACCTCGTCGATGTAGATGATGCCGGTCTCAGCCTTCTTCACGTCATAGTCGGCGGCCTGGATCAGCTTCAGCAGGATGTTCTCCACGTCCTCGCCCACGTAGCCGGCCTCAGTCAGCGCCGTGGCGTCCGCGATGGCGAAGGGCACATTGAGGAAGCGCGCCAGCGTCTGCGCCAGCAGCGTCTTGCCGCAGCCGGTCGGGCCCAGCAGCATGATGTTCGACTTCTGCAGCTCGACTTCGTTGCTGTCCTCGCCGGAGAACATCTGGATGCGCTTGTAATGGTTGTAGACGGCCACCGACAGCGTCCGCTTGGCCTCGTCCTGCCCGACGACGTATTCGTCCAGCGCCTCGTAGATCTCCTTCGGCTTGGGCAGGTTGTCAAGATCCAGATTCGCGGGAGCCGAAAGCTCCTCGTCGATGATCTCGTTGCAGAGGTCGATGCATTCGTCGCAGATATATACGCCGGGACCGGCGATCAGTTTCTTGACCTGCCGCTGCGACTTGCCGCAGAAGCTGCACAGAAGTTGTTCGTTACCGTCGGTGGGACGCGCCATGAGTTATTCTCCCTTGAGTGCCGCGCGATGTGAGAGGACCTCGTCGATGATGCCGTATTCCTTTGCTTCTTCGGAGGTCATGAAATAATCGCGGTCGGTGTCTGCAGATACTTTTTCGAGGGGTTGGCCGGTATGGCTGGACAGGATCTCATCGAGGCGCCTGCGCAGTGACAGCGCTTCCTTGGCATGGATCTCGATGTCAGCCGCGGGACCCTGGAAGCCGCCGGAGAGCTGATGGATGAGAATCTTGGCATTGGGAAGCGCGAAACGCTTGCCCTTTGCGCCTCCCGCGAGAATCAGTGCGCCCATGCTCATAGCAATCCCCACGCAGGTAGTTACCACGTCCGGCTTGATAAACTGCATTGTATCATAGATTGCCAGACCGGCATAGACTGAGCCGCCCGGTGAGTTGATATAAAGGTTGATGTCCTTGTCGGGATCGTCGGATTCCAGATGCAGCAGCTGGGCCACCACGACGTTGGCCACCTCTTCCGAGACGCCGCTGCCGAGGAAGATGATACGCTCGTTGAGCAGCCGGGAATAGATGTCAAAAGCCCGTTCGCCGCGGCTGGTTTGCTCGATGACCATCGGGATTAATGGCATTTGGTTTCGCGCTCCTGTATTTGATTGCCAGTCAGTAAATCCGGGCTTCGGATCAAAAGTCATTGAGTCTTCCTGGTTTCGTTTATTGACAAAACCGCAGCGCCATCAGGCGCGCGGACCTACGGCGTAATAATCTCCGGTTTTCCTTCCTCCGTAACCGCCTGCTTCCTGAGCACCGGCACCGCCTTCTCGACGATGAAATCCAGCGCCTTGCGCTTCAGCAGGTTTTCCCGGACGAACTCCTCGCGGCCGGCCTTGCGCGTCTGCTCGACGAGTTTGTCGGCATCGATGCCGCGGCGCTCCGCCTGCTTCCTGATCTCTTCCTCGACTTCGTCGTCGCCGACTGTAAGCGACTCGTTCTCCGCGATCGCTTCCAGCATCAGATCTTCCTTGACCAGGTTCCCGGCCTGCTGGCGGAAGTTGTCCTCGATCTGCTCGAGCGTCACGCCCGCCTGCTCGGAGTACTGCTCCAGGGTCACGCCACTGCCCTGCAGCGCCGCCGTGAATTCCCGCTTCAGATCCTCAACCCGGCTCTCGATCATCGCCGGCGGAATCTCGACCTCTACCGTTTCGACAGCTTTCTTCAGCGCCGCCTCGCGGAAAAGGTTTTCGGCGCCGGCTTCCCGGGCCTGCTCCATGCGTGACCGGATGTCCTTGCGCAGCTCCTCGACGGTCTCGAACTCGCTGTTGTCCGCCACCAGCTCATCGGTCAGCTCGGGCAGCACCCGCTGCTTGATCTCCTTGACGGTCACATCAAAGACCGCGTCCTTGCCCGCGAGCTCCTGGGGCTGATAATCCTCCGGGAAAGTCAGCTTAAGCTTTTTCGACTGGCCCTCTTTCATTCCTGCAATCTGATCCTCGAAACCGGGGATGAAAGCGCCGGTACCCAGTTCCAGCATGTAATCCTTGCTCGAACCGCCTTCCAGCGGCTCGTCGTCGACAAAACCCTCGAAATCGATGACGACGAAATCGCCGCTGGCCGCGGGCCGCCCCTCGACCTTCTCGATCTTGCCGGCGCGTTTGCGCAGCCGGTCGATTGGCTCCTCGACCTCTTCATCCTTGACCTCGACGACTTCCTTCTCCACCTCGATGCCGGTGTATTTGCCCAGCTGCGGGCGCGGCGCCACCGGCACGGTCGCCTTGAAGCTGTATGGCTCGTCCTGGCCGCCGAGTTCGTCGAAGTCCAGCTCCGGGGAATCGATCGGCTTGACGCCCGCCTGCGTCAGCGCCCGGTCATACCAGCCCGGCAGCGCATCCTTGAGCGTCTGGGAGAAAATCATCTCCTTGCCGAAACGCGACACCAGCACGGCCTTGGGAATCTTGCCCTTGCGGAAGCCGGGGATGCGAACGTCGCTGGCCATGTGCTTGAGCGTATGGTCGACCTGTGCCCTGACCTCGTCAGCCGGGACCTCGACCTCAAGCTCTACCTTGTCGCCTTCCAGTTTCCTTGCCTTGCTGATGATTTCCGCCATGGGACTCCGATAGTCGGTTGGTTTTCAGGGAAAAGAGATCAAATACAGATGTTAGACAACATTGCCGCAAAAACCAAATGGGGGACGTTGCTTTCCTAACGTTCCTAAATTCAGATGGCTGATCCCGGATGACCAACTTGTTCTCTAATTTAGGAACGTTAGGAAAGCAACGTCCCCAAGAGGTGGTGCGGGCGAGAGGACTTGAACCTCCACAGGGATGACCCTACCAGCTCCTAAGGCTGGCGCGTCTACCATTCCGCCACGCCCGCAGGCATGCATACCATGCATGGCCCAGGCTGTCCCGAAGGACATTCGACCGTCGCCCGCAGTTTATATCAGCTCGGGACCGGCGGGAAACAGGCGGCGGATGATTTTTTTTATCCGCCCCTGTTTTGATATAAGTATTGCAGTATTGTGGCATCTGTCCACCGATCGCCAGCGCAGCCTTATGGTCTGCGCAACCGGATGAAAACCAGACGGCACATCCTCATGCTTTCCATTGCGCTTGTGGCCATGCTTGTGGCCCTGCCGCTGGCGCATGCGTTCGCCCAGGCTGGCGACGATAACGGGCCGCAGGCCAGCGACCCCTGCCAGGGCTCCGCCCCCAACCCCATCAATTTCCAGGTACTGCCCGCCAGCGGCCCGGCGGGAAGCTCCTTCTTCATCCAGGGGAAGCCGCACGATCCCCGGACGGTCGGTCCCGGTTCGGATGTAGTGTTCAACTGGCGGGAGACGCCGAACGCGCAGGGGGTCTCGGCGAGTGTCGGCGCCGATGGCACATTCGTGGCGCTGGTGAGCGTGCCCAAGGGATTTGCGCCGGGACCGCACCAGCTGCTGTACGAGGAGGCTTCGCCCTATGCCCAGTGCCTCGCTTTCACCGTCACCAGCAGCCCGCAAGGAGCCTCCCCCATTCCCGGCCTCTCCGGCCTGGGAGCGCTGGCCAGATTCCTGTTCCAGCTGCTTTACGCCATGCGCTCTTTCTTCCTCGCCTCCCACTGAGCCGGCCGGGACTCGTCTTAAGCTCACGCCCGCTCAGGAGGTCGGCGGCGCCCCCGGGAACCAGAAGAGATTGGCGCCATCATCCTGGCAGTTGGAATAACTCATGGTGACGAACTGGCCGACGTCTGGCGGAACCAGGTAGAGGAAATCGTAGCTGACTGACGCGGCAGGCGCGAGATTGCCCAGGCTCACCGGCAGCGGGCCATATGCCCTGACCGCATTCGAGGCGTAGGCGACCGTGACCTGCCCGGCGTTGCAGAAGGATGTTCCGGTATTGTCTATCCTGTAGTTCACCGTCAGCATGCCGGCCTGGTAATTGCTCAGGCTCGCCCAGTAAACGTTGCCGAGTGTCAGGCTGATGCTCGGCGAGGTCACGGTGAACTCCCAGCTCTGATCGGTGACGTTCCCCTGCATGTCGGCGACTACCACCCGCGCTACGTGCTTCCCGTCCCGAAGCAGCGCGCTCTTCGACGGCTGGTAGGAGACTGAAGTGGCAGCCACGGCCGCCTGCGGCGTCACATCGACCGAGTCGACGTAGATCCTGACCGAGGCCTGATCGATGCCGCCGCCGTCAAAATAACCCGCGGATATCAGCGGCGTGACATTGTTGATCGTGGCTCCCGCCGGCGGCGTCAGGTTTGAAAGCGCCGGCGCGCCGGGTTTAACGCTAAAGCTCCAGTCGGACTCACCTCTATTGCCGGCATTGTCGCTCGCCAGGATCCGGACGCTGTGAGCGCCGTCCATCAGATTCCCGGTCAGGCAGCTGACCTGGCTGGCGGACACGGAGCAGCCTGCCAGCGCGCTGCCGTCCAGCTGGACCGCAACTGAGGCCTGGTTGATGCCGCTGCTGGGTGCTGCGTCGTCGTAAGCGGCGGTGATCGTGGTAGTGGGGCCGGACACGGTACCTATCGGGCTGGCGGGCGTGACCACGGGAGCCACCGTATCATTGACGGTGAACGACGCGGTTGCCACGGCGCTGTTGCCGGCGACGTCAGCGGCGCTTACAGACACCGCATGCGGACCATAAGCAAGGCCGGTGGCGGCGCAGGACACGTGACTGCTGGTGATGGTGCAGCCGCCCATGGCGGCGCCGTCAAGCTCGACGCTCACGGCGCCGGTGTCGATCCCGCTCCCGGGCGCCGGGTCGCTCAGGCCTGCGTCGATGACGGCATTGCCGCTGCCGGGCGTCACCGTAGCGGAAACCGGGTCGATCACCGGTGGCGTGGTGTCCAGATCGAACGAACCCGAACCCGCGGCGGCATTCCCGTACATATCCATGACACTGATGGAGTAGTTGTGATGACCGTCGGCCACGCCGGCCGGCTGGCATGAAACCGAGCTGGCGGTCGCATTGCAGCCGGAAATGACCGCGCCGTCAAGTGTCACCTGCGCCGAAGCGGGATCGATGCCCGAACCGCTGTCGCTGTAGCCGGCGCTGATGCCGCTAAAGCTGGCCAGCAGCCCCGACGGGCTGGCGGCGCTGATGACCGGCGCCAGGCTGTCAACCGTGAAAGTCGACAAGCCCGAGCCGCTGTTGCCCACCAGGTCCTTAACCGTTACGCCAATACTATGCGGACCCTGGCTCAGGCCCGAGACGGGGCAGCTGACCGAGGATGTGCTGACGCTGCATCCCGGCAGCGCGGCGCCGTCCAGCGTTACCGCGACGCTGCTGGCGTCGACGCCGGAGCCGCCATCGGTCAATGCCGCTGACACCGTCGCCGCCGTGGTGGTAAGCGGACCTGCCGGCGAAACAGCCGACACGACCGGCGGGACCGTATCGTTGGCGATAGCGATGTCCCAGTTGCCGGCGCTGCTGTCCATCCACACAAAATTCGACCCGCTGGCTGAGGGCAGCTTGTGCGACGCCGTACCGCTGGTAAGCGGCGTCACTGCGCCGGTCAAAAGATTCTTTACCTCGATGTTCTCGGCCCCGGCCGCGGTCTTGTCTTTCCAGGCGACGAAATTCCCGCTGATGCTGGGCGAAGTGGCGTTGTCCGGATTGCCGCTGGTGAGATTCGTCTCGGCGCCGGTGGAGAGGTCCAGCATGTAGATATCCCACTTGCCGTTGCGATAATCCTGCCAGACTATCCGGTTGCCGGAAACGGCGGGGCTGTACTGGTCCGAGGTGTTGGTGCACACCGGCTGCTCCACGCCGGTGGACAGGTTTTTCATATAGATATCGGGATTATGCCACCAGCCGCCGGAATCCTCGTAGGCGTTGCGCCAGTCTTCCCAGACGACGATGTTGCCGTCGATGGCCGGATTGCGCTTGTCCTTCTTCGCATTCGGGATCGAGGTGCTGGTCGAGGCGACGCTGACCGGCTGGTCGGCCGGCTGCGACAGGTCGCGCATGTAGATATCGCCATAATAGGCGCTGTTGCGATAATCGACCCAGACAATCCTGTTGCCGCTGACAGCGGGCGTGACCTGCTGGATGGTGCCGGTCGCGGTACTGGCGTTCTGCTGGTTGCCGGTCGAGAGGTCGTCCATGACGATCTTGCCGGTGCTCCAGTTGTGCCACACCACCAGGCTGCCGTCGATGGCGGGATCCAGGCCGTTGGGGGTGCTGGTCAGCTTCTGCTCCGCGCCGGCCGGCATGGTGCGCGCGAAGATGTCAGCGGGAAGACAGTTGTCCGCGGTCGGGCAGCCGCTGCTCTGGTTGCGGTAATCCTGCCAGGCGACCGTACTGCCACTGACGACGGGATTGACCTGATCGGACGGGTTGGAGACCACGACGCTGGTGGTCCAGTCCGAAACAGCAGCCGCCAACACCGGCAGCGCCAGAAGAGCCAACGCAGCCAAAACAATGAGAAAAACTCCCTTTTTTTGTAAACCTTCCCTCAAACCCGTCCCCAAGCCTTGCAGCCTATGATCACTAACTCCGATGCCGGTGGCTCAGGGAGAAACCGGAACCTTGATGCTGCACTGCCACCGCGCGCACGCTAAAGTGATGTCCTTCAGGTTCTCGTGCTTCACCAGCTCCGGCTTGACATACGGCTCAGGCTGACTCTTTTCATCATTCATGAGCTCCTCCTTTATTCAGTTCGTTCCATAACGATAGTCAAATTAAAGAATTTGTCAATAACTAACATGTATTGTCTCAAAGCCAACCGTCGGATTTCTCAGGCAATCTCCTCCTTGCGGGTGGAGTGTGGGGCGGATCCTTGTGGACCCGCCCCACTTGCCGTGATCCTGAATCAGCTTTGCTGACTCGACCTGCTTATGGTGTATACGGACCCGGGTAGCTGTAACTCGTGCCGGTCGGATCCTGAGCGGTCGCGTACAGGCTGGTCACGAACTGGGACGTGCCCGACGGGACCAGGTACTGGAGCGTGAAGCTCTGACCGGCTCCTGCCAGGATGTCGCCCACGACGACCGGCGTGCCCGTCGACAGCATGACACCATTCGTGCTGTGGGTGCCGACGATCTGCACATTGACCGCGGTGATGCCGGTCGAGCCGTTAGTCAGCTTGTAGTCCACACTCAGGCGGTCAGCGGTGTAGTCGCTGTAGCTGGCCCAGTAGACGCGCGTCACCGAGACGCCCAGGCTGGGCTGGCCATGAGCTTCGTAGTCGATCGTGCTCGGAGCCGTCGTGCCCGTATTGCCGGCGCCGTCAGTCACCGAGATGGTGACGCTGCGGCTGCCGTTGCTTACACCCGGACCGATCGGGCAGTCGATGTTGCCGCCCGCCGAGATCGAACACGACGTCGCCGCGGCGCCATCGATGCTCATGGTGGCCACCAGCGAACCGCTGGAAGTAGCCGCGTCGCTCACCATGCCGGTAATGGCAGGTACGTACAGAGGCGTCGGCGAGGTGATCGCCACGACCGGCGCGGTCTTGTCGATGTTGACCGAGCCGAAGCTGGCGCTGGCGCTGTTGCCAGCTTTGTCGGTGGCCGTGCCGCTGGTGGTGGCGGTGACACCGTCGCTGCTGTAGACGACATCAGCCGGACAGCTGGCGATACCGGAGCCGGAATCGGAGCACGTGAAGTGCACCGTCACGGACTGGTTGGTCCAGGTACCGGCGGTGTATGTGCCGTTGGTTGTTGTGGCGCTGGCACTGATCGTCGGATTGGTCTTGTCGATCTTCACCGTGGCCGTCTTGTCGCTTTCGACGTTGCCGGCGTTGTCGACCGAGTGGTACGTGATCGTATGGCTGCCTTCAGCGCTGATCGTAACCGAATTGCCGGTCTGGGGAGTGCCGCCGTCCACCGCATAGGTGGTCGAGGCGCAACCGGTGATGTCATCGGTGCAGCTGAGCGTCACCGTCACATCATGGTTCTGCCAGGTGGCCGGAGCGTTGTCCGTGGTCACCGGAGGCGTGTTGTCGACGATGGTGAAGTTGCCGGTCGAATCGGCCATCTTGCTATTGCCATCCGCGACCGTCACCGTCGCCGTATAGTTGCCGGGGACCAGCGGAGAAGCGAGTCCGGAGGTGGGGCAGCTGATATTGCCGCTGTTGTCAACCGTACAGCTGATGATATACGTGTTGTAAGCTCCCCAGCTATTGCCCGGATTAGGGCCGGCCAGCTGCATCTTCGCGCTCAGGCTGGACGACGCGCCCGCGACCGCGGTTGCCGTCACCGTCGGATTGCCGACGTTGATCGTGCCGGTGGGCGCGACGTAGGCGACCGCCGGTGCGGTGAGATCGGCCGAGCCGAGCCAGGGCGTGTAATTCACATTCGCACTAACCGGGACACCGGTGCCGGTGCCAACGCCGGATGGCCCGCTGGCGTCGCCCCACCAGTTGCCTCGGGCGTCGAAGGCGGAGTTACTGAACGCGCCGTCTAGCGAACCGGCGGCGATGCTATTGGAATGCGCCACGACGCTTGACGTCGCGCCGCCCGCATCGTACTGCCGGACGAGCAGACCGTAATCGAGGGTAGACAGCGTATTTCCGTTGATGGAACCCGCGGTCGCAACTCCGCCAGCAGGAACACTAAAGTACGAACCCCACTGGTCGTTTGTCCAGATGGCGATACCGGTCGGGAAGCCGTTGCCGTTATGGGCGGCGCCGGTAATGGCGTTATTCTGGATTGACAGGCTGGCTGAGGCAACGCTCCAGACGCCGAACTGGTTGCCGGTGATGGTGTTATTCGACACCGTGGCATTGTTGGCGTTGTAGAGCAGTACGCCGGCCGCCCCGTCGGCATCCGGATCGGATGCGGGATCGTTGTTGGTGGCAGCGTAAGTAATGTCCGTATCGAAGTTGCCGGACACGGTATTGTTCGCGACGGTGCCGGAGGCACCGTAGCTCATCTGGATGCCGTTCTGGGCGATGACGCTGGTAGGCCCGGCGCCAGTCACGGTATTGCCGGTCACATTCGCGGTCAGGCCGTTGCCGCTGAGCGCCATACCGTTCTTCCCGTAGGCGTTGATGGTATTGTTGCTCACGTTCACCGTGCGCGCAGTCCCGTCATCGTTGTAGACGTAGAGCCCGACGCCGTTGCCGTTACCATCCAGCGGTGTGGGCGCGACGTTGACGATGGAGGTGTTCTGGACGGTGCCGCCTGCATTGTGGAAGGCGATGCCCGAGAAGCTGACATTGGAGCCGCCCAGACCCAGGCCATCGACGGTCAGGTTCTGGATGACGTCTCCCGTAGAGCCGGTCACAAAAACGACCGGCTTTCGGTCGACGCTGCCGACCTTAAACTGCGTGGCCAGCGTCGCCGGCGACTGGATGGTGGTGCTACCTACGCCAGCACCATTGATCGTCAGGTTGTCCTTGCCGACGGCCGCGATCTGCTCAGTGTACGTGCCCGCCGCCACATTGATAGTGTCGCCGGCGGCCGCCGCGTTAACCGCATCCTGGATGGAGTCGTTGGTGCCCCAGAGCCAGAGAGACGTGTGCGGATCTCCTACATAGTTCGCCTCCCACCAGGGCGAATAATCGATGAGGCCGCCACCGGGGCTGCCCACGTTATTGCTGGGATCGTTATCTCCCCAGTAATTGCCCGCCGCGTTAACCGGTAGAGCAGTGGCATTGCGCACGCCCCACCACATGTTGGTGAAGCTGTTGCCACTGATTGTCAAAGTACTGGCGGAAGGATTGGTCTCCACCTCAACGCCGGCGGCATCGGGATCGGCAGGCGATTTATGATCAGTCAGATGATCGATAGTGTTTCCCGTCACGACCGCGTTGGGGGTGTCCCCTTCCAGGCCTATGCCGTGCGCCCAGAGACCCTCCAGGTTGTTGATGTGGTTGTCCTTGATCTGAGGCGCCACAGTCTGGCTGGCGGTGCCATGGTTGATGAGCACGCCGTAGGCGCCGTGGCCTTGATGCCAGGCCAAAATGGAGCTCTTGACGTTGGTTATCGTGTTTCCCTGAATAACCAGTTTTGTGATGCTCTGACTGCCGCCCGACCAGCCGATGGCGACGCCAGCGGCGCTGGTGTAATCTGCGCCAGAGATCGCGCTGATCTGGTTGTTGGTGATATTGACGCTGTCAACAGCGGCCGCCGATGATATCACCTCGATACCGGAATCGGTGCAACTGCTGGGGGCGACCGGACAGCTCGGGAGAGAGGTGCCGACACCGGTGATGCTGTTGTTGGTGATGGTCAAGTTGCTGTGATCAGCGGAGTAAATTCCGACGGCGCCGTTGGGATTGGTCACGGTGACGCCCTGAATAGTGACCCCGTCGGCCGCCACCGTGACAGGGGTTGTCCCCGTCCTACCGCCGGCGATCGTAGTGCTGGAGGCGCCGGCGCCCGTCAGCGTCAGCGATTTGTTAACGGTGACGTTCTCGTTATACGTCCCCGCTGCCACATCGATCGTGTCGCCTGCCGTCGCCTGGCCAATCGCGTACTGGATGGTCGCACAAGGGGTGGCGCCTGACTGACAGTTGTTGGAAGTATCACTGCCGGCCGGCGAAACGTACAGCGGTGTCGCCGCGCTGGCGTAATTGACTGCAAGGGCGGCTATCAGCAGGATGATAACCACACTCAAAAAACCGATTTTCCTCATTATCCTTCGCTCCTCAGTGCTTGCTTGATTAAATTGACCCCCATCCGGTGCCCTCGGATTCACCTCCTTGATCGCGGATCACCACTTGCCGACTTTGTTTTGGTCAACTGCCTGGAAACGGCGCCGGATAACTGAACCGGGCGCCACACATATCCTGCGCGGTCGCGTAGATGGTCGTATTGAATGACGCGATGCCCGCAGGCACTATGTATCGAAGGGTAAAGTTGAAGTCTGCGCCGGCAGGGATGCTGGCCGGCTGCGGCAGCGGATTGGTAAGCATGACCGCATTGGTACTCGGGGCGCCGACAACAGTGACATCATGGGCTGCGTTGATCGACGGATTCGATATGAAGAAATCAACCGAGAGAATCCGGTTTTGGTAATCGGATAATGTCTGCCAGTAAGCGTTCGTCTGCGAAAGACCGAGCGGCGGTTCCGTGCCATTACACGTGACATCGAAATTGCCGGTGGCATCGGCGATACCGCCGTTCGTGTCCGACACCGAGACTGTCGCGGTATAGCGGGCGACCGGAAGTCCGCTAGTGGGGCAGCTGACCGCCCCAGCCGGGGAGAGCGAGCAGCCAAAGAAGTAAAAGGTGGCGTCCCATGGATAATCCTGGTTCACGCCCGCGAGTTGAAGCGTTGCCCCCTGGAAGGCATAGGCGCCGGCAACCGCGTTGGCGGTCACCACCGGGTTGGAGACAGTGATCTGATTCAGCGGTCCAAGGTAGGAAACCGCCAGGCTGCCACCAGCCGTGAAAAGAGCGCTCCCGCCCGGGGCCGGCATGCCGGCTCCAGTCCCCGCCCGCGCGTCAGCCGCCAGCTGACCCCCGAACAACATGACCGGGAGCAAAAAAATCAGCGCACATAGCTCCACGCGCAGAAGTGCGTGATTGTTTAACCTCACCTGCGTCCCCATCCCTTACCCTTGGCAAAAGCTTAACCGCTTTATTTTTCGTTGTGCCTGCTACTTTCTGTCTGAGCGCCGGAGCTCGCAATACTAAATATAAAATAACTAACCGTAAAAGTTTTAATTGGACATGGTTGATATTCTACTCGTTATTGAACCATTAACATGATGCAGAATATTGATATTGATGGTTAATCCGTATCATATTATTTAGTTTGAAATGTTGATATTATTTGTCAAGTTTTCTTTATGGCCGCACGCCTGCCCGCTTCTGGACCAGTTCCGCTCGGCTCTCACATACTTTGTCACTTGCTTCCCAATTAGCCTAGAATAGAAATAGCCATGCAAAATGCATCCTCATCCGGTGCTATTTACCTGGCTTGGGCCGAAGGAGCTTCACCTCCTTCGGCCTGTTTTTTGCTCGGACCGCCCGCCGGCCGGTCCGATTTTTTGAGCAAAAAAGTAGGACTTTCCTTGACGACCAGTCGTCCTGAATTGTCCTACCATGAATCCTGTTTATTGCCCAGCCTCACTCCAATCGCCTTTCCGCCCGAAAGGAAGCCAACAATTGGAGGCGCATTAATTTACCTCTGCTGGTGAATTATGTCAATGCGTACTTGCAGACATGCTTATGTCAGCTTTTTTCCTCCACTTTTGTTCCCTCCTGGGCTTCGGCTTCCTCAACTTCCGCCACCAGAGTCTCGATCAGTTCCCGCACGGTGACGATTCCTTCAGCCCGGTAGGCGTTGGCGCCGGCGAAAGCGAATCCATGTTTTAGCTGTCCGCGCTTGGCATTGACCAGAGCAAAGAAGATGCAATAAGGACTGTTCTTGTGATCGCAGGTCTTGATGCAATGATAGGGGCAGCGATAGGGCTTCTTCTTTCCCTGGCCGACTTCATCCAGGAAGCGGTTGCGGATCGCCCGGCCCGGCATGCCTACAGGGCTCTTGATGATGACGATGTCATCGGCGCTGGCGTTGATGTATGCCTGCTTGAACTCAGCCGAGGCGTTGCATTCCCGAGTGGTGACAAAGCGCGTACCCAGCTGCACGCCGGCAGCGCCCATGCCCAGGAAGCGGGAGATGTCGCGGCCGGTGTAGATGCCGCCGGCGGCGATGACGGGGATCTCTTTGCCGCTGCCTTCAGCAAACGGCCTGACGGTCTCTATCACCTGCGGCACGAGCCGGTCCAGAGTGAATGCCGGATCGCCCAGCTGCTCCTCCTTGAATCCCAGATGACCGCCGGCCAGGGGACCTTCTACCACAAAAGCATCAGGCAGACAATGATGGCGTGCCGACCAGCGTTTGCAGATCAACCGCGCCGCCCGCGCCGAGGAAACGATCGGCACCAGCTTGGGACGGTACCTGCCACGGATCAGCTGGGGCAAATCGAGCGGCAGCCCACCGCCGGAAAAGATGATGTCGATTTTTTGGTCAACCGCGACGTTCACCATATTGTCGTAATCCGAAAGCGCCACCATGATGTTGACGCCGAGGATGCCGTCGGTCAGGCCGCGCGCCTTGCCGATTTCTTTTTCCAGGGCACGGATGTTGGCTTCCAGATAATTGGAGAAGAAATCCGGCTCCGGCATGCCGATGCCGGCAGCGGCGATGACGCCGATGGCGCCCTCGTCAGCAACGGCGGCGGCCAGGCCGGCCAGTGAGATCCCCACTCCCATTCCGCCCTGGACGATCGGCAGCCTGGCGGTCAGATCGCCGATCTTCAGTTCCTGCAACATGTCAATCTCTACTTCCTTGAAAGGCGGCACAAAAAAAGGACCCCCCTGCAGAAGGGCCCTTTTGTTAGATACCTCGATGGATAACTAAGCTATTGGAGTCACGTTCGTGGCCTGGGGTCCCTTGGGACCTTCCGCAGCTTCGAAAGTCACCTTCTGGCCCTCAGCGAGGGTCTTAAAACCATCGCCTTTGATCTCAGAAAAGTGCACAAACAGATCGCTCCCGTTCTCACGCTCGATAAAGCCGAAGCCTTTCTGATCAGAGAACCATTTGACTGTTCCTTCTGGCAAGTTCATTCCTCCTCTCACCATGCCCGTGGAATGAGTACTCGAACTTGCCACATACGAAACCAGTCGAAGCACTTCACACCAAGTAAACCCATGAACTATGGGCTGCTTACACTATAGAGCAGTCGAAGCAGTTAAGCAAATGAAATTACAGGATCTACGGATAGACATATTTGACGCCGACGGCGTCCTCAGCGCTGGCAGTCAGGGACGAATGCCACGCGCTCACCCCTTGGGGCACGCTGTATTTCAGTGTGACTGAGCCGGAGCCGCCGGCAGCGATCCTGCCGCTGCCAAGCACCTGCGGCATGGCGGTGACCAGGGTGACGCCGTTGGTGTTGACACTGTCGGTGAGCTGTGCCTGGAAGGCGTCGCGGCTGCCGGTGTTGCCAACACTCCAGGTTACCGAAAGCTGTCTGGCATTGTAGTCATCAATTGAGGCCCAGAACGGGCCGGGATTATTCAGATGCAGATCCGGCCGCCCACCGCCCACGGGCGCCGCCAGCGGCAGATCGTCCCGACCGCCGGAAAAAAGGTAAGGGCTGTCAACGAAACCGTCATGGTTGGCGTCCGGCGTAGACCAGTCGCTCCAGTAGTTGCCGCCGGCGGGAGCCGCGCTGAATACATTGGCGGTACAGGAGCTGTCGACCGTTATCTGGGCGGTATTGCTCAGGAAGTTGTTCTGGCGGACAGTGTTACTATTGGACTTCTGGCCGATGTGGACACCGAGCGCATTGGAGCCGGCAAGATTGCCGCTCAGACTGTTATTTGAGCTCCCCGACAGCCAGATGCCGCTATTGTTCGAGGTCGCCTTGTTGTCTGACAGCGTATTGCCGCTGGAAGAAACCAGGTCGATCCCGTAGATACAGTTCGACGCCGTATTCCCGGTGAGGACGTTGCCGGTGCTGCTGAACAGACGGATACCGGCATAGAATTTCGTCACCGTCAGGTTCCTGACCGTGACGCCGGTTCTGCTGTTGAAGGATACGCCATTGGTGATGCCGCTGTTGTTGCCGGTCAGTGTGTGGCCGTTGCCGTCCAGCACCACATGGTCGCTGTCGATCTGAATGCCATCAGCGCCCGTGACCGTGACATCGGTGGACAGCGAGCATGTCCCGGTGGCGGCATCCCAGGTTCCGATCAGGGAGCAGTCGCCACCGCCGCTGGCATTGATGTGATAAGTGGTAGCGGAAGTGACAGCGCCGGCGGCCGCCGGACTCATCAGCGCGAACATGAAAACCGGGATTAAAGCCGCTATTGCAGGAAAAACAAAGCATTTCCGAACGATCCTGCCGCGTCTACCCTTCCATTGGTTCTCCATCTCCCCTAGCCTCCATCCCGTTGTTTATCCCCTGTTTTCTTCACCGGAGCGCTGTAACCAAAAAATTTTTGTTAATAAAAAGCGGGTAGAGGCTATGCTAAACGTTATCGTTTGTCAAGCGTAAAAGATGACATCCCGATGTCCGAAGGAAGGCGAATGAATCTTGTTTGTGATGTTGCTGCGATGCGCCGGATGAGGCGCGGTGGAATTACCGAGCAGCAGATTTTCTTTTGGTGCGCCCGGCAGGACTCGAACCTGCAACCTACGGATTAGAAGTCCGTTGCTCTATCCAATTGAGCTACGAGCGCAGATGTGGTGAGATTCCATTCCGGGATCGCCGAAGGCTGCTGCCGGAAAAAGTTTGGGGTGGATGATGGGACTTGAACCCACGGCCGCCGGATCCACAATCCGGAGCTCTACCAGCTGAGCTACATCCACCATAAGATCACGTTCAGGATTACCTGGTTGCGATGACTTGAAACGAGCAGGGCTCGGCTCAACCTCAACCATACTGCTGGAGCGGGCGACGGGGATCGAACCCGCGACAATCGGCTTGGAAGGCCGATGCTCTACCAACTGAGCTACACCCGCACGCATGCTGACACAGGCTTCGGCGGCGTTCCAACCGGCTGAAATACGAGCTTCGATCGGATTTACCACTGATCAGCAATACCACGGCCAGAAAGCCGGCAGTTTCCAGACCAACGATCCTGAATCTGGTCGGGGCGGGCGGATTTGAACCGCCGGCCTCTTGCTCCCAAAGCAAGCGCGCTACCAAGCTGCGCCACGCCCCGCCGAAACTACGGCAATCTGGCGGCAAACCGGCGCATCCGCCAATCCGCGGTCATCCGCTTCCAACCGGTGACATTATAGCAAACTGGCATCGGCGCTTCCCGCGGGAGGCAAGGCCGCATCAAGCAGGAAGGCGGGTCCCGGAATGTTGTGTTACCCGAACACCGTATCTTCGACCAGCTTGCGGTAGCCGCGCAAAAACTCGGCGGCGCTCATGCGGCGTTTGCCGGCCGGCTGCAGTTCCAGCAGCCGCAGCTGACCCTCTCCACACTGGACCCACAATTCCTCGCCGCGAAGCGACACCTTCCCGGGCTGGAGGGAAGCACCGCTGAGCGGCTTGCCTGCCGCCACCGGCGGCGTCGCTCTCCAGATCTTCAGCTGCGCCTCGCCGGCTTTTGCGTAAGCGCCGATGTGGGGCGAGAGCGCCCGCACCCGGTTGAACACCCGCCGGGCCGGCTGCGACCAGTCGAGGTGGCGGTCGCCAGGTCCGATCTTCTCCGCGTAGGTCACCAGCGACTCGTCCTGCGGTTCGCCTGCCAGCGGCCCGGCCTCAGCCCGGTCCAGAACCTCGACCAGCGCCTCTCCCCCGGCCCGCGCCAGCTTCTCATAGATGGAGCCGGCGTCATCGGCGTCCTCGATTGGCACGGTTTTCCTCAGGTAGACACTTCCGGAATCAAGCGCCCGCACCACGTCCATGATCGATACGCCAGTTTGCCGCTTCCCGTCCATGATCGCGCGCTCCACCGGCGCGGCGCCGCGGTACTCTGGCAGCAGCGAGCCGTGGACGTTGATGCAGGGGACGACGTCCAGCAGGTCCTGTTTGAGTATCTGCCCGAATGCAGCTATGGTCAGGAACCGGGGGCAAAGCTCCTTTAGCAGCGCGATACTTGCGGGGGAGCTGATACTGGCGGGCTGCTCCACGCGCAGCCCCGCGGCCAGCGCCAGCTGCTTGACCGGCGACATCCGCGGCGCCAGGCCGCGGCCGGCGGGACGGTCCGGCTGCGTGAAGACTGCCACGATTTCATGGGAGGAGGCGATGAGCGCTTCCAGCACCTGGGCGCCGAACCGGGGTGTGCCAGCGAAGGCTATTTTCACGCAGCGCTACCGCTCGCCGGGGAGTTTTACCTGCCGCAGCCGGCCCATCAGATCCTTGCGCTGCTCGCGGGAGGTGCGGTTATGGATCATCACGCCACTCAGGTGATCGATCTCGTGCTGGAGGATGCGGGCCTGAAGCCCGTCCAGCTCGAACCCGGCCGGGTTGCCCTCCAGATCCTGTCCCCGCACCCTGATGCCGAGCGCCCGCTCCACGTCGACGCACAGGCTGGCGAAGCTCAGGCAGCCCTCGGCCTCGGTGGCGGTGTCTTCCGACTGCCAGGTGATCTCCGGGTTGAGCAGCACCTGCGGTTCCTCGCTGCCGAAGCGGAACACGATCAGCCTCTGCAGGATGCCGATCTGCGGCGCCGCCAGCCCGACGCCGTCGGCGCCGTACATGATCTTGATCATGCGCCCCGAAAGCAGGCGCGCTTCTTCACCGGGCTCGACTGCCCGGGATTCCTCCATAAGCACGGGGTCGCCGTACTGCCGGATCTGCTGCCAGGCGGCAGCTTTTGTCTTTTCATCGATTCCCAAAGCTTACATCCCCTTTATCATCGCCCGGCCGTCCGGCGTCGCGATTGGCTGAGGCCTGCTTCATGACAGCCGCTGCGGATCCACGTCGACGGTTATCCTGACCGCACGCGTGTCATACGGCCCCCGGTAGTGCTCGATCACGGGACCGAACGCCGCCAGCGTACGCGCCAGATCATCCGTCTTTACCACAATGTGGCTGCGGTACCAACCCTGCAGCCGGAAAAGCCCTGCCGGGCCGAGGATCTGCTCCCCGTCCGCCACGGCCTGGAGCTTGCCTTTCAGGAACTCCGCCGCCTGACCCGGCTTGTCTTCCTCATGCGAGAGGCAGACGATATTGATCAGGCTGGCGAACGGCGGATAACCCAGCCGGCGGCGGCGGTCGAGCTCCCGTCCGTAAAACTCATCCAACTCCAGATTCGCCGCCATTTTAATACATTCAATATCCGCATTCCACGTCTGTATCAACACCCGCCCGGGCTTGCCGGCGCGGCCGCTGCGCCCCGCCAGCTGCACCAGCAGCGCAAAAGTCTGCTCCTCGGCGCGAAACTCGGGGAACTGCAGGGTCAGATCCGCGTTGAGCACCGCCGCCAGCGTAACCTCCGGGAAGTGATGCCCCTTGGCCACCATCTGCGTACCCAGCAGGATCGCCCTGCCGGGCCGGCCGAACTCCTCTAGGATGCGCGGCCCTTCGCCATAACCCTGGGCGGAGTCGGCATCCAGACGGAAAACCGGGGCTTCCGGAAAGCGGCGCTTCAGCTCTTCCTCCACCCGCTGCGTGCCGATGCCCCAGCGGCGCAGCTCGGCGGCGCCGCATTCGGGGCAAACGCCCGGCAACGGCTCCTCGTGGCCGCAGTGATGACAGAGCAGGCGCCGCGAACGCGCGTGGATCGTGAGCGAGACTTCGCAGTTGCCGCACTGCCAGACGTGTCCACATTGACCGCATTGCAGATAGCTGGCATAACCGCGCCGGTTCAGCAGCAGGATCGCTTTTTCATCCGCCGCCATGGCGGCGTCGATCGCCTCCAGCAGCGCCTGGCTGAAAATCATGTCGCTTTCCTGACACATGTCAACGATGGAGACGGCCGGCATCGAAGCGCCCGTAGCCCGCTCCGGCAGGCAGAAGCGGTCCCGAACCAGGTGACGGCTTTCCAGGCTCGGTGTGGCGCTGCCATAGACCAGCGCCGCCCCCTCCAGCCGCGCCCGCTCCAGGGCGACGCGGCGGGCGTCATAACGCGGGTCGCTCTCCTGCTTGAATGAACTGTCGTTCTCTTCGTCGATCACGATAATCTTCAGATCGGGCAGCGGCGCAAACAGGGCCGAGCGCGGACCGATAACCACGTCGGCGCTTCCATCACGGATGCGCATGTACTCGTCGTAGCGCTCACCGGGGCTGAGGGCGCTGTGATAAACGGCGATCCGCTCGCCAAACCGGCGCCGGAAGCGTTTGACCGCCTGGTGCGTGAGCGAGATCTCAGGGATGAGAACGATTGCGCGGCCGCCGCGCCGCACCGCCGCCTCGATGGCGCGGATATATACCTCGGTCTTGCCCGCGCCCGGGACCCCTTCCAGCAGGATGGGGCGGCTGCGGCCGGCAGGATCCGCGGCGTCCAGGCGCGCGACCACGGCAGCCAGCGCCTCTGCCTGCGCCGGATTCAATACCGGCGCCTGGCCCGCTGCCGCTCCTGCTTCAGCGCCGGCGTAGTAGCGCAGGGAGCTGCGGCGCACCTGGCGGGTGAACACCTCCACCAGGCCGCTTTCCGCCAGCGACTTGATGGGCGAGCCGCTGACGCCTGCCCGGCGCCTGAGCTCCGCCAGCGGCAGCTCTCCGGCGGTGGACAGCGCGTCCAGCACCCGCGCCTGAGCTTCGCCGCGCGGCTTAACGTCGCCGCCCGCAGCGCTGCCAGCGGCTTCTGTCTGACTCAGGCGGACAAACTGCAAGCGCCTGGGCCTGACCGGCGGCCGCTTCAGGCGGTAAACCGGTTCCCGGCCATCCGCAGCCGCCTCCCTGACCAGCGGCGGCAGCCCGCCCGGGGGAAGCGCCAGCGCCAGCGCCGACGCGGCCGGACAGTAGTAATACGCGGCAAGCCAGAGGCTGAGCCTGATCAGCGGTTCCGGCACCGGGGGGAAATCCAGGACTTCTTCCAGGTCCATCAGCCGCGAATCCGGCAGCTCCGACGTTTCCTCCAAGGCCGACACCACGCCCAGCACCTTCCGCCGGCCAAACGGCACCAGGACGACCGAACCCGGGACCAGGCGCTGCCGCAGACGCTCGGGAACGCGGTAGTCAAAAGCGCGCGCCAGCGAGCGGGTCTTGAGCTGGATAAACACGCGCGCGACCGGAAGAGCGAAAACGGCGCCAGCCGCGACCGCCGTGGCGGCGGGCTCCGGCGCCAGGCCGGCTCCATTCAGGCAATCAACAGCATCGGGAGAGGAGGACATACAGATATTATAACGCTCCTGGAAGACAGCTCCGCCCAAAAAAAGAGCCGCCCATGCAGGCGGCCCTGATAACCGTAATCGTGCCGCGCCTGCTTATTCCGCCACGCGCAGCGCCTGATCGTCAGCAGTCTTCGCCTTCGCCGCCGGCAGGCCGGCAGCGGCACGCAGCGCGTCGGCCTTGTCGGTGCGTTCCCAGGTGAAATCGTGATCGTGGCGGCCGAAATGCCCGTAGGCCGCCGTCTTCTGATAGATCGGCCGGCGCAGGTCCAGGTCGCGCAGGATGGCGGCTGGCCGCAGGTCGAAATGCTTTTTGATCAGTTCGTTGATCCTTGCCAGCTCGATCTGCTCGGTGCCGAAACATTCCACCATCACCGAGACCGGATGCGCGACGCCGATGGCGTACGCCACCTGCACTTCGCACTTTTCCGCCAGGCCCGCGGCCACGACGTTCTTGGCTACGTGCCGGCAGGCATAGGCGGCAGAGCGGTCGACCTTTGTCGGATCCTTGCCGGAGAAAGCGCCGCCGCCGTGCCGCGCCGCGCCGCCGTAAGTGTCAACGATGATCTTGCGTCCGGTGAGGCCGCAGTCGCCCATGGGACCGCCGACGACGAACTTCCCGGTCGGATTGACCAGAATCTCGATCCTGTCAGGATCGTACAGGTTCTCGGGCAGGATCGGATTGACAACATGCTCGATCAGATCGGGCTTGATCATCGAATCGATGTCGATGTTCGGCTTGTGCTGCGTGGAAATGACCACCGTGAGGATCTCGGCCGGCTTGTCGTTCTCGTAACGGATCGTCACCTGCGTCTTGCCATCCGGCCGCAGATAAGGCAGCACACCGCTCTTGCGCACCTCCGACAGCCGCTTGCTCAGCTGATGGGCCAGCAGGATCGGCATCGGCATCAGCTCGGGCGTCTCGTTGCAGGCATAGCCAAACATCATCCCCTGATCGCCGGCGCCCTGCAGGTCGAGCGGGTCCTCATCATCGGCGTCGGTGCGGACCTCGAAAGCCTGGTTGACACCCTGGGCGATATCGGGAGACTGCTCGTCGAGCGCGACGATGACGCCGCAGGTATCGCCGTCAAAACCATATTTTGCACGGTTATAACCGATGTCAAGCACCGTCTCGCGCACAAGCTTGGGGATGTCGACATAGGTTTCGGTGGTGATCTCGCCGCCGACCACGACCAGGCCGGTCGTCACCAGCGTCTCACAGGCGACGCGCCCGAAGGGATCCTCTTTCAGGACGGCGTCCAGAACGGCGTCGGAGATCTGGTCGGCGATCTTGTCCGGGTGCCCTTCCGTCACCGACTCGGAAGTGAACAGATAGTCTTTTTTTGCCATTGCTTCTTCCTCCAGTGGGTAAGAAAGTCCTCCAAAGCGCCCCGCGCCATAAGAGAAGACAGAAATAATTGCAGGAACGAAACTTGTTCTAAAGTCTAGCAGCAAGTCGTTTTAAAAGCTATCGAAGCGGGAAAAAATGAGGCCCGGAAATCGCCGGGCTGGATGTCGCGAGGGAAAGGGAAATTCAATGATGGCAAAAATCAGGAAACCGGCCATGAAGGCAGAGCAGGTGGCCCGGGCAGTCGCCGCCTCCGGCAGGCGGGTGCCGCTTCCGACCTATGGCGCCGCCCTGCTGGCGACGCTGATCACGGTCGCCGGCCTGTCATCACTTTTTTAAACCGCCTTCAGGCTGCTGCCGGTTTTATTGGCTGCATTTTCAGCTGATCCTGCCCCGGAACTGCTTGCCCGCGCGCTCGCTTCAGGCCAGCGCCTGCGGCCCGGACAGCAGCCGCATGCAGATGCCGGCCGCAGCCATGTGCTCCTTGGCCTCCCGGATCGAATAAGTGCCGTAATGGAAGATGGAGGCCGCCAGCACCGCATCGGCGTCCGCCTCCTTGACCACCTCCACCAGATGATCGAGGTTGCCGGCGCCGCCCGAGGCTATCACCGGCACATTGACCGCTTCGGTGACGGCCCGCGTCAGGTCGATGTCGTAGCCATTCTTGGTGCCGTCGGCGTCCATGCTCGTCAGCAGGATCTCGCCGGCGCCGCGCTCCACCGCCTCCCGGGCCCACTCGACGGCATCGCGCCCGGTGGGCGTGCGGCCGCCATGGACATAAGCTTCCCATTTCTTTTGCGGCTCCAGCTCCACCAGCTTGGCGTCGATGGCTACCACGATGCACTGCGCCCCGAACCGCTTCGAGCAGCGGTTGATGACGTCCGGGTTCTCCAGCGCCGCGGAATTGATCGCGATCTTGTCCGCACCCGCTTTGAGCACCTTGCGGATATCTGACTCGTCGCGCATGCCGCCGCCGATGGTGAAGGGGATGAACAGCTGCTCCGCGCAGCGGCGCGCCAGGTCGACCACCGTTTCACGGCGCTCATGGGAAGCGGTGATATCGAGGAAAACCAGCTCGTCGGCGCCTTCACGGTCATAGGCGGCCGCCAGCTCCACGGGATCGCCGGCGTCGCGGATGTCCACGAAGCGGATGCCCTTGACCACGCGGCCGTTACGCACGTCGAGGCAGGGGATGATGCGTTTGCTCAGCATGAAATATTCCTGATCCAGTCGATGATTCTTTCCGCTGGCCGCGACCGGCAGCGGCTCAGTCCAGTATCTCCCGCGCCTGCGCCACCGTGAAGCGGCCCTCGTAGAGCGCCCGCCCGACGATAACGCTGGAGATATTCGGCAGCCCCAGCGCCTTCAGCCGCCGGAGGTCCTCGAGGCTGGAGATACCGCCGGAGGCGATGATGTCGATATCCACCGCCTCGGCCAGCTCGCGGGTGGATTCGAGGTTCATGCCCATCAGCATGCCGTCGCGCTCGATGTCCGTGTACAGCACATGCGCGACCCCCTCGCCCTTGAGGAAGCCGGCGAACCTGACGGCGCTGACGGCGCTGCGCTCCTGCCAGCCATGCGTCGTCACCAGCCCCCGGTCGGCGTCGATGCTGACCACCAGGCGCTCGCCCAGCAGCCGCACCGCTTCGCGCAGAAATGCCTCATCGGTGACGGCGGCGGTGCCGATGACGACCCGGCTGATCGAGCCCTGCACCAGCATCTTCAGGTCTGCGATATTGCGGATGCCGCCGCCGTACTCCACCGGGATGGACAAGGTTTCGCCGATCTCCTCGACCTGGGCCAGGTTGACCAGCCGGCCTTCGCGGGCGCCGTCCAGATCGACCACGTGCAGCGCCTGCGCCCCTTCCCGCTGCCATTCCTGCGCCCGGGCGACGGGATCGGCGCTGAAAACAGTCACGTCGCTGAAATCGCCGCGCCTCAGACGCACGCATTCGCCGCCCTGGATGTCGATAGCCGGATAAAGGATCATGATACGAAGTTCCTCAGGATCTGCAGCCCCAGGGAGCTGCTTTTTTCGGGATGAAACTGAAACGCGGTGACGTTGTCACGCTCCACGGCGGAGACGAACTCGCAACCATACTCCGTAGTACAAAGTATATCTGAATCTTCCCTGGGAGCCACAACATAAGAGTGCACAAAATAAAAATATGAGCCGTTCGGCACCCCGGCCAGCAGGCGTGATTCCTTGTGGACGGCGATGCGGTTCCAGCCGATGTGCGGGATCTTCAGTTTGGTCCTAATCAGCTCCACCCGGCCGGGCAGCAGCCCCAGCCCCTGATGCAGCCCGTGCTCGTCGCTTTCCTCAAACAGCAGGTCCAGCCCCAGACAGATGCCGAGGAACGGCTTGCCGGCGGTGACCTCTTCCCTGATGACATCGGCGAGGCCGCGTTTCTGAAGGTGCGCCATGGCGTCACCGAAGGCGCCCACGCCGGGCAGGACGATCGCGTCCGCCCGCCGGACATCCTCCGGCTCGCTGCTTACGATCACGCTGGCGCCTGCCTGTTCCAGCGCCTTCTCGACGCTGCGCAGGTTTCCCATGCCATAATCGACGATCACGTTCGTGGATTTATCCGCCATGGAATAATCTGTCCTTCCGGAGGATCGGTTTTCTGCCAGATGGCCCGCGGGCCTGGCGCTAGATGACGCCCTTGGTGGAATGAACGCCGGTGATGCGGGGATCCACGCGTGTCGCCTGATCCATCGCCTTGCCAAACCCCTTGAACACGGCTTCGATGATGTGGTGCGGGTTGGTGCCGGCCTGCATCCGCACGTGCAGGGTGATGCCGGCGTTGTTGACAAACGCCTGGAAGAATTCGTGCGGCAGGTCGGTGTCGAAGCCGCCCACCTGCGACGCTGACAGATCAAGATTATAGGCCAGGAACGGCCGGCCGCTGATGTCGATGCTCACCGTCGCCAGCGCCTCGTCCATCGGCACGATGACGAAGCCGTAGCGGACGATGCCCTCGCGGTTGCCGAGCGCCTTGTCGAAGGCCTGGCCGAGGCAGATGCCGACATCCTCCACCGTGTGATGGCCGTCGACCTCGAGGTCGCCCTTGGCGTTGATCTTGAGATCGAACAGGCCGTGCTTGGCAAACAGCGTCAGCATGTGGTCGAAGAAGCCCACGCCGGTGCTGACCTTCGAGTCGCCGACGCCGTCGATCGTCAGGTTGACGTCGATCTCGGTCTCTGATGTCGCGCGTTCGATGGTCGCCTGTCTGGACATGGCCGCCTTTCCGTTGATTGAATGAAGAGTGCCGGCGAGTGAACCGGGCCGCTACTCTTCTTCCTCTTCCGTCTTTCCGAACCTCTCCAGCCGCAGCTGGGCCGCGCGCGCATGGGCCTTGAGCCCCTCGGCGGTGGCGATCTCGCTCAGCGCCGGCGTCAGCTGGGTGATGGTTTCCGGCGTCAAGGATATCACAGCCACTTTTCGCAGGAAATTTTCCACCGACAGCGCCGATCCAAACCGGGCGGTGCCCGCCGTCGGCAGCACGTGATTGGAGCCGATGATGTAATCACCGTAGGCGGTGCAGACGTCCTCGCCCAGGAAGACCGCCCCGGCGCAGGTGATCTCGTGCAGCACCTGCTCCGGCTGCTCGGTGTGGATCTGCAGATGCTCCGGCGCGAACTCGTTGCTGAAGCCTACGGCGACGTCCAGCGGCGTCACCGGTTTCTCCTCGCCGGCGTCATCGATGCGCGTCCCCAGCTGTCCCCCGCCGACCAGGACCAGCGCAATGCGCTGAACCCGGCCCTCGGCGATGTCCAGCTCGCGCGCCAGCTTCGGCACCGCTTCCTCGACACGGCCGGCCAGCTCCTGCGACCAGCACACCAGCACCGCCACGGCGCCGCTGCCATGCTCCACCTGCGCCAGCAGGTCGGCGGCGATCAGATCCGGCTGGGCGCTGTTGTCGGCGATGATGACCACTTCGCTGGGGCCAGCCAGGCTATCGAGGCCGGTGAGCCCGAAGACCTGACGCTTGGCCTCGGTCACATAGACGTTGCCGGGGCCGCAGATGACATCCGCGGACGGCACGCTCGCGGTGCCGTAAGCCATCGCCGCCACCGCCTGGGCGCCGCCGACGGCGTAGACCTCGTCGATGCCCAGCAGCGCCGCCGCCGCCAGCACCGGCTGGCTGACGCGGCCGTCGCGGCCGGGAGGGCTGCAGATAAATATCTCGCGGACCCCCGCCACCTGCGCCGGCACCGCGGTCATGATCACGGTCGAGGGATAGCTGGCCGCGCCGCCGGGCACGTAAAGCCCGGCGCGGTCCACCGGGATCATCCGCTGCCCCAGCATCTGGTTCTGGCGCATGGTGGCGGTCCAGCTGCCGCGCATCTCATGCTGGTGGAACAGGCGCACGTTTTCGGCCGCCAGTTTCAGCGACTCCATCAGCGGCTCGGACGACGCCTCCCTGGCAGCCTCGATCTCCTCCACCGGCACGCGCAGCTGCTCAAGGCGGAAATCCTCACAGTCGAATTTCCGCGTGAACTCGATCAGGGCCTGATCGCCGTTTTCGCGCACGCGGCCGAGGATCTCCTCGACGCGGTAGCGCAGCCCTTCATCCTCGCCAGCCTGAGCGCGCAGCTGCCGCACCAGCATGGCGGTGTTTTCAGTCGTCAGATCCAGTCGTTTCAGCGTCACTCGACAGTCAGCTCCTCCAACCGCCTGACAAGCTCATCGATCAGGCCGGCTTTCAGTTTGTGCGATACCCGGTTGGCGATCAGCCGCGCAGAGCAGCGGGCGATCTCCGCCCGCTCGACGAGGCTGTTCTGCCTCAGGGTCTCGCCGCTAGAGGTCAGGTCAACAATACTTTCAGCCAGATCGACCTGCGGCGCCAGCTCGATGGAGCCGTGCAGCTCGATCACCTCCACCTGTTTCCCCAGCCGCTCAAAATAGTTGCGGGTGATATTGGGATATCTGCTGGCCACCCGCATCACTCCCAGAGGCCTCAGCTCTTCCTCCTCCGGCGCGCGGCCTTCCGGCGTGGCATAGACGACGCGGCAGGCGCCGTAGCCCAGGTCCAGCAGCTCGTAGACGTTGCGGCGGTGTTCCAGCAGCACGTCCTTGCCGACGAAGCCGGCATCGGCGGCGCCGTATTCCACATAGGTGGGCACGTCCGAGGGCCGCGTCGTGACGATCGTTCTGCCCTCCCCCACCTCGAAGATGAGCTTGCGGTCATTGGCGCGCACTTCGCCCACGTCAAAACCGACGCGCTCCAGCAGGTCCAGTGTTGGCGCGAGCAGGTTGCCGCGCGGCACCGCCAGTCTCAGGTTTTGGAAATGGAGCGGCGACTGCGCCATCTAGGCGGTCAGCTCCCTGACCAGGTCTTCACGCTTCAGCACCGGGCCGAGCCTGCCGCCGGCGCCGCCGGGCGTCCCGGGCTCCGCCTGCGCCCGCGCCGGCAGGCGGATCAGGCGAAAGTCGCTCCCCCCGGCGGGAACCGCCAGCCACATGCTGCCGGCGTCCGCGGCCAGGGCCAGCGCCGCCGCTTCATCGATGCCGGCGGGCAGCGCGTAGACGGCCACGCCGCTGTCGCGCAGCTGGTTCGCCAGGTCGAGTTCCGGTTCCAGCCCGCCGATCAGGGCCACGGACGGACGGACGGCCGCCCGGACTCCTCCCTGGCCGGTCACGGCGATGTGGAGCCGGTCCAGACCGATGGCAAAGCCCACCGCGGGCGCCGGCCTGCCAAAGCGGGCCAGCAGGCCGTCATAACGGCCGCCGCCGCCGATGGGGAATCCCAGATCGCCGCTGTATACCTCAAAAACGATACCGGTATAGTAATCGAAATTCCTGAACATGCCCAGGTCGAACAGAATGCGGTCCGCCAGCCCGTAACGGCTGACAAGATAGTAGGTGCGGGCCAGCCGCTTGAGCGCCGCCTCCATCCTTGGCCCGCGGACCAGGTCCTGGGCGCGCCGGAGCACTTCGCTGCCGCCGCGCAGGGCGATCACATCCATGATCGCCGTCTTGTCGTCGGCGGCGGCGTCGAGGCTGGCGACGGCGGCGCTGAGCCGCACCATGTCACGTTCGACCAGCGCCGCAAAAATCTCGTCGCGGCTCTCGCCGCTCACGCCGGCGCTCTCAAGCAGGGCCCGGAAAAAGGAAGCCTCGCCCAGGCCCACCGAATAATCCACCAGGCCGCAGGCGTCCAGCGCGCGGCAGAGCACCGCCAGCACCTCGGCGTCCACCGCCGGCTCACCGAGGCCGATCAGCTCCAGGCCCGCCTGACGGAATTCCGACTGGCGGCCGCGCTGCGGACTGATGGGACTGAAGGCGCCGGCAAAATAGCACAGGCGGATGGGAGGCTCGCGGTCGGCCATCCTGGTAGCGACCACGCGCGCGATCGGCGTGGTCATCTCCGGCCGCAGCACG
Source organism: Actinomycetes bacterium (assembly GCA_021791195.1). Lineage (GTDB taxonomy): Bacteria > Actinomycetota > Thermoleophilia > BMS3ABIN01 > BMS3ABIN01 > JACWAD01. The sequence goes on along the minus strand of JAJYXB010000022.1, from coordinate 169,194 downwards.
AGGACCTCGCCGCGCTCGTCAAACAGGCGGAAGGAGTTGCGAAAGCGCTTCTCTCCGGCAGTCTCCAGCGCCGCCTCGGTCTCCAGCGTCGGCGTGATCACCTCACCGTAGCCAAAGCTGTCAAACACGTCCCGGATTGATTGCCGCAGATGCCTGAGCTCCGCCGCTTCGGCTGGCAGCACGTCCTTTGTTCCCGGCGGTATCGGCGTTATTTTCATGATATCTGAGTTTATAGATGCGCCTGATTGCTGTAAAGGAAACGGCGCCGAAGCGTGCCCGCCCCTTGACCGGCAGGTGCCACCGGTTTTTTGCCTCCGGAAACGGGCTGCTCATGCCGGGATTATTATCCCGGATTAATCCATTCCGGAATGAGCCCGATTATATAAATAGGCGGCAGCGCTGTTGTCGAAAGCAGAAAGCGCGGCAGTTCATTTCGATAGCACGGGCCACGCGGAAGCAGGATGTGGGGGGCGCGGCCGCCATTTTCTTCAGAAGAGCCCCGGACCTGACGGTGCGGGGCTTTTTCCTTCCCCGGCGACGTATTTATTACTCCTGCGGGTTTTACCGCCCGTCCGGCGGGGCAATATGCAAAAAAAAGACCCGGACGTTGCCGAGCCTTTGAGAGGTGCTCAACCCGAAGGTCATCTCTCCGTATTATTCAATATGTATATACCCGTGGCGCGGACCCGCAAAACGGAGCGGTATCAAGATTTTATGGCAGAGATAGACAAGATCCACGACCTGCTGGTCGCCCACAGCCAAAAGGTGCTGATGGCGGTGCATGCGCTTAAGAGCGCATCAGAAGCCTGGCAGCGCGGCGACCGCGAACAGCTCGAGCGGCTGGTGGAACAGACCTCGGACCTGGAGAAGGAAGCCGACTCGCTCAGGCGCAGCGTCGCCCGCGAGCTGTCGCGCTCGACCCTGGCGCATTCCAAGACCGAACTCTACCGGCGGCTGGTGCACCAGACTGACGACGTGGCCGATACCGCCAAGCAGGCCGGCAGGTTCCTGCTGATCATCCAGGACCTGCTGCTGCCCGCGGAGCTCAAGAGCGATCTGGTGAAGATGACATCGCTGTCACAGGAGGCAATGGGTGACGCGGCCGAAGCCATCGCCCATCTGAGCGCGCCCCCGGAGCGGCGCTTCGAGCTGGTGGCCCGCATCAGCGACCTGGAAGAGACCGTGGACGACATCGAGTTCAAGATGCAGCAGGAGGCCTCGAAGCTGCATCTTGACAACTGGAGCACGGTGCTTTTCTGGCGCCTGATCATCACCGTCAGCAGCATCGCCGATCACGTTGAGGACGCTGCCGACGAACTGCTGGCGTACGAGGGTGAATTGTAGCGCTAGCCCTCTTCCAGGCGGGCAACCTGGGAGCGCACCGTTCCCAGATACGGGATCGAGATGCCGATAGCGTCGAACTTCATCCGGACCAGCTCATCCATCAGCCGCGGCGCCTGGGCGATGTCGCCGGCGGCAGCGATGAAAGCGCGCCCGCGGGCCCGGCCGGCGATCTCTTCCAGCAGCCGGATCACGGCGGGATGCGCCGGATCGAAGTAATCGGCCATCCGCTCGCTCTCGCGGTCGACACCCAGGCAGCACATCGTCAGGTCGTTGACACCGACGCTGATGAAGTCCACACCGGCATCAAGCATCTGATCGATCATCAAGGCCGAACCCGGGGTCTCGATGGAAGCGCCGAAAGCGACGTCCTCATGCGGCCGCAGGCCGACGTCGACCGCCACCTGCCGCGCCCATTCATACTCGGCGACGCTGCGCACAAACGGCACCTTGATGCCCAGGTTGGTGCAGCCTTCGGCCACAGCCCGCCTGACGGCCTCATATTCGGCGCGCAGCAGCGAGGGATCGTCCAGCTCGCGGCGGATGCCCCGCCAGCCCAGCAGCGGATTGCGCTCCAGCGGCTCGTCATCGCCGCCGCGCAGGCGCCGGAACTCGTCCGTAGGCGCATCCAGCGTCTTGTACCAGACCGGCTTGCCGGCAAAGCCGCGGGCCACGATCAGGAGCGCCGCCAGCACCGAACGGGTGAGCGTCTCCCCCCTGCCGCTTTTCAGCAGCCGCGCCGGATGCACGCCACCCTGCAGCAGCAGGTAATCATTGCGGAAAGAGACGACGCCATCGGCGATCGACGCTGCTTTCTCGGCCGACTCCGGCACATTGATGGTGGTCATCAGCTTCGTCCTGGTGGAAACCGGCCGCTCGGCGCCGAACTCCCTTTCCCGCACCCGCGGACCGATGCCGTCGAGCACCAACCCGCGCCAGCCATCGACGGTGACCACGTCGCCATCATGCAGCACCGAAGAGCCGTAACGGGTACCGACCACACAGGGAACCTGAAATTCGCGCAGGATATTGGCGCCGTGGCTGGTGGCCCCACCCTCGTCGGCCAGCACCGCGGCGGCTTCTTTTAGCTGAGGCGCCAGATCCTGGGTCAAACGCCGTAAAACGACCACGCGCCCGTTCACCGGCTGCCGGATATCCTCACGCCCGGGGCTCAGCAGCAGCACGTCGCCCCAGCCGACCCGGGGGCTGACGCCGATGCCGCGCACAATCACCACTTCCGGGCGGGCATACTTTTTCTGCCTCAGCGACAGCCGCTCCAGACCGGTGACGGGCCGCGTCTGCAGCAACACCAGTCCCTTGGAGCTCTTGCACCATTCCAGGTCCTGGGGCGAGCCCAGCTCCCGCTCCGCCGTCAGCCCGAAGGACACCAGTTGCCGCACGTCGCCGTCGCTGAGCTTGCGGCGCGCGCGCTGCTCCGGCGCCACCAGCCGGCGGCTGCCATCGGCAGCATAATAGAACTCCTGCGGCCGGGAATCACGGTGCAGGATCTTCAGTGTCTTTTTGTCGATGCGGTATAAATCCGGGGTAATGTTGCCGGAGACCACTCCGGGCCCGTAACCGAAGGCAGCCTCCAGCACGGCGACATTCACATCGCCCGTGGCGGGATCCACGGTGAATAAAACTCCCGAGCTGCGGGCCTCGACCATCCGCTGGAAGATAACCGCCACCGCCACCCCGGCAGGATCCAGCCTCATCCGCGTCAGATACCGGAGGCTACGGGCGTTAAACCCGGAACTCCAGCACTTTTTCACCGCGGCGACAAGGGCCGCGAAGCTGTCGACACCCAGCACCGTTGACAGCATGCCGGAAAATGATGCATCGGGGCTGTCTTCGCTGACTCCGGAACTGCGTATGGCCAGGTGCGCCTCGCCTTCCCCGGAGAGATCGCGGTAGGCATGGTGCAGCTGCGCTTCCAGCTCCCGCGGCATCTCCGTGCGGCCGATCAGCCGCCGCACCTGCCGGCTGATCTTTTCGGCGCCGTCGGGATCCCGCTGCAGAGACAGCAACATATCGTGCAGCTGCCGGCGGATGCCCGACCGCTTGAGAAAAAAGCTCCAGGCCGCTGTGGTGAGCACCTTGGCGGAAGGCGTCGGCAGCCCCAGGCCGCTCAGGCGCGCAAGATTCGCCGCCTTGCCGCCCACCAGCGCCCCCCCGGCCGCGGCCGCCTGCGCCGGTTCGCGCAGGTCGATCCAGAACCGGTTGCCGGATCCGGGCTTTAAATCCGCGGAAATATTATTGGCGGGCTCGTCGATCATCCAAAAAAAGTTCCACCGGCCGCGATCGGTCGGTTCAGATGATCAGGGCCGGCTAGGTGTGAACGGGCAAGATGGTTATTCCCTCACCAGGCGGGCCGTTAACCGCCGGCGGTTAACACCGGCGGTCAAACGGGCTTGTGGCCCTCGGCCATTGCTTTCAGGACTGCGAGCCGCTCCTCGATCTGCTGCTGGATCTTCTGCTGGATGCCCATCCTCCCCAGCAGGTCGCCGAAAATCGGCAGCCCGATGTCGAAACGGATCGTCTCGGTGACGCGGACGCCGTCCGGGCCCGGTTCGAGGATGTCCTCCCCCTGCAGGCTTCTCAACTCGCCCTTCAGCTGGCGGAAATCGACGCGGCCGGGAGGATGAAAGTCGAGCTGGAGGATAAAGGCGGTGTCCCGGCCGTCAGCGGCCGCCACGGTTTCGGTCAGGATCGAATCGACTCCGCGGGAGATGACCTTGAACTCCCGCACCGAGGCCATGCGGGAAGCCATCTCCTCCGGCCGGCGCAGCAACTCAAAAACCTGCTCCGGGGAAGCATTGATGAGTACCGATGACGAGGCTTGCAGCATGCTTCATTATAGGCAAATCGGCGCCTGGAACCCAGAGGCCGGCGTAGTCGCAGCGAGTGCGGGGCAAAAGCCCCGAATGCTCAGGATGGCGTCGTGACCCTGCGACGGTCGGTGCCAACGAAGGGCCGCTGGACCTCGCGCCGGTCGACGATCACCTCGAAGCTCGCATCACGGCCGGTGACCGCATCGGCATAGTTGGGTGCTATCTCCACGAGCTTGCGGTCGATGATGAGGAACTTCTGTCCCGCTTCCTCCGACATGGCGAAGCGAAACTTGCAGTACGGGCACGGCGAAAATACCCTTGGAGAAGAGCTGAAGCTAACCTTCTGGCAGTGCGGGCATACAATGCCTTCCATAACCCCAATCCCCGTTTTCGGAAATAAAAATACCCGCCGGAGACCACTGCCTCCCAACAGGTAAGATTGAGTTTACAACATAGTAATAATTTTGTCTATTATTTTTTTCCAGGCCTCGCAACCCCTGGCAACCCGCCGGCTTTTTTCAGCCTGGCGCGCCGTCCCTTCTTTATATATCCTAATAGCCTGATCCATCACCGGGCCGAAGTGGCGGAACTGGCAGACGCGCCGGACTCAAAATCCGGTGGGGCTCACCCCCCGTGTGGGTTCGATTCCCACCTTCGGCACCAGATTTGCTTGCAAAAGGTGCTATTCACACAAACTTTTATTTCCTTGAGCGTCGTCCATTAAAGTGTGTCTGCCAACCATTTGCCAACATCTGTCAACTAGGAAAAACCAGCTTGATATAATTGAGATCCGATCTCTTGGTAACTAAGCGCCAAATAATTTGCAATTTAGGGAAAGGATGAGATTCGTTGATATCTGGTCGTGCAGCAGTTTTTATCAGTTGCTCAGAGCAATATAAATTACCAGTTGCCTACGCATTCAGGAATGCAATACAGGAGGAGGGCTGGAAGCCAATCATTGTTTCAGACGAGCCGAAGTTAGTGGCCGCTTGGACGCCTGAAGAGAAAATCAATGAATACCTTAACCGATCAGATATGTTCCTGGCGCTTTGTACACCCGATGATAAGTTACAAAATGGGACCTTGCTGACACGACAGAACATTATTGATGAAATCGCCAGGACTCGATCATCACCACATCTCCGAGATCGGGTCTGCATTATTAAAGAGAAAACGGTATCGTTGCCCAGTAACTTAGATCCCGTATATGAACAAATGGATCTCGATAATATTCGCCCTGCGATTGAAACATTTCTTACGCAAGCTGCCGCTTGGGGATTCCGACCACAAACAAAAATGAAGATCAGTAGCAGTAAAGTCGTAAATCTCTTGGATGAATGGGATGACTTATTTTTAGGAATAATTCCGGGAGAACCGCACAAAGCGTATCCAAAAATGCGCCAACTTCTTCCTAAGCTGGACAAGCCAAAGCAGCACGAGCTAATCGACCGGCTTCTGGAAGTAATTGAATCGAATGCAGATTGGGATAAAACCTCGGTGGCGTGCTATCTCCTAGAGGCGACCGCAGAAATTGACCCAGGGTTAATCCAGATCGAGATACTAGACCGGTTGTCTCGCCATGATGATTTTAGCGTTCGGATGCAAGCGGCTCTAATTCTGTTTTATTTCTCATGCTCTTCGCCAGGAACGGTACCTATTGACCTGTTATCCCGTCTCGCTAAGCCTGGCAGTGAAGATTGGTATGTATACACCGCTTCGATAAACGCCCTCAAACAACTAAGCCTTACTCGTCCAGAAGCAATCAGCGTATTGGATAATCTGGGACAAAGTTCAGATAGGGATGAGCGTGAAGCAGCCGCTTCTGCCCTTTTGGACGTGGCACGCGTCCGTCCTGCGATTGTGCCTCTTCAATTGGCCAGGAGACTTGCAAGCGATCCAGACCATAATGTTGCAGAAATTGGAGAGATTCTACTTGATTTGGAGAGTAATGTTGTTGAAGAGGAGCGCGACCATCCTTTCAGCCTATTCACGCCCTTCTGAGGCAAAGTGTTTCATATCTATCCCCGTAACGTAATCGGAGTCCGTTTGTTCTTGACGCATTCAAAAAGGGCTTCGTCTAGCTTTCTCGCTGCCTCTTCCTGCATTCCAGGCGTCTCTCCTTTGATATTGGACTCGATAACTAATATCTTGGAGAATGATGGCCGCTCTTCCTTTAGCGGCTGATGAATTTACAGAAGTTTAAGGACACAACCTAAGGAAGTAAAAAAATGGCTCGTATTGGCATAATAACCTGCTCAAATGCTACCCAAGACTTGGGCTGTTCATCTGTGAGTTGCTTACATGATCTTCGAAAGCGCAAAGGCGCATTTGAGCGATATTGTGGCGACGAGCTAGATCTTATCGGAATCATAAACTGCGCTGGGTGTCCTACGCTCGCAGCCCCAGAGAAAATTTTGCAGCGCATCAGGGCACTGACCGAGTTCGGGCTTGACGCCATTCACTTTACTTATTGCATTGACGCGTTATGCCCATTCAAGACAAAGTATTACACGCTACTAAAAGAAAGCTTTCCGCATATTGAGATGATCATTGGGACACATGCGCCACAAATGACCCATGAGGAGTTTCGTAAAGAGGTGAAGGAGGTCCTTTGCCATCCTCGCGAATCCATGGTCGACATAATTAAGGGCCGCAAGAAGTAGAAGAGTCTATTCCACGTGATAGAGCAGGTGTGATCTGGTCCGGGTTTCACGGACCAGATCACCTCTCCCCCACGCCGGCGCGCCGCCAATCTTCAGCATCATTACCGTCAAGCCCAACCAGGTCTGGGCGCCTTCGGCTCCGGCATGCCCTGGGGGGCTCCATGATCCTCAGATGGTGACAAAAACAGAAAGGACTGACCTGTGGATGAATATATGGCCCAATATGATTGTTCAGAATTTCAGAAGCTGCGGATCAATGCGCCTGCGGAAGCCGTGTATGAGGCGGCCCTGAAACTCGATTTGAGCAACTCCAAGGCAATCAGATTCCATTTTTTCTAAGAAGCTTGTATGCGCGCCTCGGACCTCACTGAAGCTACCCGCGTTTAATCTTCCAATAATGCGGAATTCTAAAAACACAAATCGTTCACAAAACAGATGAATTTTGCTCGCGGAGGTGACCACAATGTGTCCAGAACCAATGGAAGATGAAGAATATCGCGACGTAGGCACGTCTGGCGAAACACAGGTCGAAGAGGACAAAGTGGGCCAGCGGCGCAACGAGATCATCCGGGTCAACGGGATAATCTGGCTGATCTTCGCTGTCATCGAGGTGTTCATCGGCTTGAGAGTGATCCTGAAACTCATAGCGGCAAATCCGGACAACGCCTTTGCCAACTTCATCTACAGCGTCTCGCATGTTTTCCTATCGCCTTTCTTCGGGCTGGTGGGAGAGCCAACTTCTGGCGGCAGCGTCTTCGAGATCACATCGGTGATTGCGATGATCGTCTATCTGCTGATCGCCTGGGGCATCACGAGGCTGGTATACCTGCTAATGATGCCGACCGGCGTCAGGCACGTAAGGACGGTTCACCGCCATTGACCAGATTAGCAACCGGAGAAAGTACAGGAGTGCATCCGCCCGCGTGATTGCGCCTTCTGCGAATTAGTCGGCAAGGGGTGATTGTGATGCCATACGGAAGCAACAGGGAACTGCCGGAATCAGTTAAGTCCAACATACCCGAGCATGCCCAGGATATCTACCGCGAAGCTTTCAATAGCGCCTGGGACCAGTACGAGGATCCCAAAGAGCGGCGCGGCGACGAGACGCGCGAAGAAGCCGCGCACCGTGTCGCGTGGGCGGCGGTTAAACACGATTATGAGAAGGACGTGGAAGGGCGCTGGCACAGGAAAAAAGCGGCCTGACCGGACATCGGGGCGAAAGCGGCCGCCGGGGCCGGCTTCGCCTGTCTAGCTCATGCCAATACCAGGCGTGCCTTCGCGCGACTCCAGCCAGAGCGCGTCGATGGCGGCACCGATAAGGAACACGACCGAGCTTATCCAAATCCATGTGATCAGAACGATGACGGCCCCAAGAGTCCCGTAGATCTTGTCGTAAGATCCGAAGTTGTTGACATAAACGCCGAACATGTAGGTTGAGACTATCCAGATGCCCGCGGCAATCGGCGTTCCAGGGCTGATGAATCGGAAACGCGGCCCCCGGCAGGGCGCATAACGGTAGCTTGTCTCTATTCCCGTGAGCACCAGCAGGATAATCGCGGGCCAGCGTACCATACGCAGCACGAATGCCAGACCCTCCAGAACCCTGTGGTTCTCGAGGGTGTCGGCCAGCGATGGTGCGACAATCATGAGAGCGAAAGCCGCGACCATCATGAGCGACACGACACTGCTCAAAATAAACGCGCGCAATCTGACCCGCCACCAGCTCCTTGTTTCATTAAGGCCGAAAATGACGTTCAGCGCCGTGATCAGTGAGGAGAAACCGCTGGTCATCCCGTAAGCGGCGCCAAGAAAACTGACGATGAGCAGCGATACAGTCCCGACTCCCCTCTCCAGCGCTTGATCGAGACTGCGCCCCACCAAATCGATGGCGTCCGCCGGAACGACCCCGGAGAGCTGCCCTGTTATCCTGGCGCTCAGATTGTCGACCGGCAGATAGGCGAGCGCCGCGACCAGGAAAAGCAACGCCGCGGGCAGCGCGAAGAAAAAGTTATAGGCCAGCACCGTGGCATGCGTCGACAGGTTGTCTTCTTTGGCTTTAATGGCCAGTCGTATGACCGCGGACAGTAGCGGCTGGCGCTTCATCCTCGTGATGGTATGACTGGCAAAATCTGTCAACGGCGCCAGGAGATTCATGAGCTTCCCCGGATGAAGACCAGGGTGCCAATGCCCGCCGGTTCATCGTCGGATACTCCTGTGATCAGACCGGGACCGAGCCAGCTGAAGAATGCTTTCAGCCATTTGATCATCGTAACTGAATTGATGCCCTTCGGTCCCGTAAATAAACCAGCGGTTTCCCGGGTGAACCAGATGCTGACAGAAACAAAGAACTGGAGGAATTACAAAAAAGCTCATCACGGGCATTCAGGCGAAGAGCACTCGCACCACCTTCATGAGCACCAGCACGAACATAAACAAGATATAAACCACAGCCACACAATTGCTTACCGGAAAGGATTCGCATGCGAGCCGGTTAGGATGGAGACGCTGCTAGTCGGTCTGGTAACCGGATTTTTTCTCGGTGTAAGCGCTGTGCTGATCTTCTTACCGCGCAGTAATCGCATATTGCACGAACTTGGCGGAAAAAGTCATCGGGCCATAGGGGAATTGCGCCCCCAACCGCACGGCTGGCGAAATCTCGGCCAAGTGCCACGACGAGTATGCCATCCGTTGAGGCTCGCCCCACGTGTGGGTTCGATTCCTACCTCGGCACCAGTCATGTTTAATGGATAATACCGGCAGCGCATGCAGAAGCAATGGCATTACACCGAGTCGTTCCCGAACACGAAAGGTTCTATTGAATAAGTATTGTAAATCGCCTAAGATTACCGGGTTTACGTAACCGGAATTTCGAACAAAGGGTATTGGGATTCCATGAACAGGCGCCAGTTAGCAAGAATGATTCCCCAGATCGCCAACAAGGCCTGCCGCTCCCTGAAAAACCGGGAGTCGGAGGTCGTCAAGGAATGGCTCAAGTCAGTTATTGATGATGTGGACTTGCCCTCGCTGCAAGCCTTCCCCACGCGAATCCTGTCTACTGCCTTACCCCGGTTTATCTCCCGCATGGCCGAGAATGTTGCCACCCCGTCCGGGGCCGCTCTTGTAAGCGCTGAATTTAGGGAACTGACCGAACATCTAGCCGGCATTCGCAAAGAAAATGCAACGATTGTAAAAGTGTTTGAAGACTATACACGGCTGCGACGCCTGCTGGTGGATGCCCTGGCCAAGGACCTCCGTGGTTCGGACCGGGATCTGATAGCCGTGCTTAGCCGCCTCGACGATGGTTTCGAACAGGTATTCAAATATGGCCTTGAATTCTACGTCGAAAGGCGTTCCGAGGATCTAAATAGACTTGCTGAAACCGATGATCTGACCGGGCTCTTCAACATGCGCTACTTCCGGCGCCGACTTCACGAGGACCTGGAAATGTTCAGCCGTTACCAAGTGCCGTTTTCGATGATGATGATAGACATCGACAGGATGAAGCAGTTAAACGATACAGAAGGCCATCAGATGGGCGATCGAGCCCTCAAACATCTCGCGCAAGCGATGACTGGCCAAAAAAGGGAAACCGATATCGCTTTCAGATACGGCGGTGATGAATTCTTCCTGCTGATGCCCGGGATATCTGTAAGTGAGGGCGAATCGCTTGCACTGCGCATCATCAACGAGGTCAAAGCCATTCACGTGAGTACCGGTGGCCGGGAAATGACAAGCGTATCCATCGGGATTGTTTCCTGCCCCGAAGACGGCGCCGAAGTAGGTCTTCTGCGCGCCCACGTCGATGAGGCGCTCTATCTGGCCAAAGGGATGGGCGGCGGCGCGGTGGCGCGCTACCGGGAAAAGAAAGGTTAATCTGCTTCATATGCCAATTTTCTTCGAGCGCCACGAATCCGTTTAACGGCAGTTCGGGAAGCCCTTTAATAGCCACCGGAAGCCTAAGAGGGATTGCGGCCATCATCGGACCCGCCCGGCGTCTTTTACGGCGTCCCGTGAGAATGGTTGACGAGGCGTGATGCAAGTCTCCTCTCTTTGAATTCGAGGTAACGACTGCCGGTGACTCCCAGTGACGTGACCACGGCCGCGACACCGCAAAGCAGAAACCCCACGGTGAAAAGTTTTGCGGCAGTGGTGGTTGGCGTCAGGTCTCCATAACCGACCGTGGTCAGACTATAAGTCGTGAAGTACAGGCTATCGACCCAGGACCAATGTTCCAGCAGGTGATAAACGATCGTCCCCAGGGCCAGAAACAAAGAAATGGTGGTACCTGTGGCCAGAACCGGTTTCGCAAATTGTGGACTTTCGTCCGCCTTGCGAAGGTCCATTCCCTGCCTCCGATCGGTCGCCTTCGGCGCCCCTCTCCGGGGATTATCTTCAGTGCCGCAATTGGCTTCCCCTATACCCTGATTAGCAATTTTCGACGCAGGCGTCCGGCGCCTAGAAGCTGCCTGAAAGCCTTGCGCTACGGATGCAGCCGCATGCCTGCTGCTGCTTCAGCGCCGTGTCCAGCACCTCGTTGAAATAGCCGTTCCAGAGAACGGGCCGGGATGCCATCACCCGTCCGGGAAGCTCTCAAACGGAAACACGAGGAAGGTTTCGGCTTGGCCAGGTTTTGCGCATCTGTAAGGGAAACTGAACCGGGAGCCAGGACTTGAAAAGGCCGAAGACTTACTGGCACAGAACCGCCAAGCCATCATGAAGCTGGCGGCCGGGAGAAACAAGAGAGGCAGGCGCATGGGATATCTGACGGCCGCCGCGATACTGTCGGCGACGCTCACGCCGTTCGCGGCGGCCGGCGATCAGTCCGTTCAGTCGCCGGCCGATCCGCTCGGCCGCTGGGCGACACTGGACGACTTCCAGGCGCGGATCCTGACCGTGGACCTGGAGGTAGACCACCCTGTGTGCTCGAACGGCGTCAAATGGCTTGGCGGCGACCGGTATCATGTGCCGGATGGCGTAGCAACTTTCAGCATCTTCTCGTACGCGGCGCCCGGTGTCACGGAGACGGTGGTGCTGCCTTATCCGATTCCGGGAGCGCTGTTCCAGGAACCGGCGGTCAGGGCTATAATCGGCGGCTACCTGTATTTCGGCGCTTGCCGCTCGCAGAACGCCTTCAGTTCGCTCTCCTACGAATACAAGCTCAACCTGGCAACGATGGCGCTGACCAATCTGACGCCGTCCGGGATACAGGGGCACGTAGCGTTCCAGTCGGTTTATAACCAGGCCGACCACAAAATCTACGCCGTCGGCCAGAGCAACAATGCGGGCATCCTGATGTCAGACGTGATGGTGATCGATACCGCGAATGATACCGTCAGTCATTATCAGATCCCCGGCACGACCGATGCCAATGAATTCACCTGTATTCTCGACGACGGGAGCAATATCATCGCCGCCGAGCAGACAGGAGTCTGGGTGATACCGAAGGCGACTATCTCCAATCCTGCCACATACGTCAAACATGCGCTCGCCCTTGGAACCGGTGGCGCCCCGCACGCCCGGCTTTTCAAACATGGCGGCACATATTACATATTCACCGACTACTTACGGAACTATCAGAGCGACAATCTTGTCAACTGGACGGCATCGGGTATATTTGCGTCCGCTCCCCCGCTATACGCCGCCGCAGCGCCGATAGCCTACGACAGCGCCAGCGATACTCTTTATGGGATAGGCAGTGAAGCCGACCCCTCCGTCGCCGGCGGTTATGCGACCTGCATACTGGTCGGCAAATGGCTCAACGGTGCTTACAGCGAAACGCACCACAAACTGAAAATTGGTTTTTGGCCCTTTACGATGCGCCTGGGGCCGGCCGGAAAGCTCATCCTGGGCGCGATCTACGGACCATTCCATTCGCTCCCCGGCAACAATAATTTCCATGATTTCATAGAGGTAGATACGACGACCTGGGATTACCGCTACCTGAGCTATCACCAGTCCGGTAGCCTGGAACTGCAGTCGGCCCAGGATGAAGACGACTTTTACTTCAGCGCCTACGGCTACAACGGCCAGGGCGGGATAGTCAGGTTGACCCTGAAGTAGTGCCTGTTGGGCGGCGGGTCCGCGTTTGCCGGTTTCTTCCGCCGGGGAAAACGACGTGGCAATTTCGAGCCGCAGGGCAACTGGACGGGTCAACCGCACCGGGACATTTGTATGCAGCTATGTCAACTGACCAACGATGAGCTCATCGGCGAACTCGATACCTGCGCCAGCGGCCTGACGCCCGCGGAGGCCGCCGCGCGCCTCAGCCGGTACGGCCCCAACGAGATCAAAGAGGCGAAGAAGACACCCGTGCTGCTGCGGCTGGCGGCCAACTTCTACCACACCTTCGCCCTGCTGCTCTGGGCGGCCGGCATCCTGGCATTCGCCGCCGGCATGCCGGAGCTGGGCTGGGCGATCATCGCCGTCATCGTCATCAACGCCCTGTTCAGCTTCTGGCAGGAGTACCAGGCGGAAAAAGCGGTTGAGGCGCTGAAACGCATCCTGCCGGCGCGGGCGCGGGTGATCCGCAGCGGCGAGGTCACGGAGGTGCTGGCGCAGGAGCTGGTGCCTGGCGACGTCATGGTCCTGCAGGAGGGCGACAATATCTCCGCCGACGCGCGCCTGCTGGAAGAAAGCGAGCTGCGGGTGAATGCCGCCACCCTCACCGGCGAATCCGAACCGGTGCGAAAGATGGCCCGGCCAGTCGCGGGAGAAGGCCTGACGGCGAGCGAGATCCCCAACCTGGTGCTGGCCGGCACCAGCGTCGCCTTCGGCACCGGCAAGGCCGTGATCTTCTCCACCGGCATGCAGACCGAGTTCGGCAAGATCGCCGCCCTGACCCAGACGGTGAAACCTGAGCTCAGCCCGCTGCAGAAGGAAGTCAACCGCGTGGCGCTGCTGATCGCCGGCGTCGCCCTGGTCATGGGCGCGGCGCTGTTCGGAGTGGCGGCGCTGTTCACGCCGCTGAGCCTGGGGACAGCGGCCATCTTCGCCATCGGCATGCTGGTGGCCAACGTGCCGGAGGGCCTGCTGCCGACGGTCACCCTGTCGCTGGCGATGGCGGTCAAGCGCATGGTGCGCCGGCATGCGCTGGTGAAGCGCCTCTCGGGCGTGGAGACGCTGGGCAGCACCACCATCATCTGCACCGACAAGACCGGCACGCTGACGCAGAACGAGATGACCGTCAGGAGCCTGTGGGCCAACGGCCGGCTGATCGATGTCGGCGGCGCCGGTTACGAGCCGGTCGGCAGCCTGTCCGAGGACAGTCATCCCCTGGAGCAGAAAGTCTCGCGCCGGCTCGAACCGCTGGTCGAGATCGCCTCGCTGTGCAACAACGCCCGGCTTATCAGGCCGCAGGAGAAGGACAGCCGCTGGGGCATTGTCGGCGATCCCACCGAGGCGGCGCTGCTGGTCGCCGCGGGCAAGTGTGGCTTTGACTGGGAGGAAGCGCTGCGCGCCAACCCGCGCGTACACGAGCTGCCCTTCGATTCCCGCCGCAAGCGCATGACCGTCATCCACCGCGCCGGCCGTTTCCCGGAAGACTGCAAACTGTCAACTGCATCCCTGGCGGCGAACGGCTCGGTGGCCTACACCAAGGGTGCCCCGAAGGAAGTGCTCGCACTCTGCTCGCGCATCCTGATGGAAGGTTCCGAGATCGCCCTGTCCGAAAAAGAAAGGCAGGAGATCATCGCCCGCAACGACGAGCTGGCCCGCTCGGGTCTGCGGGTGCTGGCGATGGCGTTTCGCATGCTGCCGGACGGGATCGGCGTAACGCCGGAAGAGGTGGAGCAGGATATGACCTTCATGGGACTGATGGCGATGATGGACCCGCCCCGGCTGGAGGTGGAGGAAGCCATCGCCAGTTGCCGCGACGCGGGCATCAGGGTGGTGATGATCACCGGCGATTACGGCCTGACGGCGGAGTCGATCGCCCGCCGCATCGGCCTGCTGGGCACGGAAGCGGCACGCGTGATCAACGGCAGCGATCTCGAAAACATGACCGACGGGGAACTCAGAAAAGTTGTCGAAGAGCCGGATATCCTCTTTGCCCGGGTGTCGCCGGAGCACAAGATGAGGATCGCCGCCGCCCTGAAAGAGCAGCGCGAGATCGTCGCCATGACCGGCGACGGCGTCAACGACGCGCCGGCGCTGAAGACCGCCGATATCGGCGTCGCCATGGGGATATCCGGCACCGATGTCGCCAAGGAGGCGGCGACGATCGTTCTGACCGACGACAATTTCGCCAGCATCGTCGGCGCCGTGGAGGAAGGCCGCGTCGTCTACGACAACATGAAAAAGTTCCTGACGTACATCTTCGCCCACCTCTCGCCGGAGGTCGTGCCGTTCGTGGCTTTCGTGCTGCTCCGCGTGCCGCTTCCGTTGACGGTGATGCAGATTCTTGCCATCGATCTGGGCACCGAGACCCTGCCGGCGCTGGCTCTCGGCGTCGAGCGGGCCGAACCCGACATCCTCAAGCGGCCGCCGCGTTCGCGTAAGGAGCGGCTGGTGGACCGGCACATGCTTTTTCATACCTGGATCTTTTTGGGCCTGATCGAGGCGGCCCTGGTGATGGCTGGGTATTTTTGGGTACTTTATGCGGGCGGATGGCATTGGGGCCTGCCGCTGGCCAGTGACGACCATCTCTATGTCGAGGCGACAACGATGACCTGGGCCGGCATCGTCGCCACCCAGGTGGGGACCGCCTTCGCCTGCCGGACCAGCAGGGTCTCCGTATTCAAGGTAGGTTTCTGGTCAAACAAATGGCTGCTTTGGGGGATCATTTTCGAAATCGGCCTGACAGTGCTGATCGTTTACGTTCCGCTGCTGCAGCGGGTATTCCAGACCGCCGGGCTGGGATGGCGCCAATGGGCCGTACTGGCGGTGTTCCCCGTGATCATGCTCGCCAGCGATGAGCTGCGCAAGTCGCTGAAACGCAGGTATTCTGCAGGCGCCGCCATTGGAGGGATGTGATGAAATTCGTTGTTCTGGGTTGCGGCAGGGTCGGCTCACAGCTGGCCAGCGCGCTGTACGTCGAAGGGCACGAGATCGCCATTATCGACAAGGAGCCCAAGGCCTTCCGCCGTTTAAACCCGTCCTTCGGGGGAAAGGCAGTGGCTGGTGTCGGATTTGACCGGGACACGCTGATCGAGGCGGGCATCGAGAACGCCGACGGCTTCGCATCCGTGACCAACGGCGACAACAGCAACATCATCTCGGCGCTGATCGCCAAACGGGTGTTCCATGTTCCCAGGGTGATCACCCGGATCTATGACCCGGCGCGCGCCGACATCTATAAGCGGTTCGGCATTCCCACCATTTCCTCGACGGTCTGGGGAGCGGGCCAGATCCGCGAGCACCTGCTGTATGCCGAGCTCAAGAGCGAGCTGAGCTTCGGCAGCGGCGAGGCTCAGCTGCTGGAGTTCGAGGCGCCGGCGCAACTGGCCGGCCATGCCGTCGGCGATCTCCAGGTTGAAGGGCAGGCGCTGATCACGTGCATCGTCAGGCAAGGCCTGGCCTTGGTGCCTGCCGGCGCGACAGTGTTTGAAAGCAGCGATCTGGTCTATGCGTGCGTGGCGTCCGATTTCCTGGGCCGGTTCAAAAAAATGGCCGGCTTTTAGGAGGGGCAATGAATGTACTCATCGTGGGATTGGGCAGGACCGGAGCATACCTGGGCCAGCAGCTGGCGGAGAGCGGCGCGCACCGGGTCGTTGCGGTCGAAGTCAAGGAAGAACAGGCGCGCCTGGTGATGGAGGGCATCAGAGTTATCTGGGCCGATGGCTGCGATCCCCTGGTGCTGGAAAACGCGGGCGTGCGCAACTCCGATCTGGTAGTGGCCACAACCGGAGACGATGAGGATAACCTCGTCATCGCTCAGCTGGCCAAAACCCACTTCGGCGTGCCACG
Organism: Actinomycetes bacterium; assembly: GCA_021791195.1. Lineage (GTDB taxonomy): Bacteria > Actinomycetota > Thermoleophilia > BMS3ABIN01 > BMS3ABIN01 > JACWAD01. The sequence continues at coordinate 152,456 of JAJYXB010000022.1, read as the reverse complement.
GGTGATAGCCAGAGTCAATAACCCGCGCAACTCCTGGCTCTACACCAGGGATTGGGGCGTGGATGTTGCGGTTTCGCCAACCGACATCATCACCAAGATCATCGAGGAAGAGATGTCTCTGGGTGATCTGATAACGCTGCTGAAGCTGCGGGGCGGCGAAGTAGCCCTGGTAGAAATCACAATCGCAGGCGATTCATCGGCCTGCGGCAAGCCGGTGAGCGAACTGAGTCTGCCTCCCGGGACTGTCATCGTCACGGTCCTGCGCGGCGGCGAACTCATCATCCCCGGCGGCGGCACCCGCCTGGAAGGCGGCGACGAGCTGCTGGCGCTAACTTCAGTTGACAGCGAGCAGGGTCTGATGCAGGCGTTGAAATAGTGCCCGCCCCGGGACCAGGCTGGAGGAGGTCGCAACGCCGGATGAACGCCTGAAAACCGAGCGTGACGGAAAACACCGCCTCATGCGGAGAGGCTGCCCATGAAGGTCGGCATCATCGTGCCTTATTCGTGGTCGTACCGCGGCGGCGTGATCGAGCATGCCGAGTGGCAGGCGCGGGCGCTGCGCCAGCTCGGGATAGAGACACGAACCGTCGTCGGCATCGACCCGCCCGGCCCGATGAGCCGCCTGCTGCACGTCCGCCTGGGCAGGAAGTAACGTCCTCCGGACGATATCATCCCGATCGGTCACACGGTGGTGGTTCCGAGCAACGGCTCGCTGGCGAACGTTATGGTCAGCCCCGCGACCGTCCTCCGGCTGCGGCGCATCCTGGAAAAGGATAGATTCGACCTGCTTCATCTGCACGAGCCCGCGATGCCATTCCCCTGCGCGGCGGCGCTCGCGCTCGGGCAGGCGCCGCTTGTGGGCACCTTCCATGCCTCCGGCATCCTGCCGCTGCTGGAACTGGCCAAATTCCTGTATGGTCCCCTGATCGACCGGCGCGACCCGCGTTTTTCCAGGTGCGCGGGTCAAAAAACGCCGACAGGTTTCAGACGCCAGACCCGGGGGAATCCCTCCATGAAAGAAATAGACTAAACGGAGGTGTCGATCGTGGTTTATTCAACGGAACATGAGTCTAGCCATGGCTATCACGGGTACGGCCCGGGGTGCGGAGGAAAAGGACATCACAAGTGCCCGGTCTGCGGCATGCCGCACGGCGGGGAATCCGGCTACGGGCGAGAGACCGGCCGCGGCCATGGCCACCTGGCAAAAAAAGCGGTCAAGAAGCTGCTGCTGGAAAAGGTGAAAGCCAGGATCGACGCCCGCTGGGGCGACAAGCTCGATGAAATAGCGGAAGAGCTGGTTGACATGGCGGAAGAAAAAATGAAGCTCAAGAAAGATATGTGGAAGCGCAAGCAGGCCGTGAAGGAACACATGCTCGAGATCTGGGCCGGAGAAGCCGAGGGCGAAGAATAAGCTACATTAAAGCTACATTTAGCATGCATTTCCGCAGAGCTGCTGTTTGGGCATTGAAAAGCCTGCGCGTAGTAATCATATAATTTTACTTCTGTTGCGTGTTCCGCGGCCGGGCGGACGGGCGGGCGAGGCTATGGCCCGTCAGGGATACCGGTTACCATATCGCCGGCGACGGCATCACGCTCGATGGCGCCGGCCACAGCGTAAGCGGCAACAATACCAATGGCACCACCGAGGCTGCGGGCAAACTCCTTCCCGGGCAGGAAGTGCACCCGTTTTTTGCGAATCTGTCCGGCCAGCTGGTTGAGCTGCGTGGCTGGACCGACGCCAGCGAAACCACGCAGGCCAACGTGATGGGTTCGCAGCAGGTGCTCTTCAATGGCTATTTCAACGAGCTCTGGGGAATGCCATACAACTTCGGATAATCCGCGGCCACGCCGCGGCCTGACCGCGCCCGGTAAAAAGCTACCTGTTTTTGATCAACTGCTCCAGCAGGCCCGTCTGTTTGAGCAGTTCCTCATCCTGCGCGTTGAGATGCTTCAGAACATGCTCGATGTCATGGTAGCTGGTGACCGTGGTGCGGTATTCTTCGCCCGCCCTCAGCTCCGCGTGACGGCCCTGGATGTTCTGCCCCACCATGATCAACGGCATCAGCAGCAGCTGGACGATGTTGCCTAAAAATAGCAGGAAGGCAAACGGATAGGGGTCGAAAGGCCGTCCGTAAAAAAAACTCTGCCAGAGCATCCAGCCTGCCATAAAGACGGCAAAGAAATAAACCGCGTACATGGTGCCGATAGCGGTGGTGATCACCAGGGCCAGCCGGTCCTGCAAACCAAGTTGTTGCTTGTGCTTTTTGTTGACGTCCTCGGGCTTGTGGCGCTCGTGCTTGGGCGGTTCGATCAGGGGCATATCAGATCCTCTCTTTTTGGGCGGATGAATGTTCGTAAATATATTTCCGCCCGCGCCGCTGTTTCCTGCGGTCCGCAAAAGCCGGAATGGCAGGGACGCCACCAGGTCCCGCGGCGGCTTGGCACAGGATTGGGGATTGCCCGGCTGACTGCATCCGGAGCAGGCGGGGAAGGGAGTGCGTGCCGGTCAGACCTGCTGGAAAGAGACCGCCAGCTGGACCATCGTGTTTTCGTCCAGCGTGCCCATCAGTGAATTGGAGATCCAGTAAAGTACGCCGTTGTCCTGCCAGGCCAGGTACTTCAGCTTGTCGCCACTGTAGAAGAACATGTAATTCTTGCCGTTGATCTGCTTCTGGACACTGGGCTGATTCAGGAGCGGCGCATCGGTGAAGGTGGTTTCCATGATCCCCCAGGGGTTGCCGTTCTGATCATCACAGACAACCTTGAGCGCCGGCTTGGGACCGCCATCGGCGTCTATCTGATAGATGCGGAAATCGTCATACTTGAAATCCGTGGGGAAGCTGGTGGGCCGCTCCAGCCTGAACGATGCCTGGGAAGCCGCCTGCTGCCAGCGGGGCGTCGTCTGCGGGACGTTTTCGAACTGCAGCGGTTGTGCCTGCTGCTGCCGTGGCTGACTTTGAGTGAGGCTGCCGGCGAAGTTCGAGCCCACGACGATCAGCACCTGCGCGCTGGTCGACAGGCCGGTCGGCATCGGCGATTCCTTGGCCGGCTGGAACAGGTCGGCCAGCTCATCCGCCGCCGGCTTGCTGTCATTCAGATAATAAATCTGATTGTCCTGATAATTGTTGTTGGCATCGCCGCCTACCGTGACATTGGTCAGGCCCTTCTGTTTCAGCAGCCCGGCAACCTGCGCCGCCGCCCCTGAAGGCGCGCCGCCGTTGAGGATCTCAACCTGCGTCTGCAGGGTCTGCTGCGAAAGCGCCGGCGGCGCCGGCGGAGCGGCGCCGGGCACCGTTGGCTGCGGCGCGCTCAGATCGGGCGATTCGAAGTTCTTCAGCACCTTTTTCTCCTGGACTTTGTCCACAAGCAGATACGTGGTGCCTGACTGTGTCTTGATCGGAAACTGCTGCTGGAAGATGTGATCCTTCCGCATTCCCGTGACGAATTTGATCAGCGACAGCGCGTCGCCGGCGCCGATATCCGAGGTCGTGTTCGAGCCGAAGATATCAGCCAGCGCCGGTATCTTGGTGATGTTGCCCCAGTTGATCAACTGGGATTTGGCGTCAGTGATGAATGTCTGCTGGCGCGCGATGCGCACAAAGTCGCTGTCGGTGTGCCGGTAGCGGGCGAACTCGAGGGCATCGTGCCCGTTCAGCTTCTGGTAGCCGGGCTGCAGATTGATGGGCTCGTACGCCTGGCCCCAGGCGGCGTTGCTGTTGTCATTATAGTAACGCTGGTCCACATCTACATAGACGCCTCCCAGAGCATCCACAGCCTTCTCGAAACCGGTGAAGTTAATCGATACGAAGTGGTGGATCGGCTCCCCGGTAAGCTTCTTTACCGTCTGGATAGCCAGCGAAGCGCCGCCGATCGGGTAAGCGGCATTGATTTTTTGGATTCCATAGCCCGGGATATCCACCTGCAGGTCACGGGGAATGGACAGGATCGAGACGAAGCCGGCGTTGGGATCGACCCGGACGAGCATCAGCGTGTCGGAATTGCCCTGCGTGGCGCTGTCGTCGGTGCCCATGACGAGGATGTTCTCTGCCTGGTCGGGATTGGGGATGTCCAGCTGCCCCCTGGCCGCGTCAACCACGGGGAGATTGTTGGAACTCATCTGCCCCAGCGTGTGATAGACGAAAAGGAAACCGGCGATCGCCGAAATCAGGATGATCGCGAAAATCAAAAGGACGGTCCATTTCAGGATTCGCGCCCAGCGGCTTGGCCTGCGGTAGCGCGAACCCCTTGAACCTCTGTTTATGCGGGGACTGCTGCTTAGATTAGTCGTCCGGCGACGTCGTCTAAAAATCAAAAATAATCCTAGATTGAACCCTACCAGAAAGAAAGCCTACCGGCAGCATTTAGTGCCTCCCGACAGGCCGGAACCGCTGGAAATTATATCTGCCCGGATGCACAACTGCAAACAGGCCCGCCCGCTCCCCGATTTCAGGCCAGGTTCAGCGTGGACATGAAAGACAGTTCGTGCTGAAACACCAAGACAGTTTTTGTGTCAAGATCACAGCTGGTAACGCGATTCAGCCGGCAATCGGAAAGGCCGCCTGGAAACAGGCGGCCTTTTTCATGCCGTGTCCGGATGCGGGCAGCTTTCAGCCGCCGCAGCAACGCGAAGTATCAGGAAGCCAGCATCATCTTCAGGTCATCCGTGATCCAGGTGCATTCATTGACGCGACGGGCAAAACACCGCTTGCAGACATAGGCGCCGCTGCCATCCTCAAAACATACATGCAGCGTTGCCGTCTTTTCGCAGTTTGCCAGTTGCTCGGCGCATACCGCCTGCTCGTCGGGGGCAAGCTCTTTGGAATATTTCACAACCTTCACCATGGAACCATCCTCCTTTCAGCCTGCTTTTTGCCAAAAAATGCCTATCCAGTTTTTCGGCCACAGGGCGTGTGGGCTTTAAGTAAAACAGCCATGTTAGAATCAGCCGGTGGCCATCGCCATACAACTCAGCACGGCGCGGGCCAACAGGGAACGGAAGCAGCTTGCCACAGACTGACCTGACATCCATCAGCGGCCTTTCGCCAGAAGAGGCGAGCCAGCGGCTCAGGACCGGGGGCTACAACGAGCTGCCCTCCGCCGGGCGCCGCAGTTTCCTGCGGATCGGCGTCGACGTGGTCCGGGAACCGATGTTCCTGCTTCTGATCGCCGCGGGCACCCTCTACCTCTTCCTCGGCAATCTCGAGGAGGCTCTGCTGCTGCTCTTGTTTGTCTTCGTGATCATGAGCATCACTTTCTACCAGGAGCGCAAGACTGAGCGCGCCCTGGAAGCGCTGCGCAATCTCTCCAGCCCCCGCGCGCGCGTCATCCGCGGTGGCAAGATCAGCCGCATCGCCGGCCGCGAAGTAGTCCGCGGCGATATCCTTGTCGTCGATGAGGGCGACCGCGTGCCTGCTGATGCCAGGCTTTTCTCCAGCGTCAACCTCAGCGTCGACGAGTCACTGCTGACAGGTGAGTCGGTCCCGGTGCGCAAACTCGCCGATGCCAGTGCAGCGCCGGGCGCCGGGCCCGGCGAGGAATCAGGCGCCAGGCCGGGCGGCGACGACCAGCCTTTCATCTTCTCTGGCACGCTGGTGGTCCAGGGCCGGGGCGTGGCCACGGTGGAGAAGACCGGCGTCGCCACCGAGATGGGCAGGATCGGCAAGGCGCTGGAAGCCATCACGCCCCGGCCGACGCACCTGCAGCAGCAGACGCGGCGCCTGGTGCGCAACCTGGCCGTGATCGGACTTTCGCTCTGCGCCGCTGTCGCCATCATCTACGGCGCCACCCGCGGCGACTGGCTCGGCGGCCTCCTGGCCGGTATCACCCTGGCGATGGCGACCCTGCCAGAGGAATTCCCTGTCGTCCTCACCGTCTTTCTGGCACTGGGCGCCTGGCGGATATCGCGCAATCATGTCCTGACGCGGCAGATGCCCGCCGTCGAGACACTGGGGGCGGCGACAACGCTGTGCGTCGATAAAACCGGGACGCTGACGCTCAATCAGATGGAAGTCAGCCAGCTGTGGGCCAGAGGTGAGACGCTGGATCTTGAAGCAGCGGACGCCCGGCCACTACCGGAAGAATTCCACGAACTGGTGGAGTACGGCATCCTCGCCAGCCAGCGCGATCCGTTCGATCCGATGGAGAAAGCCATCCGGCAGCTGGGCGAACGCGAACTCAACACCACAGAACATCTACATGACAACTGGGAGCTGGTGCAGTCATATCCGCTCTCCGGGAAGCTGCTGGCGCTGTCGCACGTCTGGCAGTCGCCCGACGGCGAGCAATACATCATCGCCGCCAAGGGCGCACCCGAAGCGATCGCAGATCTCTGCCACCTGAACGCGGAAAGCCGCCGCTCTCTGGGAGAGCAGATCGGCCTGCTGGCGGCATCCGGCCTGCGGGTGCTGGGCGTTGCCCGGGCCTACTTCCGCGAAGCGGCCCTGCCGGTGCAGCAACATGATTTCGATTTCGAACTGATCGGTTTGCTGGCGCTCTCCGATCCCCTGCGGCCCGAGGTGCCGGCCGCGATCGCGGAGTGCTACCGCGCCGGCGTGCGCGTGGTGATGATCACAGGCGATTATTCCGGCACAGCCATCAACATCGCCCGCCGGATCGGCCTGCATGACTGCGAACAGGTGATGACCGGGCAGGAGCTCGACCGCCTGAGCGATCAGGAACTGGCGCAGCGCGTCCGTAATGTCAACATATTCGCCCGCGTCGTCCCCGAGCAGAAGCTGCGGCTGGTCACAGCCATGAGCGCCGGGGGCGAAGTGGTGGCGATGACCGGCGACGGCGTCAACGATTCACCGGCGCTCAAGGCGGCCGGCATCGGCATCGCCATGGGCGGGCGCGGCACGGACGTCGCCCGCGAATCGGCGGCGCTGGTGCTGCTGAACGACGATTTCTCGTCGATCGTACGGGCCGTGAGGCTCGGCCGGCGCATTTTCGACAACATCAAGAAAGCGATGGCTTATATCTTCGCGATCCACGTGCCGATCGTGGGCCTGACGCTGGTGCCGGTGCTGCTCGGCTGGCCGCTGGTCCTCTATCCGGTGCACATCGTCTTCCTGGAGCTGATCATCGACCCGGCCTGCTCGGTGGTATTCGAGGCCGAGCCCGAGGAGGCGAATGTGATGGACCGGCCGCCACGCGACCCGCATGAGCCGCTCTTCGGCTGGCGCGCACTGTCGATCAGCATCCTGCAGGGCGTCAGCGTGCTGGTAATCGTGCTGTTCCTGTTTGCCTTCTTTTACTACCGCGGCTACGGCGAGGGCACGATCCGCGCCATGACCTTTACCACGCTGATCATCGCCAACCTGGGGCTGATCCTCACCAACAGGTCCTGGTCCAGGACCATCTTCCAGACCATCCGCGTGCCGAACCGCGCGCTGTGGCTGCTGCTGGCAAGCGTCCCCGTCTTTCTCGGCCTGGTCCTGTATGTGCCTTTCCTGAAAGGCCTCTTCCTGTTCGAACAGCTCAAACCGATCGACCTGGCCGCCTGCTTTATCGCCGGATTTGTCAGCATCGCCTGGTTTGAAGTGCTCAAGTACCTGCAGGGCCGGCGTCGGAGCGGGTCGTTCCTGTAGGATTTTTCCCTATTTCTGGATCCCCATGATCGCCCTCACGCTCGCCGGTGTCTCGGCGTCCGCTTGCTTCATCGCGTCGAGCCGGTCAGGCATATGTCAATCAACCTTGATATTTATCACGTCCCGGGATAACATCAAATCCTGCTATTGGTCAATCTCGGGGGTGGGACGATCGATTCGCGGCGTACAGCAAGCTATGTCAAGGGCGCAGCCATCCTGCTGATCGTCATCGATCATTACGCCCTGCATTACTTCAGTCGTTTCGCGACCCGTTATGACCTGGCCTGGCTCGGTTACGGCCTGGCGTCGATCTTTTTCGTTATCAGCGGCAACGGCATCATGCATTCGCTGCAGCGGAGGCTATCCGAAAGCCGGCTGACTCCGCGCCTGGCGGCGAGATTTTACCTTGACCGCGCCCTGCGTATCTATCCGCTCTATTTCCTGGCGCTGCTGGTCACACCGCACTACAACACGGATATGCTGATGCTGGGGCATCTCGATTACAGATCGCTCAACATTTATCTGGCATCGCCTTTTGTCTCCGGACCGAATTTCTTCTGGTTTGTCCATTGCCTGGTTCAATGCTATCTGCTGGCGCCTTTCCTGTTCCTCCTGTTCAAGCGCCTTGGCATCAGGCTTTTCCTCTGGATCAACCTGGCGCTGATCATGATGTCCTCCGTCACAACTTTCATTTTTTTCGCGGTGGCTCCGCAAGCTGGGGCCGCGAGGCTCCTCAATGCGTTTGTCATCCAGCCGAATCTGGCCGCGGGGCTTTTCTGCGGCAACATCTTCCTCTTTGCCCTGGGAATGCTGATCCCGTCGCTGCTCGCCGAACAGCGGGACCGCTTCAACAGCAGGCCGGCGCTGGTGCTGGCCGTGGCTGGCCTGACCGCGATCACGCTGACGATGCGCTTCGGTCATTTCGAGGTTAGAAGCCTGCTGAGCCCTCTCCTGCTATTTAGCCTGATGCTTGTTTGCCTGTTTGCCCTGGGAACACGCCCGCGCCTGCCATTTCCGCGGCTGGTGAGCACGGTCGGCGATCACTCTTTGCCGGTTTATCTGCTACACATCGCTTTTTTCGTCGCGCTGGGGCAAGCGGGGATCGTCCATGACGGCAGTTTTCTCAGCGCCGGCATCGCCCTGATATTGCTGCCGGCCTTCCTGCTCTACTGCATATACGTGGAAAAGGGTCTGGAGCTGCTGCGGCGGGGATTTGCCCGCCAGGTCGTGACTCAGACTTAGCCAGGCATCCGCAGCCCTGAGCGCGGCCGCCCTTCGCGGCGCCGGCGCCTGTTCCGCTCGCCGCGCTGGCATCAACGGCCTATGGACTTGACAAAGAAGCCGACCGAAGAGGATGAATACGCGCCTCCCGCTCAGAAAGTAGGCCGCCAGGACCATAAACAGGTTGGTGGTATCAACGATCATCAGCGGCAGCTGCCGGCTCCAGGTGAGAAAGAACAGCGACGAAAACAGGATCATTTCGATCTCCTCCCCACCCTGCTGTCAACACACTGGCAGCCGCTTCGCGCCGGATGCCGATGACCTCGGCGCTGACTTCGCGGCTGATATCCACGTCAAGCTTGGAAAGATTAGGATTGACATTCCAGCCGTTTTGTTTATGACTGGCGAAAATCTTCTTCATGTCCTTGCCGGTCAGGAGTTTAAGGCCAGGTATGGAAAACACTCGTAATGATTATAATATGCAGCGCGCTGCCAGGCGCCGCGGGAGCCAGCTAACGGCGGCCGGTGACCACCCGCGTTTCGCGGTACTCGCCATGCGTGCTGCGGACATCGCCATAACCGCCGGCCTTAAGCAGCGAACGGATCCGCCGCGATTCGCTGGGCATGATCTCTATCAGCAGCCATCCTCCCGGCCTGATCCAGCCACGTCCTTCGTCGATGACGCGCCGCACCAGCCCGAAGCCGTCCCTGGAGCCATCGGTGAGCGTGTGCCTGGGCTCGAATTTTCTGATCTCCGCCGGCAGGTCGGCCACCATCGCGCTCGGCACGTAAGGCGGATGGATGGTGACCACATCCACCTGTCCCCATAACTTGTCCGGCAGACGCGCGAACAGGTCGCTACGCCGGAAGCTGGCGTTTTCCGCCCCCAGCCGCCGCGCATTCGCCGCCGCCTGATTAACAGCTTTTTGCGAAATATCAAGTCCCCATACGCGGGCATGCGGCACGCCGAGGGCCACCGTCAGCGCCACCGGTCCGATGCCCGTGGCAACGTCGACGTGCGCGGGAAGGCGCCGGCCCCGCAGCCGCCGCACCGCCTGGCTGGCAAGAAACTCGCTGGTCACCCGCGGTATGAACATCCCCGGCCTGATTTTCAGCTCCCGGCCGGCGAAACGGACCCGGCCAGTGATGAACTCAAGCGGCTCCCCGGTCATCCGGCGGCCAATCAGACGCTGGAAGCGGCGGCGCACGGCAGCAGTCACAGCTTCACCCGGCAGAAGTTCGCGCCCAAGCGCCTCCGCCAGCAGCTCCCGGGCCTCGTTCTGCTCCTCGCCTTCAAGCCCGAAGCGCTCGCTGACCGTCTTCAGCTTCGCAGCCGCTTCGCTGATCAGTGCTTCTGCTATTGCTTCCATGGTCCAGCCCCTGTCCTTTTTCCGGAAACCGGCTTCAACTGGTTCCCGATCCATCCCATCCTAGCCTTTCACGCCCGCGTCGGCCACACAACTGCGCGCTGGCGCCGCTCAGGTTTTTCGACGGAAAATCCGAATATAGAGGTGCCAACCATGAAACTTTCAGAAGGAGGGAGAGAATGAAGAAGAAATCCGTCGCACTGGCCATCGTGATCGTGGCCCTGTTCGGTTCCATAGCCTTCGCCGCCGTGCCGCACTACTGGGGTTCGTCGTCTTCGGACACATCGACGCAAAAATCGTCGGACAGCCGCGTCAGCCAGCAGGACAAACCGGCGAGCCATGAGTACGGACATGATCATGGCCGCGGACACGGAAATGACTGATCTCAGTCTGCTGACCTGATTTACTGCAGGCCGCGACGCCGTGCTCAGCGCCAACCACCTGCCATAACCATTATCGCCGCGCCCCTCGGGGCGCGGTTTTTTTAACCCGGCTGTCGCGGAGTCCTCCGCGCCAAGTGGAGAGCGCCCACGGATAAACGCCGGGCTGGTCAGGCGCCGTCACTGTGTCGAGCGGTTCGCAGGCTATAAGCCGCACAGGCTCCGAAAGACGAAAGCGCCCCCTCGCCAGGGGCGCTTATTTGTTCGTTCTTTTGTTCGTTCTGCTGCGGCGGCCGGCTACCCCAGCAGCGAGTAGAATGCGTGTTCGACCGCATTTACCGGCGACTGTGAATCCTGCCCGTGCCTGATGGACGTCGTCGGGTCGTTACGCGAACCGACCAGCGGACTCACCAGCCAGTCAAACGCCCGCTCGGTCACGGTGGCGCCTGCTGCCGTGGTGGACACGGCCGGTTTGGCCGGCGGCTGTTCAGCCTGCTTGGGCGGCGCCGGGCTACCTCCGTTAGCTGCCTGGCCGGCCTGGGCCGGAGAAGCCGGCTGTGCGGCCGGCGCTCCGCCGGCGCTGTCCGGCTGCGACCGGTTAGCCGCCGGAGCCTGCGGAGGCGTCGGCTTCGGCGCTGGTGGCGGCGATGGCGCTGGTGGCGCCGGTTTGCCCATCGCCGGGAAATCATACGAATTGCTCTTGAACACGTTGACGTCGACCGGCCCGCTAATACCGGGAACGCTGGCCGAACTGCTGTACTGCTTGATCGTCACGCCGGGGAAGCTCCCGGGTGAGGGCATATTATAGGCGTCGCTGTCATAGTACGCGCCCCACAGTTTGTTGCCGTTGGCGACCAGCGGCGTCCAGTCGTGCTGCCAGATCCGGTTCATGTTCGAATAAAGCAGCGGCTTGACGCCGGTCAGCTGCTCGGTCCGGACCATGAAAGCCCGGGCGAAAGCGACCGGATCGGGGAGATCGATCTCCAGATCCAGAGCGAGCACCTCTCCCGGCTGCAGCGGGCCGACGATGCTGACAAAATGCTCGGCCTCCTTTACCGGATCGGTGCCGCCGGTATAGTAATAATAGCCGCGAACCATGTCGAGCCGGCGCGCCTGGGCCTGGTTGGAGGCAAACTGCGGATCGGTGTACATGCCGTCATCGCTTCCCCCCGCCTTGATCATGACAAAGCTGGTCTGGTTCCTGAGCGTATCCCAATCGATCGTCCCTTGATACTTGGAGATATCCACGCCGTAGATGTCCGCCCTGGCCGTACCGGCCAGCAGCAGGGAGATTATTGTTGATAGCATGATTATAATTGATAGTTTCCTCACAAAATCAGCTCCTTGTTCGAGGCAGAATTAACCCAGGGATATATACAGGGGAAACAAGCAAATGGAGTTTGTTCCGGCGGGAATCCGCTAGGCGCGGGATATTCCCGCATTAACTTGCGTAGCTGTGCGTCTTTCAGGTTCCTGAAAGGTCCTTCCCGGAATTGCTTTTTTAAGTTGCGCCGCGCCTTTATGTCTTTCAGGCTCACGGTGGGCGCGAAGGTATGCGCCAGTTATGAAGTTGTATTGTTCCGCATGGGAAAGCCCGCCCTGAGGAGACCGGACGCCTCAGACGACGCGGTCATTTTTTTCGTGCGGGCCAAATAGGACTTTAGCATCTTCATGGTTGAGATGCAAGGCTATTATTGCTGCAAAACTTATCTTTTTATGCCATCCGGTTTATAAAGACCGGCGGCGGGAAACCCTTCTTCAAATCGCAGTTTATCGCCCCGGAAAGGGCTTCGATGACAAGAACCGCCGACAATTACCATGGCAGAAGTTTCTCTTTGAAGATTGACGCGCGCACGACGCTTTTACATTTTATTTACATCCCCTCTTTATACTGCGGTTTGCGCCACGAATGAATGGTGACATTAATGATATGAAACAGCCGATGGACAACTTCATCGTCGAGACAAAAAACCTGACCAAACGCTACCGGCCCGACATCCTGGCGGTCAACGGCCTCGCGATGAGAATCCGGCGGGGCGAGGTTTACGGCTTTGTCGGCCCCAACGGGGCAGGCAAGACGACGACGCTCAGGATGCTGCTGGGACTTGTCCGGCCCTCCGCCGGCGAGTGCACGGTCCTGGGCGAGAAGCCGGGCACACCGGCCGCCCTGGCCCGCATGGGGACGCTGGTGGAAACCCCTGCCTTTTATCCCTATCTGAGCGGGCGGGACAACCTGCGCGTGCTGGCCCGGCTGTCAGACACGCCCTACTCCCGCATCGATCCCGCCCTGGAGGAAGTCGAACTGCTGAAACGGGCAGGGCACAAGTTCAAGAGCTATTCGCTGGGAATGAAACAGCGTCTGGGGATGGCGGCGGCGCTGCTGAAGGACCCTGAGCTGCTGATCCTGGACGAACCGACCAACGGGCTGGACCCGGCCGGCATGGCAGAGATGCGGCGGCTGATCCGCAGCCTCGGCCGGGGCGAGCGCACAGTGATGCTCTCCAGCCATCTGATGGGCGAGCTGGAGCAGATCTGCGATCGCGTGGGGGTCGTCAAGAATGGCAGCCTGATCGCGGAGGGGTCGCTTGATGACCTCCGCCACGGCGCTCAGCTGCGGCTCAAAGCCGAGCCGGAGGCCAGAGCGCGCGAGGTGCTGGAAAAGATCGAAGGCGTAGCCGGCGCGGAACCCGTGAACGGCTACCTGGTGATCGATGCCAGTCCGGCGCGCGCCGCCGAGATCAACCGGATCCTGGTCGAAGCCGGCGTGGCCGTCAGCGAACTGGGTCCGGTGAAGCTTTCCCTGGAGAACGTCTTTTTGAATCTGACCGGGGAGGAGGCGTGATGCTCGACGCCCTCGCCGCACAGCTGCTGCTTTTGCGCAAGCGCGCCGCCACCTGGATCCTGCTTTGCTTCTGGATGCTGGTGACGGTGGTATTCGCCTACGTCCTCCCCTACTTTGCTTACAAGGGCGACATCCGCTTCCGCGCGCGGACCGGCGGCGTGCTGCTGAGCGTGATGCTGCCACACAACCTGGTTTCCAGCCTGCTGGGCGGCTTCCCCGCTTTCGGCGGCATCTTCGTATTGATCCTGGCGGTGCTGGCGATGGGCAGCGAATACACCTGGGGAACGCTGACGCCGGCGTTCACGCAGAAGGCCAGCCGCCTGAAGGTGTTCTTCTCCAAGGTCCTGGCGCTGGCAATCGCGATAGTGCCATTCGTGGTCATGGTTTATCTGCTCGGCTACATCGCCAGCATGCTGATCGCGCTGAAGGAAGGACAGTCGACGCAGCCGCCCGACCTGTGGCTGCTGGTCAGGGCGCTGGCTTTTTCCTGGTTTATCCTCGCCGTGTGGGCATCATTCGGCGTCATGATCTCGGTGCTGTCGAAGGGAACATCGCTGGCGATCGGCCTTGGCATCATCTACGGCCTGGTGCTGGAGGGTGTGATCTCCGCCTTTAGCCGGCAGATCACGCTTCTGGGTTATTTATCCAAGATTTTTTTGCGCACAAACAGTTACTCGCTGCTGTCGCCGCTGGGCGTAACCTTCACCGGAGAGGGTCCGGGAGGGTTCTCCGGCTCGACGGTGTCCGCCACCCAGGCAGCCATCGTGCTGGCGATCGAGATCGTGGTATTTTTGGCCGTGGCGGCAGCCATCGTCAGGCGGCGCGACGTCACCGGCGCCAGCTGACAATCCCGCTCTAAAACACCCCTGCAAGTTTGTCAAATTCTTTACATTTGTCTAACAAACAGCTTACAAAGGGCTGTTACGGTTGTTTCGATGTTAAATCCGTCATTTACTCAAGTTGAAGATATCTAAGCTCCTGCGCAAGAAACCGTATGTGATCGGTGCAGCCGTCGTCGTACTGCTGGGCGGCTACTTCGTCTACTCCGAGGCGCGCGGCAGCAGCGACCAGGTCCACTACGTGACCGCTCAGGTGAAGAAGGGCATGATCGCCTCGACTGTCTCGGCAAGCGGCAACGTCAGCATCAACTCCAGCGCCAAAGTCACCTCCCGGGTCTCCGGCACCGTGACCAACATCACCGTCAAGGTCGGCGACCACGTCACCAAGGGCGAGCACCTCTTCGATATCATCAACAATTCACTTGATGTCAACGTAAGCCAGTCGTACGCCTCGCTCGAGCAGGCGCGGTCGTCCCTGAGCAATGCCGAGGCCTCGGCGCGGCAGGCGCAGTCCGATTATGACAACGCCGTCGGCCAGAACGGTGCTCCCGCCTCGGCCAATATCGCGGCACTGCAGGCTCAGGTCAACGCGGCGATCACCGGCGTCAACATCGCCCAGTCCGATTACAATTCAAACCCGTCGGCAGATAATTCCCAGAAGCTTTCCAGCGCCCAGGCACAGCTGGCCCAGGCACAGTCCAGTCTGACCAAGGCCGAGCAGCAGAACCAGGCGAGTGGCGAAAGCGCCTCTGCGCTCGGTTCGAAACTGGGCGCCGCTGAATCAGGCGTCAGCGCCGCCGAGCAGAACGTGGCGGCAGCCCAGGCCAGTTACAACAACCAGAAGCAGACCGCGGATGAGCGCACAGTGACGGCGCCGATCGATGGCACCATCACTGCCATCAACGTGCAGAATGGCGGCTCCTCCAACGGCGGTTCAGCCACATCTGATTCATCCGGCTCATCAGGTTCGTCCGGTTCTTCGGCCGGCGGCGGTGCATCCGGGGAATCAGCCGGCAGCTCCAGTGGATCCGGCTCATCGTCTGCCGCGATGGTCATCGACGACCTCAACTCCGAGGATGCCACAGTCCAGGTCAGTGAAGTGGACGTCACCAGGATCGCCGTGGGCCAGAAGGCGTCGCTGAGCTTCGACGCAATCGACGGCCTCTCGCTCACCGGCAAGGTGGAGCAGATCGACGCATCCGGCACCGTCAGCTCCGGCGTGGTCAACTACAGCGTCACCGTAGGCTTCGACACTTCGGATCCCAGGATCAAGCCGGGCATGAGCGTGACCGCCGACATCACCACTGCCGTCCATCAGGACGTTATCACCGTACCCAACTCGGCGCTGAAGTCGCAGGGCAGCAGCCATTATGTCCAGGTCATGAAAAACGGCAGCCCCGTGCAGCAGCCGGTCAACATCGGCATCGCCAATGACACTGACACGGAGATCACCAGCGGACTCAACGCCGGCGACACGATCGTGGTCCAGACGATCAATCCCAACGCCAGCAGCTCCAGCAGCTCGTCTTCGGGCGGCGGCGGTTTCAACCTGGGCGGCGGCGCCTTACGCGGCGGGGGCGGCGGAGGCTTAGGCGGCCGCGGCATGATCAGCCGCGGCGGCTAGCAGGCCTCGCTCCTGTCACCGACAGTCATTAGCGATCGCGTGGTATTGCCTTGATCGAGTGCATTGATATCACCAAGAAATACGTGAACGGCGATACGGAAACGGTGGCGCTGGGAGGCGTTTCTTTCCGTATCGACGCGGGCGAGTTCGTCGCCATCATCGGGCCTTCCGGCTCCGGAAAATCCACCCTGATGCATATCCTGGGAGCGCTGGACATACCCACCAGTGGCCAGTTCCTGCTGGACGGGCAGGACGTCTCCGATTTTGGCGATGACGAGCTGGCAGAGCTGCGCAACCGCAAGATCGGCTTCGTCTTTCAGGCCTTCAACCTGCTGCCGCGGGCAAACGTCATCCGCAACGTCTGCCTGCCGCTGCTTTATGCGAAAGTGCCGACCACCGAGCGCGAAGAGCTTGCGAAGCAGGCGCTGCTGAGGACCGGCCTGGAAGAGGACAGTTTCTACAAGCGCTCCAACCAGCTTTCGGGCGGCCAGCAGCAGCGCGTCGCCATCGCCAGGGCGCTGGTGACCAATCCGGCTATGATCCTCGCCGACGAGCCGACCGGCAACCTCGACAGTAAAACGGAAAAAATCGTCATGCAGACATTCCAGCAGCTCCACAGCGAAGGGCGCACGATCGTGCTGATCACCCATGAGGCGGAGATCGCCGCATACGCCCAGCGGGTGATCACCATCCGTGACGGGAGTATCGTCGCCGACCGCTTGAATGGCAACAGCGGCGCGCAGACAGAGGTGATCCCCGGCGGCGGTTTCGCGCCGCCGGCGGCCGGGACGGTGAGCGCGTGAGCTTCCGCGACATGCTCGAACAGACTTTCTGGTTCCTCTCCAGCAACAAGGTGCGTTCGGGGCTGACCATGCTCGGCATCGTCGTCGGCATCGGCTCCGTGATCGCCATGATCTCGGTGGGCCAGGGCGCCCAGGCCTCGATCAAGGACCGGATCACAGCGATCGGCTCCAACCTTATCATCGTCATGCCCGGCGCCCAGCGCTCACCGGGCTCCATCAGCGCCGGGCGCGGCAGTGCCCATACGCTGACCCAGGCGGATGCGGATGCCATTTCCAGCCAGATATCCAATGTCAAGGTGGCGCCCGAGCTCGACAGCCGCAAGCAGGTGGCCGCGAAGGGCAATAACACCAACACGCAGATTATTGGCACCGTGCCCGCATACACGGACGTTCGCAACGAGGCCATGGACAGCGGCAGCTTCATCACCGGCAGCGAGGACAGGAGCTCTTCCAAAGTTGCGGTGCTCGGGCCCAGCGCGCGCGACGACCTGTTCGGCACCGGCGCCGACGCCGTCGGCCAGGAGATCCGCATCGGCAGCTCGATGTTCAAGGTCATCGGCGTGACAGCTTCGAAAGGCGGCTCCGGCTTCAACAACCCGGATGACGCCATCTATATCCCTCTGGGGACGATGCAGCATTATCTGGTGGGCGGCTCTTATGTAAGCAGCATCAGCGTTTCCGCTGCCAGCCAGGATGCCATGCCGGGCGTGCAGCAGCAGCTTGCCGACCTGCTGCTGCAGCGGCACAGAATCAGCAACCCGGCGATGGCCGATTTCAGCGTCATGAATCAGCAGGACATCATCAGCACGGCTTCCAGCGTCACGCAGACGCTGACACTGCTGCTGGCGTCGATCGCCGGCATCTCCCTGCTGGTGGGCGGCATCGGCATCATGAACATGATGCTCACCACCGTCACCGAGCGCACGCGTGAGATCGGCCTGCGCAAATCGGTCGGCGCCAAAAAGGGCGACATCAGCATGCAATTCCTGTCGGAATCGGTGATGCTGACCTTCCTGGGAGGCGCGATCGGCATCGTGCTCGGCTTTGCAGCCTCGCTGGCGATATCACATCTGGCGAACATGCCAACCAGTTTTTCCTATTCGTCCGTCATCCTCGTTTTCGGGGTGTCGGCGCTCATCGGCATAGTCTTCGGTTATTATCCCGCCCGGCGGGCGGCAAACCTGAGTCCCATCGTGGCGCTCAGATACGAATAAACTGAAAAGGAGAAGATCGTGGCCACTGAAAAAAACGGAAAGAGCATCATCGGTATCGGCATCGTCGCCATCCTGGCGGTCGGCGCCGGCATGTTCTTCGCCGGCATGAAGTACGGCGAGAGCAGGGCTCCCGGCACCAGGGGCCCGGCGCAATCCGCCGGCCGCGGCAATTTCCGCGGCGGCGCCGGCCGGAACGGCCAGAACGGCGGCTTCACGTCCGGCACCATCCTCTCGATGGACAACCAGAGCATCACCGTCAAGATGCGCGGCGGCGGCTCGAAGACCATCTACTACTCCGGCTCGACGCAGGTGGGCAAGATGGACAGGGGCAGCGTCAGTGATCTTAAGACGGGCGACCAGGTACTGGCCACCGGCACAAGTAATCCGGATGGCAGCATCGCCGCCCAGGACATCGAGGTCACGCCGGCCGGCTCGTCCTTCTTCCCCGGCGGCCGCCGCGGCGGCGGACAGGGCGGCAGCGGTGGCGGCCAGAGCGTTGGCGGCGGTGCCTAGCACGCCTGAATGAACGGAGATCAGCCCGCAGCCGCCTTCCACCGAAAGCATCACGGCCCCGTCCCGGTTTTCCGGGTCGGGGTCTTTGTGATTTCAAAGTGTGACCGTCCCGTACCGGCGCCGGCTGTTTACCGGAGGAAGAGGCTGTAAGTCAGGACGGTGAAAACAAAACCCGTGAAAACGGTGTACTTGAAATTGCGCTCCACAATGGCAAAGTAGAACATCGAGGCAAAGACGCGGACGTAGGGCGTCAGCATCAGCGCCGCAATTCCCATATCGACGAAGAGACGCGGGCGAAAAGCACCGGAGAAAATCTGCCGGAGGTCCGCGAGCACGAACCTGAACAGTGTCATCCCTGCGATCGAGTACTCAAGGCCGAGATGACCCGTTGCCAGCCAGCTCCACGCGACTCCAATCGTGATCAGCGCCACGCTAAGAAGCACACCGGTAAGCAAAATGTACCCCACCAGGACTTCCATGCCAAAGCCGGCGGTCTTCGCGCCGGACGGTTGATGCGCCGCCACCCCCTTCGGCGCCGTCATGGTATGACTCCGACCCCGCGCAGAATCATCTCAATGCCCAGCACCGCTAACACCACCATGAAGAAACGGCGCACCTTCTCATTGGTGAGCCGGACGAGAAGCCGCGTGCCGATGAATGCGCCCGCGACAACGCCCAGGATCACGGGGGCAGCAAGACCCGGATCAATCAGGCCCGCCGCGAGATAAATGCTGGTGCCGGCAAGCGCGGTGATGCCGATAATCAGGTTGCTCGTCGTGGTGGATACTTTGGGCGGCAGCCCCATCGCCAAATCGATGATCAATACCTTGAGCGCTCCCGCACCGATACCGAGAAGTCCTGCGATCAGTCCCGCGCCGAACATCAGCGGCCCCCCAAAGTAGGCGCGCGCCCCGTGGTAGTAGACGGTCTGCCCCGTGGCCTGATCGTCGTAGCTCCCTTCCAGTTCCAGCCAGCCGGAAAACGCATCCTGATGCGCGACAGGTTTCCAGTCCTCGTGCCGCCGCAAGAAAAGCGTCACCAGAGACGCCAGCAGCACGAGTCCAAAAACAATAAAGAGCGGGCCCTGCGCGGAGACTACGACCGTAATCGTCGCACCTGCAAGTGCGCCGATAATCGTGAACATCTCGAGAAACATCCCGAGCTTGAGATTGATAATCCGGTCGCGGACATACGCCGAGGCAGCGCCACTAGAGGTGGCGACGACTGAGACGATGCTGATGGCGATAGCGTGCTTGATGTCAAGGCCCAACAGGGTGAGGGCGGGGATCAGGACTATCCCGCCACCCATCCCACTCATCGCGCCAATCAGCCCCGCCACGATGGAGACGAGGAAAACCAGTTCAAAGGACATGGTGACCATATTCAGATAATTCACCAAATTCCCGCAATATATGCAGGAAACTGATACTGCCGCCAGGCGTGAACATACCTTTCCAAAATTTTCTTGTCAATCGATTCACCGTTAGGCCCGGCTTGACCGGTCGCGCTCTCCAGCGGCGATTCTCAGTCGCAAAAGGCATGCCCGCAACCCACGAGACAGGCACCCTGGAGCAGCGACCGCGTGGTGGCTGATGCAGCGCGGAGCGCGCGCCAGCAGCAGCCGCTGTGTGGTGGGATGAAAGGCGCCGGAAACCTGGAATGATCATTGGGGTTGCTCACGATTTACAGCCGATGGTTTCCGCGCCGCCAGCACTTCCTTCAGCGAGTAAATAAAAGCCGGGATGGCAATGGTGATCATGAAAAGCCCGATAAGCACATATCCCGCGTCAACTGGCAAAAGCCGGTCCAATCCCAGAAGCGAAGCGACCCCGAAAACCCCAAAAAGCAATCCGCCGAAGAAGAGGGTCCTCCCTCCGGTCTGCGCTCCGATCCGCTTGATCTCCGGCTCCGTCAGCGCGTGCGCCCACCGCAACGAGGCGCCAAACAGGCCACCGACAACCACCAGCATGATCATCGTTCCGATACCAAAGACCAGCCCGGGCAAAAATCCTAACCACGCGCTGGACATGGCAGGGGCGGCAACGGTGTTGACAAAAAGCGAGAACCCGCCAAAGCCGAAACCGGCAATAAAGCCGTGAACGACCGTCCACCGTGCTGGTGGTGTCGTCACCGGTCCATCCGGTTCTGCATGACGCCTCTTGAGCACGTGGCTCAGTTTTTCAATCTGGTGGCCCGCTTCATGATGATGCCCGAGAATGTGCAGATGGGGGTAAAGATTCTGGCGCAGGACCAGCGCACCCGCGGCTGACATTGCGATGCCGACGGCCACATAGACAATTCCGTTGACTATCGACCGGAGCAGGAACGGCGCCAGCGCCAGGTACGCCAGTTCTGAAATGAGCATGCGCTGGACGGTGAACGTGGCGGAGAAATAAAGTCCGGCTTTCATGCCCTGCTTTCCGCTGGCACCGCCAATGGCGTAGCTAAACGTGATGGGCCAGGTGTGCTCGTCAGGCAGAATCCCGTGCAACAGTCCGAACAGGAACGAGTAGATGACCGCCGCAAGGGGTGACAATGAAAAACCTCCGTTTTTTGCGCAACCGGAGCCGGAGATACGCCCACCCTCCGTCTGTATTCTGACCGGCTACCAGTTTAATACCCCCATCGGGGACATTAAACCGGCTGGACTTTTGCCCCTGCCGCCGCATCCACCAGCCAATGGAGCTGGCCGTTATCCGGTTGGATCAGTTGCGAGGGCAACACGTCGGGCTGATATGGACCTTCGTGGACGCGCCACAGAACATCGGCTTTCCCCGTGCCCGCCGCGAAGAAGGCGATGTGCCGGGCGGCGTTGATCAACACGGTCGTGAACGTCACGCGCCATGTCGTCATCACTTCGACGTACTGCGGCACAACCCACCGCACCCGCTCGCGCAAAGCCGCCGTGCCCGGAAAGAGCGAAGCCGTATGCCCGTTGCCGCCCACGCCCAGACAGATGAGATCGAAGGCCGGAGCGGAAACGGTACGAAACAGGCGCTGCACTTCTTGCGCGTAAGCTAACGCGGCTTGTGCCGGATCATCTTCACCACGAATGCGATGGATATTGCCCGACGGCAGCGGCACGTGATCGAGCAGCGCCTCACGCGCCATGCGATAGTTGCTGCGTGAATCATCCGGCGGCACACAACGCTCATCGCCGAAAAAGATGTGCACCCTGGTCCAGTCAATGCGATCCGCGTATGCCCCCGTCGCCAGCCGGGCATAGATCGGGCGCGGGGTGCTGCCGCCCGAGAGGGCAATCGCGAAACGGCCGCGCTCGGCCACAGCCCGGGCAGCAAGTCCTGCAATGAAATCGGCCGAACCGTCCACAAAGTGCTCACTGTCAGGATAGATGGTGATGTCAGACATTGTTCAGCTCCTGATCCGCGCGAAGCACAAACCGCTCCATCGCATTGGCAAAACCCTCATCCTCGTTCGACGTGGTGACATACGTGGCGGCTTTTTGTACTGCCGCGCTGGCGTTACCCATGGCAATACTCATGCCGCTCTTTTCAAACATGAGCACGTCGCTCGGCATGTCGCCGATGGTCGCGATGGCTTCGGTGGGAATATCGAGCAGTTTGGAAAACGTGAGCACTACGCCGCCTTTGTTTGCGCCGGGATGAGTTACATCGAGGTAGTACGGCTGCGAACGTTCGGCGGAGACGCGCGCGCCGCCCCACTCCTGCATCGCCTTCTCGCAGCGCGCAACTGCTTCAAGATCGTCGCTGACGCCGACGATTTTTACCACGCGTGCAAAGTACGGCGAGTAGTCATCGACAACGACTGGCGAAAACTTCACGGTCCACTGTTCACGCGCGACATGCGGCCCGTTGGCATCTGTCACGTACCAGTCCGTGTCGGTATAAAGCCACGCGTCCAGTCCATGCCGCTGAATCATTCGGATCACAGCCGCGGATATGCCGGCAGGTAAAAGATGGATCGAAACAACACTAAAGTCCGGGTTGACGACCACACCACCGTTAAAGGCCGAAAGCGGCTCCGTCAACCGCAGAGCGTCGTTGATCATGCTCATTCCTTTTGGAGGCCGTCCGCTGGTGACCGCAAACAGTATATTCGCCGCGCGCAGCCGCGCGACGGCAGCGATTGCGCGCGGCGTCAACACCTTTGCTTCCGTAACGAGCGTGCCGTCAACGTCGGCGATGACTAGACGGATCGAAGGAGGCGTTGCCGCCGACTGAGTGCTCATAAGAGTTTTTTCTCCTGGCTGGACTAACGCGCATGCCCCGATAGCCGGGAATCAGCGTGCCGGTTGAACTGTCATGTGTGAGATCGGGCCAAGGCGGCGCCAGGCTTGTGCCAGCCGCCGACATCGGCTGTCAACCGCTCGGCTTCCTTCGGCCCCCACGTGCCCGGTGCATAGTCAAACACCGGCGTCACACCGTCGAGGATCGGCTCGACGATCGACCAGGCGATTTCCACCGTATCTTCGCGCGCGAACAGCATCGCGTCACCCCGCATGGCATCCGTGAACAGCCGCTCATAATCGCCCAGCATACCGGGGCCGGGCTGGTATTCCGCTGTCAACTCCTGTTCGCGTGACGCCATTGCTTCGCTCCCCGCCTTCACGCGAGTGCTCAATCCCAGCGTAATTGGCTTGGTCAGACGGAACCTCACGCCGTTGCCCTTTCCGGGCGACAGCCTGGTGATCGGCGGCCGTTTGAGCGTAATCAACACCTCGGTCGCCGTCACCGGCAGACTTTTACCGGCGCGGATGAAGAACGGCACACCGGCCCAGCGCCATGAATCGATGTGCAGGCGCACGGCCGCATAGGTCTCCACACGCGAGCCGGGTTTCACACCCGGCTCGTCGCGATAGCCTGCGAACTGCCCGCGCACGAGGTTCTCGCGGTTGAGCGGCTCAATGGTGCGGAAAACTTTCGAAGTCTCGTCGCGGATCCCTTCTGGATATGTGAGAACCGGCGGCTCCATCGCCACATAGGCGACGACCTGCAGCAGATGGTTCTGCACCACATCGCGGATCGCGCCCATTTCGTCGTATACCTGACCGCGGCCCTGCACACCAAAGTCTTCCGCCATGGTGATCTGCACGCTTTCGACGTAGTTGCGATTCCAGACTGGCTCCAGAAAGGTGTTGGCGAAGCGGAAGTACAGGATATTCTGCACCGCGCTCTTGCCCAGAAAGTGATCGATGCGAAAGATCGATTTCTCCGGAAACACCGAGTGCAGCGTCTTGTTCAGGGCCTGGGCCGAACGCAGATTGCGGCCAAATGGCTTTTCGACGACGACGCGCCCGCCCGTGGCGCAGCCCGACTCGCCCAAATGCGCCACGACAGTGCCGAACAGGCTGGGCGGAATCGCCAGGTAATGAAGCGGGTGCCGGGCGCCGCCCAGTGCCTGTCGCAAACGCCTGAAGGTGTCCGGATCGCCATAATCGCTGTCAATATATTGCAGCAGCTCCATCAACCTGGCGAACGCCGCCTTGTCGATGGCGCCATGCTCTTCAATGCTCTTGCGCGCCCGGTCACGCAGCTGGTCGATGGCCCAGCCCTCCTTGGCCACGCCAATCACCGGCACCGTGAGATTGCCACGCTTGATCATGGCCTGCAGCGCCGGGAAGATCATTTTATAGGCCAGATCACCCGTTGCGCCAAAGAAAACAAACGCATCTGATTGCTCCACGCTCATGAGAACCTCCTTCGCGAACAAAATCAAGCGTGAGGCATTCCGCGCCCGGACCCCTGCCGAACGATAAAATCACTTGTCCGGCAATTCATGATGCCCGCCAAACTGGAAGCGCATCGCGGAAAGCAGTTTGTCGGCATAATCGTTTGCGCCGCGCGACGAAAAGCGCTCATATAGCGCGGAACTCAATACTGGTGCGGGCGCGCCCTCTTCGATGGACGCGAGGACTGTCCACCGTCCCTCTCCCGAATCGGAAACGCGGCCAGAGAACTGCGCGAGTTGTGGATCATCCAGCAGGGCGATCGCGGTTAAATCCAGGAGCCATGAAGCGACCACGCTGCCACGCCGCCAGACCTCGGCCACATCGGCCAGATTCAGATCGTATTGATAGTCTTCCGGGTTACGCAGCGGCGTCGTTTCGGCGCTGATCTCGCGGTCCTGCTTGCCGACATTGGCGCATTTCAGAATATTCAGTCCTTCCGCATACGCGGCCATCAAGCCATACTCGATGCCGTTGTGCACCATCTTGACGAAGTGGCCCGCGCCGTTTGGCCCGCAATGCAGATAGCCCTCTTCCGCGGTGCCGCCCAATTTTTCGCGCCCCGGAGTGCGATCGACATCGCCGCGTCCGGGCGCCAACGTTTTGAGAATCGGATCGACATACTGCACGGCATCTTCAGGTCCACCGATCATCATGCAATAGCCGCGTTCCAGACCCCACACCCCGCCACTCGTGCCCACGTCGATGTACCTGAGGCCCTTCCCCGCCAGTTCCTTCGCCCGGCGAATGTCATCGATGTAGTACGAGTTGCCGCCATCGATCACGATGTCGCCGGACTGCAATAACCCGACCAGATCCTTCAGCGACGAATCGACCACGGCAGCGGGCACCATCAGCCATATCACGCGCGGCGGTTTCAATTTCGCGACAATATCACCGAGCGCGTTAGCGCCAGTCACGCCTTCACCCACCAGTTCCGCGACCGCTTCGGCGCGGCTATCGTACACGACACACTCGTGGCCGCCGCGCATCAGGCGGCGCGCCATGTTTGCGCCCATCCGTCCGAGGCCAATCATTCCCAGCTGCATGGTAAGCCACTCCTTGCATTCCTTGTGAATTGAACCATCAAACACTGCGCGCCAGATTTAACTGTTCTTTAGCTGCGATAACGACGTGATTCGCGGAAAAGCCAAAGTATCCTGCACCACCCTGACCGGCGCCGACACACCGAACTTTTCATACCCAACACGGCGCCGGTCAAACCAGCATGGCGGTCCGATCCAAAACAGGGAGGCTTTCCCCATGAAAACACGGCGGCTTTCCCCACGTTGATGCGCGCCGTTATCTGTGGTGGCGACACGCGGCCGCGGCAGGCCTTGTCCCGGGCTGGCAGCCTGCCCCGGGTATGTCCAGGGCACAACCGGCAGCTCGCCCCGGGGATTATTCTGCTACGGCCGCGCCCAGAGATTCCGCGACGCGCTTAAGCCGCTGGCGGGCCTCTTCGCCGACCTCGCGCAGGACAGGATCCAGGCTGAAGCCGGTGTTTTCCATTAAACCTTCGGGGTCGCCGATGCGAACCGTGGACCCGCCGGCGGGCTCGGCTTCGACGGTGACGTTGCAGGGCAGCATCAATCCCACCTCCGCCCTGTGGTTGAGCGCCTTGTGCGCCAGCGGCGGATTGCAGGCGCCGAGGATAGCGTACTCGCGAAATTCCTTCCCCAGCTTTTCCTTAAAAGCGGCGTGCACATCCACACGCGTCAGTACGCCGAAGCCCTCGCCCTTGAGCGCTTCCGTGACCGTTTCCACCGCCTGGTCGAACGGCTGATCGAGGTGCACGTTGAAACTGAGCTCTGCCATCATCATTCTCCTTTTGTCTGTCGTTCCGTCAATTATCACTTGAGACGCGGCTTGAGCCCCGATGATTCAAACCTGGAAGATTGATGTTCACCTGAATCGCGGCGGCTCAAACCCCTCCTCCCGTCAGCCACCTGCCGCCGCTTCTTCATCACGCCGAACAGCGCCATGACAGGCACTGTGCCCCGGCAGTTTCAGGCCGGCAGCGGCCGGGTTTTGGCCGCGTCCGGCTCTGCACGAGGTTTGATATCGCGCCGGCATGGCAATAAGTCCAGCACACCCCTTTCTCCAAGGAGCCCACATGGAAAAGATTGTCAAGTCTGACGAGGAATGGCGTCATCTGCTCACCCACGAACAGTTCCGGATCGCACGTCAGGGCGGCACCGAGCGGGCGTTTGCGGGCCAGTATGATGATTTCTACGAAGAAGGAGTCTACCACTGCGTCTGCTGCGGGCTGCCGCTGTTCAGCTCGGAAACGAAGTTCCATTCCGGCTCCGGCTGGCCCAGTTTCTGGGCGCCGGTCGATCCCCGGAACGTCGTTACCCGCATCGACACCAGCCTCGGATCGCCGCGCACCGAGGTATTGTGCGCCCGCTGCGACGCCCACCTCGGCCATGTATTTCCCGACGGTCCCGAGCCGACCGGACTGCGTTACTGCCTGAATTCAGCCTCGCTCAAGTTCGAACGTCCGGGGGTAAAGCCGGCGCCCGAACATGTGCTCAGGCTAAGCCACAGCGGTTGAGCCGCGCCGCCGCCGCGGCGGCGGGCCTGAAGCCTAGCTCTTCATATTGACATACTTAAGCGGTACATCAAGATCCTTTGCCTTGAGCATGCTGATCACTGCCTGAAGATCGTCGATCTTCTTGCCGCTGACGCGCACCTGGTCATCCATGATCTTGGCCTGAACCTTCAGCTTCTGTTCCTTGATCAGCTTGACGATCTGCTTGGCGGTGTCGGTTTCGATGCCGTCGATAATACGGATGTCGCGTTTGATCATGTCCCCGGCGGCAGACTGGATCTCGCCCGCATCGATCGCTTTCGGATCGATGCCGCGCTTGGAGAAATTGGTGGAGAGCTCGCCCTCCACCGCCTTCATCTTCATGCTGTCCTCAGTGAGGACGTGGATGCTCTTGTCCTTCTTGTTCAGGGTCAGTTCCGTCTGCGACTTGCGAAAATCATAGCGGGTCGAGATCATCTTCCGGGTCATGTTGACGGCATTGTCGACTTCCTGCATGTCGACTTTATTGACGATGTCAAAAGTAGGCATCCGGCTTCCTTTCAATAGGCTTTCTCTTGAGCTTCCAGGGCGCCAGCAGAACGACCAGCATCGCCGCCAGCAGCAGATCCCTCAGCGTGACGGTGCCGACCATGAAGCCCTGCATCTGTACAAGCTTCGGATATCGATACGGGAATTCGTACTGGGTCAAAAGCAGGGCCCCGGCGAACAGGCCCGCGACCCATCTCCTGCCCGCGCCCGTCACGAGCGGGATCAGCGGCAACAGCCAGATGACGTATTGCGGCGAGAAGACCTTGCCCAGCAGGATGAAGGTCAGCAGCGCAACCGCAGCGAACCGCACCAGCTCCATGCGCCCCCCGGCCGCAGCCGGCCCGCCGCCCGCGTCCCGGCTGACGAGATAGAACTCATAATATCCCCAGGCCAGCGCCGCCAGCAACAGGACAGCCGAAAGCAGGGAGATGACACCGGTGTGCGAGGAAATGATGTTGTCGGAACCGTGAGTGAACTCGGTCCGTACCGGCACGGCCAGAAGCTGCCTCGCCCACAGAAATGGCAGCGCCCAGGTGCTTTCCAGCTGCACCGGCCGCGACGACTGGTCAAGGAAAGAACGCGCCAGACCGGCCGGAGCCGTCAACAGGAACGGCAGCGCGATCAGCAGTGAAGTCGCCCCCATCACCGCCGGACCAACCCATCCTCGCCGCCCCCGGCGATGATCGCTGATCAGATACAGCGGCGCCAGCAGCAGTGGCACCAGCTTCAGCATGGCGCCGATCCCCAGAAATGACCAGGCGACCAATGGCCTGCCGTGCAGATAGAGCACCAGGCTGGCCACGACCATGAAGCCGATCATGAGGTCGAAACGCACCTGCACGAGACTGCCGGTTGCGGCCACGCACAGGACGTAAGTCAAAAGGACGGCCGCCAGCGTTTTCAGACTCCGGCTGTATTGCCTGACCGCCAGGGAAAGCATGATGGTGATGCCCGCGGAAAAGACCAGGGTCTCGATCTCGTACCAGTAGAAGTACCTGCCGTAATCGGGGCCGGAGAGCAGATATGGCAGGCAGAATACCGGCGCGACCACCGGCGGGTATTCGAGGTAGAAATCGCGGTAAGGGACCAGACCGCTGGCGATCCGCTGGCCGTAGATGAAATAGAGGTAGACGCTGCTGCTGGCCTTCTCCGCAAACCAGAACCGCTGGAAAAGGACGAACCAGAGCAGCAGCTGCGCCAGCAGGAAGGCCGCCACCACCAGCCAGAAACGATGACGGGATACAAACCGGGGTTTGTTCGTGTCCATGGCCAGCTATCACACCTTTCTGGTCCGGATCCTTGCCCGTCCGCCTGCTGATAACGCCCGCTTAAGACGTCAGTGCCTGCTCGAGCTCCAGCGTCACGGGATCCATCGGCCGGCCTCTTGCCGCCAGGTGGCGCCGGTTGATTGCGATCGCCAGCAGCATGGCGCGGTCGACATCCCGGAAGGAAACCGATCTGAGCTCGTCCACCCGCTCGATACGGCGGGCCGGCTCGATCATGTCGGCGAGAAACAGCAGCTTGTCGGATAAGCTCATCCGGGGATGGCCGGCGGTATGGTAAAGCACGGCCGTGACCACCGCCGGCTCGTTGACGCCCAGCTCGCGCCGGGCCAGCTCCACCGCCAGCCTGCCGTGAAGCAGCACCGGGCAGTCGCGGTCCAGCGGCCGCACCGCCACTTTCCAGCGCTCCGCGGCCGCCAGCATCTCCTCGTCACTCATGCCGCGGGCGCTGTCATGCAGCAGCGCCGCCAGCCTCAGCGGCATGGGAGCGACGCCGTGTGCTTCCGCCAGCCGGGGTATCAGTTTCATTACGCGCAGACTGTGCGCATAGCGCCCCCGGTCGACCTTGACGGCCAGCCATTTCATGATCCTGTTTTCGGTTTCCTGTATATCCGCTGCCGATCCTGCCTTTGAAGCCTGCTTCTCTCCCATTTTAGCCCGGATCTACTCCCCGATCATCTTCACCAGCACCCGCTTGCGGCGGTGGCCGTCGAATTCGCCGTAGAAGATGCGTTCCCAGGTGCCGAGATCCAGCAGGCCGGCGGTGATGGCCACCACGACCTCCCGGCCCATTACCTGCCGTTTGAGGTGCGCGTCGCCGTTGTCCTCACGGGCGGCATTGGCATTGTGACGGTACCGGCTCACCGGCTCATGAGGCGCCAGCCACTCCAGCCAGCGCTCGTAGTCCTCGTGCAGACCGGGCTCGTCATCATTGATGAACACCGATGCCGTGATGTGCATCGCGTTCACCAGCGCCAGTCCTTCGCTGATGCCACTCTCCGCCAGAGCGCGCTCGACGTCGCTGGTGATGTTGATAAATGCGCGGCGTGTGGGCACCTCAAACCATAATTCCTTGCGATATGATTTCATCAGTCTGAACCTCCCGGGGAAAACATCGCCCCGATCTTTAGCGCCTCGCGGCAGCTGCACTCAAGGCTGAGCTGATTATTAGCGGTTCGGCGCCGGCGGTCCCGGAGCAGACGCAGGCGGCGCTTCACTTGCGGCGAGCCGTCTCCAGCAATGACTTGAAATCCCGCGGCAACGGCTTGTCAGCGACGATAAAATCGTACAGCCTGTCAGCCAGTTGCGGTGAGCCCGCCAGCTCCCGCTGCAGGCCGCGCTGACGGTACTCGAAAAAAAATTCTGGCTTCACCTTGAGCGCCCGGGCGATCGTCTTGATCACCGGATCTGCCGGCACCGGCCGCGAACCGCAGGCGAGATGGTTGAGATAGCCGGCGGAAAGCCTGGTTCGCGTAGCCAGACGGCGGTAGCTGACATTTCGCAGTGCGAGCAGTTCACGCAGCGCGTCAGGGAAAGGAAGCGTCGAGTTGGGGACCTCTTTGGGGGCAACAGGTTTCATGGTTCTAACACCTCATTGATCAGTGACAGGAAACTCGTGACCGCCCGTACGGCGATGTCTATGTCGCCGGCTTCGGCCACCATGCTGATGAGCCTGCTGCCGATGATGACGCCGTCGGCATACTCCGCCACTGCGGCGGCATGATCGGGGGTGGAGACGCCGAAACCGACCGCCAGGGGCACATCGGTCTTTGCCCTGACCCGCGCCAGGAAGTCCGGCAGCTGCTCGCTGAGCGAGGTCCGGGCGCCGGTGACGCCGGCGACCGAGACGCAGTAGATGAACCCGGATGCCTGGGCGGCGATCATGCTGATCCGCTCGTCGGTGCTGGTGGGCGCCACCAGCAGGATCGGGTCCACACCCCGGGCGCGGCAGATGCCGGCAAACTCTCCCGCCTCGTCAACAGGCAGGTCGGGCACGATCAGTCCCGAGACACCCGCCTGAGCGGCGGCATCGACGAAGCGCTCCTGCCCGTAGGCATAGACGCAGTTGAAATATACGAGCAGCACCACCGGCAGGCGGCCGCTGAACTCGCCCGCCAGCGCCAGAACGTCGTCAGGCGTCACACCCTCGTCCAGCGCCCGCTGCGCCGAGGCCTGCACCACCGGACCGTCCGCAAGGGGGTCGGAGAACGGCACGCCCAGCTCGATCATGTCGGCGCCGCCGGCGACGAAAGCGTCCAGCACGTGGCGGCACTCATGGATGGTGGGATAGCCGCCGGTGATGTACGGCATCAGCAGCGCTTTCTTCTTCCTGCTCCTGAAAAGTTCTTCCAGCCGGCTCATTCCAGCAGCCCCAGGGCGCGGGCGGCCTGATGCACGTCCTTGTCACCGCGGCCGCTCAGGTTGACGATGATCGCGTCACCGGGGCTGAAGCGGCCGGTGTGCTTGACCACATAGGCGATCGCGTGCGAACTCTCCAGCGCCGGGATGATGCCCTCGGTCTCCGACAGCAGCGTAAAGGCCGCCAGCGCCTCGGCATCGGTGACCGAGTCGTAACGCACCCGGCCCTCGTCATGCAGATAGGAATGTTCCGGCCCGACGCCGGGATAGTCGAGGCCGGCCGATATCGAATGCGCCTCCAGGATCTGTCCGTAGGCATCCTGGAGGATATATGACAGCGACCCGTGCAGCACGCCGCGGGCGCCGCGCTCGATCGAGGCGCCGTGCCTGCCGGTCTCCAGGCCCTCCCCCGCCGCCTCCACGCCGGTCATGCCCACGCCGGTATCCATAAAGGCGGCAAACAGGCCCATGGCGTTGCTGCCGCCGCCGACGCAGGCGATCAGCTCATTCGGCAGCCGCCCCTCCTGCTGCAGGATCTGCTCCCGGGCCTCGCGGCCGATCACGCTCTGGAAATCGCGCACGATCGCCGGATATGGCGCCGGCCCGGCTACCGAGCCAATGACGTAATAAGTCTCCCCGACGTTGGTCACCCAGTCGCGGATGGCCTCGTTCATGGCGTCCTTCAGCGTACGGCTGCCGGAGGAAACCGGGATCACCTCGGCCCCCAGCAGCTTCATCCGCACCACATTGAGCTCCTGCCGGGCGATGTCCTTTTCTCCCATATAGATGGCGCAGGGAAGGCCGAACAGCGCCGCCGCCGTGGCCGTAGCCACGCCGTGCTGGCCGGCTCCGGTCTCGGCGATGATGCGCTTCTTGCCCATCTCCACCGCCAGCAGCAGCTGCCCCACGGTGTTGTTGATCTTGTGCGCGCCGGTGTGGCAGAGGTCCTCGCGCTTCAGATAGATGCGCGGACCGCCCAGCTTCTCGGTCAGGCGCTCCGCGAGATACAGCGGCGTGGGCCGGCCGACGAAATCCTTCAGCAGCCCGTCCAGCTGCGCGTTGAAGCCAGGATCGGCGCTCATCCGCTCATAGGCGGCCGCCAGCTGATCCAGCGCCGGAATCACCGTTTCCGGCACATAGCGGCCGCCGTAGGGACCGAATCTTGCGGGTATGCTCATGGTTTCATCTGCCCAAGAATGTCAAACAGCCTTTCCATCTCACCGGGGTCCTTGACCCCGGGGGCGGTTTCAATGCCGCTGGAAACATCGACAGCGTAGGGGCCGACCGCGTCCAGCGCCTCGAGCACGTTCTCAGCGTCAAGACCGCCGGACAGGATCACCCTGCCGCTGCGCAGGTTTTCGGACAGCTCGCGGGCGATGTCCCAGTCGAAGGACTCGCCGGTGCCGCCACGCCTTCCCGGCTGATAAGTATCCAGCAGAATGAAGTCGGTGTCAAATGAGGCAACGCTGCCTAGCGTTTCCCGCCCGGCAACGCGCACGGCCTTGATAACGGCGGCGCCGGTGATCTCGCCGATGCGGCGGCAGAACGCCGGCGACTCCTCGCCGTGCAGCTGCACGGCGCCCAGGCCGCACTCCCTGACCGCGGCTGTGATCTCCTCCTCGCCCGCGTTGACAAACACACCTACTTTAAGTATCCCCGGCGGCACCGCGGCCATGATGGCGGCTGCCTGCTGCCGGGTCACCCGCCGGGGGCTCTCCGGGGCGAAGATGACACCGACCGCCCAGGCGCCGGCCGCGACCGCGCGCATGGCGTCCCCAGGGCTGGTAAGACCGCATATCTTGACTCTGGCCATCAGATCCTACCGTCCCCTGCGCACCACTGACAGGGAAAGATACAGCATCATGCCGGCGGTGAGGAAGAACATCACCGCCAGGCTGCCCCACCACCAGAATGCGCTCTCGAGCGGCATGAAGTCGGTGAAATTCATCCCCCAGAAACCGGTGATGAAGCCCAGCGGCAGGAAGATGGTCGCCACCACGGTCAGGCGTTTCATCACCATGTTCATATTGTTGGAGACCGCCGAGAGATGCACGTCCAGGGCGCCGGCGAGGATGTCGCGGTAAGTGTCCAGCATGTCCGACAGCCGCACCAGATGGTCATAGACGTCGCGCAGATACGGCTGCGTGGCTTCGCTGACATGCGGATACTCGCGTGAGGTCATCTCCGTCACCGCTTCGCGCAGCGGACTGGCCGCCTTGCGGAAGCCGATCAGCTGCCGCTTGAAGGCAAAGATGTCACGCACCGCCTGGTTCCCCGCCCTGGGGTCGATGACGGCGTCCTCCAGATCGTCCAGCAGTTCCTCGATGTCATCGACGATGTCGATGTAGTGATCGACGACCGCGTCGAGGATGTGATAAGCCAGCCGGTCGGAGCCGCAGGCCATCAGCCGCGGCCGCTTGACCGCTTCCTCCCAGACCAGACTGAGTTCGGGGACCGGCCGCCGGTGCACCGAGACAACATAGTTGCCACCGACGAACACGTCCAGCTCCTCCGGCTCCAGCACGAGCGTGCTCCCTGCCCGCTCCGCACTTAGCGCCTGCATCACCAGGAAGAAATAATCGTCATACTCCTCGACCTTCGGGCGCTGGCGGCGGACGGCGCCGTCGGCGGGTCTGGCGGCATCCTCCAGCGACAGGTCATGGAAGCCAAAGGACGACTGGAGCAGTTCTTTGTCCGTGCCGCTGAGGACGCCCTCAAAGTCCATCCAGACAAGCGTCCCGGACATTTGGAGATATTTTCGCGCTTCCTCCGCCGGGGCCACCGCGGTGACCTCACCGGAGGAGCAGACCAGGGTCTTCAGAGGCATGCTGTTCCTTGGATCGGGAAACCAGGGGACGTTCCTTTCCAAACGATCCGCAGCAGATCGTCATCCTGCGTAACGCCGGCCTCAGGATCGGCTGAAAAGAATGTCGTATCCATAAATATATCAGCCCGGCCGGCGCCGGGCCATGATATTGAATGAAGGTGTGACGCGTTCGCGCCCGCGGATGGGAGAGCCTCCCGCACGCCGGCCGCGAGGGTTCTATTCGTGAATGTGAACCGGCGTGCCGAGCGGCGCCCAGTCATAAACGCGCTTGGCGGTGGCGGGAGGCATTCCCACGCAGCCATGGCTGCCCCCTGACCCCCTGACACCAAAGGTCGTGTTCCAGTAGTTGCCGTGCAGCGTGTAGTCGCCGTCGAACACCATCACCCAGGGCACGTGCGGGGCAAAATAGCCAGGGCCTCGCATATCGACGGCGGGCAGCTTGGCATAGATAGTGAAGTCACCCAGCGGGGTCGGGGTGTTGTTGGCGCCGCTGGCGCACAAGAATGAGTCAATGGGATTTCCGTTTTCCAGCAGCGTCACTCTCTCAGTCGTGACGTTGACGTCGATTGACTTGGCCGGGGCGGTCGTGAAAGTCGCCTGCTGGTCACTGTCGATATATCCGCCGCTGACGCCCCGGAATCCCTGCACGCCGCCCCTGACGCGGATGGTCACATCCTGCAGGTGGTCCCATTCCTTCGCCGGCACGAACTGCAGCTTGTTCGGCGACGCCCAGTGGAAACTGCCGCCGACCTTGGGATCGACGCTCACCAACTGCTGGGCCGCATCCGGATTCGCAACCGCTTCGGAGAAGTTCACCGTGGGATAGACATCGGTGCTGGCGCGGCTGGAGTTGTCAGCCGGATCGAAAGCCACGCTGAGGCCGGCGGGCGTGCTGACGGTCGTGGCGATCGGCTGGTTCATGTCCACGCCGTTTTTCGAGGTCGCGGAGGTGACCGTGAGCTGGTACTTCTTGCCCTGCTCGAAGCTCGCCAGCTTGATGGTCGCCGTCTTCCCGTCGCCAGACAGGGTCGATGTGCTCTGGATGCCGTCCAGCTGATATTTGAAACTGCTGACGGGGACGTTCCACTGCAGCTTCAGATCCTCGCCGAACTTGACCACGAGGCCGCCCTGGGGGATTACCGGCATCGGCGTCGTCACGGTTCTGAAAGTAGAGGTCTGCTCGACCTGCCGGGAGCTGATGCCAGTGATGCCAAGCTTCTTGACGGTGCCGTCGACCGTGACGGTGTACTGTTCGTCCGGCTTGAGCGGATTGGCGCCGTCACTGGTGACGAAATGGCCATCCTTGAGCTGGCCATTGACGAGGCGGCTGGCGCCCAGCGTGCCGTCCGGAGCGACGTCCTGCTGCGTAACGGTGACCGAGGCAATCGAAGCACCCCAGCTGCTGGTGCCGATATCCAGGCCCTGGTCGGCAGGCTTGATCTCGGTGGCCTTGTCGCCCGGGTTGATCGATATCCCTGGAGGAAACACGACGACCGCCATGACGGCGGCAATGATAAGCAGCGCCATCACCGCGGCTCCGATCAGCGCCGCAAGCTTGACCGGCGCCAGCGATTTGAGCCAGTGCACTTTGGGAAACCCAGCTTGTTTGGCTGCTTCTCTGCTCAGTTTGTCCGTCCTGCCGGAGTTTGGCTGATTATCCTCGCGCCCGCTGCGGCAAATTTACTCTGCCGGTCAGCACGGATGCCCGGAAAAGTGGCTATAAAATACCCGGCCCGGCGCCTGCCAAACCCCCCGCGAAAATTTATTTTTCCGCCGCAGGCACATCCTCTGAAATGCTGAAACCCGGGAAAGCGGTTCCTGGCCTAACGTTTGGCCCAGCCGAAGAATAAGAAAGTATAGCAATCGCAAGCTCTGCCCGCCAGAAAATTTACAACTTTCTTACGAGTTTTACTACCAGTTTCTTATCTGCTATTTTGCAATCAGAGGATTGTCCTCTCCTTTTCTTCAAAGATGAGCCAGCTCCTTTCCGGAAAGATGATCGTCAGCGGCTGCACGGCCGGGATGCCCTGCAGTCATGACGGCCGCGCCCGGCTGTCGGAGCCAGTCAGAAGGCTGGTGGAGGACGGGCGGGCGATCCCCGTCTGCCCCGAACAGCTCTCCGGCATGCGCACCCCAAGGGAAACGGCGGAGATCGAGGGCGGTGACGGCGCCGATGTGCTGGACGGCAAGGCGAGCGTGGTTTCCAAAAGCGGCCGTGATCTCACGGAGCGCTTTCTGGAAGGAGCGCGACGGGCGCTGGAAATCGCGCAGCGGCACGGCTGCCGCCAGGCCATCCTGAAAGCGAGAAGTCCGTCATGCGGCCGCGGCGAGATCTATGACGGCAGTTTCAGCGGCGCCCGGCGCCGGGGGGATGGCGTCACCGCCGCACTCTTCCAGCGCGCCGGAATCGAGGTGCTGAGCGACGAGGAATTCGCCCGGCGCGGGCGGCCGGACCGGGAGCTGCCGGCTAACAGGGATTTTTAACCAGATATCTGATATATATTAAAATGACCATGGAAAAGAAAAAGCGCAAGGCGATCATCCTGCTCTCCGGCGGGCTGGACAGCCGCCTGGCAGTGAAGATGATGCTCGACCAGGGCATCGGGCTGGAGGCGGTCAACTTCGTTACCGCCTTCTGCACCTGCACGGCCAAGAGCAGCTGCAAGTCCGAGGCGCGCAAGGCCGCCGAGGAATACGGCATCCCGCTGAAGGTGCTCAACGCCACCCGGGAGATTTTGGCGGCGATCAGGGATGCCCGCCACGGATTCGGCCGCGGCATCAACCCCTGCCTCGACTGCCGCATCAGCATGCTCAGGCGGGCGCGCGCCTACATGCAGCAGAGCGGCGCTGACTTCGTCGTCACCGGCGAGGTCTGGGGCGAACGGCCGATGTCGCAGCGCCCGGACGCCATGCGCACCATCGAGCGCGAATCCGGGCTGGAGGATCTGATCGTCAGGCCACTGTCGGCACACCTGTTCGAACCCAGCCTGCCCGAGCGCGAAGGCTGGGTGGACCGCGAACGGATGATGGCGATCGAAGGGCGCTCGCGCAAGCCCCAGATCCAGCTGGCGGCCGAGCTGGGCGTGAACGACTACCCTTGCCCCGCCGGCGGCTGCCTGCTCTGCGACCGCAACTTCGCCGCCCGGCTGCGGCTGCTGCTGGACGAGGATCCCGAGCCGCCGCTGGCCGACATCCAGTCCCTGAAGCTGGGCCGGCTGTTCATCTCATCCAGCGGCCGCAAGATCATCATCCCGCGCAACGAGGACGAGACCAGGAGGCTGGAGGCCCTGGCGCAGCCCGGTGACGTCCTCATGAGCGCGCTGTCGGCGATGGGGCCCACTGCCGTCATCAAGGGGGACGCCGACGACGCCGCGCTTGCCGAAGCGGCCGCGCTCACCGCCCGCTACGGGCAGGCGCGCGAGCAGGAGAAGATCATGGTCGGCTGGCGCCGCCGCGGCGAAGAGAGTGGCGAGGAGCAGGCGCTGGAAGTGACAGGCGCCGACGGCTGGCGGCTGGCGAAAACGCTCCGGCGGTTGTAAAATCCCGGAGGGTCTGAACGCTTCTGAAACTTTTAGCGGACGCGGATGTCTAAAGAATCGTTGGCCGCTCACCGAAACTTATGAGCACTTAGGGAATCTGAGGAGGTAATTTCCGTGACTTATGAATCAATAATCCCGGTCTTCGGGTCGCGCTATCTGGACTCCTGTTCTGGCGGCTGAGGCCCCAGCTGGTCTCTGGAAGAGATCACCGAAACGATCAACCGCCAGCTGATGGAGGATTTCGGCGGCACCGCCAAGCTCAGGTATGTCGATTTCGATTCGCCGGAGCTCAAGGAGTATCCGGAGGTCTACCAGCGGGTGACCGAAGGGCGGCTCGAACCCGGCATGCTCATGATCGGCGAGAAGCTGCTCAATATCTGGGAGATACCCTACAGCCGCATGCTGGTCGAATTCGAACGCATGGGCGCGCGCAAGGCCTCCTGACCTAAGTCCCGCCGCGGATCCGCTTCAGCAGCACCGGCACCTCGGCGTTCATCAGGATCCCCTTGACGCTGGCCGCCCGCTTGCCTCCCAGCATCCCGTGCCAAATCAGCGCGATCACGTCGTCGCGGTTCTGGGCGGCGTAATCGAGCGCCGCATCGACGATCTCACCGGGTTGGTAGATCAGCCGCACCTTGGATTCACCGGGGCGCGCGGCAAACCGGCGCAGGAACTCGTCCGCCCAGCCGGGCCAGTCATAATGCGGCCGGTCCAGGTAGCGCGGGCCGTCCATGGCCCCCACCCCCACCGGCGGCCGGGCGCCGATCATGCCCACATGCAGCACGTCGATATCCACCTCCATCGCACAAGCCAGGTTGAATATCTGCTCCACTTCGCCGGCGGTGACAGGCGAGCCGTCATGAGGCACCAGCATGCGGCGCGGGCGCCAGTCAGCGCCGGGCACCTGTTTGCGCGGCCGGATCACCATCACCGGGATGTCGGTGTGCTGGATCAGGCGCATGGCCACGCCGCCGGCCATCTGCCGCGTATTGTGCGTCCTGCCGTGGCTGGACATGACGATCATGCTCGCGTCCACTCCGACAGCAAAGCGGATGATGGCGCTGACGGTCTCGCCGGAAATCTGATGGAACCGGATGCGGCCGCCTCCGGCCTCGATATGGAGCAGCCGCGGCAGCTCCGCCGCCGGCACCGGCTTCTCGCTGACGTAGATCACGTGCAGGCGGGCGCCCAGCATCCGCGTGACCGCACGGGCGGCGCCGAAAGCGCGCACGGCCGTGCGCGAGCCGTCCAGCGGCAGGACCACGGCCGCCCCGTTGCCCGCTGGTTTCTTCCGGTTGGTGTTCATGCCTTGTCCTCCTGGATGCCGGCGGCCGTTACGGCGCCCTCTGCCGGCGAGAAGGCCTGCCAGCGGCCACCCTGCCAGAACGCGGTGTAACTCCGGCCTCCAGTCATTGCCTGCAGCTCCAAACCTTTTATTCCCACCATCGCCTCGCCCTCGCCGGCAAGCTCAAGTCTCAGCCGGCGGCCGCGCTCGGCCGCGAAGCGGAGCTGCAGCCCGCGCCATGCCAGCGTGAAAGCCATCGTCCCCCACCGCTCCGGCAGGTGCGGATAGACGAAGACCCCCTCCCTGCTGGTCCTGACCCCGGCAAAGCCCATGACAACCTGCTGCCACAGGCCGCCGAGCGCGGCGACGTGGATGCCGCCGGCGGCGTTGCCGTGGGCCAGGTCGATGCGGGCGGCGCGGCTGAAATAGCTCCATGCGTTTTCCAGCCGGCCCAGGCGGGCGGCCACCAGCCCATGAATGGCGGGTGAGAGCGAGCTGCCGTGCACCGTTCGCGGTTCGTAGTAATCGAAGCTGGCTTCGATGGCGCCCGCGCCGAGCTCCTCTTCCAGCAGGTAGAGCGCCATCACCACATCGGCCTGCTTGACGACCTGCGAGGCGACCGTGCGTTCATGACCGAGCAAAACGTCCAGCGGTCCCACATGGGACCCGAAGGCGGAGACGTCGATGTCCTCCAGCTCGAAGTAGCCGCGAAACTGCTCCACCGGCGCGGCGCCCGCGCCGGCCGCCGAGGCGCTCTTGCCGGAGCCGGTGTCCGCGGCGCCCATGAACATGCCGCCGGCCACGCGCAGCCACCGCTGGGGCTCGCCGATGTCGAAGCCGAGCTTGGCGGCAAGCAGCTGCCACTCATCCGGATGCAGACGCTTCAGCCGCTCTACCACTTCCGCCGCCCGCCGCAGATTCCAGCGGGCCATGGCGTTGGTGTAATAGTTGTCATCGACGCCTTCATCGTGATATTCATCGGGGCCCTCGACTCCGAGGATGTGGAAACTGCCATCGACCTCGGTGACCCGGCTGGCCCAGAAGCGCGCCGTTTCGATCAGCAGCTCGGCGCCGGCGCCCACCAGGAACCCTTCATCGCCGCTGGCATTCCAGTAAGACCAGGCGCCCCAGGCGACCGCGGCGCTGATGTGATGCTCCAGCTTGCCCGACAGCACCGGCACGATCTCGCCCCGGGGATCGACGACGGCGGCGGGAGTCATGTCTTCACCGCCGCCGGTCGCTTCCCAGGCAAACAGCGCGCCCGCATATCCCTTTCGCAGCGCATTCTCGCGGGCGGCCGCCAGCGTATGGAAACGGTACAGCAGCATCGCCCGCGCGGTCGGCGGATGCGTGAAGATGAAGAATGGCAGGATAAACATCTCCGCGTCCCAGAATATATGTCCCTTGTAAATGGAGCCGGTAAGCGCGCGGGCGCTGATCGAGCTGCGCTCGTCATGGGGATTCCCGGCGCTGATGAGGTGATAAAGGGCGAAGTTGAGCCATTGCTGGCTGTCATTGTCGTCCACGGTGACCGCCGCCGTTGCCAGCCGGTCGCGCCAGGCGCCGATCTGCTGCAGGGCAAGCGGCCGGAAGCCCAGCCCGGCCAGCCGCTCCGTGGCCGCGGCCGCCTCGCGGTCCGGCGCCGTACTCTCGCGCGAAGTGAAGACGCTCACGTATTTGTCGATGGTGACCGGCTGTCCCGCCGCCGCCCGCCAGCGCCAGCGCTCGATAGCGCCAAAACCGCCGGCAGCAGTGGAATGGCGCATGTTGATGAAGCCGGCCGCGGGGCGGCTCTGCTGCCGCTGGGCCAGGGCGATGCCGGTATGGACCGTGGTGGCGCTGACACGGACGCCGCTTTCCGGCTCCGCGCCGGCTGACGCGCTCCCTGCCGCCCGCCTGGCCGCTTCATCTTCCGGCGGCTCGGCGCCGGCCGCGGCCGTCACGGTCAGCTCGGGCGGGCAACCCTCGCAGATCCTGAGCCCGGTCTCCACCCGCAGCTTCCCGCTGTAATTCTCCGGAACCACCACCAGCCGCTCCACCAGCAGATGCGGATCCGCCAGCGAGGCGAACCGGATGAAACGGATGCGGGTAACGCGGTTCTCCCGGTCCCGGTGGCGCCACTCGCGGAAAAGCATGCCCTTGGACATGTCCAGCACCCGCCGGTGCTCCAGCAGATTCTGGCGCCCGGCGGTCAGCTGGATGTTATTGACGTAGATACGCGTATACAGCCAGTCAGGAACGACCACAAGCTCCTCGATCGATTCCCTGCTCGTCCGGTCATAAACGCCGGCCAGCAGCGTGGCGGCGCTGGACGCCGGATCCTGCTCCTCGAGCGAGCCACGGGTGCCGAGATAACCGTTGCCGACAGCCAGCAGCGACTCGACCTCGCGTTCCCGGAGCGGATTGAAGCCGTTCTCCACCAGCAGCGCCGTCACATCCTCGCTGGGCAGCATCAGCCGATGCAGCGCGACCTGCCGCTCCAGCAGGCTGATGAAACAGTCGGGCCCGCCGGGCAGGTGGGTTACCCCCGGCGGCACGCCGTCAGGCTCCTTCCCCACCGACACGATATAGGAATCTCCGCCGAGCTCGGGCACGATCATGTGCGAATCGCTGCCCTCGAAACCGGCCACATTACCGAACTCATCCCCTCCCACCAGCATGTTCCGGAAGGGGATATTGCGCCGGTAGCACAGCTGGCTGATGACCCAGCGGATCGAGTCGGATTTGTCGGTGAGGCCCACCTCGATGTGCTTGACGTCGCTGGTGACGCGCGCGTTTTTCAGGCCGAAGCGCCGGGCGTAATGCAGCGTCAGCTCGTAGGCGCCGTGGATGCCGCCGCTGTAGCCGCCCTGCTTCAGGCGCGCCTCGGTTCTGGCCATCAGTTCATCGATGCGTGACTTCGGCGGATCTGGCCATTCGGGGATCAGGTCGACCTTGCGGCGGTTGAGCCGGTCGTAGATGATGTTGATGCCGACGCTGGACAGGCTCTCGATGTCACTTTTGACCGCCTGGGCGATGCGGTCCAGCAGCCTGTTCTCGTCCGGTGTCGCTTCCCGCCTGAAAAGCAGCGTGACATTGCCATCGATGTCGAAGCCGAAAACTTCCGAACCACGGTTGGCGCATACGTAAAGCCGCCGCTTGTGGGTACCGTGGATCAGGGAGCAAAGCTGCCGGTCGATGTTCTCGAAATTGGTGCCGGTGATGACGGCCACCAGCACGTCCAGCTTCAGCAGCTGCTGAAGCACCGCGGCCACCCGGCGGGCATCGGCATGGCGATCCGGCACCGCGGTGCCGTCCCAGTCAAATGCCAGTATGCGAAACAGCCGCTCGCCGGCCTCCGGAAACCCCTCCATGCAATCGCCCATGATCCGCTCCAGAACTCGCCACCACGACTGATTTCCCCCTCCGGGGCCTGTCCCAAACCGGGGACGTTGCTTTCCTAAAGTTCCAAAACCGCGTCCCAAACCAGGGACGTTGCTTTCCTAAAGTTCCTAAATATAAGGGGAAACTAATGGGCGGCAGTGTGATCTGCTGGAGATCTGCCGGATTCGCCGTGGACGTCCGAGAACGTTCCTCTGTGCGAAAACCGCCCGACGCTGGATCCATTCAATAACAGGAAACTGCAGCCAAGAGCGTTCCTTCCCTCTAAAACAGGAACT
Source organism: Actinomycetes bacterium (assembly GCA_021791195.1). Taxonomy (GTDB): domain Bacteria; phylum Actinomycetota; class Thermoleophilia; order BMS3ABIN01; family BMS3ABIN01; genus JACWAD01. The sequence continues at coordinate 110,327 of JAJYXB010000022.1, read as the reverse complement.
TTAGGAAAGCAACGTCCCCGCCCTACCCTCTAAAATAGGAACTTTAGGAAAGCAACGTCCCCGCCCTAAAATCCGTAGGAGGCAGGCAGGAAGATGTGGTAGAGGCTGGCGAAGAAGCTGGAGAAACCCGCACCCAGGGGGCCGATCAGCACGAACATCAGCAGCATGACGAACATCATCCCGTACTGGTCCATCTGGATCCAGCGCACGTACGCCTGCCGGCTGAGAAAACCGCCCACGATGCGCGAGCCGTCCAGCGGCGGCACCGGGATGAGGTTGAACACCATCAGGATCAGGTTGAGCCGGAACACCAGGAACAGCGCCATGAACAGGTTGCTGTCCACCGGATAGGGATAGGCCATCTTGAGCGCCAGCGCGCTGGCGATGGCGATCAGCAGATTGGCAGCCGGGCCGGCAGCGCCCACCCACATCATCCCCCGCTGGGGATCCTTGAAATTGCCGGGATTGATCGGCACCGGCTTGGCCCAGCCGAACAGCATGCTGCCGCCGGAGCCGAAATAGGTGATGCACAGCATCAGCGAGCCGAGCTTGTCCAGGTGCTTGAGCGGGTTGAGCGAGAGCCGCCCCCGCTGCCTCGCCGTACGGTCACCCAGGCGGTAGGCCACGTAGCCGTGCGACACCTCGTGCAGCACCATCGATATCAGCAGCGCCGGCAGCGTGATCAGAAACTGTAGCAACAAATCACTGGTAAACATTCAAACTATCCTGCCTTGCGTGTACTGGCCTGCGTCAGGCCATGATTATTATTTTTCCTATTTTTCCTGCGCGGCCAGCCGGGTCGCCAGTTTGCGGGCGGCCTCCAGCTCCTGCTCACGGCCAGCGATCCGGCCTTCGATCCGCAGCCGCTTAAGCTCCGCAAGCACCTGGCCCAGCTGCGGCGACTGCTTCAGCCCCGCCGCGATCAGGTCAGAGCCGTCGACCGACAGCCGGATATGGCGCAGCTCCGTCAGGTAAAGCTCCAGAGCATCGCGCGCGCGCCCGTCCGCCGCCGCGGCGAATGCCAGCAGCAGCGCCTCTCCCGGCAGCCGCTTGAGCATGTCATGGATATCGGCGCGGGAAGCCCCGGCTCTGGCCGCCAGCCGCACCGCGGCCTGGCGCGCCAGCACAACGCCGGTGGTGACCCGCTCGGCGTCCGTGCGCCGGAGTTTGAGACGCTGCGTCCACAGCTCCAGCTGGCCGGCGTCCAGCTTGCGTGCCAGGCAGGCCAGGCGTAGACGCCAGAGCTTGATCTCGTCCTGCATCCGGAAGCGTCGAACCGCCTCATCGGCGCGTTTCACCAGGGCGGCGGTCTCCGCGTCAGCGGCCAGTGCGGGATGGATCGAGGGCGCCAGGCCCAGCTCACCGATCCTAAGAACAGTATGCGCCACTTCCGGCTCGGAGAACAACCAGATGAGCTCGTCACGCAGCCGCGCCGAGGAGAGATCTCCCACCAGATTCATCTCCACGCAGCCGCGGGCGAGCCCCAGCGTGTGCGGGTTCATCCGGAAGCCAAGGCGGTTCTCGTAACGGATGGCGCGGAAGATGCGGGTCGGGTCTTCGATGAAGCTGAGGTTGTGCAGCACGCGGATGACCCGGTCCTCCAGATCCCTGAGCCCGCCGAAGAAATCCAGCAGCTTGCCGAAATCGTGCGCGGTCAGCGATACCGCCATGGCGTTGATGGTGAAATCGCGGCGGTAGAGGTCGCGCTTGATGGAGGAATGCTCCACCGTCGGCAGCGCCGCCGGGTAATCGTAGAATTCGGTGCGCGCGGTGGCGACGTCCACCCGGAGGCGCGGCTCGGCGTGTTCGACAACGACCACGGCGGTGTTGAACTTGCTATGGGCGCGCACGCGTCCGCCCAGCTCAGCCGCCAGCCGCCGGCCGAACTCGATTCCATCACCTTCCACCGCGATGTCAACATCATAGTTGGGTTCCCCCAGGATCAGGTCGCGCACGAAACCGCCCACCAGGTACACGCCGCGGTAATCGCCGCCCAGGCGCTGGACGGCCCCTAGCAGCGGCGCCAGCCCGGCGCGCGCCTGCAACCGCTCGCGGAAATTGACCTCGGTGCGCAGCACTTCGGCAACGGTTTCTTCGGCCTCCATCCCGTGCAGCGACCGGAGTATGTCCGTACGGGTGACGATGCCAACGACATCCTCCACCGGGATTTCACCCCCTGCCGCCCCCCGGCGCACCACCGGAATGCGGCCGATGGTGCTGGTGGACATCAGCCGGCGCATCTCGTGCACAGGCGCATCCTCGGCCACCGTCACCACGCCGCGCGACATGATCCCCTTGACCGGCGCATGGCCCAGCTTGTGCGCCATCGCCTTGTCCAGATCCTTGCGCGCCACCACGCCGGCCAGGCGCCCGCCCTCGCTGATGGAGACGCCGCTGTGGCCGTAGCGCTGGCAGAACAGCAGAGCCTCCCTGATCGGGGTCTGGACGTCGATGAAGTGCACCGGCTGGGACATGATGTCCCGCGCCCGCAGCGGCTCCTCGACCACCCCGGGGACGGCAGCCAGCAGCGTCTGGCGAACCTGCTCCAGGCTCCGGCCCTTGACGATTGCCGAGGCTGCCTGGCTGTGGCCGCCGCCGCCGACGCTGGCCAGCACCTTGGCGACATCCAGCAGGCGGCTCTTGCTGCGGCCGACGATAAAGATACGGTCTTCCATCTCCACCGCCACCAGCAGCGCCTGGCAGTCGGTGACGTCCAGCATCTTGTGCGCCACGACACTGAGTCCCTCTACATAGACCGGATTGTGGACCGCCGCCAGGTAGACCTCGACATCGCCGTCCGGCACCGGCTCCAGCTCGTCCACCAGCTTCAGCAGCAGCTCCCGCTGCTCCGGACTTAAAGGATTGTGCAGATACTTGACGATCATCGCCTGGCTGGCGCCCAGGCGCATGCACAGCGCCAGCGCCTCGGCGTCGCGCGCGGTCGTGGTCGGATAGGTCAGCGAGCCGGTGTCCTCGTGGATGCCGAGCGCGAAGATGGTCGCTTCCAGCGGCGAGACCTCCAGCTTGCGGTCATGGATGATCTTCAGCATGGTGGTGACCAGCGAGCCGTCCTCGGAGAGGACATAGTTTTCTTCGGAGACGAAATCGGGGCGCTCGGAAACAGCGCCCAGGCGGTGATGATCGAAGACGATCACCTCTACGTCCGCGCGGCCGCAGACGCGCTCGAACTCACCCAGGCGGTTGCAGTGGATCGTGTCAACGATGATCAGCCGGCGCAAGCGCTTCAGGTCGACCATGGAGACGTCGGCGGTGTCGATCTCGTCCGCGTGCAGATTGTAGAACTCGCGCACGTTGCGGTTAAGCGAGCCCGGGAAGCAGATGCGGGCCTCGGGATACAGCCGGCCGGCCGCCACCGATGCGGCAAAGCCGTCGAAGTCGGTGTTCGCGTGCGCGACTATGACCTCGGCAATGTTCATGGGGACGTTCCTTAACTTATTTAACTTTTTCCGTTACTCTGCAGGAGAGCCGCGGTTTCCCTTCTCCGTCCGGGGGCGCGATTGCCTGCTCCATCCATATTCCCGATTTCCGCGCAATCGCCTGTTAGCTTTCGGCGACCCTGACAAGTTTAATAAGTTAAGGAACGTCCCCAAGTTTCAGGCGAAGAACGTGCGCGCCAGGTCCCAGTACTCCGGCCGCACCAGCTTGCGCTCGCCGACGGCCACCGAGAGCGGCACCGGTACGATCTCGTCGCCCTGCAGCGCCGCCATGTTGCCCCAGTCCCCGGCGATGACCATGTCCGCTGCCCTGGCGCCATAGCGCGTAGCCAGGATGCGGTCACGCGCCGTGGGCGTGCCGCCGCGCTGGATATGGCCCAGCACGGTCGCGCGCGTCTCGAAGCCGGTGCGGCGCTCGATCTCCTTGGCCAGCAGCTCGGCGACGCCGCCCAGCTTGACGTTGCCGAAAGCATCGACTTCGTCGGACTGCACCACCATTTTCTCCTCGCCCTCCCGGGTCACCAGCTTGGCGCCCTCGCTGACGGCGACGATGTTGAAGTTCTTGCCGCCCGCGCGCTGGCGCTTGAGGATGTCGCAGACCTCGGTGACGGAAATATCAAACTCCGGCAGCATGACAACGTCTGCGCCGCCGGCGATGCCGGCCATCACCGTGATCCAGCCGGTATGCCGCCCCATGATCTCGACCACGATCGCGCGGTCGTGGGACTCGGCGGTGGTGTTGAGGCGGTCGATGCAATCGGTGGCGATCTGCACCGCCGTGTCGAAGCCGAAGGTATAGTCGGTGCCGGAGAGGTCGTTGTCGATCGTCTTGGGCACGCCCACCATGTTCAGCGAATGTTCGGCGTGCAGCTTGTTGGCCACGCCGAGGGTGTCGTCGCCGCCGATGGCGATCGTCGCCCAGATGTCATTTTTCTGCAAATTATCAATGATAAGCTCGACGCCGCCTTCCTGCTTCATCGGGTTGGTGCGCGATGTGCGCAGGATGGTGCCGCCCTTCGGGAGGATGTCAGCGGTGGACTCGATGTCCAGCGGCATGTATTCATTCTCCAGCAGGCCGCGCCAGCCATGCCGCACGCCGACCATCTCGTAGCCGGCCCTGACCAGCTTCAGCGTCGCCGCGCGGATGACCGCGTTCAGGCCCGGGCAGTCGCCACCGCCGGTGAGTATCGCAACTTTCTTTGCCATCAGAAACCTCCGTTAGCCGTGGACGGGATTGCGGCCACCATGGCCGCGCGGCAGGCAAGCAGCCGGCGGCAGGCGGACCGGAATTTCACACTGGGAATAATATCTTCTGGAAGGGTGGAAACGAAACCCGCCCGCCGGAACGAGGCGTGGGAGCGTTCCTGTAAACTTTCCTGAGCAGCCCGGTAAAAACTCGAGCGGGCGCGATTAAATTCCTGAAATCAGCGCCGCCACAGGCTCGGAAACCGTCAGCAGAGCGTCAGTTGCTCCACCGCCAGGCCGTTGCGGCTGGCGATGATGGCGATGTCGAAGGTCTTCAGGCAGTTCTCGCAGATGAAGCACCGGCGCTTGTCGTGCCAGACGATAGCGGCCGGCTTGTGGCAGCAGTGGCAGGGGTAGCGGTGTGTCGCGGATTTTTGCTTGCTTAAGCGCATGGGCCTCGGATACGGGTTGATCAGATATTCTGCGAACGGCGCCGGAAACCCTTTCCCGGCCCCATCCCGTTGGCGTTATCGCGGCCGCGGATGCAGAAGCGCGGCTTATATGTCGGTTCAGCGATCCTGTACTTTAGCATGCCGGATATTCATTGTTCAAATGCACCTCAAATAGTATGATTAAAGACGTGGTTTCGCCTGTCCGCCGGCTGTCAAGCAGCGCCGTCTTCCGGTCAAGACAGGCATGGGATGCAAAGCGGCTCGCGTGTTTTGCGTTCCACAATAATTTGCTCTAGCGGGTAGGAGAGACCAACACAGGTCAACGGCATGCATCGTACAATGCCCTCTAACTGTGCATCCCGCCCTCCACAGGTGGACGCCGGAGCGAATTTGCACAATGTCCGGAGACGTCATTGCGGCGTCTCCGGACTTTTTTGTCAAAGCCGTCCGCTTTCAGATTTCTTTCGCCCCGCATGCCAGTAGCCGTAACTGGCGACATATCTAGGGATGACGCCAACCGTAATAGCGCTTAACCCGATTGCCGGCGGTTGCCAGTATGTGACAGGCCGGGGAATAAAAAAACCGCCGGCAGGCGGTTTGGGAATCCTTCAGATTGTAACCGGGAACCGGTCAGTCTTCGAACGAGATGACTTCGCGGCCCTTGTAGGTGCCGCAGGTGGGGCAGACGCGGTGGGGCCGCTTGGGGCTATGGCACTGCGGGCAGACGTTCACGGACGGTTCGCTGAGCGCGTCGTGCGCCCGCCGCTTGTCCCTGCGCGCCTGTGAAGTTTTTCGTTTCGGTACGGCCATTTCTCAAGCTTCCTTTCCTTGCCAAGGATGTAGGATAACAGATTATCCCCCGAACTGGAAAGCCGCAGCGGATTTTTCTAAAACGGCGCCCTCGCCGGTGGCCTCCGGCCGCCGTTTGAACCCGCAGGGGCCAGGGCCTTCCTTCCCTGCCTAATCCGCCGCCTTCCACTCCCTCAGTTTCCCCCAGCGCTCATCCGCCGGAGGTTCGCAGTCGCACTGCCCGGCATTGAGGTTTGTGCCGCACTGCGGGCAGAGCCCCTTGCAGTCCTCCTGGCACAATATCTGCGGCGGCAGCAGTTCGGCGATGGCGCTGCGGGCCCATTCCGACAGGTTCAGCGTGCCGTCTTCCATGAACCAGAGCGACGCTTCTTCCTCGTCGCCGATCTCCTCCACCGGCGGCAGCTCCGTCTCGAAGTAGTCATCGGCGCTGACGTCCAGGTCGAGATCGGCCGGCTCCAGGCAGCGCCAGCAGGCGCCTTCCAGCCGGCAGGAGAACTCCAGTTTCGCCGTGTATCCCTCGCCGACGTACGCGACGGTCAGCCGCGCCGCTACGACGTCGGGTACAAAGCCGTAATCCTGCCCCGCCAGATGCAGCGGCGGTAGATAGAGGTTCAGTTCGAAAGTGCGCGAAACACCCAGTACGAGCGGTTGCGCGGCCAGATCGAAGCTGGTGGGGGTTTGCTTGGGCATGACGGGCTCCAGGATCTCAGCCGGCGGGCTGCCGGCCACGTTCACGAGTGGATGACGAGTCCGGCCGGGAGGCCGGAAGGCACCGCGGTTATTCCTCTACCGCCGCCTCTTCGCTTTCCTCGCCGGTCTTGCCCTGAAGCCGCTCGCGGCCGCGCCGGACCGCCGCCAGGAATTTTTCCAGATTCACTTCAAGTGTTTCCAGAACCTCGTCGGCATAATCCTCGGCGCCGAGGCGGATCTCACGCTCGCGGGCGCGGGCGTCCTCCATGATCTGGGCGGCGTTGCGCTCGGCCATCTTCACGACTTCCTGCTCGGAGGTAAGCCGCTCGGCCTGGTCGTTGGCCTCCTTGACGATGCGGTCGCTCTCGGCCTTGGCTTCGGCCAGCATCTCCTGGCGCTCCTTGACGATCCAGCGCGCCTGCTTGATCTCCTCGGGGATGGTGGTCCGCATCTGGTCGAGAATGTCGTAGATCTCCTCGCGCTCGATCATCACCTTGTCGGTCATCGGCATCGGCCGGGCGTTGTTTACTATCTCGTCAAGCTTGTCAATTAATACCAGTACGTCCACTTTTCCTCCAAGGTTCCAGGTTTACTGGAAAAACGCGGCGAGACGGCCAGCCACCACTGCGGGCACCAGGTCGTCGACGTTGCCGCCATATTTTGCTATCTCCTTGACGCCGCTGGAGCTCAGGAAGCTGTACTCCGGGGACGCCATCAGATAAACAGTTTCTATGTCAGGCGCCAGTTTCCTGTTCAGCTGCGCCATCTGGAATTCGTATTCGAAGTCAGAGATCGCCCGCAGGCCCTTCACCAGCGCCCGGGCGTGCCACTTGCGGGCAAAATCCACCAGCAGCGTGTCGAAGGCATCCACCGGGATCTCCTCGCCCAGGGATTGCCGCAGGAACTCGACCCGGTCCTCGGTGCTGAAAAGGGTTTCCTTGCGCGGAGACGCCTTCACCACGCCGACCACGACCTTTCCGAACAGGCGCGCGGAGCGGCGGATGATGTCCAGATGCCCTTCGGTCACCGGATCATAAGTTCCGGGGCAGACCGCGATCGTGTTGGAAAAATCTGTCACTGATTATCTTGGGAACCCTGCTCTTCTGCCCGGTAGATGCGGATCCTGATGTCGCCATATAGCTTATCAGCTAAGAGCGTAAATGGCAGGTCCACATCCTGACGGACATCAAACTCTATCACGACCCGGCCACCCGGCGCCAAGACCGCCGGCAGCCAGCGCTTCAGCTCCGGTCCGGCGGCGCGGTGCATTCTATAGGGCGGGTCAACAAAAATCAAATCGAAGCGGAGCTGCTTTTTGGCTGCATCTTTCAGGAAAGCGAGGTAATCGCGGCGGCTGAAAACCGCGTTTTCAAATCCCAGTTTTGTGATATTCCTGGCGATTGTCCGCACCGCCCCGATGCGGTTTTCGACCATCTGCGCCCGGGCGGCGCCGCGGCTGAGAGCCTCCAGCGCCAGCGCGCCGCTGCCGGCGAACAGGTCCAGGACAGCCAGGCCTTCGACACTGCCCAGGCTGCTGAAGACAGCCTCGCGCACGCGGTCGGCGGTCGGCCGCGTGAGGGTGCCCGGCGGCGCCGCGAAAACAGCGCCCCTTTTTGTCCCCGCAATGATCCGCATCTGATTCAGTCTCCCGTCAAAACCGCGGCCAGAAAGCGGCGCCTGTCGGGCCGCCGTCGTTCATACCCGCCTGAGCCACTCGAGCTGGTCGCCGAACACACGTTCCAGCTCGTCCCTGAGCAGGGCGTGCTCCGGCCGGGCCATTCCCGGATCGCCGGCCAGCAGCGCCCGCGCTTTTTCCCGCGCCAGCGACAGGAGCTCCTGATCGCGTGTCAGCCGCGCCAGCTTCAGGTCAGGCAGGCCCGACTGGCGCTCGCCGAAAAGCTGACCCTCGCCCCGGATCTCCAGATCCATGTCGGCCAGCCGGAAGCCGTCGCCGGTCGCGGTCATCGCCGCCAGCCGGCGCTCGGCCTGCCCGGTCTTTGGATCGCCAAAGAGCAGGCAGAAAGACTCGTGCGGACCGCGGCCGACGCGGCCGCGCAGCTGGTGCAGCTGCGCCAGGCCGAAGCGGTCGGCTTCCTCGATCACCATCACGCTGGCGTTGGGCACGTCCACGCCGACCTCGATCACCGTGGTCGCCACCAGCACCTGGGTCTCGCCGGAGGCAAAGGCCTGCATCGCCGCCTGTTTGGCGGCCGCCGGCAGCTGTCCGTGCAGCAGGCCGACCCGGTAGCGGGCAAACTCCCCGGCGGCCAGCCGTCCGGCCTCAGCCTCCGCCGCCCGGGCCTGGACCGCCTCCGATTCCTCGATCAGGGGGCAGACGACAAAGCACTGGCGGCCGGCGTCGAGCTGCTCGCGGATGAAACCATAGGCGCCCGCGCGCCTGGACTCGGGCACCTGCCAGGTCTTGATGCGCCGCCGTCCCGCCGGCAGCGATGCGATCACGCTGGTCTCCAGGTCGCCGAAGAGCGTCAGCGCTAGCGTCCGGGGGATCGGCGTCGCCGTCATGTGCAGCGCGTGCGGCACCAGGCCGCCGCGCCCCGCCTTGACCGCCAGCTCCTCCCGCTGCCTGACGCCGAAGCGGTGCTGCTCGTCCACGACGATGACCGCCAGGCCGGGGAAGACGACATCCTCCTGGATGAGCGCGTGCGTGCCCACGGCGATGTCGACTTCGCCGGCGGCGATCCGCGCCAGCAGGCTCCGGCGCTCACCGGCCTTGAGCCGGCTGGAAAGGAAAGCCAGCCGCAGGCCCATCCCCGCCAGCATCCGCGCCAGGCTGAAATAATGCTGCTCGGCCAGCACCTCGGTGGGAGCCATCAGCGCCGCCTGCCTGCCGCCCTCCACCGCGCGCAGCATCGTGTACGTGGCCACCACGGTCTTGCCGGCGCCGACATCCCCCTGCAGCAGCCGCTGCATCGGCGCCGGCCGCTGCAGGTCCCGCGATATCTGCCGGCAGGCGCGCAGCTGGCCGCGGGTCAGGGCGAACGGCAGCGCGGCGATGAACCGCCGCGTCAGCTCTCCTTCCTGGCCCAGCGCCTGGCTGTGGCGCGTCTGCGCAAAGCGCTGCCTGAGGCTGAGCAGACCCAGCTGCATCAGGAAAAGTTCATCGAAGATGAGCCGCCGCTCGGCCTGCCGGCCGGCGTCCGCCGAACCGGGGAAATGCATCGCCAGCACGGCATCGGCCCGGAACGGCAGCCGCAGCCCGGCCCTGAGCGCCGGCGGCAGCGGATCGGCCAGCCGCGCCATCAGAGGGCGCACCTGCCCCAGCCAGCCGCGCAGTCTTTTAACCGAAATTTTTTCCGTGGTGGAATAAACGGGCACGAAGCCGGTGGTGTGCAGCCCTGCCTCGCCGCGTCCCAGGATCTCGTGCCCCCGCACCCTGAAGGTGCCGCCGGCGCCATCGCAGGCGCCCCGCAGCAGCAGCGTGTCTCCCGGCTTTAGCAGCCGCGCCAGGTAATCCTGATTGAACCAGACCGCCTGCATGTAACCGGTATCATCGCGGACCGTCGCCCTGATCAGATGCAGGTTGCGCCGCCGCGTACGCGACAGGGCGATCTGTTCCAGCGTGGCCTCGACTGTCGCCTCCTCCCCCGGCTTGAGCTCGCCGATGCGGCGCCGGCTGGTGAAATCGTCATGCCGGAAAGGGAAGTGGAACAGCAGATCGCCCAGGCTGTTAAGTCCGAGGCGGCGCGCCTCGGCGGCCAGGGCCGGGCCGACGCCGGGCAGCACCGTCAGCGGCTCGCGCAGCCGGGGAGGATTGAGAAACGCCTTGGAAGTGCGGGGAAGTCCTGCCTTTTGAAGAGGGCCTGACCCGGCGAACAGTGCGGGGCAACCAGGTTTGGTCATGGCCTCTCCTTCTTGCATTTAAGAAGCGGCTATAGCATAATTACGCCTTGTGTGAAAAGCAAGAAACTCCGGCCTGACGCTGCGGCCGGCAAAACCAAGGATCTGATCCAATTGTCAAAAATCTGCACAGTTTGCGGCAAGAAGCCGGGATACGGCAACAACCGCAGCCATTCCAACCGCGCCACGCGGCGGCGGTTCAACGTCAACCTGCAAAAGATCCGGATCGTCAAGGACGGCTCCCCGGCGCGCGCCTATGTCTGCGCCAAATGCATCAGCGCCGGCAAGGTACAGAAGGCCGTCTGACCCGGTCTGGCCCGGCGGCTGGGCCCCGAGTCCTGACGCCAGCTCCCTGATCCGCCGGCAGGCCGGCTTCGCCCGGCGGAGCCGCGCCTTGCAGGCATCGAAAAATCCCCTGCGCAAAGAACGCTTCGGCCCCGTTGCGGCCGGGCTGGTAGAACGCTTCACTTTTCCCCCGCGAAAGATCGAACTCCGTGGTCCGCACGCCCGGCGCCGGAATGGCCACCGTCCGCCGGGATGAACGCGCCTGGCTTGGCGCGCCCCGGCGGACCCACGGGCGGCAATAAAAACCGGACCGGCGGAATGCTATCCACCGGCCCGGAGGTCCAGCCGATCAGGATCGGCCCCGGCGCCGCTGTTTGCGGCCGGGCCAAATGACGTTGATGACGTTCTAGAGCTTCTTCACCAGGCTGGCCATCTCGATGGCGCCGGCCGCCGCCTGCCAGCCCTTGTTGCCGGCCTTGGTGCCGGCGCGCTCGACCGCCTGCTCGATGCTGTCGGTGGTAAGCACACCCATCGCCACCGGTAACTTGCTGTCAAGCGAAACCTTGGCGATCCCCTTTGACACCTCTGCGGCGACATAGTCAAAGTGCGGCGTGCCGCCGCGGATGACCGCGCCCAGGCAGATGACGGCGTCGTACTTGCCGCTCTCGGCCATCTTCGCCGCCACCAGCGGGATCTCGAAGGCGCCGGGGACCCAGGCCACTTCGATCGCGCTCTTGCCCGCGCCGTGCCGCACGAGACAATCGATCGCGCCGTCCAGCAGGCGCGTGGAGATGAATTCATTAAAACGCGCCACTACCAGGCCGAACTTCAGCCCCTTGGCGTCCAGCATTCCCTCGTAACTCTTGAACTCACTGGCCATAAACTGGTCCTTTCTGTCTCGGTTCCGTTGTCTGGCGCGGCGGCTCACCGGCCGCCGCCGGTTCAGGCCCGGCTGCTAAACCTGGCCTTCCTCCTGGTCCTCCTCCACATAACGGAGATCCTGATGATGGAGGATGTGCCCCATCTTGGCCTTCTTGGTGGCCAGATAGGCGACGTTTTCGCACTGCGGCGGCATCTCGATGGGCACTCTTTCCACGATTTTAAGCCCATATCCTTCCAGGCCCTTGATCTTCTTCGGGTTGTTGGTCATTTGCCGGATTGAGGTCAGCCCCAGGTCCACCAGGATCTGGGCGCCGATGCCATAATCACGCAGGTCGGCCGGGAAGCCAAGCTCCTCGTTGGCCTCGACGGTGTCGCGGCCGCGCTCCTGCAGCTCGTAGGCCTTGAGCTTGTTGAGGATGCCGATGCCGCGGCCTTCCTGGGAGAGATAGAGCAGCACGCCCTTGCCCTCCTCCTCGATCATGCGCATCGCATGATAAAGCTGCTCGCCGCAGTCGCAGCGCATCGAGCCGAAAACGTCGCCGGTGAGACACTCGGAGTGCACCCGCACGAGCACGTTCTCGGCGCCCTCGACATCGCCCTTGACCAGCGCCACGTGCTGCTCGCCGTCCAGCAGGCTCTCGTAGCCGATGGCGCGGAAATCGCCAAATCTGGTCGGGAGCCGCGCTTCGGCGGCGCGCCGCACCAGCTTCTCGGTCTTGCGCCGGTACTTGATCAGGTCGGCAACGGTGACCATCTTCAGATTGTGCTTCTTGCAGTAGGGGACCAGGTCGGGGACGCGCGCCATGGTGCCGTCCTCATTCATGATCTCGCAGATGACGCCGGCGGGCTCCAGGCCGGCCAGCCTGGCCAGGTCGACCGAGGCCTCCGTCTGACCGGTGCGCTCCAGCACCCCGCCCGGCTTGGCCCGCAGCGGGAAGACGTGGCCCGGCTGCACCAGGTCCACGGGCAGCGCTTCGGGCTTGATCGCCGTCTGGATCGTGTGGGCGCGGTCGGCCGCCGAGATGCCGGTCGTCACCCCGTGACGCGCCTCGATCGAGACGGTGAAGGCGGTGCTGAAGGTAGCTTCGTTCTTCTGCACCATCTGCGGCAGATCCAGATCAGTGCACTTCTCCGGCGTCATTGCCAGGCAGATGAGGCCGCGGCCATGAGTGGCCATGAAGTTGATCGCCTCCGGCGTGGCGAACTGCGCCGCCATCGTCAGGTCGCCCTCGTTCTCGCGGTCCTCGTCGTCACAGACAACGATGATCTTTCCGGCCTGGATGTCGGCGATCGCCTCGTCGATGGAGCTGAACGGCGATTCCTTCACTTCCTGCTGTTGGTTTGAATCTGACATGACTACCTTTCCTTCTGAATAATTGACACTTCATATCAGTTACTTGCATAAAAAACTTTAGGGACGTCAAGCGATGATGGATATCTTTCGGAGCGGTATCCTCGCGCCCGGCTCATTACAAAAATCCTCCTTCGGCCAGTTTCTCGATCGTCAGCCCGCCCTCGCCGTGCCCCCCGGGCAGATTCCCTTCCAGCATGCGCGCCACATACTTGCCGATGACATCCGCCTCGAGGTTGACCTCGTAACCGACGCCGTTGTTGCCCAGCGTCGTCAGCCTGACTGTGTGCGGGATCAGCGAGACGCTGAACTTGTCGCCTTCGAGCCGGGCGACGGTCAGGCTGATGCCGTCGACGCCGATCGAGCCCTGCGGCAGGATGTAACGCCGCACCTGTTCCGGCGCCAACATCGTGTAGACGACCGCCGTCCCCTCGGGCCGGACGGAGACGACCTTGCCGGTGGCATCCACGTGACCGAGCATCAGGTGGCCGCCCAGGCGCCCGCCGAGCGTCATCGCCCGCTCCAGGTTGACAAGATTGCCACGTTTAAGGTTGCCCAGGTTGCTCTTTCTAAGCGTCTCGGGCATCACGTCGGCGGCAAAAGTGCCGTTGCCGAACGCGCGCGCCGTCAGGCAGACGCCATTGACGGCGATGGAATCGCCCAGCCGCGTGCCCTCCAGCACCTTATCGGCCTCGATGGTGATGACGCCGCTGTCGGCGCCCATCTCCAGGCTTACCAGCTTTCCCAGTTCTTCGACTATTCCGGTAAACATATTTCGTTCCCTCTCAAATTACCGTGCCGTTCATTTTTCATGACAGTCAAAGTCTTCCATTAGATCGCGGCCGCCGCCCGCGGGCCGCATCACCACTCATCCTCTGAAGTGTAAGCGGTGATCAGCACATCCTCACCAATCGACACGTGCGACAGGCGCTTGAGCGGAACCGCTTCGCCCACGAGGCGAAAACCCCGGCCCTCGACCGGCGTCTTGGCCGACTCGCCGCCGATCAGCTTGGGGGCGACGAACATCATCACCTTGTCGATTAAGCCGGCTTCGACAAACGACGCGGCCAGCGTGGGCCCGCCCTCCAGCAGCACGCTCATCACCGGTGGATCCATCGATCCCAGATGCGCGAGGGCCTCGCCCACGTCCACCCGGCCTTCACCGCCGGTCCGGCTGACCTCCACGCCGGCCCGCTCGAGCGCCGCCACCCGCTCGTCCGGCGCATTGCCGGCGGTAAATACCAGGGTCCGGAAATCGTTCGCGGTCTGCACCAGCTTGCTCCGGGGATCCAGATTGGCCTGCGAGTCAAAAACAATCCTCAGCGGCTGCAGGTAGTCGCCCGGCAGCCGGCAGTTCAGCATCGGATCATCGATGGCGGCGGTGCCGCAGCCCACGGCGATGGCATCCATCTCGGCCCGGAGCGCGTGCACCACGGCGCGGCTTTCCTCGCCCGAGATCCAGCGTGAATCACCTGTCGCGGTAGCGATCTTGCCGTCGAGGCTCATGGCGCTCTTGAAGAGGACGAACGGCAGCCCGGTGACGGCATGCTTGCGGAAAGCCTCGTTCTGGGCCCTGGCCCGCGCCGCAACGGCGCCGTCCAGCACCTCTACCTCGATGCCGGCGTCGCGCAGCTGCCTGAGCCCTTTGCCATTCACCTTCGCCGACGGGTCCAGCGAAGCGATCAGCACCCGAGCGATGCCGGCCTTGATCAGAGCTTCCGTGCACGGACCCGTCCGGCCTGTATGACAGCAGGGTTCGAGCGTGACGTAAATGGTGGCCCCTTCGACGCCTCCCGCCGCCGACCTGATCGCGGCCACTTCGGCATGATCGGCGCCGGCGCGCCGGTGATAGCCCTCGCCGATGACGTCATCATCCCTGACGATAACGGCGCCCACGGTGGGATTGGGGCTGGTCCTGCCCCTGGCCAGATCGGCCAGGTCCAGCGCCCGCTGCATGAAACTGATGTCTGTCCCCGAAATCATGGAATAAAAAAACCCCGGGCAGCGTCTATCCCAGGGCGTCACAAGCTCATTCGAGCTTATATCTTCTCCCATCCAGACTTTGACTGTCGGCCCAGGAATTTCACCTGATCAACCTCTTGACGAGGGTCGCGGGCTTTGACCGCCGGTGGGGAATTCCACCCCGCCCCGAAGATATTGCTGCAAAGTACAGCTATTAAATTAGGTCGTTCGTGAAAATGATAACAAAAACATTCGCGGGTTCATAGTTCGCGGCATATTTTTTTCGCGAGTGGCAGCGCGAGCCGCCGGCACAGCTACGGCTGCGAGTCCAGCCTGCAGGCCATGGCGTCGATCAGCCCGCGGGCGGCGGCTGCCGGATCGGCCGCTCCGAAGACGGCGGAGCCGGCGACGAACAGGTTGGCGCCAGTGTCAAGCGCGGCCTCGATCGTGTCCGGCCCCACGCCGCCGTCGACCTGGAGTCCGGCGCCCTCGGGCAGCAGCATGCGCGCGCGCCTGATCTTGGGCAGCACCGAAGCGATGAACTGCTGGCCGCTGAAACCGGGATTGACCGTCATCATCAGCGCAAAATCGATGTCGCCGGTGACTTCCTGGATGGTCGCCAGCGGCGTCGCCGGGTTGATGGTGACGCCGGCCTTGCAGCCCGCGGCGCGGATCTGGGCCAGCACCGCGTTCAGATGCGTGCAGGCCTCCGCATGGACGTTGATCCAGTCGGAGCCCGCGGCGGCGAAGGCATCGATGTACCGTTCCGGATTCTCGATCATCAGATGGACGTCCAGCGCCCCGCCGCCTTCATGCACCTGGTCGCGGATGTGCTGCACCACCACCGGTCCGATGGTGATGTTGGGGACGAAGTGTCCGTCCATCACATCGACATGGATGACACGCACGCCGGCGTCCATCACCAGCCCGATCTGGTTCTCGAGCTGTCCGAAATCAGCGGAGAGGATGGACGGCGCCAGCTGATATGTAGTTAAAAGATCGTCGCTCACGCTGGTGATTCTAGCACAGAATCATTTTCCGAAAAGACCGCTCCCGGCACTACAACCTGGATCTGGCGAAAACAAGGAAGTAGACGATTTCCAGCAGCGCAAACAGCACCACGGTGGCGATCCCGACGATGACCGCCGCCCGGGCGAATTTCCTGCCCTCCGGCGGCGACTGCTTCTTCTTGATCTTGTCCAGCTCGATAAAGCCAAGGATCACGCCCGCGACGCCGGTGACACAATTGGTGATGCCGGCGATGGCCAGCACCAGGGCCAGGATAGCCAGGGTGCTGGGTCCTGACTTCACCAGTGCCTGCCCGCAGGCGGCGTCGGGACGGCAGAAAAGCGAGCCGTCGGAGAACTCCACGGCGCAGGCATGGCAGAAAGGCTGGCCGCAAACGGCGCAGACTCCCGCCGCCTCCTTATCGGGATGGTTGAAGCATTTCACCGGCTTTCGCCAGCCGTCTCATTCCCGGTGACGCCGCCGCGCATCTGGATTAGCCGGCGCACTTGCGTCTCCCCCGCAGCTGAATTGACCGGTCGCGCCTGCATGGCCCTATTTGATCACCCCGGCGATCGCCAGGATGATCATCAGCGCGATGAACGCGCTCATCAGCGCCGTCACCACCGTGCCGATCACAGCGCCGGCGATGGCAAACCCCCGCCCTTCCGGCGGCGACTGCCCCCGCTTGATGTTCGCCAGCTCGATATAACCGGTGATCATGCCGGGGATCGCCGTGATCAGGCAGAACAGAAAGCTGGCCGCCGACAGGGCCAGCGAGATGATCGCCAGCGCGCCCGGCCCCTGCCCGGGAGCGGCGCAGATCTGCGAGGCGCACACGCGGCAGAAATAGCGGCCCTCAGCGGTCTGGGTCACATCCTGCGCGCAGAAAGGCTTGCCGCAGTTGGCGCACTCGCCGACGGCTTCCACTCCGGGATGATAAATGCAGTCGGTCATGTCATTGCCCTGGCATCGAAGTTCCGGCTCCGCACGATCTACACCGTGACGGCCGCGGCCAGACGGGCCTCCCAGACCTCATGCTGCTGAAAATGCCTGTTGGGATCGGTGAGGACGGTATACATCCAGTAGATGCCGTAGATGCCGCAGGTCACCAGGGTCAGCAGGATATAAACGATGAAATTCCGCTCCGGCACCACCGTATCCATGAGGATCGGCTGGTCGGGCATCCCCAGCGTGGCCATGATCTCGCTGGCCCGCGCCATGAAGCGCTGCTCGTTTGATTCATGGGCGCGAAAATCATCGTTGAGGAAGTAGTAGACGTAATAGACGACGATGCCGACCACGATGCTCAGCACCAGCCAGAGCGCGGGCGATTTCTCGCCGGCGCGGTCGCGGGCGGTGGCCTCCATGTGGATCCCCTCCAGCTGCGAGAGGTCCTGCTCCAGTTCTGCGCTCCTGCCGGCTGCCTCAGCCTTTTCTTTCAGCACGCCGATGAGGTGCTGGCGCAGGTTGACCATGCGCTCGAAATGCTGCTGGCGGCGGTCGAGCATCTTGTAGAGCACGTAGATGCCGTAAATGCCGCAGGTGATCAGGGAGAGGAAGAACACCGGCCAGAAATTCTGCTGCCAGTCAGTCGCCGTCCTCAGGTTCATGTCCGCCTGAAGCGCTGGAACACTCGTCATCGACTCCTCCTTATGTCAAAAAGCGGTGATGTTGTCTACAGCAGGCCGGTGTGCGACCAGATCGCCAGCTTCAGCGGCCAGGCGAGAACAAGGATGCATATCACCCAGCGGACCAGCTGGTGCCGGAGCGCCGGCAACAGGCCCAGCCGGACGCGCCAGCCGGTAGCCAGGGTGACTGCCATCACCAGCGCCACGGCTATCAGCGCCAGAAAAATCGCCGGACCCAGTGGATGGAAGACGAAGGCGGAGACGAAGTCAAAGCGCCCCATGGCCAGGAACGAGCGGGTAATCCCGCAAAAGAGGCAGGGGATACCGGTGATGGCGAAGAACGGACAAAGGACGACCGAAGGCAGATCGACATCGCCAACCCGCAGGTGCATGTTGGGCGCCACCAGCGCGGAGATCGAAAAAACAATCAGCAGGAGGCCGAGGAGAGGCGCTTCCAGGGTCAGCTTTTGCCGGGTCGATATCCGCACCAGACGAAGGCCGCGCGGCCCGTCCTCCCGCTCGCGGGCGCGGGTCTGATTCCGGCCACGGAAGCCGGCGAACCCGGGGCCGGCGGTGCCTGTCCGGCCTGCGGCGAAACCAGGAATTGCCTTGATCGGTTCTCCTAACCTGTTGAAGACCGTTAAAGCAACGCTTACTTGCGATAATTGGCCGCCGGCCGCCGTTTTCCTGCATTACGGGCGCGCTGCGCACCATGAAAAAAGCCGCGGAAGCAATGCTTCCACGGCTTGTACGCGATTGATTTCAGGCGGCAATGCGCCGCCCCGCGCAACTGCTGCTATTTTACCGCCGCTTTGAGCTGGCTGCCGGCGCTGAACTTCGGCACTTTGCTGGCAGCGATCTTGATCTTCTGCTTCGTCTGCGGATTGATGCCTTCACGGGCGGCACGCTTCTGAACGCTGAATTTCCCGAAGCCGGTGAACTGGACCTCGTCGCCTTTCTTCAGCGATGCCATCACCGTGTCGATGAACGCATCGACCGCAGCGGCTGCCTGCGTCTTGTTAAGATTTGCCTTGTCGGCAACTGCACTAACGAATTCGGACTTTCCCACTTCCATGCCTCCTGTATTAAGGTTTTTAGAAGCTGGCGGTTACCGACACTATCAGATGGATTTGGCCTTTACAAGCCAATTTCAGCGGTTTTATTTTCCGCTCACGGTCATCTGGCCGATCATGATCGATGGCGCGTGGATGCTGCCGCCGAACGGTACCCAGCGGTTGTCATTTCCTATTTTTTTGATAGTGTCCAGCATGTCCAGCAGGTTGCCGGCGATGGTCACCTCGCGCACCGGCTCTGCCAGGCTTCCACTTCGTATCAACCGGCCGGTGGCGCCGACAGAGAAATCGCCGGAGACGGGGTTGACGCCTGAATGCATCCCCGTTACGTCCATGACATAGAAACCCAGGTCGACGCCGGCCAGCATCTGCTCGGGTGAGACGCTGCCGCCCAGCAGGCGCAGGTTGGTCGGGCTTACGCGCGGCTGGGAACGGTAGGAACCGCGGGCGCCGTTGCCAGTGGACGTCCGTCCGTCCTTTCTGCCTGAATATGTGTCATATAAAAATGCCTGCAATTCGCCGTTTTTTATCAATCCGGTCTGCCGGGTAGGCACGCCCTCGCCGTCGAACGGCGCCGTCGCCAGGCCGTCCGGATGGATGCCGTCATCCAGCAGATTCACCAGCGCGCCGGCGACCCGCTGGCCCTCCCGCCCGGCAAACATCGACCGCTTCTTCTGCACGGCTTCGCCGGTGAGCACTGAGCCGATGGCGCCGATGACGCTGGCGGTGACGAAGGGATCCATCACCACGGGGCAGCTCATGCTGGCGCACTGCCCGGCCCCCAGCAGCGACAGCGCGCGCCAGGCCGCTTCGCGTCCGGTGGCCTCCGCATCCATTTGCTCAAGATTCCTGCCTGTGGTGAACGAGATGCCTGTCTGCATCTGGCCGTCCTGCTCGGCGATCGCCTGCAGGAAGCTGTAGCAGCTGGTCTCCGAGAATTGATGTTCGAACCCGAGCGAATTCGCGAGCGCGATATGGCTGTCGCCTTCGGAATAGGTGGCGGACTCCACCTGGCTGATGCGGCTGTCGCTGCCGAGCGCCGCCTTTTCCACCCGCATCGCGAAGGCGATCTTGTCTGCCACCGGCAGCGCGGCCAGCTCCGGGGAGTAAAGCTCCAGCGGCGAAAATTCACCCGCCGGCTCCGGCAGCCCGGCGAACTCGTCCGGCGCCGTCACCGACATCGCGTCCGCCGCCGCCTGGGCGGCCGCCTTCAAACTCTGGTCGGAAAGATCAGACGTGTAGGCGTAACCGACCGATCCGCCCGAAAACACGCGGATGCCCACGCCGCTGCCGGTCGAGCTGACCAGCTCCTCGACCTCCTGGCGGTAGACCTTGACCCGCAGCGAGCGGCCCAGCTGCGCAAAAGCCTCAGACTGTTCGACGCCGGTGGCGGCGGCAACCCCGAGCGCCTTCCTGGCTGTGTCGAGCACGCTCATGCGACCTCCGTCCCGCCCACGGTCAGATCCAGGATCCGGAGGGTGCCCTGGCCGCTGCCCACCGGCACTCCCTGGCCATCCTTGCCGCAGACGCCGATGTTCATCTCGAAATCGCCCGCCACCATGTCCACGTTCCTCAGCGCCGTGAACCCGTTGCCGATCAGGGTCGCTCCGCGCAGCGGGTAGCTCACCCGGCCGTTCTCGATCAGGTAGCCTTCCGAGACCCCGAACACAAAATCGCCGGTGGCCGGCTCCACCTGCCCTCCGGAGAGCGTCTTGGCGTAGAAACCGCGTTCGGTGGCGGCGATGATCTGCTCCGGCGTCGAATCGCCGGCGAGGATGAAAGTATTGGTCATGCGCGGGATCGGCGGGTGCCGGAACGATTGCCGGCGGCCGTTGCCGGTCGGCGCCACGCCGGCGTTGCGCGCCCGCAGCCGGTCGTATAAAAATCCCTTGAGGATGCCTTTTTCGATCAGGATGTTGCGCCTGGTGGGCACGCCCTCGTCGTCAAAAGCGTTGGAGCCCCATTCGTTGGGGATGCTGCCATCATCCACCAGCGTCACCAGCTCGGAGGCAACCCGCTCGCCGACGCGTCCGGCAAAGACGCTGGCCCCCTTCTCGACCGCGTCAGCCTCCAGGCCGTGGCCGCAGGCTTCATGGAAGAGGACGCCGCCAAAGCCGCGGTGCATGACGACGGTCATCTTGCCGCTGGGCGACGGCCGCGAATCCAGCATGACGATCGCCTTGGAGGCCGCGGTCTCACCGACCTGCTGCGCGGCGCCGGCGCTGAACAGCTCCATGCCCCGGTGGGCGCCGATGCTGTCGTAGCCGGTTTGCACCACGCCGCCCCGGGCAGCGACTACCCGCGCGATCAGCCGCACCCGCGCGCGCTCCTCCCGGGCCAGCTCCCCATCCGAGTTCGCCATCTGGATCTCGCTGACCTCATCGCTGAAACCGACCGACACCTGCACGACCTCCGAGCCCATCGCCCGGGCAGCGGCGTTGGCATCCCGGAGCAGTTGCGCCTTCTCCGAAGCACTCACGGACTCAGGCGCGATCTCTATCCGGTGGACCGAGCCGGCCGTGACGCCATGAAGCGCCCGCGCCGAGCCGCCGCCGCCGAGCACTCCCTCGCCGGCCAGCCGCGCCGCGGCCAGCAGCGATTTTTCATCGACCCGGTCGGTGGAGACAAAAGAGATGCTGTTGCCCCGGACCACCCTGATGGAGGCGCCCGCGTCGATACCGCGCGAGATCTTCTCCAGCTTGTCGTCCTCGAGACTGAGGGAGGTCGTGTAGCCGCGCTCGGCGTAGAGATCGGCGAACTCACCGCCCTTTTCCAGGGCGGTGCCGATAGCCTTCTCGATCAGGCGTTCGTCCAGCAGCAAAGGTCCTCCGCGATGCTTGATCAGCATATTCTTACCGCAAGCGCTCATCTTATAACACGCGGAAGGCAAGAGCCGAATATCCGCCCGTCCCGGAGCGCTAAAAATCCCGCCGCCCGGGGTCGATAGAGATTAAAGAGTGCTATCCCGGCGGCGGCAAATGCGGGCGGCAGGATCAGGCCCGCCACCATCCCTACCTTTGGGGCAAAATGATGAAGGATAACAGACAGGTTTCCAAGCTCGTGCGCGGCCTGGACGCGGATGCCCGGGCCGGGACATTGAGCGATCCGCATGCCGCGGCGGAGCTGCCCGGATTATTCGCGCGGCTGAAGCGGAATATCGGACTGGTGATCGCGGGCAAGGATGACGTCATCAGCCTGGTCCTGGTGGCGCTCATCAGCCGCGGCCACGTGCTGCTGGAAGACATCCCCGGCGTCGGCAAGACCACTCTGGCAAAAAGCATCGCCAGGTCAATCAGCGCCAGCTATGCGCGCATCCAGTTCACTCCCGACCTGCTGCCCTCCGACATCACCGGCAGCAACATCTATTCCCCCAAGGAAGAGAGATTCTACTGGTCACCGGGGCCGCTGTTTGCCAACATCGTCCTCGCCGATGAGATCAACCGCACCAGCCCCAGGACGCAGTCGGCGCTGCTGGAGGCCATGGGCGAGAACCAGGTGACCGTCGACCGCACCAGCCATCCGCTGCCGGTGCCCTTCTTCGTCATCGCCACGCAGAACCCGTATGAAGTGCACGGGACCTTCCCGCTGCCCGAGGGACAGACCGACCGTTTCCTGATCTCGCTCAACGTCGGCCTGCCCGACCGGGTCAGCGAGCGGCGCCTGGTCCGGGATCAGTTGCTGGCGCACCCGCTCGACAGCCTCGAACCGGTAGTCGACGCCCGCCAGATAGCGCTGCTGCAGGCGGCCGTGCGCCGCGTGGACGTGGCGGAGAACGTGCTCGGCTATGCGCTGGACGTGGTCGCCGCGACCCGCAGCCATGCCGAAGTGCTGCAGGGCGCGTCTCCGCGGGCTTCGGTGGCGCTGGTGCGCACCTGCCAGGGTCTGGCCCTGGCCGACGGCCGCGATTATGTCATCCCGGACGATGTGCAGCGGGCCGCGGTGCCGGTGCTGGCGCACCGTCTCGTCCTCAAACACAGAACCGCGCTCCGGGGTGAGGCGGCGGCGGAGCTGGTGTCCGGCATCGTCGCCTCGCGGCGGGTGCCGGTCTAGCGCACCGGCCCCGGCCGGCCCGGCAGGCGCCCATGCCCACCCGCAAGACATTTTTCTGGCTCGCCGCCGCCGGCGCCCTTTACATCATCGCGCTCAATGTCGGCTCCGGCTGGCTTTATGTGGTCACGGCAACATTGCTGGCGATGCCCCTGATGGCGCTGCTGCTCAGCCGGCTCAACTGCCGGCGTCTTCAGCTCGCGCAGTCCTGCGCCGGCCATGCCCTGCGGGAAGATACGCTTGCCTCCCGCGTCGTGATCACCAATCCACACCGGTTGCCGCGCTTCTTCCTCCGCCTGGACCTTTTCCTTGGCGGCGGCGCCGCCTCCGCGCTTATCCCCTTTCTGGGACCGCGGCAGTCATGCCGGCTGGAGCTGGAATTCACCGGCCTCAGGCGCGGAGTCTATCCCGGAGGAAGCGTGATCGTCTCCAGCAGCGCCCCCGCGGGACTGGCGCGCGGCAGGCATTCATACGACACCGACTGCCCGCTGGTAGTCTATCCCCGCTGGCACAGACTGGCGGGAGACTGGACTGCCGGCCAGCGGAATTCAGGCAGCATGGCCGCCAGCACGACCCCTTCGCGTTCCGCCGCCAGCGATTACCTCGGTGTCCGCGATTACCGCCCGGAGGACAGCCCGCGCTCGATTCACTGGCCGACCTCCGCCCGGATCGGCAAGCTGGCGGTGATCGAGTTCGCCCGGCAGACAGCCACCAGCCCGGTTTTCATCCTGGACCGATTCGGCGGTCCCGGCGGGTTCGACACCACTTCCTTCGAGACGGCGGTATCGCTGGCCGCATCCCTGGTCCAGCGCGAAGCTGCCGGCAGCCGCCGCTTCGCCATCGGCGCCTCGCCGCGTGGTGCGGCTGAAGCCGGACTGGGCCACGAACCCGGGCCGGCGATGCTCTGGCTGGCAGGGGTGCGGCCGGACGCTGAGGTTTCCCTCGACCTCTCGGGCGAAGGGCTGCCGTGGCCGGAGACGACGCCGGTGCTAATTCTTCCCAGCTCCCGCGCATACGCGCGCTTGCACGAGAGCGAGTTTCTGGCGGCGCATCCGCAGGCGATCGTCATCATGCTGGACGGACGCCGCTTCACACACGATCCGCTGGCACATACCCATTTCCTCGACAGCCGCGAGCTCGACCGGCTGGCGCTGGCCATCGGCGCCGGCGGCGGCGACATGCTTCTGGCCGGCTCGGAAGAAGAGGCGCTTGCATGCCTGGCAGACTTTTAGACTGGTTCAGCCGCCTGAATCCCAAGCGGCCGCCGGAGAACAGCCTGCCGCTGCGGCTGAGCGTGCTGGCCAGCATCTTCACAGCCGAGATCACCGTGCTGGCGATGGGCTATTACAGCCCGCTGACAGTGCTGGCCGTGCCGGCGCTGACCGCGGCGGGTTTTGCTTTCAGCTGGCGCATGCGCGCACAGAGGAACCTGCCGGCGAAGGCGATCCTTTCCTTCCTGGTCATCATCGCCGCGGTGATGTTCTTCCATGATCTGGCGGCCAGCCTGTATGACACGCGCCTGCCGCTGATCAAACTGCTGCTGTGGCTGCAGGTGCTGCATTCATTCGACCTGCCCGCGCGCAAGGACCTCAAGTTCTCGCTGGGAAGCGGCCTGGTCCTAATCGCCGCCGGCGCTGTGCTGTCCACCGGCATGATGTACGCCGCCGGTTTCATCCTCTTCAGCCTGGCCGCGGCGGTGTCGCTGGTGTTCATGCACGCATCCGAGGCGGAGGCGGACGTCAGCGCGGCGCAGCCGGCGCGGCCGGTCACGATGCTCGTTTATGGCGCCCTCGTCTGGTTCGTGAGCCTGTGTGTGGCCATACCGGTGCTGCTGCTGCTGCCGCAGTCGACGCAGGCGCGCCTGCATTCGCTGCCACTGTCCAGCTTCAGGCAGATCGCGGGCGATTTCACGAGCAGGATTGACAATCCATCATATTCCAAGGGGAGTCCGTTTTCGGGACCGCCGCAGTTCGATGCCAACTCCTACTACGGCTTCAACCAGTACATGGATCTGCGCGCCCGCGGCCAGCTGAGCGACAACATCGTCATGAAGGTCCGCTCCGACACCTCCGATTATTACCGCGGCGTCGTCTTCGACCGCTATAACGGCAAAGGCTGGGAGATCAGCTCCGACCAGACGACCGACGTGAGCACCGATACGCCGCCGCTGGACCTGAAGACACACGCCGCCAGCGGCCTTAACGTCAACAGCAGGCTGGAGACTTTTTACATCGAATCCGATCTGCCCAACATCATCTTCTCCAGCTGGAAGCCGGTATCGCTCTATTTTCCCGCCAGCCGCATCAAGATCGACAGCTACGGCAGCCTCAGGAGCCCCTTTCCGCTCACCAGCGATACGGTTTATTCGGTGATGACAGAGGCCCCGGTGTACGATCCGGTCCTGCTGCGCCACTACCCCCGCCCGGCCGACCCGCAGCCCGCAGCCGAGTACACCCGGCTGCCGGATGACCCCGATCTGCAACGGGTCCAGGCCCTCGCGCGCCAGGTGACCCGGAACTACCAGAATCGTTACGATCAGGCGCTCGCCATCGAACTCTACCTGAAAGACAATTATCCCTATGATCTGAATGTGCCGCCGCAAACCAGAGGCATGGACGCGGTGGCATATTTCCTGTTCGAGCAGCGCGCCGGCTACTGCGAGCATTTTGCCTCCGCCATGGCGGTGATGGCCCGGAGCATCGGCATCCCGGCACGGGTGGTCACGGGTTACGCCGGCGGCAGCTACAACCCGTTCACCGGACTCTGGGAGATCAGGGAAAGCGATGCTCACGCCTGGGTCGAGATCTATTTTGGCACCGCCGGCTGGGTCCCCTTCGATCCCACGCCCGGCTATGACGGTCCGGCTGCGGCCGCCGGAGAAAGCAGCTGGCCGGTGGCGCGCATCTTCTCCTATATCGGCGGGGCACTGGCCAGCGGACCCGTGGGAACGATGCTGGGCGGCATGACGGGCGGCCTGGCGGCGGCGGCGAATCTTTCCCGGCCGCTGCCGGTGGTGTTGCTGGTGGTGGCGGGTCTGGCGATCCTGCTGGCGGCCATGGCCGCCTGGCGGCTGGGCCGGCTGGCGGTGCGCCGGCGGCGGCGGCGCAGACTGCTGGCCGCCATGCTGGGCCCCGACTTCCTGCGCGAGCCGCTGCTGAAGGATTATCTGGCCCTGGTGGCCGCGCTCGACGAGCATGGCATGAGGCGGCATGAGGAAGAGACTATCAGGGGATTCTCCGCCCGGGTTTCATACTGGCTGAGTGCGGAGGAGTTCTCCCTGATGTCGCGGCAGGTGGAAGAGATTCGTTACCGGCGCAGGAAAGATGGAGCAGCGGATTCACCGGCCGGCGATCCGGCCCCGGCGGCCGGGATGGCCGAGCTGCGCCGGGCCGTCCTGGAAAAGCTGCAGGCGAAAAGCGGCCAGCGGCGGAGCCTGCGGCCCGGCTCCTAGAGCGCCTGTTTCAGCAGCTCGTCCGCCAGGGAGGTAAGCCGGACTGACAGCTCGGAACTCTTGTTGCTGATCGCCAGCATCGATCCGTCATCGTAGTAGAGCTCCACCCGTGGCTGCCGGCGCACTTTTCCAAGCAGATAGGTGATGCCCAGAGCCGACGCCGCCGAAAGCAGAAAACTGGTAAAGAAGAATCTTCCTCTGGCCATGCTCGCTCCTATTTGGAGTATTCGCCGCCGGCCTCGCCCTCGAGGGCGGTCCGGAGCGCCGTGTTGACATCATAGAGCACCAGGCCCACGGTAGGCTCGGCCCCGGTTGTGGCAGCCAGCCACGTGTCCCTGTCTCCCGCCACGATAAAAACGCAGCCCGAGGCGGTATCCACGAACAGCTGGCTGAGCCCCGTGCGTCCCATCGCCCCGGATTCCGACCGCGCGGCGTCCAGCATCTCGCGGGCAATCCTGACCATCGTGCCCTCCGCCTCCCTGGCGGCGAATGTGCTGGCCAGCACCTCGTCCTCACCGCGCACCAGCACGGCCTGGCGGATGCTGGCTGACATCTCCAGGAGTTCGTTCAATGCTTCTTGGGCTGTGGGCAAAGTCTCTCCCCGGTCGGGCTCTTCCGTAAGAAGGGAAGCTATCATATCCTGCATGGCGTTTTCCAGTGCCGGCGGCGAGCGCGCCCCGGCTTCCTGCCCAATATATGCCCTAGGCGTCGCTTAGCTGAACCCCGTCGGCGCCCAGCAGGCTTTTCATGCCCTTGATGAAATCGCTGCCGGGTTCGACCCTGAATTCCTGTCCCAGCTGGAGTTTCCGCACGCCATCGTCGGTGCGCATGCTCAGGATGACCGGCACGCCGCCGGGATTGCTGCGGCAGATATCCTTCATATTGACCAGCAGCTCAGGCTTGATATTAGCAAGTTCGAGCCGCAGAGTCAGCTGGGTCCGGCCGTCCGGCGCCGCATCGCCGCTCCCGCCGCCGCCAGACGGCGGCGCCGCCCGCAGCTCCTCGATGTCAGCCGCGACGATCTTCACGTCCCCTTCATCCTTGTGATCGACTTTGCCGCGGATGACCACCACGCGGTCCTCGACCAGCAGCTCGCGGCAGCGGGAAAACAGGTCGCTGAAAACAACCACTTCGACGCTGCCTTCCAGGTCCTCCACCGTGACAAACGCCATCACATCGCCTTTCTTGGTGGTCAGCCGCTTCACGGTGGTTACCAGGCCGCCGATGGTGACGCTGGCGCGGTCACGCGCCTCCTTCAGCGCCGCCGTCGACTGCGCCGCGACGGCTTCCAGCTGGGGCTGCAGGTCCCTCAGGGGGTGGCTGGAAACATACAGCCCGAGAGTCTCCTTCTCCAGCCGCATCAGGATCTCCGGCTCGAATTCATCGGCGGATATCGCCGGATCGGCAGCCTCGTGCGAGCTCTCTTCCCCGCCGATGTCAAAGATCGAAGCCTGCCCGTGGGCGCTGTCCTGCTGGCTCTGCGCCCCCATCGACAGCGCCTGCCCCATCACCTTGAGCATGCCCTGGCGGCTGGCGCCGGTGGAATCCAGGGCGCCGCATTTTATCAGGCTTTCCAGGGCTTTTTTATTCAGGGGCCGGGAATCGACCCGGCGGCAGAAATCATATATCGAGCTGAAGGGACCGCCCTGCTCGCGGGCCGCGACGATCGCCGCGATCACCGTTGAACCAACATTCTTTACCGCGGTCAAACCAAAACGTATCCTGTCATCAACAACGGTGAAGTCACTTCCGCTCTCATTGACATCCGGCGGCAGCACCTCGATGCCCATCGCCGCACATGCGTTGACATAGAAGGGCACCTTGTCCTTGGTGGTCATGACGCTGGAGATCGTCGCCGCCATGTATTCGCGCGGGTAGTTGGCCTTCAGATAGGCGGTCTGGTAAGCGATCAGCGCGTAGCCGACCGCGTGCGACTTGTTGAAGGAATAATCGCCGGCGGCCTCCATGTTCCCCCAGAGCTTGCGGGCCACCTGGCCGCTAACGTCATTGGCGCCGCAGCCGGCAAGGAACTTGTCCTTCAGTTTCGCCAGCACTTCGTGCTTTTTCTTGGCGATGCCCTTGCGCAGGTCATCGGCTTCGGCCGGCGTGAAGCCGGCGATCTGCTTGGCGATCTCCATCAGCTGTTCCTGATAGATGGCGACGCCGTACGTCGGTTCCAGGATCGGTTCCAGGCGCGGGTCGTCGTAGACGATCGAATCGGGATTCTTCTTGTTGCGGGCGAACTCGGGGATCTGCGCCATCGGCCCGGGCCGGTAAAGCGCCACGATGGCCACCAGGTCCTCGAACCGCGTCGGCGCCACCAGCCGGAGCGAATCTTTCATCCCCGCGCTCTCGAACTGGAACACCGCGTCGCTCTGCCCGCGGCTGAGCATCTCATAGGTCCGGGCGTCATCGAGCGGGATAGCGCCGGGGTCGATGCGGACATCGTGGTTGGCGGCGATCAGCCGCACCGCCGCCTTGATAATATCGAGGTTGCGCAGGCCGAGGAAATCCATCTTCAGCAGGCCAAGCGCCTCGACGTCTTCCATCGCGAACTGGGTGACGACCTCGGCGTCGCGTCCCTTCTGCTGCAGCGGCAGGTGGTTGGTGAGCGGCCGGTCGGAGATGACCACTGCCGCCGCATGGATGCCGTCGTGGCGCACCATCCCCTCCAGGAACATCCCCAGGTCGACGATCTGCTTGGTCTGCTCCTCCGCGTCATAGGCATCACGCAGCTCCTGGCCCGGCCGGAGACATTCCGCGAACGTGACGCCGGGCCCTTCGGGTATCAGTTTGGCGACCCTGTCAACCGCACCGTAGGGCACGCCCAGGACGCGGCCGGCATCCCGCGTGCCGCCGCGGGCGGCAAAGGAACCGAAGGTGATGATCTGGGCCACGTTCTGGCGGCCGTAGCGCTCGGCCACATACGCGATCACTTTCTCGCGGTCTTCCGGCGAGAAATCGATATCGATATCCGGCATCGTGCGCCGGCTGGGATTGAGAAAGCGCTCGAACAGCAGGTCGTACTTCAGCGGGTCGACATCGGTGATGCCGAGGCAGAAGGCGACGATGCTGCCGGCCGCCGAACCGCGGCCGGGGCCGACGGCGATGTCGTTGTCCCTGGCGTACTTGACAAAATCCCACACTATCAGGAAGTAGGAAGCAAAGCCCATCTCGCTGATCGTCGCCAGCTCGGTTTCCAGCCGCTCGCGGGCGGCGGCGGCCGCTTCCGGCTGCTGCCCGAAACGCCGCCCAAATCCTTCCTCGCACAGCTGCCGCAGATAGTCATCGCCGGTCAAACCATCCGGCGATTGGTAGACGGGCAGATAGATCTTGCCAAATTCCATCTCCACGTTGCAGCGCGCGGCGATCTCGGCGGTGCTCACGATCGCCCCGGGCGCCTGCGGCAGCGCCGCCTCCATCTCCTCGCGGCTTTTGAGGTAAAACTCCTCGCCCTGGAACTTGAGCCGGTCGGCATCCAGCAGCGTGCTGCCGGTCTGGATGCAGAGCAGGGCGTCATGGCTGACGGCGTCTTCCTTCCGGAGGTAATGGACGTCGTTGGTGGCCACCAGCGGCCGGCCGACATCCGCCGCCAGCCTGATCAGCAGCGGATTTACTTTCTCCTGTTCGGGCAGGCCGTGCGCCTGGATCTCGATGTAGACATTTTCGTCGCCGAATATTTCCTGCAGATCCCGGACTTCCTGCACGGCGCCGTCGTAATCGCCGCTGTAGAGCCGGTGGCAGACGCGGCTGTTGAGGCAGCCGGTAAGGCAGATGATCCCTTCGGCGTGCTCGCGCAGAACATCGAGGTCGATCCGCGGCTTGTAGTAATAGCCTTCCAGGAAGCCCCGGGAAGTGATCTGGATGAGGTTGTGATAGCCGGCATTGTTCCGGGCCAGCAGCGTCAGGTGGAAGCGCCGCTCCTTGGCCTGTGATTTCTCCAGCCGGTTCCCGACCAGGTAGGCCTCCAGACCGATGACCGGCTTGATGCCCCGGGCGGTAGCCTTGCGGTAGAATTCGATCGCGCCGGACAGCACGCCATGGTCGGTGATCGCCACCGCGTCCATCTTCAGCTCGGCGCAGCGGTCAAGCAGCGCCGAGACCTGGCAGGCGCCGTCCAGTGCGGAATATTCGCTGTGCAGGTGCAGGTGGACGAAACCGGATCCAGGCGATGAGGCCGGCCCTGGCGCCGGCGTTGGCGCCGGTTGGGACGCGGCCTGGGTATCCGGCAGTTGGGACGCAGCCTGTGGCTCGTCCGCAGACGCAGACCGGGTCTCCGGCAGGGGTGCGGCAGCCGCGCCAACCGGATTGGCGTTGCGCTCGTTCACTGATTCTCCCATACCCTCACCACGGGAAGATTCTATCTTCACTTTTTCCCCGGTTCAACTCTGCGGTGCCGCAGCCAGAAGCGACCGCGGCTTCCACAGACGATTTCGCCGGCGCCGCCGGCTTCCCTCCACCGTGACGCCAGCCGCCTGTTTTTTCCATCCCTTCACGGCGGTTGCGCTTGCAGCCGTTTCATAGTATTCTATCCCGTGGTTCCGAAAGAACTGCGCCGGTGGCTTGTACTCTTGCGGGCGGATTGCCCGCGCAGCTCTTTTTGATCAGCGTTTTCGCCGGCGGCTACGATTATTTTTATCTGCCGCTGATCATATGCGAGGTCACACCCGCCGGCGGATTCCCGGTCAAGCATATTTATGGCCTTGCCAGCGAGCTGACGACAGCCAGCAGGCCCGCTCCATAGCGCTCCGCCCGTGACCGGCCGATGCCATGGACCAATAAAAGCTCCTCCACCGATCGCGGCCGCTGCCGGGCGATCTCACGCAGCGTCCTGTCGCTGGCGATCACATACGGCGGAAGTGATTCGGCGCGCGCCAGTTCGAGACGATGGCGTCGCAGCGCTTCGAAGAGAGCGCGGGCGCCGTCATCGAGTCCGGCGTCGCCGGCGGACAACGCGCGACCGGCGGTCCCGTTTCCGTCCAGACCAGCTCCCAGCCTGCCCGCAGACCCGGTGCGCCCCTTTCGGGGCTCGTTCACGGGAGGCAGCACCAGCCTGGCAGGCGCGTCGCCGCGCATGACGGCGCGGCCCTCACCGGTAAGGACCACCAGCGGCCGGCTGCCGCCGGTGAAGTCGACCCAGCCGGCGGTCACGCAGCGCCGCAGCAGCTTCAGCAGCCAGTCCTGCGAGCGCCCGGCGAGTGAGCCGAATGTCGGCGTCGCCGCCAGGCCGCTCCACCCGAGCCGCTCATCGCCCTCGTTCCCGCGCAACAGGTTCGCCGCCACCTGGATGCCGAACCTGCCGTTCACTCTCGCCACGGCAGAGAGGGCCTTACGCACGATCAGGCTGACTGCCTCCGGATCATCTCCAGCGCCAAGCGCCATCTCTGTGCAGACATCGCAGCGGCCGCAGCCGGCCAGCGTTTCTTCCTCGTCGCCGAAGTAGCGCAGGATGGCGTCGTGACGGCAACTGCCGCCTTCAGCCCAGCGCATCAACTCGAGGAAGAGGTTCCATTTGTGCTGGATGGCTTCCGCCGCCGGCGGCTTGCCATCGCCGGAGCCTCTTTCGATCAGCCGGCGGCGCAGCGGCATGTCACCGGCAGCGGTCAGAAGCAGGCAAAAGGAATCGCCTCCGTCGCGGCCGGCCCGGCCGACCTCCTGGTAGTAGGCCTCGATAGACCCCGGCGGCGCCAGATGCACCACCGCCCGTACGTCCGGACGGTCGATGCCCATGCCGAACGCATTGGTCGCCACTACGACCTGGCACGAGCCCGCGTCAAATTCCTGCTGCACGGACTCGCGCACCGGCCCTGGCAGCCCGGCATGGTAAGCACGGGTGCTCCAGCCGTCCGCCGCGAGCCGCGCCGCTTCTTCTTCGGTCGCGCGGCGGGTGGGAGCGTAGACGATGGCGGTCCCGGCGCCCGGAGCAAGCGCCTCGGCCAGGAGGGCGTCGACCAGCTCGTGGCGCTGGCGTCCGCTGTTGACCTCGCGGACGCGTAATGATAGGTTCGGCCGCGCGAACCCGCGCACTATCTGGCGCGTGTCCGGATCCAGCCCCAGCCGGGCGACGATCTCGTCCCGGACCACCGGTGTGGCGGTGGCGGTGCAGGCCAGCACGCGGGCGCCGGCCATCTGCGCGATGAGGGCGCCGATCTGCATGTATTCCGGACGGAAATCATGGCCCCACTCGCTGATGCAGTGGGCTTCGTCGACGGCGATCAGGGGACAGTCGATCCGGTCCAGCAGGCTGCGGAAGCCCGGCAGCGCCAGGCGCTCCGGAGCAAGGTATACAAGCCGGTACTCTCCCCCGGCCATCGCATCCAGGCGCCGTCGCTGCTCGGCGGCATCGAGCGTGGAAGCGAGATATGTGGCCGGGACGCCACGCGCGGTCAGCGACGCGACCTGGTCGTTCATGAGCGAGACCAGCGGCGAGATCACCAGCGTGGTCCCGCAGAGTATCACCGCCGGCAACTGGTAGATGAGGCTCTTGCCGCCCCCGGTCGGAGCCACCAGCAGCAGCCGGCGCTCCTCCAGCAAAGTTTCAACCGCTTCGCGCTGGCCGGGACGGAAGGATTCGAAGCCCAGCATGGTGAGCGCATCCGTGAAATCCGGCGCCGCGCATCCTGCGCCGGTATTTTCCCCTGTCACCTGCTGCCGCATCACAAGCTCCCCTTCCCTTGGACCTGAAAAAGCGGAGCAACTATATCACAGCGACCGGACGAAAAAGATCCGCCGCCCGGATGCGGCCGCTGCCGGCCCGGCGTGAACTAAAAGTTCATCTTTATAGTCAACCGGACACAACCGTATTGCTCAACTCGCCGATCCCTTCGATCCTGACTGTGACCTCGTCCCCAGCCTGGAGCGGCCCTACCCCCGGCGGCGTGCCGGTGAGGATGACATCGCCCGGCTCGAGCGTCATGACGCCGGAAATGAAGGAAAGCAGCTGGAGGGGAGAAAAGATCATGTCGGAGATCGGCGCGCCCTGGCGCGGCTCGCCGTTCAGCAGCAGCTCCACCAGCGTCCCGGGGGCCAGCGCCTCCGTTTCCACGTGAGGGCCCAGCGGGCAGAAAGTGTCAAAGCTCTTGGCTCGGGTCCACTGGCCGTCCCGCTGCTGCAGGTCGCGCGCGGTGACGTCGTTAGCGCAGGTGTAACCGAGCACGAACTCTGGCGCCTCGCCGGTGCTGACGTTGCGCGCGGTCTTGCCGACGACGAGGGCAAGCTCCGCCTCATGATCGACCCGGTCCGACTGCGGCGGCAGCACGATCGCCTCCCCGTCGCCGATCACGGCGGATGGCGGCTTCAGAAAGATGAGGGGCTCCCGCGGCAGCTTCATCCCCAGCTCGCCGGCATGGGAGCGGTAGTTGAGGCCAACGGCGACGATCTTGCCAGGCGGTGGCAGCGGCAGGCGGCCCAACGCTGACCTCGCTAGCGCCTGCGGCGGCGCTTGACCAGGCCGTATTCGAGGCTGTCGGTCAACGCCTCCCAGCTGGCTTCGATGATATTCTCCGAGACGCCGACGGTGCCCCACTGGTCCTGGCCGTCGCTGGAATCGAGCAGCACGCGCGTCACCGCGCCGGTGCCCTGGTGCTCGTTGAGGATGCGCACCTTGTAGTTGACCAGCTGGATGCGGGCCAGCTCATCCGCCAGCTTCGGATAGCGCTCGGGCAGCAGCTTGCGCAGGGCCACATCCAGCGCGTTGACCGGACCGTTGCCCTCGGCGAAGGCGATGGCGTGGCCGTCAGCGTCGCCTTTCAGCACAATCTTGGCCTCGCTGATGACGGCGCGCTTGCGCTTCTGGACGATGACGCGGAAGTTGTCCAACTCGATCATGTCCCGGTGCAGCCCCAGCTCGCGCCGGAGGAACAGCTCGAACGAAGCCTCGGCCACTTCATAGTGATAGCCCTGGTGCTCTTTCTCCTTCAACCGCCTGAGCAGCCGGCCCAGCGCCTCCTTGTCGCCGCTGAGATCGATGCCCATCTCGGCGGCCTTCTTCAGCACGGTCGCCCGGCCGGCCAGCTCGCTCACCAGGATCTGCTGCCGGTTGCCCACCAGCGCCGGATCGATGTGCTCGAAGGTGCGCGCGTCCCTGAGGGCGGCGCTGACGTGCAGCCCGCCCTTGTGCGCGAAGGCGTTCTCCCCCACATAGGGTTGATGCGGCTCGGGACTGATGTTGGCGACCTCGGCCACGAAATGCGATGCCTCGGTGAGCCCGGCCATGCGCGCGTCGCTGACGCAGTCCAGGCCGAGCTTCAGCTTCAGCGCCGGGATGATCGACACCAGGTTGGCGTTGCCGCAGCGCTCGCCGTAGCCGTTGACGGTGCCCTGCACCTGCACGGCGCCCGCCTCAACCGCCATCAGCGACACCGCCACGGCGCAGTCGGAATCATTGTGGGCATGGATGCCCAGCGGCGTCTTCAGCTCGGCCGCGACCCGCCGGATGACCGCAGCGGCCTCGCCGGGAAGCGTGGCGCCATTGGTATCGCACAGCACCAGCCGGGACGCGCCGGCGCCGGCGGCAGCCCTCAGCGTCTCCAGGGCGTAATCCGGGTCGTCGCGAAAACCATCGAAGAAATGTTCGGCGTCGTAGAAAACCTCGCGCCCCTTGCCGCTCAGGTAACGGATGGTGCCGGCGATCATGCGCAGGTTCTCTTCCAGCCCCACGCGCAGCACCTTCTGTGTATGCAGCTTCCAGCTCTTGCCGACGATGGTCACCACGGGCGTGCCGACCTTCACCAGCTCCCTCACCAGAGGATCACGGTGCGGCGGCGTCCCCCGCTTGTGCGTCATGCCGAAAGCGGCCAGCTTCGCGGCGCGCAGCCTGTGAGCGGCCATCTTCTGATAAAATTCCACATCCTTGGGGTTGGAACCGGGGAAGCCGCCCTCGATGAAGTGCACGCCCAGCCGGTCCAGGCGGAGCGCGATCTGCACCTTCTCGTCCACGGAAACGCTGATGCCCTCCCGCTGCATCCCGTCCCGGAGCGTAGTGTCGTATATTTCGATTTTGCGGGTCATGACTTCCTCTTGTATGCGGCTAGTCCGCAAGCGGTTCATACCGACAATCATCCAGCGAAGCTCGGGTTTTAACCTCTACTCAAAGCTCGGCGCGCAACCAGGAGCCGGCGCGGGGTGTTTTTCGTAGCGGTTCGGCTTGCCGGCACCGGGACACACGTCCCAAACCTCACACCCACTCCAGATACTCCCCGTACCGCTCATCCTCCCCCTTGATGATCCCGTAAAAGACCTCCTGGATCCGCTTTGTCAGCGGCCCCGGCTCGCCGATGACGCGGTCGTCGACCTCCCTGAGCGGCACGATCTCCGCCGCCGTGCCGGTGAGGAAGGCCTCATCGGCAACGTAAAGGTCGGAGCGCACCATCACCCGCCGGACCAGGGGGATGTCCTCGTCCCTGCAGATCGCGGCGACCGTGTCGGCCGTAATCCCCTCGAGCACGTCGCAGGATGTCGGCGGCGTCGCCACCACGCCCTTGCGCACGACAAACAGGTTCTCGCCCGTGCCTTCCGACAGGTTGCCCTGATCGTCAAGCAGGATAGCCTCCTCATAGCCGGCCTTGACCGCCTCCACCTTGGCCAGGCTGGAGTTGATATACTGCCCGGTCGCTTTTGCGGCCGGCGGCATGCTGTTGGGTCCGAAGCGCCGGAATGACGAGATCTTGGCGCGGATGCCGTGCGCGATGCCCTCGTCGCCGAGGTAGGCGCCCCAGGGCCACACCGCGATAGCGACGTCAACAGGCGCCTTGAGCGGGAAAAGCCCCATCTCGCCATAGCCGCGATAGATGATCGGCCGGATGTAGCAGCTCTCGAGTCCATTGGCTTTAATCACATCTTTGGTAGCCTGTACCAGTTCCGCCACGCTGAACGGCACATCCATCATGTAGATCTTGCAGGAGCGCAGCAGCCGCTCGATGTGCTCGGTCAGGCGGAAGACATGCGTGCCGCGGCTGGTGCCATAGGCGCGGATGCCCTCGAACACCCCCGAGCCGTAGTGCAGCGCATGCGTCAGCAGATGGACCTTGGCGTCGGCCCAGTCCACCAGCTCGCCATTCATCCAGATTTTTTCCACCTCGGTTATCGGCATGATGCTCCTTTCAAGACCTTTCCCGGACGATACGCCGGCAGTCCGGCGGCGTCAATCCTTCCGCACACGGGCCGCTACCATGTCGCCGATCTCGCTGGTCGAGTGGCCCATCTTGCCGACCGCCATGCCGGGCAGCTTCTCGCTGGTGACATGCATGATGCCGCGCTCGACGGCGGCAGCCGCCTCATCCTCGCCCAGAAACTCCAGCATCATCTGCACCGCGGCGATCGCCGCCAGCGGGTTGATCACGTTCTGGCCGGTGTACTTGGGGGCCGAGCCGCCGATGGGTTCGAACATGGAGACGCCATCCGGATTGATGTTGCCGCCGGCGGCGATGCCCATGCCGCCCTGGATCATGGCGCCCAGGTCGGTGATGATGTCACCAAAGATATTGTCAGTGACAATCACGTCGAACCACTCCGGATTCTTGACGAACCACATGCAGATGGCGTCCACGTGCGCGTAGTCCGCGGTGATGCCGGGATAGTCGGCGCCGGCCTCGGTGAAGGCCCGCATCCACAGATCCTGCGAATAGTTGAGCACATTGGTCTTGCCGCACAGCGTCAGCTTGTTGTCCTTATTCCTTTTCTGCGCGTAATCAAAGGCGTACCGGATGCAGCGCTCGACTCCCTTGCGGGTATTGATGCTCTCCTGGATCGCCACCTCGTCAGGCGTCCCTTTCTTGAGGAAACCGCCCGAGCCGACATAAAGCCCCTCGGTGTTCTCACGCACGACCACGAAATCGATGTCGTCCGGTCCCTTGTCCTTCAGCGGCGTGTCGACCCCGGGATAGAGCTTGACCGGCCGCAGGTTTATGTACTGGTCCAGGGCAAAGCGGGCCTTCAGCAGGATGCCCTGCTCGAGGATGCCGGGCTTGACACCGGGATGGCCGATGGCGCCCAGGAAGATGGCGTCGTGGCCGCGCAGCTCCTCGACAGCCGCATCCGGCAGCGTCTCGCCCGTTTTCAGATAGCGGTCGCCGCCAAAGTCGTATGCCGTCGTCTGATACTCAAATCCGAAGCGATCGGCGGCCGCCGCGAGCACCTTCAGCCCCTCGCGCACCACCTCCGGCCCGGTGCCGTCCCCGGGCATGACTGCTATGTTGTGCATGAATCCTCCGTTTTTTCAGAGTCTAATCATCCGCTGTCCGCCAGACCGGCGGAAATCTCGCCGCCGGCCTACAGCCAGCCGATCTCCCGCGCCGTTCAGGACGGACCGCTCTTCCTGTCACTGATCTTGTGCCTGACCTGCTGCATCAGCCCGCCAGCCGCAACGATCTCCTGCATGAAATCGGGGAAGCGGTCCGCTTGATACACCTTCTGCTTTGTCAGGTTCGTGACTTCACCCTTGTCCAGATCGACCCGCAGCAGGTCGCCGCTCCGGGCCGCGCGCGCCGCCTCCGGGCAGACCAGGATCGGCAGGCCGATATTGATGGCGTTACGGTAGAAGATACGCGCGAACGATACCGCCACCACACAGGCGACACCGGCGCCCTTGATCGCCAGCGGCGCCTGCTCGCGCGAAGAGCCGCAGCCGAAGTTATCCTCGGCGACGATGATGTCGCCCGCCTTGACCTGGTTGACGAACTCGCGATCGATGTCTTCCATCACGTGCGCCGCCAGCTCCTGCGGGTCGGTGGTGTTCAGATAGCGCGCCGGGATGATGACGTCGGTGTCGACGTCGCGCCCGAACTTGAACGCCGTGCCTTCGAATACCATGTTCATGACAATACCTCCCCGGGCACCGCCACGGTGCCCGCGATCGCCGTGGCGGCTGCCACGTACGGTCCCGCCAGATAAACCTCGCTATCAACATGGCCCATGCGGCCGACGAAGTTGCGGTTGGTGGTGGACACCGCCCGCTCGCCGGCGGCCAGAATGCCCATGTGCCCGCCCAGGCACGGTCCGCACGTCGGCG
This sequence comes from Actinomycetes bacterium, assembly GCA_021791195.1. Taxonomy (GTDB): domain Bacteria; phylum Actinomycetota; class Thermoleophilia; order BMS3ABIN01; family BMS3ABIN01; genus JACWAD01. The sequence continues at coordinate 72,183 of JAJYXB010000022.1, read as the reverse complement.
TGCTGACGGCGGCCTCGGCATCGATGAAGATGTCGATCAGGCCCTCGTGCATCGCCTGCTGGTAAACCTCCTGGCTGCCGGGGATGACGATCGTGCGCACATCCGGGTTGACCTTGCGGCCCTTCATCACCGCGGCCGCCATCCGCAGATCCTCGATGCGGCCGTTGGTGCACGAACCGATCACGACTTGATCGATCTTCAGGCCGGCCAGCTCGCTGGCGGCCACGGCGTTGGATGGCAGATGCGGTCTGGCCACCTGTGGCTGGATGCCGGCCACATCGATGTCAATCACCTGCGCATATACGGCGTCCGCGTCGCTGGCCAGCATCGCGGGTTCCCGCCGGACGCGGCCGCGGCAGTACTGCGCCGTGACTTCGTCCGGCTCGACGATGCCGCTTTTGCCGCCCGCCTCGATGGCCATGTTGCACATGGTGAAACGGCCGTCCATCGACAGCGCCCGCATGGCGCCGCCGGCGAACTCCATCGCCGAGTACAGCGCCCCGTCGACGCCGATCAGGCCGATGATGTACAGGATGTAATCCTTGCCGGTAACATATTTTCCCGGCGTGCCCTCCAGATTGAAGCGGATCGTCTCCGGCACGCGCAGCCAGACCTCGCCCGTGGCCATGCCGGCCGCCAGATCGGTCGAGCCGACGCCGGTGGCGAACGCGCCCAGGGCGCCGTAGGTGCAGGTGTGCGAATCGGCGCCGATGACGACGTCGCCCGGCACCACCAGCCCCTTTTCCGGCAGGATGACATGCTCGATGCCCATGCGGCCGACATCGTAGAAATTGCTCAGGCCCTGCCGCCGCGCGAAGTCACGCACGAACTTGGCCTGCTCGGCCGACTTGATGTCCTTGTTGGGAACGAAGTGGTCGCAAACCAGCACCACCCGCTCCGGATCCCATACTTTTTCGGCGCCAGCCGCCTCGAACTCCTTGATCGCCAGCGGCGCCGTGATGTCATTGGCCAGCGCCAGGTCCAGCCTGGCATTGATGAACTCCCCGGCCTGTACTGCCTCCCGGCCGCAGGCGCGCGCCAGGATCTTTTCCGTAATGGTCATCCCCATCTATTTCACCGCCCCGACTCTGTATGCGTTGTTCAGCGCCCTGACGTATGCCTTGGCGCTGGCTTCGACTACATCTATCGACAGCGCGGTGCCGGCGTAGGCCTGTCCGCCTACCTCGACCACTACGCGCACCTCTCCCAGCGAGTCCTTGCCCTCGGTCACCGAGCGCACCTGGTAGTCCTTCAGCTTGCCCCTGGTGCCGACGGCGTTGTCGATCGCCTTGAAGATCGACTCCATCGAACCGCCGGTGACGCTTTCACCCGACAGCCGCTGGCCTTCTTTCCCGATCTCCACCCGGCTTTCCGACATCGAGCCCGCGGCCGCCGTCACATGGTAGGCCTTCAGCTCGAAGATATCGCTCAGCTCGCGCAGATCCTCGCTGACCAGATGCTCCAGGTCGACCGCAGTCACCTGCTTCTTCCGGTCCGCGATCTTCTTGAAGTGGACAAAAGCCTGGTTGAGCTCGTCATCCGACAGTTTGAAGCCCAGCTCTTCCATGGCGCTCTTCAGTGCGTGGCGGCCCGAGTGCTTGCCCAGAACGATGTCGCTCTGCCCGCGGCCGACGCTGGCCGCGTTCATGATCTCGTAAGTGGTGCGCTCCTTCAGCACGCCATCCTGATGGATGCCCGACTCGTGGGCAAAGGCGTTCTTGCCGACGATCGCCTTGTTCGGCTGCACGTCGTAGCCGGTCAGCTGACTCACCAGGCGGCTGGTGCGGGATATCTCCGTGGTCTTCACCCCGGTCATCCGGTCCAGCGCGGCGCGGCGCGTCTCCAGGATCATCACGATTTCCTCCAGCGAGGCGTTGCCGGCGCGCTCTCCCAGGCCATTGATGGCGCACTCGATCTGTGTGGCGCCGGCTTCGACCGCCGCCAGCGAGTTGGCCACCGCCAGGCCCAGGTCGTTGTGGCAGTGCACGCTCACAGCCACGTCCCGCAGCCCCGGCACCCGCTGAAACTGCCCGCGGATAAAATCGCCGAATTCCGAGGGAATGGCGTAGCCGACCGTGTCGGGGATGTTGATCGTGCGCGCGCCTTCCTCCACGGCCGCCGCCAGCACGCTGGCCAGGAAGTCAGGATCGCTGCGGGTGGCGTCCATCGCCGAGAACTCGACGTCGTCGCACAGGCTTGCGGCCAGCGCCACCATCCGTCTGGCGATCTCCAGCACTTCATCCCGCGATTTGCGCAGCTGGTGCTCCAGATGCACATCGCTGGTCGAGATGAAAGTATGAATCCTTGGCCGCTCGGCATGCCTGATCGCATCCCAGGCCGTGGTGACATCCTTCTCGATGGCGCGCGCCAGCGCGCAGACAGTCACCCCGGAGACGCTGCGGGCGATCTTCTCCACGCCCTCGAAGTCTCCCGGCGACGAGATCGGGAAGCCGGCCTCGATGACATCCACGCCCAGGCGCGCCAGCTGCTCGGCGATCTCCAGCTTCTCGAAAGAGTTGAGGCTGATGCCCGGCGACTGCTCGCCGTCACGCAGCGTCGTATCGAATATATATATGCGTTCAGAATTCATGGCGCTCCTCAAAAACCACAAAAAGGGTTTGATGTAAAAACAGAAAAGTAACGGGTTTGCCGCACGGGCAAACTGTTAGATAATCTCCCCCGAAAGGGGGAGGAGGAGCAGACCAGGCAGGTTGGCGGCGGCAGGCAGCATAAAGCCGCCTCCCGCAGAGGAGGCTTCCACTTGCGCGTGGTGTGCTGCGAAGGGCGCCATTAATGAGTAATCATATTGGAGTCGATGGCGGATTTCAACTTGCGCCGCGCCGGCCGCCAGGCTAGACCGCCGCCCTCAGCCCCGGGTCCTGCTCAACCGTCATCTCGATGAACATCTCCACCAGTTGCGGGTCGAATTGGGTGCCGGCGCCTTTCCTGAGCTCGGCGTTCGCCTGCTCGACCGTAAGCGCCTTGCGGTAGGGACGGTCGCTGAGCATGGCGCGGTAGGCATCCATGATGCCCACGATGCGCGCCATCAGCGGGATCTGCTCGCCCTTGAGCCGCTCCGGATAACCCTCGCCGTCCCAGCGCTCGTGATGGTAGAGAATCGCCGAGATCAGGTCCTGGATCTGTTTGACCTCCTGCAGCATGCGGCCGCCGATTTCGGGGTGGCGCTTGATCATCGACAGCTCTTCGGGCGACAGCTTATCTTTCTTCCTCAGCACAGAGCCGGGAACGCCCAGCTTGCCAATGTCATGCAGCCTGGTCGCCAGTATCAGGGCATCGGCCTGTTCCTGGTTGAGCCCCAGCCTGCCCGCCATCTTTTCCGCCACGCTCTTCATGCGCTTGCCGTGCTCGTCGGAATAATGATCGCTGGTATCGACGGCCTCCGCCAGGGCGCGGATAGTCTGCAGGCTGGCGCCCTCCAGACGACTATGGAGCCGCTGAAGGTCGCCGTCCTTTAGCTCGGTCTCGGACAGGTCGCGGAAATACGCCACCCGGTTGCGCCCTTTGCGCTTGGCAAACAGTAACGCGGCATCGGCGGCGGCGATGAGGCTGGCGACGTCACTGGCGCAGTCCGGCAGATCGGCGACGCCGAAGCTGGCGCCGACATAGTTGTCGGGCAGTCCGACATCCGCCGCCACGCTTCTGACCTTCTGTCGCAGCCGCTCGGCCGCCTCCAGCGCGTCGTGGCCGCCGATCCCGGGCATCACCACCATGAACTCCTCACCGCCGTAGCGGGCCGCGTAATCGCCCTGGCGCATCTCTGCCAGCAGCAGCTGCCCCAGGCGCCGCAGGACGGCGTCGCCCTTCTGATGGCCAAACTCATCGTTGATCGACTTGAAGAAGTCAAGGTCGAGCATGAGCAGCGAGAGCGGCTCCCCGTTGCCGATGGCTTTCGTGACTTCGCGGTGCAGGAACTGCTGGAAGTGGCGGTGGTTCCTCAGGCTGGTGAGCATGTCGGTGTCGGCCAGCTCGCGCGTCTGCTGCTGCAGCTCCTCCAGCTCCGCGAACTGCTGATGCAGCTCATGGTTGGCCTCGGCCAACAGGTCTTCCTTCTCGCGCAGCGCCCACATCAGGCTGTTGAAGTTCTCTCCGATCTCGTTGATCGGATCGCGTTTGACGGCCTCCTGATACACGTCGCATTTGGCGCAGTTGCCCAGCTTCTGTGCGAAACGGCCCTGGACATCGCCCCGGCAGAACGTCCCGGCAATCAGCCAACAACGCACATGCTGCTTGCCGTACGAAGGGCAGTCAGACTGCTGGCAATGCTTGACTTCCCAGCAGGTGGGGATGGCAGGATCATGGAAGCTCACGGTCCAGTCGCGCTCGGTGATCGCGGCATGGGTCAGCATGGAAAAGCGCTCGCGCGCATCGTCCAGCAGCTTCGCCTGGCTGCGGATCCGGTCTTCCTCGCGGCCGATGATAAGCGCCAGCGTCCCCAGAAGGACCGGCGCCAGCAGCAAGTGGAGGGATTCAAAGCCGGTGCCTAGCGCACTATCCAGCGTCACCGCGAAGAAAGCGTAGCCAAAGCCGAAGAAGGCACCGATGATCCCGTAACGCATAGCTCTGTTTCGTGCCAGGAAAGCTACCATGACTGCCCCTGAAAGGTGTTTGGAATTCCAGGGGTTTCATCGGTTTTCAGACAAATAGCTTGAGCTGCGGACGCTCTTTTTTGTGGGCGGGCATGGCGGCGATGGTCCCGGGTTTAATTTAAAGGGGTTTGATGCTCCGGGTGGAAGCAGTTTATTGCCGGGACAGCCGGCGGCCGACAGGCAAGGCAGAAGCCCGGTCCGCGGGCACAAACAACCGGTTCCAGGGAATTATCGTTGAGATATACCAGCAGAAGGACGGGCGGGAAGACGGGCAATATAAAGGGCAATAAGCTGGGCGGGAACCTGCGCCGCGTGGCCGCCGCCGGGATGGCTGCGGCTCTTGCCGTGACGTTGCTGATCCTTGTCACCGCCTTGTCGATCGCGCCGGCGCTGGCCGAGTCCGGCGACCTGGTTTCCAAGCAGGCCCAGGCAGCCAGCATCGAGGCCCAGATCGCATCGATAAACCAGAACGCCGAGCAGGCGATTGAAAAATACAATCAGGCCAATGACGAGCTCGGCAGCACCAGACAGCGCATCAGCGAGAACGAGAAGGCGCTCGCCGACGCCACCGCCCAGCTCAAGCAGGCTCAGGACCGCCTGGACATGAGGCTGAGCAACATCTACCGCGACGGCAGACTCAGCCTCCTGGACGTCATGCTCAGCACCGGCAGTTTCAACGACCTGATCACCCGGGTCGACCTGCTGGGAAAGATCGGCGACCAGGACCGCTCCGACCTGGAAGCAGTCAGCAAATATAAGGCTCGGGTTCAAGACGCCCGGACTGACCTGGACCAGACAAGACAAAGGCAGGAAAAACTGCTTGATGACGTCGCTTCCCAGAAGGCGCAGATCGAGTCGCAGCTGAGCCAGCGCCAGGCGGTGCTCGCCGGCGTCCAGGGCGATATCGCGCAGATGGTGGCGCAGCAGGAACAGCAGCAATGGCAGGCGCCTGCAGCTGCAGCCGCCCCGGACAGCACGCCGGCTTCGCCGCAGACTGATCCGGCGCCACCGCCATCGCCGGCGCCAGTTGTGCCCGCACCAGCGCCCCAACCGGGGCCGGCTCCCAGCCCCGGGCCGGCTCCCGCTCCGCTGCCGCCACCGACCGGCGGCGCCGTCGCCATCGCGGAAAAGTATCTCGGCGTTCCCTATGTTTGGGCCGGCGCCGACCCCAGCGGTTTTGACTGCTCCGGCCTGGTACAGTACGTCTACGCGCAGCTCGGCATCTACCTGCCGCACTCCGCGGCGGCGCAATATTATTCCGGGACGCCGATCAGCGCTTCGGAGCTGCAACCGGGCGACCTGGTCTTCTTCAACCAGCCGATCAGCCACGTGGGCATCTATATCGGTGGCGGCCGCATGATCCACGCGCCGCAGCCGGGGATGGTGGTCTCCATCACCAGCTTCGGCACCGGCGGCAACTACGCCGGCGCCTGCCGCCTCTAGCCGGGGCAATTACCAGTCCTGCTGCTTCCCACCGCTCCGCTCACCTGATAAGATTTAGCGTCGGCTTCACCGCGGCTGTCCTCTGCGCAGCCGGACGGCGCCAACTCAATTGATAAACCGCATGATTTAAGGTCAGGAGCGCTTTGGCGGCTTCATCCGGTCCGGAAAAAATTCACATCGGCCTGCTTGGCTACGGCACTGTGGGCTCTAACGTACACTCCCTGCTGGAGCAGCAGGCGGACGAGATCGAGAAGGCCACCGGCGCCGCCATCTCCATCAAGAAGATCCTGGTGCGCGAGCCGTCCGTCCCCCGGGCGGGAGCCTCCCCAGACAAGTTCACCGATAATTTCGAAGACATCCTGGGCGACCCCGGGATCTCGATCGTCGTCGAGCTGATCGGCGGCACCGAGCCCGCTTTCGATTACGTCACCGCCGCGCTGGAAAACGGCAAGGCCGTCGTCACCGCCAACAAGCAGCTCCTGTCCCAGCAGGGCTTTTACCTCTTCCAGCTCGCCCGCCAGAAAAAATCACAGATCAGATTCGAAGCCAGCGTCGCCGGCGCCATTCCCGTAATCAAGGTATTGCGCGAATCGATGGTGGCCGCCGACCTGAAGAGCGTCTACGGCATCGTCAACGGCACCACCAACTACATCCTCACCGAGATGAACCGCACCGGCGCCAGGTACGCCGACGCGCTGGCGCGGGCTCAGGAATGGGGCTACGCCGAAGCCGATCCCACCGCTGACATCAGCGGCAAGGATGCCGCCGCCAAGATGGCCATCCTGGCGTCGATCGCCTTCCACACCGGCGTCGGACTGGACGACGTCACCTGCACCGGAATCGAAGACGTCAGCTCGCTGGACATTGCTTATGCGCGCGAGCTCGGCTTTACGGTGAAGCTGCTGGGCGTGGCGAAACTCTATCAGGACAAGATCAACGTGCGCGTCTATCCGGCGCTGCTTAAAATGGATCACCCGCTGGCCTCGGTGAGCGGCGCCTACAACGCCGTCTTCCTGAAGGGCACCGCCATCGACGAGATCATGCTCTCCGGTCCGGGCGCGGGCGGCCGGGAAACGGCTTCAGCGGTAGTAAGCGACATCATTTCCGTGGTGGCCCGGCGCGGCGCGCCTGGATTTCTCGAATACCCGGTCGCCTACAGCGATCGCGACTTCTACCCCGACGATGATGTCGTCTCGTCCTTCTACCTGCGGCTTGAGGTGGAAGATGAACCGGGTGTGCTAGGGGCCATCGCCCGAGTGTTCGGTGAGCACGAGGTCAGCATCCAGAGCGTGCTCCAGAAGGGACGCGGCGCCCGCGCCGAACTGGTGATGGTCTTTCATCCGGTGCGCGAGGCCAGCTTCGCCGCCGCCATCGAGCAGATCGGAGGCCTGAAAGTGGTGAGGTCTGCGCCCAGGCCGATCCGGGTCGAAGGAAAAGATGATGAATAACAGGGATCTGCCATTGATCAAAAGATATGAGCGCTTTCTGCCTGTCAGCGGCGCCACGCCGGTGGTGAGCCTGGCGGAGGGCAGTACGCCTCTGATCCCGGCGCCGCGCCTGAGCGCGCAGCTGGGGCTTGACATCCATCTGAAGCTTGAAGGGCTGAACCCTACCGGCAGCTTCAAGGACCGCGGCATGACGATGGCTGTTTCCAAGGGACTGGAGGAAGGCGCCACCGCGGTCATCTGCGCCTCGACCGGCAACACCTCCGCCGCGGCGGCGGCCTACGCCGGCCGCGCCGGCATCCGCTGCATCGTCATCATCCCCGAGGGCAAGATCGCCGCCGGCAAACTGGCGCAGGCGGTCACGCACGGCGCCGAAGTGCTGTCCGTGGCGGGCAACTTCGACCAGGCGCTTAACATCGTCCGCGAAATCGTGGCCAGATTCCCGGTGCAGCTGGTCAACTCGATCAACCCTTACCGGCTCGAGGGACAGAAGACCGGCGCCTTCGAGGTCGTTGACAGCCTGGGAGAAGCGCCGGACTATCTCGCCATCCCGGTCGGCAACGCCGGCAACATCACTGCTTACTGGAAGGGCTTCAACGAATACCGGCAAGCCGGCAACAATGCCAGGCTGCCCCGCATGATCGGCTTCCAGGCCGAGGGAGCGGCGCCGCTGGTAGTGGGGCATCCGGTCGAGAATCCGGAGACCGTCGCCACCGCCATCCGGATCGGCAAGCCTGCCCGCGGCAGCGAGGCCCTGGCCGCCGCCGACAGATCGGGCGGCTTCATCGACTCCGTCACCGATCAGGAGATCATTGACGCCTACCATCTGGTCGCCAGCGCCGAGGGCACCTTCTGCGAGCCTGCTTCAGCCGCCAGCCTGGCCGGCGTCATCAAATCCCGCCATGCGGGCCGGCTGGAAGACGGCGCCAGAGTCGTCTGCGTGCTCACCGGCCACGGCCTCAAGGATCCGGACACGGCCATCTCCACCGGCCGCGAGATGACGCGTGTGGAGGCCGACCTGGCCAGCGTGGTCAAGGCGCTGGGCCTGAAAGCCTGAAATATGAAATTTTTGGTCCTTATCCCGGACGGCAGCGCCGACCACACCCGCGGAGATCTGGGCGGCAAGACCGCGCTGCAGGCGGCCTCCACCCCCAACCTGGACCGCCTGGCCCGCTTTGGCAAAGTCGGGCTGGTGCGCACCGTGCCCGAAGGATTCCCGCCCGGCAGCGACGTGGCCAACCTCTGCGTGCTCGGCTACGATCCTCACCTTTATTACACGGGCCGGGCGCCGCTGGAAGCGGCCAGCCTCGGTATTAAGCTCGCTGCTGAGGACGTTGCCTTCCGCTGCAATCTGGTCCACGTCGAAGACGGCGTCATGCGCGATTTTTCCGCCGGACATATCGGCACCGGGCAGGCCAGAGAGCTGATCGGCGCGCTTAACGATGGGCTGCGCGGCGCCGGCGCCGGGTTCTTTCCCGGTCTCAGCTACCGGCACATCATGGTGACGAAAGGAAGAGGGCTGAAGGCCGAGTGCACGCCGCCACACGACATCAGCGGCCAGCCGGTCGCCGGGCACCTTCCCCGCGGCGACGAAAGCGACTGGCTGCGCGGCCTGATGGAAGCCTCCACGGCGATCCTCGCGGACCATCCGGTCAACCGGGAGCGCCTCGGCCAGGGCAAGGCGCCCGCCAACATGATCTGGCTTTGGGGCCAGGGAACGGCACCGCGGATGCCCGACTTCCAGTCCCGTTTCGGGCTGACGGGCTCTGTGATCTCGGCGGTCGACCTGGTGAAGGGGCTGGGCATCTACGCCGGCCTCGAAGTTGTCGACGTGCCCGGCGCCACCGGCTATCTCGACACCGATTACCGCGCCAAAGCCCTGCATGCGCTGGTGGCGCTGGAGCGCAAGGATTTCGTCTACGTACATGTGGAAGCCCCTGATGAGGCGGCGCATATGGGCAGCGCCGAAGAGAAGGTCAGGGCAATCGAGCGGTTCGACCAGGATCTGGTGGGTACACTGCTAAACGAGATGCCAGCCGGCCCGGATTACCGGATAATGGTGCTGCCCGACCATGCCACGCCGGTCGAGATCAGAACCCATACCGGCGAGCCGGTCCCGTTCCTGATATACCGGCCGGGCCTGCCGGAAACCCCCGGACAGACGTTCGACGAGGAAAGCGCGGCTCGCTGGGGTTTCAGGATGGAGCGCGGCTGGGAACTGATGCAAAAATTCATAAGCGGCGATCCGGAACTCGTCTGAATCCGGATCGTCTGAACCCTGGCGATTAAAAAGGGCGGGGACCTGAGGCCCTGCCCCAAATCCCTGCCCTGCCTCCCCACGACTGCGACTCCGCCCTGCCAGGCAGCAACATGGCTGCCCGCAAGCCGCAGATGTGAGCCCGTACCGATGCTTCGAGCTTCATTTTCAACCCGCGGCCCGAAAACCCTTTTCCAAAGATCCCGGCTGCGGGCGCGAGCATTCGAACGGGTCTCCGGCCGCGGAGCTAAGCAGCATTTCGCGCAGTTTCAGATTGTAGAGCGTCGCGCCCAGATGCTCCGCCGCCTCCTGAGCCAGCTGCATCCGGCTCTGCACTTCCTCCTCCGACCGCGCGGCTGCGTCCACGGTCATGCTGATCAGGCCGATCCGCCGGCCGCCTGCTTTCATCGGGATGCAGGCGTATGCATTCTCAGAATCCGCGTGCCGGCAGCGCGTCCCCCCCGTTTTTTCCATGACCACGTGTGGCCGCTGCTGCCTGAGGGACCAGCAATCGTCGGACGCGAACGTGCGCGACTTGGGAGGATTTTCCCCCCACTCGCCACCGACATTGAACCGGCCGCTGTCAGGGTCGAGCATGTAAACGGCTCCCGAACTGGCCGGCATGAGCTCCGACGCGTAATGTGAGAAAACGCCAAACGCTTCCGGAACCGCCAGGCAGCTTTGCAGCATTTCCTCCATGCCGGCCAGCAGGCGGGTATTTGTCCTGGCCTGACCGAGCTCACGCTCCCGCTCGGCCAGCGTCGCCTCGGCCTGATGCAGCTGCTCTTCGCGGGTGGCCACGTCCAGCTCCAGACCCTCCTTGACCTTCAGGAGCGCTTCCTCGCCGCTCTTGCGGGCGGAAATATCCAGCCACATGCCTACGATATATGTGTCTCCGGAGCCATCGGGGGATTTGACCAGTCGGTGGACATCCAGAAACCATTTGTAAGTCCCTCCCGCCGTCCGCCAGCGGTATTCATATTCATGCAGATGCTGGTCGAATACCCTGTGCGATTCCTCAAAGATCCGCGGCGCGTCATCGGGATGGATGCGGTCGACCCAGAAGACCGGGTCACCGGTGATCTGCGCCGGCCTGTAGCCCGCCAGCTCGCGGACGTTGTTGCTCACATAGGTGATCCCGAAATCGCCCTCTGCTTCGCTGGTATAAAAAATGATCGGCAGCGACTCGACCAGCAGCGAAAGCTGCTCCCCCGTCCTTCTGAGCGTCAACGCCTGCTGATCACGCTCTCCCCTGGTCCTGAGCGCCTCCAGGCCGTAGGAAAGATCGCCCGCCAGCTCACTCAACAACGCCACTTCTCCATCATCAAAAGCATCATGGTCGGATGAATAGATGTTCAGAACGCCATATTTGTGCTCAGCGAGGCCCAGCGGCAGGGCCACCACCGACGCGAATCCCCGGGCAGTCGAAGCCTGCCGCCAGGGACGGAAGTCAGAGTCGCTGTCCACATCCCGGACCACACTCGGCAGCCCGCTCCTGATCGCCTTGCCGCTCGGCCCGCGGCCGAGAGCGCTGTCATCCCAGGTGCTGCGGGTGGCTTCCAGATAACCTTTCTCGTAGCCGGCGGTTGCCACCGGCCTGATCGTCTTCTCCGGGTCATCGACGGCGAATCCGACCCAGGCGAACTGATACCCGCCGGCCTCCACCACCGCCCGGCAGATCTGCCTCAGCAGCTCCGGTTCGGCGCTGGCGCTGACCAGGGCATGATTCGAAGCCATGGCCGTCCGCAATGCCCGGTTGACAGCATGCAGGCTGTCTTCGGCGAGGCGGCGCTCATCCAGTTCGGTCTCCAGCTTTTGGTTCAGGCTCTCGAGTTCGGCGGTGCGCTCCGCTACGGTCACCTCCAGGCCGTCATGAGCCTGTTTCAACTCCGTCTCGGCCTGCCGGCGCTCGGTGACGTCGCGGGAGATCCCCAGGATCGTGTCCACGCGGCCAGCCTCGTCGAAGATGGGAACCAGCGACATGCTCTGCCATGTTTCCTTCCCGGAAAGGACAACCGGCGCCTCCAGCCGCAATGGATGATGGTTTTCAAACACCTGCCTCAGATCGGCCTCGTCCAGCCCGGAAACATCGGTGGGGAACACCTCGCCGACTTTTTTGTCAACCAGCCGGTCGGCGGGCATACCCAGCTGGGAGGCGGCGAAGCTGTTGACGTACCGGATGCGTCCGTCGCGTCCGAGGATGAAGATGAAATCCTGCGCTGCCTCCGCCAGCGTCCGGTAGCGCACTTCACTTTCCTTCAGCGCGTCCTCGACATCCAGGCGCCCGTCGATCTCGACCTCCAGCTCGCGCCAGCGGCGTACGGCGAACGCGCTGAGCGCCGCTGCCATGAAACCGAGCGCGACAATGATTTCGTCGTACTGGATGGGACTGCTTTTTAACTGTACGGAGGCGGCCTCGAACATCCCGTGCAGGTCGAAAACGGAGGCGAATATCAGAGCGACGGCAAAAACGAGGAAGACCACAATCAAGTCCCACATCAACCTGATGCTTTTCTGACGCGTCTGTTCCTTGAAGTCGACATGATGGCCGACGCCGATTGCGGCGCGCTTGGCCTTCCGGCCGCGGCCTATCCTTAATCTCCACTTTTTCCCGGCATCGGGAGCAGCGCCCGGCGACCCGTAACCTTCGTCACCCGGTGAACCGGTTGCCGCCCGATATAAATGAAAGTGGCGTTTCCACGTAAGCAGCTGGTGCGTATTCATCTCAAATGCCCGGATTCAATAGATCATGCTAATTAAAGCTTCGGCAAGTACCGGGCGTCGGCTGAATCGGGTAGCGGCGAAGACATGTGCCCAGCCACGGCGAAGGCATCGCTGCCAGGCTGGGATGAAACGAGCTGGCGGCCCTAAAGCTCGATCCGGGCGCCGCGCTCGGCCGGGCCGGCGAAGCGGGTATAAAGCGCCAGCAGGCCCTGACGCGGCGGCGGCTGCCACGGGGAGCTGACCCCGGACAGGCGCTCATCGATGAGTTTCGGGATTTCCTGGGGCGGCAACCTCTTGCCCGCGGCCCCCACCAGATCGATGGCGCCTTCTTCCATGTTGATCCTGATCAGATCGCCGTCCCGCACTGCGGCGATCGGACCACCGACGGCCGCCTCGGGACTGACGTGGCCAACGCAGGGCCCCCTGGTGGCGCCCGAGAAGCGCCCGTCGGTGACCAGGGCGACGCTTCGGTTCAGTTCCTCGTCGGCGGCCAGAGCCGCGGTCAGATAAAACATCTCCGGCATGCCGCTGGCGCGGGGGCCTTCATAGCGCACCACCAGGGCGTCGCCCGGCTTCACCGAACCGGAGAGCGCCGCCGCCAGCGCCGCCTGCTGGCCGTCGAAAACCCGCGCCCGGCCTTCGAAGCTCAGCATCGCCGGCGCCACGGCCGAGCGCTTGGCCACCGCCATCCCCGGGGCGAGATTGCCCGCAAGCACCGACAGCGCCCCACACCGGCTCATCGGACGGTCCACCGGACGGATGATGTCGTCCGCCTTCAGCCCGAAGGACTCCAGATGCCTGGCTCCCGCTACCGGGCCGGTCTGGCGCCGCCAGAGCTCCAGATTCTCGCCCAGGGTCCGGCCGGTGACCGTGAGCACGCCCAGGTCAAGATAGCTCCGGATGCCGTCCATCAGCGCCGGCACACCTCCCGCGTGCCAGAACAGGTCAGCCGTATACTCTCCGGACGGCCTCAGGTTGAGGATCCAGGGCACCGAGGCGTTGATCCGTCTGACGTCATCCCAGTCGAACTCCAGCCCCAGCTCGGCCGCCAGCGCTGGCAGATGCAGCATGGCGTTCGTGGAGCCGCCGATGGCCGCATGTACTACCAGAGCGTTGCGCAGCGCCGCCGGCGTGACGATCTGCGCCGGGGTGACATCGCCGGCGATCAGCGCCGCCGCCAGCTCTCCCGACCGGCGGGCAAAGCCGGGGTGCTCAGGAGATTCGGTCGGGCAGCACGCCGATCCGGGCGGCGCCATCCCCAGCGCCTCAGCCATGATCTGCATGGTCACGGCAGTTCCCAGAAAATTGCAGGCGCCGGCGCAGGGAACCGCGGTCAAGGCGCGCGAACGGTATTCTGCCTCGCTGATCTGTCCCCGCTTCAGGCGCGCGTAGAGCTCCGCCAGACGGTCCACAGTGACATCGCCGCCACCGGTGCGCATGACGCCGCCGGGCATGAATACCGCCGGCCTGCCGAGGCGGGCCGCAGCCAGCAGGTGCGCCGGGACCGCCTTGTCGCAGCCAGATACAGCCACCCAGCCGTCGAAATGCCCTGATGCCATGTGCAGCTCGACGGCCATCGCAATCAGCTCCCGGGAAGCCAGCGAAAGAGACATCGCTTCCGTCCCCTGGGCGATGCCGTCGCACATGTCGGTGCAATAATAGCGGCCCGCGGCCAGCCCGGCGGCTCGCGCGCCCACCGCGGCCTCGCCGGCCAGCCCGGCCAGATGCACGCTGCCGGGATGGGAGTCACCGGCGGTGCTTTCCACCAGCAGCCACGGTTTGCCCAGATCCTCCGGCGCCCAGCCGCAACCGATCCGGAGGGCGTCGATCTCCGGTCCCCATCTCATTTCCTGGCTGTGAAGGCTTTTTTTATCCATGCAAAAAGGGCGGAACCTCGCGGTCCCGCCCGATTATACAGTTATCGCCGTGGATTTACGCCGGCGTCCGCTCGGACGCCAGCCCGCGGCTGCACAGCTTTTCCGCCCTGTCCGCCGCTTCTTTCTGGTCCTTGTCGAGCCAGTCCTCAGCCCACTTGTAGTCTTGCTTCCAGACCTTGTCAGTGACGGCTTCCAGACTCCTGGCATAGTCATCCAGACCTTCGCGCAGCTCGCCGATGACGCTCTCGGCGCCTTCATGCGTGGCGTAAGCGCCGTGCTTCTCCACGGCCTCGCGCAGGACCGCGGGATGATCGATGATCGGACACGGCCGCAAGAGGTTGTGCCCGAACGGCTGCTTTTTGCGGATCGACTGGAAGAACGGCGACCTGATCGCCTCCAGCAACGTGACTTCCTTGATATTGTCTGTCGCGAAATGGCAGAAAACGCAGGGCTCCACGTCGCCGCGGTTGTTGATGTGCAGATACTTGCGGCCCGCCGCCAGGCAGCCGCCTGTCAGCGTGCCGTCATTCCAGAAATCCGCCACCAGGATCGGCAGCTCCCTGCGGATGCGGTTGACGCCCTCGCGCAGCCTGTTGCGCTCCTTCGGCGAAGGCATGTATGCCAGATCCGGCGATTTTCCAATCGGGATATATGAGAAATACCAGCCGTAGGCGCAGCCCTTGTCGATCATCATCTGCGCGAACTCGTCGCTGGTGATCGTATCGATGTTCTTGCGCGACGCCGTCGTGCTGAATGCGAACACCGCTCCCCGCTCGCGCAGGTTGTCCATCGCCCGCATGACCTTGTCGAAGGTGCCCGGCCCGCGCCGCTCATCCGTCTCTTTCTGAAAACCCTCGATGCTGATGGCGGGAGCGACGTTGCCCAGCTCGACGATGCGGTCGGCCATCTCCTCGTCGATGAGCGTACCGTTCGTATACACCTGGAAGGAAACATCGCTGTGCTTTTCGATCAATCCCAGCAGCGGCTTGTAAAAGAACGGCTCGCCGCCGGTGATGACGAAGAAGCGGATGCCGAGCTCCTTGGCCTCGGTGATGACGCGGTCGGCGATCTCCGGATCCAGGTCGTCGGCCTTGGTGTAGTTGCCCGCGTAGCATCCCACACAGCTGATGTTGCAGCGCATGCTGGGAGAGATGACGATCAGATTCGGCGAACTGATGCCCGCCTCGGCCATCAGCCTGGCTGAAACCTTGGGATCGCGGAAAAAGAGGCTGACGATGGTCTTGGCGATGTAGTTCTTGCGGACGTTGGGATTGACCGAGCCCAGCAGGCGGTTGAAATATTCCACGCCCGGGCTGCCTGGAGCCAGATAGCCCTGCATCCAGTCGGCGACCATCTGTTGCTGCTTGCTTTCGGCAAGCTTGCCGAAAGCCTGCGCCAGCCGCTGGTAATTCTTGTCCGAGGAATTCGCCAGCACCTTCAAAGACTGGCTAAGAACCCGCTCGGCCGCTTCGTGCTTGGCGCGGCTGAAAACTTCCTTGCCCTTTAAGACTAGATTGAGATCCACGTCGGCTCCTTTCAAACTGTCATTGGAAACAGTGACGGCCTGCATTCCGCACGCGTTGCCCTATCGGATACCCGCATGCCCTGCTACCTGAAACATATTCCAAGACCGACTGAAGAAACTGAGACGCCTCTGTTTCCGGCCAATATGGGGAAAATATGTTTTAATCCTATCAAAAGTCTTAAAAAAGCAAAACGGATAAATTGTGCTAGCGTATTACCATGCCCGGTTCTAAAAACAACGGCGAACGCGAGATCAGGATCGGCGGCGAGTACTTCCAGGTGCTCGGCGATGATTCCGGCCGCGTACTGGAGCGCGGCGAGCCGTTCGTCATCATTGACGTCAAGAAGGAGAAGCTGGTCGTCAAGGAAGGCGAACTCTTCCTCTACAGCGACATCGAGGGCAATGTCGCCCGCGAGGACACCTCGGGCCTGGGGCTCTATTACCAGGACACCCGTTTCCTGAGCGCGTTTAACCTGAGCCTGTTCGGCTCGCGCCCGGTGCTGCTGTCCTCTACCGCCGACCGGGGTTTCATGAGCCAGATCGAGCTCACAAACACCGATTTCATGACACCCGAAGGTATGGTCGTTCCCCAGGAAACGATCAACATCAGGCGCATCCGCGTCATCAACAGCAAGCTCTATGAGCTGATCCGGATCAAGAACTACAATCTCTTTCCGGTCGATGTCTCCGTGGAGATCGAGTTCGACGCCGACTTCGCCGACATGTTCGAAGTGCGCGGCACCAAGCGCACCAAGTACGGCACGCGGCTGGCAGCCAAGGTGACGGGGGATTCGATCCTGCTGGCATACCACGGCCTGGATGCCATCCTCCGCAAGACTGACATCCGCCTGGAAACGCCGCCGACGAAAATCGAAGGCACCACGGCGATCTACCGCTTCCAGCTAAAGCCGCTGGAGCGGCGCGTGATCAGGTTCGAAGTGCAGCCCCTCCTGCCGACCACGCCAGCGTCCAACGGCGAGGATTTCAGCAAGGCGATCGGCACGGTGCGCAAGAGTTACGAGCAATGGTTTGCGTCCACGGCCCAGATCGATACTGACAACGAGTTGTTTACCGCTGTGCTGCGGAGCAGCCAGCGCGACATCCGCATGCTGGCGACGCAGACCGAGTTCGGTTTCTTTTTAAGCGCCGGCGTACCCTGGTTCGTGACCCCGTTTGGTCGCGACACGATCATCACCTGCCTCCAGACCATGATGCTGGACGCGCAGCCCGCGATGGAAACAGCCAAGGTGTTCACGCAGCTGCAGGGCAAATCGGTCGATCCCTGGCGGGATGAGGAACCAGGCAAGATCTTCCATGAGGTCAGGCGCGGCGAGCTGGCCAATATCAGGGCGATCCCCCATACGCCATACTTCGGCAGCGCCGACTCCACCGCTCTTTACCTGATCATGATCTCCGATATCGTCAAGTGGACGGGAGACCTGGAGTTCGCGCGCTCGATGACCGGGGCCATCGATCAGGCGCTGGAGTGGATCGATGAGTATGGCGATGCCGACGGCGACGGTTTCATCGAGTATGAGACCCGGTCCCGGCGCGGACTTGTCAACCAGGGCTGGAAGGATTCCGGGAACTCGGTGGTGCATACCGACGGCGCTCTGGCCCAGCCGCCGATCGCCTTGTCAGAAGTGCAGGCATATGTTTACTATGCCAAGCGGCGGATGGCGCAGCTGTTCGGGCTGCTGGGCGACCCGGAACGGGCGGCTGCCCTCGACAAACAGGCCCTGGCCCTGAAAGCGCGATTTAACGAGGTCTTCTGGCTGCCGCGCGAGGGCTACTTTGCCATGGCGCTGGACCGCGACAAGAAGCCGGTAAAAACGGTCACTTCAAACCCGGCGCACGGCCTCTGGGCGCGGATCATCGACGAAGACAAGGCGGCGCAGATGGTTGAGCGGCTAATGCTGCCTGACATGTTCTCCGGCTGGGGCATCCGCACACTGAGCAAGTCGTCCATCAATTACAATCCGATGAGTTATCACAATGGCAGCGTCTGGCCGCATGATAACGCCATCATCATCCGCGGCCTGAAAAAGTACGGGTATGACCGGGAAGCCAACGCTGTCAGCTCCGGTCTCTTCGAGGCCGCGCTCCACCATGATTACTACCGCCTGCCGGAACTGTTCTGCGGCTTCACCAAGCGCTCGATCAGCCGTCCGGTCAACTATCCGGTCGCCTGCAGCCCTCAGGCCTGGGCAGCCGGCTCCATCTTCATGATCCTCCAGGCCATGCTTGGCATCGAAGCCGACGCGCCCACCAATACCGTGTACGTCAACTCGCCCTCGCTGCCCTCCTGGCTGAAGGAAGCTGACATCAGGGATCTGCGCGTCGGCAAGGAAAAGCTGTCGCTCAAGTTCCGCCGCGACGGCGGTGTCACTTCATTCGTGGTCACGCAGAAGACGGGGCGGGTCCGGACGATCGTCACCGCGTAAGCCAGGGCCAGGCTTATGTGCCGGGCCCACCTGGCGCAGCCAGGCTTCTGCCGCTCAGGCTTCCACCTCCGGATTTCTACCGGTATTGCCTGCCGGGTGTCAGGGCTCGATCAGCACCGCCCGGGCCGGCGCGCCGTCGCCGCCTCTGATCTTGAGGGGCAGGCAGGCCAGCTGGTAATCTCCGGCAGGCACCCCGCCCAGATCGACGCCTTCAAGCACGACTACCGATGCGCCCAGCAGCACCTCGTGAACATGGTGGACGTCAGGATGAAAGCGCTCGACCGACAGGGAGTCGACCCCGATCAGCCGGACTCCGCTCGCGACCAGAAAATCCGCCGCGTCATTTGACAGCGATACATATTCCTTGCAAAATCCAGGCTGCCGCCATAACCGCTGTGAATTATCCGTCTTGAGCAGCACCCGGGTGACAGCACCGATGCCAGCAGCCTTCAGATCCTCCGGCGCGACCTGACCCTCCACCCCGGTGAGGTCGAGCACCCTGGCCTCGCCTATCAGGACTTCCAGCGGCAGCTGGTCGACACTCTTTCCCCCCTCGACGAAATGCAGGGGGGCATCGACATGCGTGCCGGCATGCGAGCCCAGCCTGAGCTCTGACAGGTTGGCCGTATCACCTTGTGAGATCTGGTGGAACGGCTTTATCTGCACGCCAGAATCCCCGGGAAAGACAGGCATGCCCTCGAAGATGGGAACCGAGATATCGTAGATTTTCTGTCTGGTCACGATATCTTTTTTGCCGCAAGTGCCCGTTAACCTCTTTTCGCAAACGGGGCGGCGCTTTCCGGCCGCCGCCCCGCAAGCCCGCGTTTCTGAAGCCGCTACTGATCCACTTGGGTCCAGTTGCTCAGGCGGGTTACCTGCCAGGCATAGAAGGGCGGATCCTGCATGAATTGCTGGCTTAGGGCAAAGTTGAAATTCCCGATGTCGGTCAAACCCTTGCCCCAGATGGCCCCGGTGAAGACGCCGTTGCCGCTGCCATTGGCCGTAACGCTGCCATCGGGACAGTAGATATCGCCGTTCAGATTGCCGATAGAGCTGCCTTCCAGCGTAACGCTGCCGTTCTTGACGACAATCAGCGCCTTGCCGCTGCCACCGCTGATCGGCCACTGGAACTTGAGATCGACGCTGTTGTTCATCGGATTGCCGGAAGGAAACTCGACATAGACGACGACATCGCCGCTGCGGTTGGGCAGGTCATCCTGCTGGATGGTGACCTTGCTGCCGGGATTGCCGTTGTAATATCCGGAAGTCTGCGCCTGACTCTTGAGGATATCCAGCTGGTTCGTGGTCAGGCCCCCAGCATAGTTGAAATAATTCTGCATCTGCGTCACAGAGAACTTGTTGCCGGCCGGACCGCGGCTGTCGCGGTCATTGACATCGTTGCTCGACCAGTAACGGCTGGGAGCGCCTGCCGAAGTATAGATCTGCGAGCTGCCGCCGTTCTGCTTGGCGTAGATGGAGCCGGTGGCAAAGACGCCGGCAGCCCCGCCGTATTGCATATCGTTGCCGGTGAGGGTGAGCTTGTCACGACCATAAAAATTCCCGCGCACAAAGATGCTCTCATTCGTCAGGGCCACGTTGCCGTTCAGATTGGCGTCGCCGTCGACATAGAAGGTAAGCGGAAATCCGGTGCCCTGGACCTTCACCATCTGCTGCAGCTTGCGGTAACCTTCGGAGGACTGCCCCTTGGCTGTGATCTGCAGATACGCAGGGGCGGTGCCCGAAAGATCAAGGCCACAATTGACACAGTGGTTGCCATACTGGTCTACCTCATCCACGTAAACGGTGTAGGTCTGGCGGCCTATTTTCATCTGAACGGGATTGGTGGGGTTCTGCCGCAAGTCCGGATTGGGATCCATCAGATAGCCGACGCCGTCCGGGCTCTGGTCAGCCCGCGGCTGCGTCAGCTGCCATTCGGTCGCGGCATAGTTGAGGATGTCCATGACATTCTCCAGGCCGCCTTCGGCATAGTAAAATGCCTGGCCGCCGGAATAGTTCGCCTGCGACATCGTGCCTTCGCGGCTGGCGACATAGTACATCCCCGTACCGATTATCAGCAATACCGAGGACGTCAGCACAACCGACACCATCGCCACGCCGCGCTCGCTCCCGGCAGACACCCTGCTCCTGATAATTTTCAGCAATTGTCTCATCTCGAAGCCTTAGTTAGGAGTTAGGACGATTTCTCAACCATGATTGCTGGACGAATGACTGCGGCGCGCTGTTGCCCGCGCTCAGCGTCAGCTGGATGTCCACCCGGGCGATCATCGCCACGCTGCCACCGCAGCCAAGGATCTCCGAATAGTCGATGACGCCGTCTCCGTTCGCGTCGCAACGGAAATCGTTGCCGTAGTAAGCAAACTGCACGTGATCGACGCCATTGATCAGCGTCGACTGCCCGGGCGCGGTCGAGGAGCTGCGCCAGATGGTGCCAGGGCTGCCGTCCGCGGAGGGCTGAAACGCGTAGGTGATCGTCTGCCAGCCATCGCCGAAATTGACAGCGAAGCTCACCCTGGTCGGGTCCGCCTCGGTGACCTGCGACGCCTGCATCAGCTCCCGTGTCATCCGGTTAAGCCCCTGCCGGGCGTTTTCCGTGACATCGGCCGAGTCCTTGCCTGTGCGCCAGTTATGGGTGACGCCCCAGAGAAATCCGAACATCCCGGTCATCACGACGGTGAACACCATCAGCGTCACCAGGATCTCGATCAGGGTAAAGCCACTTTCCTGACACCGGCTCCCGCAACCGCTGCCGGGCACGTCGCTGGCGTTGATATCTTCCTTGATACGTAGCATCAACTTATTTATTTTGGAGGATGGAGATATCAACGGAACCCAACCAGACCTGCTGGTACCCCTGAGGATTCACCAGCGTGACCGCGCCGTCGCTGCCCAACCGGACCTCGCTGCCGAAGGCGCCGGAGAGTTTCATCAGGGCGTCGACGTTGATCGACGATGTCGTGCCGTCGGAGGAGGCCGCCATGGCGCTGGCAAGATCAGAAGCCGAGGAGCTGTACCACTCGCTCAGCAGCGTGCTCTGCAGGCCGTACTTCGCCTGGCTCAGATCGACCGCCGTCTGCAGCGGGTTCTGCGGTCCGACGCTGGTGTAGATGTCGTAACAGTCATCCCCCGTGCAGTCTGCCGGTTTGTCGGGGTTGAACACGCCCACCGTGGCCGAGTAGGTCACGCTGTTGTTGATGTCTCCCGGCTTGCCATCGGCATCGCTGCTGGCGCTGGCACTGAAAGTGCGGACAAAGACCAGCCCCTGCCGCGCCGAAGGCGTGTTGGCCGAGACTGCTTGCAGCGGCAGGATATTGACCTGCTGGTATGAGACCTGCCCCTGCCCGCTGGTGCGGCCGTCGTCCTGCTCAAGCTCAGCCTTGATCTGGTCATTATTGGAGACGGTGCCGCTGGTAGCTGTCACTGTCGGGTTGACAAAGTCCCAGCGCATGCCATCGCCGCCATCGTCGTAGCTGCCGTCGACCTGCTGCAGTCGCAGCGACTGGGTGCCGACCGTCGTCTGCCCGTCAGCCTCCACCTCATGGGAGCCATCACTTTCGACATGGGCCTGCGCCTGGCTTGCCAGGAAAGACGGGATCGGCCAGCTGCTGGTGGTGACGTCAAGCGGGCCGGCAAGCTGCTGCGCGTCCGGCGGACCGCTGATCGCAACCGAGGCGCCCGAGGCGGTAGGACCGGCGAAGAGGGAAAGTTTGCCGCCGATAGCGCTGGCCTGCGGACTCGGCGTGCAGCCGAAACCGGTGGTGGCGTGAGCCTCCCCGAGAGAGGCGTCGAGGTAGTCCATGTATGGTTCGGAAGCGCCGGTGGAAACTTTGAGGACGGCGCCGAAGATGTCCACGTGACTGTTGGACGAATGGGCGCAGCTCTCGCTGGTGGTGGCCGAGATCATCGAATCGAAAACATAATTGTTTGACGGGTTCTGGGCGGAGGTGGCGGTGATGGTCACCTTCACCAGGTTGCTCGGCGGCACGTCCGCCCCGGCCACGGTGGAGTTGTACGATGCGGGCGGCGTGACGATGCTGCCGGTGTTGTCGACAAATCGTGTTACTACCGTAAGCGCAATCCCCTGGCTGTTGACCGGCGACGCAATGGTGTAATAAGCGTCGCCGTTCGCGCCGGTATACCAGCCGGTCCATCCCTGGGAGTCCGTGGTCCTGCTGGTATTTAGTCCCGGATAATAGCGCGCCAGCAGATCCACGGCGGCGGTGGTGCCCACGGCCGGGTTGCTGCTGTAAGGCACGTAATAGGGCCGTGCCTTCATCTCCTCGAACTGCGCCTGCGCCACGGCTTCGCCCTGCGTCGCCTGCCGTGAATGCGCGGTCGCCCGCAGGCCAACGATCATGGAGCCGGCCACTCCGGCAGCCACGATCAGAAAGATGGACATCGCCACGAGGACCTCGATCAGCGTCATGCCAGCCTCGTTGACCCGCTGGTGAAGTCCGGTCCTGCCAGCAGATGCCGATAATGTCACTTGATCCCCAATCTTAAAAAGTCCGTATGTTTGCCGTCTCGCCATCCACCTGGATGGAATTGCTCATGTCATACTTGCCCGTCAGGCTCAGTTGCCCGCTCTCACAAGTCCCCCGCGCATAAAATTCGAGATAGGCGTCGCCGCCAAAGGAGGGGGTTGATGCAGAGCTGAACTGAACTCCGGCAGGCAGGCTTTCCGGTGCACGCACGTTCACCCAGCCGGAGCCGGAGCGGTATTGCAGCTGATAGGTCTGCCTGGAGGGGTCACTGAAGTCGATCCGGTACGTGTTGCCTGTAGCCACCGCCATGGACTGGGCTTCCCTGATCTGGGTGATCAGGTCCCGCTGGGCTACGTCCATCGAGCGGCCCGCCTGGTAGTAGGATAGTCCGCTCACCGACATCGCCATCAGGACGCCGAGAAGCGACAGCGTGATGATGATCTCGATCGCGGTGAAACCCTGGTTGCGGGCAGCGCAATTCGTGCCTGGGGAGCAATCTTGATGGAGCGGATTATACCCGGTGAATTTTATCTTACCCAGCCAAACACGAACGCAAGATTGACATGCATGCAACACGCCTACCAGCCCCTCTTAATAGATATCGGCCCACGCAGCGTGTGGTTGAGGTTAATTTCCCGGGGACAAAAAGGGCCCTCGCGGGAGGGCCCTTTTCATTTTTGATTCCGGCTGATTACAGCTGACAGCGTTATCCCCGCTGGTAGTTGTATTTCAACGCCGTGATGCCGCTCCCACCCGTCCACGTCCACCAGCCGTCGGGCAGATTGGTATTTGTCAGGTATTCACTGCCATAGGTCACCGCCATGTTGGTAGTGTGACCCGCGTCTGCATGCTGATCGTCGTTGCCGCCGCCGCAGTATTTTGTATGTTCGCCGTGGTTGTCGTCGCTGTCATCTTCCTCGCCCTTGCCAATCGAGGTGAAAGTAACCGGTCCGTTGACCGCCAGCGAGCCCCACATGGCGAGGTTGCCGGTTGCGGTCAGCGAGTTGGCGCCGTACTGGCCGCCGAGATAGACCAGGGCGCCAGCGGTGCTGCTGCCGATGGTGACATCAGCCTCCAGCTTCACCGCGCCGTAATTCGACAGGATGGCGACGCCGTTGGTCGGTTCCAGGCTGATTCCCGGTCCGATTATGTCCAGCTCGCTGGGCGCGGTGTTGACATTGCCGGATGTCCCCTCGTCCATCATCAGGGTGGGCGTGATGATGTAGGAACCGCAGCCACCGACGATCTGCACTATCGTGTTGCTTTGCGCCGCCGTGAACCTGACCACCTGGTAGCTGCCGTACGTCTGCTGAAAGGTGTCGGCATTGATAGAGAAGGTGTTGCCGTTGCGTGTCCAGCCGCCGGTCCCGCAGGTATTCGTATCCAGGTTCACGGTGATGACTTTGCTGCTGCCAAGCGAGGTGAACTTGGCGAAGTCGACCGCGGGAAACTGCACGTACGAAGTGGCATGAGCCGGCTGAGTCCCCGACGGCTTCGTGTTCGGAGTATAGGTGCCAGTGACCGTGACTGGATCCCGCGGGTTTGTGAATCCGGGGCGAGTCTGGAAATCGATGGTGCCGCGCGGCGCTGAATCATCGTCATCTTGCCCATTGGCCGGCGAACTCAGCATCAGGTTTCCGTTGACATTGAACTTGCCGGTGAACACCATGTTGGCGCCGACCGAACTGTCATCATCGCCACCGGAAGTAGCCGTGAACGTCGTCGTCGCATTGTTGTTCGTCTGGCTGCCGGCCAGGAAGGCGTAATCGAATGCGCCAGCGGTGTATTTGACCGAGACGCGCACTTTCGTTTTGAACTGATTATTGTTCAGATTTACGGTCCCCTGAGCAGTGATGAGCACGTTGCCGTTGAGGTTCGGATCCCCGTTGATGTTCGGATCCTGCTTGTACCAGGCCTGATAGGTGCCCGTCACGTTACCGTTCTGATCGGTGATCTGCTGATCGGAGTCATAGACCGGTTTGCCGTCAGGCGAGTTGGTTGGCGGAGACGGTACTACGCCTCCGGGAAAATAATAGCCGTAATTGGCAATCATCGTGGCGATGGCGTTGTCGATGCCGGCGTCGGCCACGTTGACCGCCTGGGTCTGCTCCCGGTCATGGAAGACGGTCGAGCTGGAATTGCGGACGTTCATCAGGATCACGGTTCCGATGATGATCATTATCAGGATGGTCCCGATGGCCAGGATCAGCGCGATCCCGTCTTCCCTCTTTAACAAATCACCTATCTTCTTCATGGCAGGCACCTCTTTCGGTAAGACAACGCTTTCGTTAAAATTGATAAGCCTGATTATCCGCGCTGCGGTCTTAGCCGGGCATCGATATCCTCACGGACTCTGGACGTTAAAATTGCGCAGGTCTATCTGGGTCGATACCGGCACTGGCTGATGCTGTGCATGCCCCTCGGAAACTGTGGTCTCGAAGCTGACCTTGATCGACCTGACCGTGGTGATATCGGTGATGACATGTGTCGTCGCATCGGTAGCGATCTGGTTGCCGTCGGCGCCGTAGTACGTGAAAATCGGACCGCCGCTGGCGCGGTCAACCGTGGCAGTAAGACCGTCGCCGCCAAGACCGATCATCTGTTTATCGGAAGAGGTCACAGAAACCGGCAGCGCCGGTTCGCCGGTGGTGATCTTCCTGACGATCGTCGGGCTATTGGCTCCGGGCGGAGTGGTGTATATGTACGTGAACCACTTGGTTCCGCCCTGCGACGGAAAAGTCACCATGTCATCTCCGAAAACCGGACGATTGCCGCTCGCATCCTGGCGATTGGCTTCGGACATGGTCTTTTCCATGTCATAGATCACTTGCCGTGCATCGAGCTGCGCCCGCAGCCGAGCGTCAATCTTGGCCTGTGTGGTCATGCCTGAGACCATCATCCCGGTGACCGCCGCCATGACTATCGCCAGCAGGGACATCACAACCAGCAGCTCGATGAGGCTGATGCCGGATTCGTCTCTAAATATTTTCATGGAAAAAGTTCGTGTGTTCATTTTCTTGCCCTGCATGGTTTACGGAGCCATGCCACTCGGCCCGATCTCGGTCGATTCAGGCTCAGATCCGCCTGAAACCGTTCCGCTGCCGCCGGGATTGGCAGAGGACCACGATACGGTAATGGTGACAAGTTTGGTTGCCGGATTGCCCGGCAGCGACTTGACCAGCTTGGTCACGTTGCGGGTGATTGTAAAAGTGATGTTCAGGGGTCCGGCTGCGGTAGAGGTCGCCTGCAGGCCGCTGCCGGCATCCGGCCCGATCTGGTTGCCGTTGGCAGCGGCGCTAAAGGTCAGCGCAACCCCGGACATGCCAACGTATTTGAAATCCATGTCCTTGACTTTGCTGATCTCGCTTGCCGCCAGTTGCCGTGCGCTCATGCGCACGTCGACATTCGCCGAAGCCCTGAGGCCGGAGATCAGCAGCGCGGCCATGGGAATGAGCGCCACCAGCAGCAGCGTCATCGCGATCAGAAGCTCCACGAGGGAGAATCCCTCGTCCTGGCGGCGCAGGATATTTTTCATTGCGTGCCTCAATCGAACCTCCGCAGCCGCAGGCGCCGCGTTGCCGGCGGCAGCCGCAAAAAACCAGCCACTATCCCGCAGCTTCGAATTACTAACTTCTTATCGGAAAAACCGACAAAAAAAGTTAGGTTTTTTTGGTGTATTTGAAAGGTTTGAGGCAAAGGAAACGGCGGACCTGAGGTCCGCCGTTTCCTAAGATAGCGATGGTTCGTTCCCGGCTTAAGCCGCAACTCAGATCACTAGCATGGAGCTGTCGTCGGTGCTAGCATGGAGCTGTCGTCGGTGCGCCGCCGCCATTTGTATTGGTCAGATACCACGTGTCGCCGCCGCTGGTATCATGAGCAGACATGCAGTAGCTGTTGGCATCACCGGTCGCCGTCAGGACTACGGCAGGCGACTCGTTGTAACCGTTGCTCTTCAGGTCGCCCACGTTGCTCGTATAAGAACCCGCCGACGTATAGTAGCTCTCCTGGGCCACGGCTGCGTTGCGCAGGTCACTCTGAGAGGCAGCGTTCCAGCCCTTCTGACGCTGACTGAGATACATCGGAATCGCGATTGCCGCCAGGATGCCGATGATGATAATCACCACCAACAGTTCAATCAGCGTGAAACCACCTTCACCACCACCCACCTGCGTCCTTTTTCTGATCCTGTTTATCATGGATGTCACCTCCTCCCCTATTACACTTTTTACCGCAGTAAAAAAGGGACCTGCGGTCTTTGGCAAACCACAGATCCCTGTCACTTCAGAATCTCTGGTGGCAGCCCAGCCAACCAGACATTATTACCAAATACAAGCAGTCCGGTCCTGAGGCTTTGCGTCCCACCCTCGCGAGTGGTTTGCCCTTTTCACCTTCATCCCTATGCTACCCAACTGCCTTTTTTTTAGACACTACCTGCTGCAGGATGAGGTTCAGTCCGTGCCATTCTTCGGCAGAAGCAGTTGTAAACTTGAGCGTTGACCTTAAAAAATCTTCGTGTTCAGGATCGCCTTCATCCGGCTCAGCGCCTTGGCGGATTCGCGCGAGACCTTGCGCTGCGACAGACCCATCTCATCCGCCACTTCCGACTGGGTCAGATCGCGAAAGAACAGCAGGTATACAATCTTGCGCTGGAAGATGCTGAGCGCGTCGAGCGCCTCTTCCAGGAGAATGCGATCTTCGACCGGCAGCGAGAAGGACTCGTAATGCAGCGAGCGGATGCGGCTGGAATCGGGCTGCGCCCCGGCCGCCTCCCGGCCGGGAGGATCATCGACCTGGTGCAGACTCACAGCCGAATGGGCTTTCAGCACTTCGAGGACGCCTTCCTCGGAGACGTTGGTCTTCTCGGCGATCTCAGCCACCGAGGGCGGCCGCTTCAAAGTCCTGTTGAGCTCCACGGAAGCTTCCTCGATCAGCTTCTCGAGTTTCTTCAGCCAGCGCGGCTGGCGCATCAGCATGTTATCGCGCAGGTGATGCCGCACCTCGCCATCGACAATCGCCGTCGCGTAACTGGAGAACTCGATGCCGCGGCCGCAGTCAAACCGCTGCACCGCCTTGATCAATCCCAGGTTGGCAACCTGGAGAAGATCCTCATAGGGATCAGGGAAGTAGGTGAAACGCTTCAGCACCGCGTGCAGCAGGCCCTGGTTGCGCTCGACGATCGCACTCAGCAGCGCCGGATCCCGGCTTTCCTGGTAAGCGGCAACCATTTCCTTGTTACGCCGCTCCACGCCGCCGGCGCGGGGAAACTCGACGACCTCGGCGCCACCATGGACGGCGCCGTGCTCATCCCCGGCAGCGGCACATTCTTTTTTCTTTGCAGCCACACTCACGGCCGGCTCAAATCAATCCCTCGTAATTTACGTCGGCAGGCGCCATGGGTAATGAAGCCTCCAGTCGCGGTTCCGCCGGCATCAATGCACCTGATTCATCAGGTTGAATATCGGCAGATAGAGCGAGATGACGATGACACCGACCAGGGCGCCGACACCCATCATCATGATCGGTTCCAGGATCGAAGTCAGCGATTTGATCGCGGCATCGACCTCGTCCTCATAGAAATCGGCGATCTTTGACAGCATCGTGTCCACGGCGCCGGTTTCCTCACCCACGGCGATCATCTGCGTCACCATCGGCGGGAAGATGTCGGCATGTGACAGCGGTTCCGACATCGGCCGGCCTTCCTTGATGCCGGCCCTGACGCTGGCCATTGCCTCTGCCACCACAACGTTGCCGGCGGTATCGCCGGTGATCTCGATCGCGTGCAGGATCGGCACGCCGCTGGAGATGAGCGTAGACAGCGTACGGGAGAACCTGGCCATCGCCAGCTTGCGGATGATCTGACCGATGCCCATCGGGATCCGCAGCTTGATGCGGTCCCAGGCGGCGCTTCCCTGCGGCGTCCGCTTCAGCCTCATCAGTCCGTAGATCGAGCCGACGATGGCGGCTACCACAAAGACGCCATAGATACTGGTCAGGGTGTTGCTGATGCCTACCATCACCTGTGTCAGCATCGGCAGCTGGCCGCCCATGCTGGCGTAGATGCCGGAGAAAACAGGGATGATGAAGATGATCATGGCGGTCATGATGACAATTGCAAACGAGGCGATCAGGAGCGGGTAGACCATCGCCGAACGCACCTGGCGCCGGAGGCTGTCCTCGGATTCCAGCTGCGAAGCCACCCGGTTTAGGGTTTCATCCAGGATACCACCAGCCTCTCCAGCTCTGACCATGCTCACGTAAAGGCGGTTGAACACCCGCGGGTGCTTCTCCATCGAATCAGACAGCGCCTGACCTGCTTCCACGTCCGCGCGCAGGGCGCCGATGACGGTTTTGAGCTTCTGGTTCTCGGTCTGGTTCTCAAGCACGTAGAGAGCCCTGAGCAGCGCCAGGCCCGAACTGATCATCGTGGCGAACTGGCGGGAGAATACGGTGATGTGCTTCGACTTGATCCGCTGCATGTCGCTCATCATCTGGCTGAGCGACATACCCGCTTTCTTCTCGCTGACCTCAACGACAGTCAGCCCCCGGTTGCGCAGGTTGCTGGCCACTTCGGCGCGCGAGTTCGCCTCCAGTTCGCCCCTGGAGGAGACCCCATGCATGTCTCTGACCTTGTAGACAAAAGTTGACATCTTCCTATCCCTTGCCGTTTGCTTTCATTACGCTGCCCTTCCCATTATCAAGCGCTCCAGTTCCTCCGGGTTGCTTGACTTCTTAAGCGCCAGTTCCTTGGTTATCTTGCCGCGCCGGACCAGGTCCGACAGCGCCGCATCCATTGTCTGCATGCCGTACTGACTGCCCGTCTGCAGCATGGAGTAGATCTGGTGAGTCTTCCCCTCACGGATCAGGTTGCGCACCGCCGGCGTCGGCACCAGCACTTCGCAGGCCGGCACGCGCGAGGTGCCGTCCACGGTGGGCAGCAGCTGCTGCGTGGAGACTCCCATCAGGGTGGCGGCCAGCTGCACGCGGATCTGGCTCTGCTGGTGCGGCGGGAACACGTCGATGATGCGGTCGATCGTCTGCGGCGCGTCCTGTGTGTGCAAAGTGGCAAACACCAGGTGGCCGGTTTCGGCCGCGGTCAGCGCCGTCTGCATCGTCTCGGTGTCACGCATCTCGCCGATGAGGATGACGTCCGGATCCTGCCGCAGCACCGATTTGAGCGCCCGGTTGAAAGACTGCGTATCAGTGCCCACCTCACGCTGGTTGACGATTGATTTCTGATGACGGTGCAGAAACTCGATCGGATCCTCGATCGTCATGATGTGCTCATCACGCGTCTGGTTGATCTCATGGATCAGGGCTGCCAGCGTAGTCGACTTGCCGCTGCCGGTCGGGCCGGTGATCAGCACGAAGCCGCGCGGCTTCGCTGCCATGACGTGCAGCACCTGTGGCAGCATCAGTTCCTCGACAGTCTTGATATGCGCCGGTATCAGGCGGAAGGCCGCCCCCAGGCTGTTGCGCTGAAAATAGGCATTGACCCGGAAACGGGCGCGGCCAGGCACCGAGTAGGAAAAGTCGATCTCCCATTCACTCTCGATCCGCTGCCGCTGTTCCTGGGAAAGGATGCTGTAGATAAGATCCCGTGTGTCGTTGCTGGTAAGTTTCGGGTAATCCAGCCTGATGAGCTTTCCGGAAACCCTGATCACCGGAGGCGTCCCCACCGTCAGATGCAGGTCTGACGCTTTCCTTTCCAGCACTTCGACAAGGATGTCGACTAAATCCATTTTGAGGTCTCCCCCTCTTCCTGCCTTGGTTTACAGTTGCTAGACAATGACCCTGGCGATCTCTTCCACCGAAGTCTCTCCCTTGAGGACTTTTTGTATCCCGTCCTCTTTGAGTGTGACCATGCCTTCAGCCTGAGCCACTCTTGAAATCTCATCGGCACTTTTGCGCTCAACCGTAAGGCGCTCGATGGCTTCGCTGACCAGCATGACTTCATAGATGCCAAGACGACCCTTGTAACCGGTATTGTTGCAGCGCGGACAGCCTTTGGCCCGGTAAAGAGTGATGCCGCGTCCCATCACTTCCTGGGGAAACCCGCCCTGCCGGAGCGCCTCATCGGAAGGCTGGAAGGGCTCCTTGCAGTGAGTACAGAGCTTTCGCGCCAGCCTCTGCGCCAGCACGCACTCGATCGCCGAAGCCGTCAGGAAGGGTTCGATCCCCATCTCGGAGAGCCGGCTCAGCGCTCCGGGAGCATCGTTGGTATGGAGCGTGCTCAGGACCAGGTGGCCGGTAAGCGCCGATTCGATGGCGATCTGCGCCGTCTCCTTGTCGCGGACCTCGCCGACCATGACGATATCGGGGTCGGACCTGAGGATCGCCCTCAGGCCTGAGGCGAACGTCAGCCCGGCCTTGGTGTTGATCTGGGTCTGGTTGATGCCTCCCAGCCGGTATTCCACCGGATCCTCGACGGTGATGATGTTCTTCTCCCTGGAATTAAGCACGTTGAGCGTCGCGTAAAGCGTTGTGGATTTGCCGCTGCCGGTCGGTCCGGTCACCAGCAGGGCTCCGTAAGGTTTGCGAAAAGCTGTCTCGTAGCGGCTCAACGCCTTCTGGGAAAAGCCGAGGTCGGTCAGGTTGAGCATCACGCTGCTCTTGTCCAGCAGGCGCATGACAATCTTCTCGCCGTAAACGGTAGGCATCGAAGCGACGCGCACATCGATGGGCTTGCCGCCGACGGTGAGGCCGATGCGGCCATCCTGAGGGATGCGCCGTTCGGCGATATCCAGATCCGACATCACCTTGATGCGCGAGAGCACCCCTGACTGCATGCGCTTGGGGATGGACATGATCTCGTGCAGAACGCCATCGATCCGGAAGCGGATGACAAGTTCCTTTTCCTGGGGCTCGAAATGAAGGTCGCTGGCGCCGTCATCGACGCCCTGGCTGATGATGCTGTTGACCAGTTTGACGATCGGAGCCTCGGACGCCGCCTCGCGGATGTCAGCCGACACGGGCGTGTCGGCGATAAGCTCCTCTTCTTCGGCGCTGACTTCCTCGTCGACCGAGTCGCCCAGCCGGTGAATCTTCGAGATCTGGCCGAACACGTCCTCTGCGGAAGCGATAGCCGGCTTGATGTCGTAGCCGGTCATCATCCGCAGATCGTCGATGGCGAATACGTTGGTCGGATCGACCATCGCCATCAGCAGCGTATTCTCGTCCAGGAACCTGACAGGTATGGCGCCGTAGCGCCGGGCAAGCTTCTCGGGGATCATGTTGGCGGCCAGCGAGTCGACATCATGCTCGGTCAGCCCGATGTGCTCGACGCCCAGGCGCTCCGCCAGTGCATGGTTAAGCTGGTCCTGCGACAGGATGCCGTCTTCGACCAGGATCTCGCCCAGCCGCTTGGGCGTATCCTTCTGCTTCTCCAGAACCGCGTTCAGCTGATCGCGGGTGATCAGCCCCTTGCCTACCAGGATCTCGCCGATAGGTTGAAGCTTCCGCGTCTTGCGGGCTGAGAGTTCGCTAGGGTTCAAGTGCCTTCCTCATTACATCAATGGGGGGTTCCTTGCCGGTCCATATCTGGGTGGATGCAGCTCCTTGCATCAGAAGCATTTGCAGACCGCCCATAAAGGTCGCCCCCTTTTTTTTCGCCGCGACCGACAGAGGAGTTGCCGTTGATCTTGTGTAGACCAGGTCGCAGACGACATGCCCTTCCGATAATTTATCGACGTCGAAGGGGACACTCTTTAGGTCGCCGACCATACCGAGAGAAGTGGCATTGATCACTATTTTACTGGCGGAAAGCAGGCGCGCGGCCGCGGCATCCGGCACCGAAGCGACCACGGTCACTGCGGGGAATTCCGCCTCTATCAGCGCCTTCAACTCGTCCGCCTTTGCCAGCGTCCGGTTAACCAGCGCGATTTCGGGAACGCCGGCTCCCGCAAGGGCCATGGCAACTGAGCGCGCGGCGCCGCCGGCGCCGAAGATGACAGTGGCAGCCTGACGGAAATCGACCACGGCTGTTTCGGTGAGGGCACGGATAAATCCGGCTCCGTCGGTATTGTGCCCGGTAAGGACACCATCGTCATTGACGATCGTGTTGACCGCCGCAGCGCGCCTCGCGGAGACGTCGAGCCGGTCCAACAGCCCGGACACGGGCACCTTATGGGGGATGGTCACATTGGCGCCGATGAACCGCATCGCCCGCAGGCCCGCGACGGCGGCCTCCAGCTGAGCCGGCGCCACCGGCAGCGGCACATAGGTGATGTTGAGGCCCATGGCGTCGAAAGCGGCGTTCTGCATCCTGGGCGACAGCGAATGCGACACCGGGTCGCCTAAAATCCCGATCAGCCTGGTTTCTCCGTTGATCTCCAAAGCTCTCCTCCCACTGTCATGATCCATAATCGGTCAATTGCCGGCGATGACGACCCCGCCGGCAGAAAATATCATCGGCGGCAAGCCGGATCCCTGCCGGGCACCATAAGTATTTCACTCAGGTGCTGGCGATGCCTGCAAAAAAACAGTCTGAGGGGATGAAAAGGAAGCCGCGAAAGCGGCGGGAGAAGGCCGGTCCGCGAAAAGGCTCGTGCCTAGGATGAAGTCAGCACGAAGACAAGCAGGCCCGTGGTGATGAAGAAAGCGGTGGCGATGACCACCGTTGCCCGGGTCAGGTTCTTCTCGATGACGCTGGTGCCGCTGAACGTCTCGCTCATGCCACCGCCGAAAATGCCGGAGACGCCGCCCTTGCCGGAGTGCAGCAGGATCAGCACCACTAGGGCGACGGAGAGAACAGAATGTATGGCAAGCACGAGATATAGCATAATTTTTCAGTCCTGTTGAATGTGGACAACCAAGATGATAGCTGCAATCAGGCCACCAGCGCAAGTTCCGCCGGTAGTAACTATCCGGCGGAAATCAGCGGCCGGCCAGTCATTTCGGCCGGAACCGGCAGCTTGAGCAGCTGAAGCACGGTGGGCGCCAGGTCCCCCAGCGCCCGTCCCCGGTCCAGCTGGATGCCCTCGCAGGTGACTATCAGCGGCACCAGGTCGGAGGTATGAGCCGTATCGGGACCACCGCCAGCATCGAGCATCCGCTCGGCATTGCCGTGATCGGATGTGATCAGGCAGACGCCTCCCTGCGCTTCGATCTTGCGGCAGACCTCACCGACACACTCGTCCACGGTCTCGACCGCGGCGATGGCCGCATCGAGCTTGCCCGTGTGGCCAACCATGTCGCAGTTGGCGAAGTTGAGTACGATGAAATCAAAGTGATGGCCGTCCAGCAATTTCAGCAGCTCGGCGGTGACTTCACGGGCGCTCATCGCCGGTTTCTGATCGTAGGTGGCGACATCCGCCGGCGAGGGAATCAGCTTCCTGGTCTCGCCTAGATTGAGCGCCTCCGCGCCGCCGTTGAAAAAGAAGGTCACATGGGCGTATTTCTCGGTTTCGGCGATATGCAGCTGGGTCTTGCCAGCCGCGGCCAGCACCGCCGCCAGCACGTTGCGCAGCTCTTCCGGCGGGAAAGCCACGGGATTGCCGAACGTGGCGTCGTATTCGGTCATGCCGACGAAGTAAGGCCACGGTGGCTGCGGCCCGCGGTCGAATTCGGAGAAATCATCAAAAATCAACGCTCTGGTCAACTCACGCGCGCGGTCCGGACGGAAATTGAAGAAGATGACGCTGTCCCCGGTGCTGACGCGCGATCCGGGGTCGGCATCGACCACCGTGGGGATGACGAATTCGTCCGTGATCCCGTCACGGCAGGATTGCTCCACCAGGGCGACCGGGTCCGGGCTATGCGGTCCCGTGCCACGCACGAGCGCCTCGTAAGCAAGCCGGACGCGGTCCCAGCGGTTATCGCGGTCCATGGCGTAGTAACGGCCGGCGATCGTGGCGATGGTGCCTGTGCCTTCCTCCCCGAGGAACGCGGCGATCTCGCGCACGTAGGCGGCGCCGCTCTTGGGCGGCACATCGCGGCCGTCAAGAAAAAGATGCAGGTAGAGCCGGCTGCACTGGCGCTGGCGGGCCATCCGGACCAGCGCTTTCAGGTGGCCGATGTCACTGTGAACGCCGCCGTCGGACAGCAGGCCGAGCAGATGCACGGCACCGCCGCTTTCGACCGACCGGTCGAAGGCCTTGAGCAGTTCCCGGTTTTGAAAGAACGAGCCATCGCTGATGGCCAGGTTGATGCGGGTGAGATCCTGGTAGACTGTCCGGCCGGCGCCCAGGTTGAGATGCCCGACCTCGGAATTGCCCATCTGGCCCGGCGGCAGCCCCACCGCCTCGCCGGAAGCCAGCAGCTGCGTGTGGGGGAAGCGGGCGAAAAGCGCATCCAGGTTCGGCGTTCTGGCCAGCTCCACGGCGTTGCCGGGGCCGGACGGGGCGATGCCCCAGCCGTCCAGCACCATCAGACAGACATAAGACGGATCATGGCACAAAACGTAGCCTCTTAACCGAATTTTACTATCTGCGCGAAATCGGTGGCGCTCAGGCAGGCGCCCCCGACCAGAGCCCCGTCGATATCCGGCTCGGTCATCAGCTCGCTGATATTGCCCGGTTTGACGCTGCCCCCGTAGAGGATCCTGACGCTGGCGGCAGCTTCAGCGCCGAACTGCTGCGCGAGCGTCCCGCGGATGAAACTGATCGTCTCCTGCGCGATCTGCGGCGTCGCCGTCTTGCCGGTGCCGATCGCCCAGATGGGCTCGTAAGCGACGATCATGCCGGCAAGCTGGCCGCCATCGATGGAGGCGAGCCCGCCGCGCAGCTGTGAGCCGAGCTTCTCCCCGGTACGGCCGGATTCGCGCTCCTGGTCCGACTCGCCCACGCAGAGGATCGGCCGGATGCCCGCTCCCAGCGCGGCGCTCACCTTGCGCGCCAGGTCCGCGTCGTTCTCGCAGAAGTACTGACGCCGCTCGGAGTGGCCCAGGATGACATCGCTGATGCCGATCTCCCGGAGCATCCCCAAAGAAATCTCACCGGTAAAGGCGCCTTCGGGCTCGAAATGCACGTTCTGCGCCGCCACCCGCACACGGCTGCCCTCTGTCTCCCGCCGGACCTCCGCCAGGCTGGTAAAGGGCGGACAGATAATAATCTCCACGCTATCCGCGTCAGCCACCAGCGGCAGCAGCTCGGCGACATAGGCGCCCGCCTCGGAGTTGGTCTTGAACATCTTCCAGTTGCCGGCGATCACCGGTATGCGGCCGCTCATTTTTTCCTCCCGCGCAGAGTTTTTTTGGCTGCTATGGTGCTTTCCAGACCCGGGACTGGCAAGGCCGGAGCCGGGCGGCATCCATTATTTATAAGGGATATCCAAAAAGCAACCTCGCGGCTGTCTGTGCTAGAATAACTGCACCGTCATCAGGAAGGAGACATCGAATGACCGACGAGGTCGTCATCTATACCAAACCCGGTTGTCCGTACTGCAAGGCGGCGAAAGAAGACCTCGCCAGCCGCGGAGTCCCCTTCAGGGAGATGGATGTGACCTCCGATCCCGCCATCAGGGAAGAAGCGATCGCCCGGGCCGGCATGGCCTCGGTGCCGGTCATCGTCAAAGGCGACGAGGTCTCGGTCGGGTTTGGCGGCAGCTGAGGCATCTGATTCCGGCCGGGGGCCGGAAAGGCAATAGAACCAGTTCTACCAATGAATAATCCCTTCAAGGCGTTTCGCATTCGACTTTTCCTGCGGCTATTCCTGCCGCTGCTCCTGCCGCTGCTGGCACTGCTCTTCATCGCGCCGCTTTTTGCCGGCTGCGGCGGCGCCGGAGCTGGTACTTCGTCAACGGGCGCCAGGAAAGCACCGGATTTTTCCGTGCAGACGATCCTGGGCTCGCACCTCACCTCCGGCGACGTCAAAGGCAAGCCCATCGTGCTTAACTTCGGCGCTTCGTGGTGCGGACCCTGTAACGAGGAGGCCCCCATGCTCGCGGCGATGTACAACAGGTACAAGGACCGCGTCACCTTCGTGGGGATGGCGGTGAGGGACAAGCCTGACGACCAGCGGGCCTTCGCCCAGAAATACGGGCTGGCGTACACGATCGGCCTGGACCCCAAAGGGGACAACCTCTATAACTACCAGCAGGCGGCCATCGTGCCCTATAGCGGCATCCCCACGACCTTCTTCATCGACGCAAAGGGCGATATCGTCTCTTTCTACATCGGCCCGATGTCCCAGAGTGAATTCGAGCAGAAACTCAGCGGCATTCTGAATTAGCCCCCACGCGGCGGCCTGCCGGCGGCGCTAGATGTTCAGGCGCGCGATCCGCGGCAGATTGCGCAGCCGCTGCTGATGGTCGAAGCCGTAGCCGACAAAGAACTCGTCAGGCACCTGGAATCCCTGGTACTTGACCGGCAGGTCGACCAGCCGGCGATAGGGCCGGTCCAGCAGGGTGGCGATCTCCAGCGACGCCGGCTGGCGCAGGCGCAGGTTGCGGGTGATGTAATTAAGCGTCAGGCCGGTGTCGATCACATCCTCGACAATGAGTACGTCGCGACCTTCGATGTCCTGGTCCAGGTCCTTGAGGAACCGCACCGTGTAGCTCTCATTTTCGCGCCGGTCGCGGCGGTAGCTGGAGATGGCGATGAAGTCCAGCGCCACCGGCACCGTGATCTCGCGGGCCAGGTCGGCCAGGAATATCACCGCTCCCTTGAGGATGGAGATGAGCAGGAGCTCCCGCCCCTGATAGTCCGCGGAGATCCGGCGCCCCAGCTCCGCCACCTTGGCCGCGATGGCGTCCTCGTCCAGATATGTTTCTCCTATCAGCTGCCGGATGTCACCCGTCTGCGCCAATCGCCTTCCCCCATCGCGTTTTCCGGTCCGGCGTTGCGCCAGACGGCATCGGTCAGCGGCCGTGCTCTTCCTCGGCCGCGATGTCAAATTTCTGCGCCAGCTTGAGGAAGTCCTTCTTGTAGAAGAGCTTGATGTTGATTTCGGGGAACCGCTCCCGCACCTTGCGGATCTTCATGTTCTTCTTGGTGACGTGCGCCTGCTTCATCGTGGTCAGTTCGACGAACAGATCCTGTTCGGGCAGGTAGAAGTCAGGCGTGAAGGCTTCGATGACGCTTCCCTGAACGTCACGCTCGAGAACGAAGGTGCGCGGCTCGTACATCCAGGGGATCCGGTAATAGTCGAGGATGCGGGCGCATTCCTCCTCGCTGCGGTTGGCAAATTGCGGAGGCGTGTCCCCCATGTAAGACGTGAAATTGAATTTGGCCGCCGTCATCCACAAGGATGATATCAGAGGCGGAATCACGGGCTCAAGCCACTATGGGGAGTTCCGCGCGCCGCCCGGCCGCATCTGGGCGCCGAAAGTGAGCGGCATCTTCATGTCCGCCCGGGTGTACTCCGGCTGACGGCCGGCTCTCAGAAGCCCCGCATGCGCCGTCCGGCGGGCTGCGTACGCCGCGGGATGTTTGACCGACCGCGCGGCGCTGTGTTAATTTTCTGGTTCCAATGAGCATCATCATCCCACCACTGCCGCGGTCCACGCGGGTTAACGCCGGCGGTCATCTCGAGGTCGGCGGCTGCGACGTCGCCGGGCTTGCCGGTGAGTTCGGTACGCCACTGTTCATCTATGACGAGCAGGAGATCAGGAGCCGCTGCCGCGAATATCGCCGGGCGTTCGAGAGCCGGGCCGAGGGCGCGCGCATAATCTACGCCAGCAAGGCCTTTGCCTGCCTGGCGCTCTTTCAGCTGATGGCCGAGGAGGGCCTGTCGCTGGATGTCGCCTCCGGAGGCGAGCTGTTCACAGCGCTGTCAGCGTGGTTCCCGCCGGAGGAAATCTTCCTGCACGGTAATGCCAACACCCGGGACGAGCTTCACCAGGCCGTCCGCAACGAGGTCGGCCATGTCGTGCTCGACTCGCTGGATGAGCTTGGCGTTCTCGATGAAGTCGCCGCCCAGGCCGGCCGCATCCAGCCGGTGCTGCTCAGGGTCACGCCCGGCATCGAGGCGCACACTCACGATTACATCCAGACCGGCAAGCAGGATTCGAAGTTCGGATTCACCTTGAGCGAAGACGCGGCGCTGGCGGCAGTCAAAGCCGCCATGGCAGCCGCCCACCTCGAGCTCATGGGGCTTCACTGCCACATCGGCTCCCAGATCTTCTCCATGGAGCCTTACCGCAAAACTGCCGCGGTGATAGCGGACTTCATGGCCCAGTGCCGTGAGCAGCTCGGCTTTGAGTGCCGTTTGCTGGACATGGGCGGCGGCCTGGGCATCGCCTATACCGCGGATGACCAGCCGCCATCTGTGGCCGATTACGCCGAAGCGGTCACCAGCGCAGTCGCCGCCGAGACAAGGCGGGCCGGGCTCGAGCTGCCGCGGATCGCGGTGGAGCCGGGCCGCTCGATCGTCGCCAACGCCGGACTGACCGCGTACGAAATCGAAACCATCAAGAGCATCCCCGGCGTGAGAAAGTATGCCGCCGTCAACGGAGGCATGTCGGACAATCTGCGGCCGGCGCTTTACGGCGCCGCCTACACCGCCCTGATCGCCAGCCGGCCCGAGGCCGCCCCGACGGAGACGGTCACCATTGCGGGCAAGCACTGTGAATCGGGAGATATCCTGGTTAAGGACGCGCCGCTGCCAGACCCGGCGCCTGGCGACATCCTCGTGACACCGGCAACCGGCGCCTACGGCTATTCGATGGCCAGCAACTACAACGGCCAGCCGAGGCCGGCCGTGGTTTTTGTCCGCGACGGAAATGCGCGCGTGGTCATCAGGCGGGAGACATACGAAGACCTGATCCGGCTTAACGAGCGCTCACAGTAGCCCGTGACACCGGAGCGCTACAGCATGGAGCAGGTAGCGGCCCGCTTTGATGGCACAGAGGACTTCACCCTGGGCATCGAGGAAGAATTCCAGCTGCTGGATCCGGCGACGCTGGAGCTGACGCCGCGTTTCGAGGAGCTGCAGCAGAAAGCGCAGGCGCGCCTGGGAAACTCCGTCCGCGGCGAACTGATAGCCTCTGAAATCGAGATCTGTACTGGCATCAGCAATTCGGCCGCCGAGGCCGAAGCCGACCTGCTGGACAAGCGCCGGCAGCTGTTCGCCTCCGCGGCCGAGCTTGAGCTCACGCTGGGGGCCACCGGTACGCACCCGTTTGCGGACTGGCAGGATCAGCGCATCATCGATACCCCCCACTACCGCCTCATCGACCGGGAGCTCCGCTACTGCGCCTGGCGCAATGTCACATTCGGCATGCACACGCATGTCGGCATCCGCGGCCGGGAACGGATGATCGCGGTCTTCAACGCCATGCG
Organism: Actinomycetes bacterium; assembly: GCA_021791195.1. GTDB lineage: Bacteria > Actinomycetota > Thermoleophilia > BMS3ABIN01 > BMS3ABIN01 > JACWAD01. The sequence goes on along the minus strand of JAJYXB010000022.1, from coordinate 32,144 downwards.
CGGATATCTGCCGCACCTGCTGGCGCTGTCGGCCAACTCCCCGTTTTCCGAGGGCCGCTACACTTTTCTGCACTCTGCCAGATCGCAGCTGTTTACCAAGTTCTTCCCCCGCTGTGGCATTCCGGGTCCGTTCCACGGCTGGGATGAGTATGCCGGGCTGGTGGAAACGCTGTTTGCCACCAATTGCATCAGCGAGCCTACCGAGATCTGGTGGAGCATCAGACCGCATCCCCTGATGGGCACGCTCGAGGTGCGCATCTGCGACTGCCAGGGCGACGTCCGTGACACCATGGCGGTCGCGGCGCTGACGCTGGCGATGGTGGCACAGCTGGCGGCAGATTACGATGAGGGGCGGCGCCTGCCGGTCCTGACCACGCACGAGGTGGAAGAGAATTTCTGGCGCGCCATCCGTCATGGCCTGGACGGCAGGCTGGTGGACTTCAACACCCGCCGCGAACTCCCGGCCGGGGACGCTATCCGCGAAATAATCGATTACAGCACCGGGGCGCAGGAACAGCTGGGTCTGGGACGCCATATGGCACAGGTGGAAAATCTCCTCAAGAACGGGAACGGGGCCCTGCGGCAGATCCGCGCCTATGAAGCCAGCGGTGATATCACCGCGGCGTTCAGGGAGGCGGTCAGCCGCACCCAGGCGATGGCCGGTGAAGATACCGGCGCGTCAAACACGGATATTTGACGGATAGCCCGGGCGGCTGGCGGGCGTCCTCCGGCGGGAAGGAGAGAAAAAGGCAATGGTTACCCTGAAGACGGTAGAAACCATGCTCGCCCAAGCTCCCCTGTCCCCGCTCAGGGCCGAAAGCCGCGGGCTGGAGGAGGCGTTTGGCCGGTATCTGGCCCGCGACATCGCCGCCCCTGGCGATCTGCCCCCGTTTACCCACTCGCGCGTCGATGGTTTCGCGGTGCGGGCAGCCGACACCCGCGGAGCTTCGCCGGCCGGGCTGGTTCATCTGAAGCTATGCGGGCGCGTGTTCATGGGGACCGCACCAACCGTCGCAGTCGGGCCAGGCGAAGCGGCGGCGATCCCCACCGGGGGGATGCTGCCACGCGGCGCCGATGCGGTGATCATGTCGGAATCTACCGCACCGGCAGGAGCAGATGCGGTAACGCTATTTGAGGCTTTGACCCGCGGCGAAAACGTGGTTGCCGCCGGTGAGCAGGCGCGGGCAGGCTCGACCCTGCTGGCCGCCGGCAAACGACTCGATGCCGCCGGCCTGGGGGCGCTGGCGGCCTCCGGAATCCTCACGGTCGAGGTTCTTGTTCCTCTACATATAGGAATTCTCTCAACTGGAGACGAGCTTGTGGACGCCGGTGCAGAGCCGTCATCCGGACAGATCCGGGACAGCAATTATTTCGCGCTGGCCGGACTGGTGCGCCATTCCGGCGCCGTACCCGTCCCGCTTGGAATCTGCCCTGACGACAAAACGGCGATTGCCGCGAGGCTGTCGGCGGCATCCGGCTGCTGCCAGCTGATACTGGTCAGCGGCGGCAGTTCGGCAGGCGAAGCCGATCTGACCGCGGCAGTCGTCGCGGGCCTGGCGGATCCGCCCGCGCCGGGGATGCCGGCCACACAACCAGGCCGGTCGGAACGCCAGCCGGCGCGGCGTAAGCGCTCAACCGCGGCGCTGGTCGGCGGGGTGCCGGTAATCGGATTGCCGGGGCAGCAAGAGCGCGCAATCGATATCTACCGGCTACTGGTCGACCCGGTCATCCAGTCCCTGTATCGCCGCGGAACGGGCGCGCAGGCTGAAACTCCCCCAAATCCAGCCAAATAAAAGGAAGACAGCCAAAAAAAGGATTATATTGCCAGACGTTGAAAATTATCGCCGAAGGGCGTGTGCCTGTTTCACCCCCTTCATCCCTTATACCCGGCGAAAGACCCTCATTTTTGAGGGTCTTTCGCTTTGTGGGCTAACAAAAGGGCGGCCCGTCAGGGCCGCCCTGCTTACAGGCAGATGATCCGCCTTATTTACATCATGCCGCCGGGGGGCATCATGGGAGCCTTATCTTCTTCGGGAATCTCGGCCACAATGCACTCGGTGGTAAGGATGTTCTTGGAGATCGAGGCCGCGTTCTGCAGCGCCGAGCGCGTCACCAGCGCGGGGTCGATGATGCCGACCTTGACTAGGTCCTCGTACTCGCCGGTAGAGACGTTGAGGCCGACGCCCGGCTTCTCGCTCTTTACCTGGTTGACGACAACCGATCCTTCCAGACCGGCGTTGTCAGCGAGCTGCCGCAGCGGCTCCTCCAGCGAACGGACGATGATCCTGACGCCGGTAGCCTCGTCACCATCGGCTTTGACCTTCTGTACAGCCGCGATGGTGTTGATCAGGGCCACGCCTCCACCCGGAACGATGCCCTCTTCCAGCGCCGCGCGGGTAGCGTTAAGAGCGTCCTCGACACGGTGCTTCTTCTCTTTCATCTCGGTCTCGGTCGCCGCACCCACCTTGACCACGGCGACGCCGCCAGCCAGCTTGGCCAGCCGCTCCTGCAGCTTCTCGCGGTCGAAGTCGGAATCAGTGGCTTCGATCTCGGCCTTGATCTGCTTGATGCGGCCCTTGATTTCGTCAGCGGTGCCGGCACCATCGACGATGGTGGTGTTGTCCTTGGTGACCACGATCTTGCGGGCGCGTCCCAGCTGCTCGATGCCGGTGCTCTCCAGCTTCAGGCCCAGCTCCTCGCTGATGACCGTGCCGCCGGTGAGGATGGCGATGTCTTCCAGCATCCGCTTGCGACGCTCGCCGAAACCGGGCGCCTTGACGGCGATGCCGGTGAAGGTGCCGCGCAGCTTGTTGACGATCAGGGTGGCCAGTGCCTCTCCCTCGACGTCCTCAGCGATGATCAGCAGCGGCCGGCCGCCCTGGATGACCTTCTCCAGTATCGGCAGCAGGTCCTGGACCGCGCCGATCTTCTGATTGGCCATGAGGATGTACGGCTCTTCCAGGACCGCCTCCATGCGCTCCTGGTCGGTGATCATGTACGGCGACAGGTAGCCCTTGTCGAACTGCATGCCCTCGGTGAACTCGAGATCCATGCCAAAGGTCTGACCTTCCTCAACATTGACGACGCCGTCCTTGCCTACCTTCTCGATGGCGTCGGCGATGATGTCGCCGATAACGCGATCATCGGCGGAGATGGTCGCCACGCGGGCGATGTCTTCCTTGCCGGAGACTTCCTTCGCCTGCTTTTTGATGGCGTCAACCGCCGCATCCACGGCTTTCTCGATGCCGCGCTTGATGGCCATCGGGTTGGCGCCGGCGGCGACGTTCTTCAGTCCCTCGCGTACGATCGCCTGCGCCAGCAGCGTAGCGGTGGTGGTGCCGTCACCGGCTACGTCATTGGTCTTGGTGGCGACTTCGCGCACCAGCTGCGCGCCCTGGTTCTCGAACGGGTCTTCGATGTCGATCTCGCGGGCGATGGTGACGCCGTCATTGGTGATCGTCGGCGCGCCGAACTTCTTGTCGAGCACGACATAACGGCCCTTGGGACCGAGCGTGATCTTGACTGCGTCGGCGAGGATATTGACGCCGCGCTCAAGCGCCCGCCGCGCATCTTCATCAAATTTGATGTCTTTTGCCATACCGTTTCACTCCTTTCCTGCTGTTATTTCTTGACGACCTTGGCGAGGATGTCGCTGACCTTCATGATCAGCAGATCTTCGCCGTCGATCTTAACCTCGGTGCCTCCATACTTGCTGTAGATGACCTCGTCACCTTTCTTGACGTCCATGGGCACGCGCTTGCCGCTCTCATCCAGCCTGCCCTCGCCGACGGCGATGATCTTGCCGCGCTGGGGCTTCTCCTGAGCTGAATCGGGCAGCACGATGCCGCTGGCGGTGACGTCCTCCGATTCGACGGTCTTGACGATGACCCGATCCTCGAGAGGCTTCAGATTCATAAAACAACCCTCCTTCGTTTGTCCTTTTACATAAGGAAATTCCAGAAATAATTGGCACTCTGACAAGGAGAGTGCCAGCCGATGCCGACATATGATAATCCGGCGCTAAGATTTTGTCAAATCAGGTTAGCAAGGGCGGTAAAACGATGCGGCGCTACTTTTGCGGGCCCTCGTCTCCACCCTTTTTTTCTGCTTCAAAAACATGCCGGAAACACTGGCGGGCGCCGGGACACCATTCGATGCAGGAAGCGACTTCCCGCCAGACCACATGACCGCACTCGGGGCATTTAGCCCGGGATTCCCCGGAAAAAAGCTCTACCTCCCCCCCGCATTTGGGGCATGTTTTGATGGTAATCTCGATGTCGCTGCCTGGACACTTGGCCGCCATGGTTCTACTCCTTCATATCGCGGCTGGATGATTGCAGGCGCCGCGACCGGTCAGGCGGGTATGCCTGGCCGGTTCTTCCCGGACGGGCTGTCTTTCGCTACACGCGAGTCCGCGCGGCTGCCCGCAACATGATTTAACAATAGCAGTATTCCCCGCCCGGAGGCCACCAAACAGAAAAAGAAGCAAAGTGAGCAAAACCGGCATAGAATGTCCGTTGCACCGGTTCCAAGGAATGCCATCGATCGGGTGCCACTGACAACAATGTCTGCCGCACGGAAAAAATTGACTGCGCTGATAGCCGGCGCGCTGCCGCTGCTGCTGGCCTGCGCTTTCATCAGCGCCTGCTCTTCATCGCCGGACACTTCGGCGCCAGAGCGGACCGTCGTCAATCGCACGGCAGACTGGCATGGGGCGCTGCTGTACGTGGCCGACCAGAACGGCCCCGATCCTGACTGGGGCAGCGTCAGGATATATGACAACGTCAGCGGCTTCGTGGAAAAAAGTGTGGAGCAGACACTGGCGGCGGCCCCGGCGGACGTGTGCGTGACCCCCGACGGCGGTTCGATGTTCGTGGCCAGTGGCGACAACGGGCGAATCGAGCATTTTCACTGGGATGGCAACAACTGGCTGGACGGACCGAAGATCGATACGCCCGCGCAGAGCCTGTCGGCGCTGGTTCGCGGCCCGGACGGCATGCTATACGCTGCTGCCGCCGACACCGCGGCGCCGGCGGGGAGCGCCGCCCGGGGAGGACCGGGTCTGTTTTACCGGATCGATCCCGCCAGCGACAGCATCAGCGGCGCGCCGCTCAGCTTCCCGCAGCTGGCAAGCGCCAGCGGCATCGCCTGGTCGCCGGACGGCGGCACGGTTTATGTCAGCGGCAAGCGGAAAGGCGCCGGCGCCGCGCTGGTAGTCGCCGCCTGGCCCTCGGCCCGGCAGCTGGCACTCATCAACCTGCCGGCCGCAGCGGTGAATGAAGCCGTGGCCGCGCCCGACGGCCGGTTTGTCTATGTCATGGGCCGGGGAAAGATCGTCAAGATCGATGCGGCGGCCCGGGCGGTAGCGGGAGCGCTGACCCCGGCTCCGGAACCGGACGCCGAATACTATGGCGCCGCTTTCAGCGCCGACGGCAGATACCTGTTCACGGACGCAACCCCGCCGGGCGCCGACAGCACGCTTTATGTCATCGATGTGGCCGGTGGCAATACCGTGCAGACCGTCAGGCACATCGGCGTCAAGGCCAGAGGTTTGAAGAGAGTGGAATAGGCAGGGTACGGAAGAATGCCGGAACTCCCCGAACTGGAAGTCGCGGTAAAAACGCTCAAGCCGTGCGTTGCCGGCAAGATCATCGCCGGCGTGCTGGTTGGGCGCGAGCGCGCGATCCGCACGCCGCGGGAAGACGGACCTGGTTTTGCCGCGGGTCTCGAAGGCCGCACGATCCAGAGTGTCGAACGCCGCGGCAAGGCGCTGCTGTTCCGGCTCAGCGGCGGCGCCGCTGTTGTCTTCCATTACAAGCTGGGGGCGCTCGCGGCATGCCGCCGGGAAGCGTTGCAGGAGACTGCCGGCGTCGCCTGGAATTTCCGCGACGGCTCCGCGCTCGAGTTCACGGACATGCAGCTGAGCGAGTTCCATCTGGCGCCGGAAGCGGAGCTGGCCCGGCTCTCCGTTCTGAAAGACGGCTTCGATCCGCTGTCGCGCGGACTGACCGCAATAAAACTCGCCGGACTGCTGCCGGCCGGCAAGCAGCTCAAGGCCGCGCTCATGGACCAGGAGGTGCTGGGGGGCATCGGCAACAACTACTCCGACGAGATCCTATGGAACGCCCGCTTAAGCCCCTTCCGCAAGACAGCAGAGCTCTCCGGTGAGGAGATGGAGGAGCTCGCCCGCCAGATTAAGGCAACTCTGAGAGAAAGTATCAAGTCGGGCGGCGAGGAAGAGTTCCGCGACGCGCTGGGGCGGCGCGGCCGCTACCAGGAAAAGGTCCACCGCCGCGCCGGCCAGCCCTGTCCCCGCGACGGCCACGAGATTGAGATGGTGAAGAAGGGCCGCAAGACCTTCTGGTGCCCCCACTGCCAGGTGTAGGCAATCTTTAAATCCTGCTGGCAAAGGGATAAAATCCAACCTTGGCGCGCCTTTCCGTAAGACGGGGGCTCCTGCGGGAAGATGCATACATCCCGAGCCGGCAGCGGCCGGGATGACATCCGAGCAATCCTTTACCAAAGGAGCTGGTTAGCATGCCCGCTGTAGACCCTGCCAAGATTCGCAATGTCGCTGTGATCGGCCACCGGGGAACCGGCAAGACCTGCCTCACCGAAGCCATCCTTTTCACTTCCGGAGCGGTGAACCGGCAGGGCACCATCGAACAGGGGACTACGGTGGCTGACTACGACGAGGACGAGAAGAAGCGCCAGCTCTCCATCTCCGCCTCCGTCTGCCATACAACATGGCGCAACCGTAATATCAACATCATCGACACCCCCGGCGACCCCAGTTTCCACGCCGACACCATCGCTTCCCTGCGCGTGGTCGAAGGCGCGCTGGTCGTGGTGGGCGCGCCGATGGGGCTGGAGGTGCAGCATGAGCGGCTGTGGAAGCAATGCGAGGAGAACGGCGTCAGCCGGGTCATCTATGTCAATATGATGGACCGGGAGCGCGCTGATTTCTACGCCGCCCTGGAGCAGATGCAGGAGGCGTTCGGCCAGGGCGCCGTGGCGGCGCAGCTGCCGATCGGCAAGGAAGAAGATTTCAGGGGCATGGTCGACCTGCTGACGATGAAGGCCTTTCTTTACGATGGCGGGAAAGAGACCGAGGGTCCCGTTCCCGACGACATGGCCGCGCAGGTGGATGAGTACCGCGAGAAGCTGATGGACGCCGTGGCGGAGAACGATGACGCCGTGATGGAGAAATATCTGGAGGGCCAGGAACTGAGCGACGAAGAGCTTTACCACGCGCTGAAGGCCGGCGTCGTCGCGGGCACGGTCTTTCCCGTGGGAGTCGGCTGCGCCACCCGGAACACCGGCATCGACCACATGCTCGACCTGATCGTGGATGCCATCCCGTCACCGGCGCGGCGGCCGGCGGTCACGGCTCTTGACGCCGGCGGCGGCGAGGAGGTCAAGGTCCAATGTGACAGCGGCGAGCCGGTGGCGGCCTTCGTCTTCAAGACCATGGCAGACCAGTTCAGCGGCCGCATCAACGTAATGCGCGTCTTTTCCGGCGAGCTGAAGAGCGACAGCAACGTCGTCAACCCGGTCAACAGGGCCAGGGAGCGCATCGGTCAGCTGCTCAGGCTGCAGGGGAAGGACAACAGCCCGGTGGACGCGCTCGGCCCCGGCGACATCGGCGCCATCGCCAAACTGAAGGGCACCAGGACCGGCGATTCGCTCTGCGCCGACAGCCGGCAGGTGACGTTCTCGCCGCTGGTGTTTCCCAATCCGGTGATGTCGTTCGCGGTGGAGCCCAAGAGCAAGGGCGACGATGAGAAGATCGGCACCGGGCTCAAACGCCTGCAGGAGGAAGACCCGACGCTCGTGGTCCAGCGCGATCCGCAGACGAACGAACTGGTCGTATCGGGCTTAAGCCAGATGCATGTCGAAGTGGTGATGGACCGCATTAAACGGCGCTTCGGCGCTGAGGTCAACCTGAAACCGCCGCGGGTGCCCTACCTCGAGACGATCCGCAAGAAGGCGGAGGCGCAGGGCAAGTACAAGAAGCAGACCGGTGGCCGCGGTCAGTACGGCGACGCCTGGCTGAGAGTCGAGCCCAGGTCGCGCGGCGAAGGCTTCGAGTTCGTCGATCAGGTTGTCGGCGGCGTCATCCCCCGCGGCTTTATCCCCGCGGTGGAGAAAGGTGTAGTCGAGGCGATGAAAGAGGGTGAGCTCTCCGGCCATCCGATCGTTGACATGAGGGTGACGGTCTACGACGGCTCGCATCATCCGGTGGATTCATCGGAGATGGCGTTCAAAATCGCCGCCTCCATGGGCCTGAAGAAAGCGATCGAGAATGCCGACCCGGTGCTGCTGGAGCCGATCATGAGCGTGCACGTGACCATTCCGGAGGAGAACGTCGGCGACATCATCGGCGACATGAACTCGCGCCGGGGCAAGGTGCTGGGAATGGAGCCCAAAGGCAAGATGAACCAGGTCAATGTAGAGGCGCCGCTGGCCGAGATGCTCAGCTACGCTCCCGACCTGCGCTCGATGACCGGTGGCCGCGGCGACTATACGATGGAATTTCTCCGCTACGAAGAAGTGCCGGCGCACCTGTCGCAGAAAGTTATCGAGCAGGAGCGGTAAAAAAGCTCGGGGGTTTAGACCGCCTCCACGAGCTCGACCTCCGGAACATCTTCCTTCAGCCGCTGCTCGATGCCCATCTTCAGCGTCATCTGGGACATCGGACAGCTGCCGCAGGCGCCGGTCAGCCTGAGCGTGACTTTCCCGTCCTCGGTTACATCTATCAATTCAAGGTCGCCGCCGTCTGCCTGCAGGGCGGGCCTGATCCTCTCCAAAGATTCTTCAACCTTTTCGCGTGACAACATTCCCGTTCACCTCCTCCTGTACGAGCCTGACATGACGGCTCGATTTCATTATGCCAGAAACACCCGTAGATAGGGAATCTCAAGAAAGTCACGATTGTTTCCGTCCGCGCCCGTTGTTAGGATTCGGGCATGAGCAAGTCCCGCTGGCACACCTCCCCGCTCCGCTATGCGACTGTCCGGAATCTGGCAAGCAGCCTCGGCGTCAGCGAGGTGATGGCCTCGGTGCTGGCACGGCGCGGCTTCGAGGCTCCCGAGGCCGCCGGCCGCTTCCTGAGCGGCGCCGGCGAGCTTTACGACCCTTTCCTGTTCCCGGAGATGGCGGCAGTCTGCAGCCGCCTCAAGCAGGCGATCGCCGCCAGGGAGAAGATCTGCGTCCACGGAGACTATGACGTAGATGGCATTACGTCAACGGCGTTGCTGGTCGACGTTCTGCGCGAACTGGGCGCCGTCGTCGACTGGCGCCTGCCCAACCGATTCCGCGATGGATACGGCGTCGCCGCCGCCTCGATCGAGCAGATCGCCGCCGGCGGCAGCAGGCTGCTGGTGACCGTGGACTGCGGCATCGCCGCGCGCGAAGCCATAGAGCGCGCAGCCGCCCTCGGCATGGAGACCATCGTCATCGACCATCACCGTCCCGCTGAGGGCAGGCTGCCGGGCGCCATGATCATCTCACCGCTGCTTTGTGACTATCCCTTCAAGGAGCTGGCCGGCGTCGGCCTGGCGTTCAAAGTGGCGCAGGGGCTGCTGGCCGGCGAGGCCGCGGCGGCGAACCCCTTCACTCAAAAAAGCGACGTCCTCCCCTCCCTCCTGCAGCGCCAGCTCGATCTGGTCGCGCTGGGGACAATCGCCGACGTGGTGCCACTGCTGGACGAGAACCGCAACCTGGTCAAGCGGGGTCTGGTGCAGCTGGCGCGCACGCACCGCGCCGGCCTGCAGGCACTGATGCGGATCGGCAAGGTCGAGCAGTCGAGGCTCAACGCCGGCCTGGTGGCCTTCCGCCTGGCGCCGCGGATCAACGCCGCCGGCCGCCTCGACGATCCGGAACCGGCGCTGAGGCTGCTGCTGACCGATGACGAGCAGGAAGCCGGAGGGCTGGCCGGCCACCTGGACGGCCTCAATCGCGAGCGGCAGGCGATCGAGGAAAAGATGGTCCGCGAAGCTACCACCATGTTCGACGCCCTGCCGGAAGAACGGCAGATGCAGCGCGGCCAGGTGTTCAGCGCGCCTGGCTGGCACGAAGGCGTCATCGGCATCGTCGCCTCGCGGATGGTGGAAAGACTGCGCCGGCCGGTCATCATGATCAGCGAGAACGGCGAGCATGGCAAGGGCTCGGGCCGCAGCATCGCCAGCTACGACCTGCATGGCTCCCTGCTTCAGCTCAGTCACATGCTCGAGGCCTTCGGCGGGCACCGGGCCGCCTGCGGCCTGACGATCGGCCTGGAGCAGATCCCGGATTTCCAGCGCCAGTTCGCGGCGCTGGCTGACGCGCAGCTGACCGACAAGGACCTGGAGCCGAGCTTCAACATCGACGCGCTGGCCCTGGGGCACGAACTGACGCTGGACCTGGCCGATGAGATGGCGCGGCTGGAGCCATTCGGGCTTGGCAATCCCTCCGTCAGCCTGCTGGCCGCCGGCGCCAAAGTCACCGGCGCCAGCACCACCCGCGATGCCCGGCATCTGCGCTGCCAGATAGACGCCGGCGGAGTCCGCTCCAGCGCCATCGGCTTCGGCCTGGGCGCGGCCGCGGAAAAACTCCGGCGCGGCGCCGCCTGCGATGTCGCCTTCCGCATCGAGCGCCACGAATGGAACGGCTCAGTCGCCCCGCAGCTCAGCTTGCGCGAGTTTTTTCCCGTTACCGGCAGCCCGGAACCGGCAGCCGGCATCTGCCAGCACCGCTGCGACTTCGACTGCCCGGAGCGCATCACCGGCGGCGAATTCTGGCAGCTGGTCCGCAACGGCGCCCCGCTGCCCGCGGCCTGGCAGAACACCGCGGCCAGCCTGGGCAACAAGCTGCCGATCGAGACCGGCCGTCTCATTGACCGCCGCGGCATCGGCGACATCCCCGGACAGATAACCAGGCTCCTCTTCACCGGCGAAAACGTGCTGCTGGCGGTGGCGGATCTGCCGCGCCGCCGGCGCCAGCTGCTGGGGCAACTGCCACTGGCAGGCAGTGGCATCGGGTACGTCTTCCTGGCGGGCGCCCGCTGCAGCCGCAAGCAGCTCGAGCAGCGGCTCGAAACAAAGCCGCCAGCAACGCAGCAGTCCCTTGCCATCAGCGACTTCGTCACGCTGGCGGAAATGCCGCAGATTGCAGGCGGCTTTGATCACATCGTCTTCATCGACCCGCCGTTTAAGGCTGGCGTGCTGGAATCCGCGGCGGCGGCCGCTCCAGACGCCTACATTCATTTATTACACTGCGCCGATGAGGTACAATTTACCGAGAAGGTGTTGCGGCACGAGTACGACCTGCGCGAGCCGCTGGTGAAAGTGTACAAGCACCTGGAAGTGGGAAAGACCTATCCCCTCGACGAAACCACGGAAAGGCTTCTGCTGGCCGGGGGCAAGTATCTGCGCCAACCGGAGACAGTGGCCCGGTGCCTGCGGATCCTCGCGGAACTGGCCTTGACCGCTGTTGAGGAAAAGGCAGGGCAGCCGATAATGACCCTGCTTGAGGCTGACCGGACCGGGCTGGACAGCTCGCCCACCTACCACGAGATACAGGTCTTTTACAGGGAGTGTCTAAAATTCTTGAGCAAGTCGCCAGACGTGAAGATGATCTAGGGGCCGAAGAGGCTGCCCTGGAAGATCTGTTCAGGGCGATCGCAGAATATAATCCCGATTTTGACCGGGATCTGATCACCAGGGCGTTCGCCTATTCGCGCTCCCAGCATCATGGCCTGCTGCGCAAGAGCGGCGAGGACTTCATCTACCATCCCCTTGGTACGGCGCGCATCTGCGCCGAACTCCAGCTCGACAGTGTTACCATCGCCGCGGCGCTGCTGCACGACGTCGTCGAGGACACGCCGGCGACGATCGGAACCATCCGCGAGATGTTCGGGGACGAGGTCGCCGACCTGGTCGACGGCCTCACGAAACTGCAAAAGGTGTCGCTCAAGGGTGAGGAGGAAGAGCAGGCCGAGAACCTGCGCAAGATGGTCATCGCCATGGCCAAGGACATCAGGGTGATCCTGATCAAGCTGGCCGACCGCCTCCACAACATGCGCACCATCTGCTACCTGGACAAGCATAAGCAGATCCAGAAATCGAAAGAGACGCTCGAGATCTACGCCCCGCTGGCGCATCGCCTGGGCATCTACAGCATCAAGTGGGAGCTGGAGGACCTAGCTTTCGCGACGCTGCACCCGCGCAAGTATTCCGAGCTGCAGCAGATGGTGGCGCAGCGGCGCGCCGACCGTGAGGATTACGTGGACCAGGCCGCCGAGTACTTGCGCGTCGAGCTGGAAAAGGTCGGCATCCAGGCACAGATCGAAGGCCGGGCCAAGCACTTCTATAGTATTTACATGAAGATGGTCAAACGCGGCAAGGAGTTCAACGAGATCTACGACCTCACCGCCATGCGTGTGCTGGTCGAATCGGTGAAGGACTGCTACGGCACCCTGGGCATCATCCATTCCCTCTGGAAGCCGATGCCGGGACGCTTCAAGGATTACATCGCCATGCCCAAGTTCAACATGTACCGCTCGCTGCACACCACGGTGATCGGGCCCCAGGGCAAGCCGCTCGAGATCCAGATCCGCACCCAGAAGATGCATCAAACCGCGGAGTATGGCATCGCCGCCCACTGGCTCTACAAGGAGAAGGGCAAGGCCGGCAAGGCCAAGGGGCAGCCGTCCGACAAGCTCTCCTGGCTGCGGCAGATGATGGAATGGCAGAGCGAGACCGAGGATCCTAAGGAATTCATGAAGACCCTGCGTATCGACCTGTTCGAGGAAGAGGTGTTCGTCTTCACCCCCAAGGGCGAAGTCATCAGCCTGGCTTCGGGGTCCACCCCGGTGGATTTCGCATACGCGGTCCACACCGACGTCGGGCATCACTGTGTCGGCGCCAAGGTCAACGGCCGCATCGTACCGCTGCAGCATGCACTGCACAGCGGCGATTTCATCGAGGTGCTGACCTCCAAGTCGAGCCAGGGGCCGTCACGCGACTGGCTGAACTTCGTCAAGACCTCGCGGGCGCGCAACAAGATCCGCCAGTGGTTCAAGAAGGAGCGGCGGCAGGATTCGGAGCATATCGGCCGCGAGATGCTGCAGGAGGCGCTCCGGCGCAAGGGGCTGGCCAGCCAGAAGATCGTCGCGTCACAGGCTTTCACCGAGATGACCCGGGCGATGGGTTTCCTCAAGGCCGAAGACCTCTACGTCAGCCTCGGCACCGGAAAAACCTCGCCACAACAGGTGGTCACGCGCATCACCAAGGAACTCGACATCGCCGGCGGGATCCCGGCGGTGGTGACCAAATCCAGCGGCATGTCCGCCCGCGAGCGCGCCAAGACCGCCTCACCCCGGGAGCTGGGCATCAGCGTCGACGGCGTCAGCGATGTCGGTGTGCGGCTGGCCAAGTGCTGCAAGCCGCTGCCGGGCGACAAGATCGTCGGCTACATCTCGCTCGGGAAGGGCGTCAGCATCCATCGCAAGGACTGTCCCAATGCCCGGGCGCTGGAGAGCCAGAGCAAGGAGCGCTTCATCAACGTCGCCTGGAAAGGCACCTCCGAGACTGCCTTCCGGGCCGAGTTCATGGTGGAAGCGATGGACCGGAGCCATCTGCTGGAGGACATTTCGCGCACGCTCAGCGAATCCGGGGTCAACATCGTCTCCGCCGCCTGCAACACCAACACCGATCGTCTAGTCAACGACCGCTTCGTAGTCGAGGTAAGTGACGCCAAACTGCTGGATACCGTGCTGGACAACATCAAGGGGATCGACACCGTATTCGATGCCTTCCGTATCACTCCGGCCGCCGAGGCCGTCGGCGAATAATCCGCCACCATGATTGCTCCGTAAAGCAACCGCGCGCTCCCGGCGATACAAATATAGATGGGAAGCATGGCGGGAATTCATTACCTCCTTCACAGGCCCCCTCGGCTTTTCTCCCTGAATGAGGCCGAACTGGAAAATCACCGGAAGAGGAAAGCACAGCCTCTGGTTGGCTCTGCTGGCGGCGCTGTGCACCCTGGCGCTTTTTGCCGGCCTGCTGGCGTCGGCGCCGGCGGCTCACGCCTATGACAGTCAGGAGCTTTATTTCCTGACACTGATCAACAACTACCGCCAGCAGAGCGGGCTGCAGCGGCTCACCCTCGATTCCAGGCTCTCCACGGCGGCCAACTGGCATTCCACCGACATGGCGAACATGAACTATTTCAGCCATACCGGCTCAGACGGAAGTTCTCCTTTCGACCGCATGCGCTGGGCCGGCTATACGTATAACACCTATCTGGGCGAGAATATCGTGGCCGGTTACGTCTCCAACCAGAATAATGGTGAATTCGTCGCCCAGCAGGCATTCGACGCCTGGAAGAACTCGCCAGAGCACAACGCCAACATGCTGGACCCGAATTACAACGCCATCGGCATCAGCAGGCACTACAACGGCGCTTCGACCTATCACTGGTACTGGACCACGGATTTCGGCGGCGTCTCGGTGGACAATACGCCCCCCACCGTCAGCGTCCCCTCTCCCACTGGTGGCGCAAAGGTAAGCGGCACTGTCAACGTCACCGCGAACGCCGCCGACAACGTGGCGGTGATGCAGGTAGATCTTTATGTCGACGGCCGGCTGGTGGCAAGCCCGACAGCGGCGCCCTATTCCTATACCTGGAATACGACCGGGCTGGTCAACGGCTCGACGCATACCCTTTACGCAGTCGCGCATGACACCGCTGGCCTGACCACGCAGTCCGGTACAACCACGGTGACTGTCGACAACTTCACGCCCGCAAAGCGTTATTACTTCACCTGGTACGACCAGCAGACCCCGGGACTTTCGGACTGGGTACTTATGGCCAACCCGGCCGTAGGGGCTGGCAGCGCTCACGTCTCGGCGCTGGTAGGCGCCAACACCTACGCCGACCGCGACATCGCCGTGGGAGCGCCGGCTCAGACGCCCGCGTTCCCGGGAGTGATGGGCGGTCCGGTCACGGTCCAGGCGACGCAGCCACTGATCGCCAGCCAGCGCTCGATCTACCAGAACTCTTTCAATGAGACGCCAGCCGTAGCCGATACCGCCCTGGCGAGCACGTATTATTTCACCTGGTATGACTCCAACTCCTCGCATGGCATCGGCGGCGACTGGATCCTGATCGGCAACATGGGCTCCAGCACGGCGAACGTGACCGTCTCTATCAACGGCGCCGGCCCCAACGGCACGAACGCGACCTACAATTACAGCATCGCCCCCGGTGACCGCGTCACGCCGAATTATCCAGGCATCATGGGCGGCCCCGTGCAGGTGCAGTGCACCAACGGCCAGCCGCTGATCGTCAGCCAGCGGGTGATCTATCTCAACTCCTTCAGTGAAACATTGGGAATTCCGGCGGGCTCGCTGGCGTCCACGTACTATTTCCCGTGGTACGACAATACGGTACAGGACGGCATGAAGGGCAGCTGGATCCTGATCGGCAATCAGGACACCGGTGACGCAACCGTCGATGTTTTCATCGGCAACCAGAAGATGCACGACCCAGCCAATCCTGCCAACGATTTCTTCACCGTGCCGCAAGGAGGCCGCGTCACTCCGATCTTCCCGGGAAAAATCGGGGGGCCGGTCGTGGTCACCTCTACCAACGGCAAGCATCTCATCGTCAGCGAGCGCACCATTTACCAGGACAGTTTCAAGGAGATGCAGGGCCTGACCGCCAGCGACGCCGGCACCGATCTCTGGTTCACCTGGTATGATTCCAAGGTCCCCGACGGCATGGGCGGCAACTGGATCATGATCATGAACCGGGGCGCCAGCGACGCCTCGGTGGACGTTTACATCGCCAACAGCCCGACCCCGACCCAGCAGAATATCGCTGTGCCCGCGGGCGGCCAGCTCCCGGTCTCCTACTCCGAAACCATGGGCGGCCCCGTGCGTATCGTCTCCACCAACGGCCAACCGCTGATCGTCACCCAGCGGGTCCTCTATAAAAGCAGCTTCAGCGAGATCGGCGGGATGAAGTTCCCTTGACGGGCAAGTCAGCCAGCTTAACCTCGCTTAACTTGACATGCGGTGTGCTTTACGGGGATCATCACGGGAAAAGAGGAATGGCGCAGGCAAAAACACTGAGCAGGAAAGCTGGAATGCGGAGCCGAAAGAAAGTGGTAGACCACCTGCTACGCTATTCAAACACTCTCAAAGACGATATTTTACTTTTAAATAGCCTTAAACGGCACTTGAAGAAGGTCTCTGCGTAGCCTCTGGAACGGTTAATTCCCGCCTCATTTAGTCCTCATTCATTTTCTCACAGCAAAATTAACTGTCAATATCTTTGCGCCTTATTGGTTCGAGCGAACCATTTTTCAGGTAACTATAATTTAGTAAGGTTTTACTAGAAAGCTGTTAGCCTGATTTCTTATCCTTGCTCGCCTCTTTCAGCACCGACAAGATAAATTCCCCAAAAGGCAGGATCCCCTCGTCTAACTGCGCCTTTGCCAAAGCTTCGAAGTACTCCCCTCGCTGCTCGGTCTTTATGGTCACCCAGGAATAACCGGCAGAGATCAAGAGATAATTCATGAGCAGTCTTCCTGTCCTGCCATTGCCATCTAGATATGGGTGGATGGTAACAAAGAAGTAATGCGCCAGGATCGCCCTCACAACAGGATTCTTGACTTCACTTACAAGCTTCACGTAGCTTGCCATTAATTCCGGCAGCTTTTCGTGAGAGGGCGGCGCATAGCGCGTTCCCCTGATATATACGGGTATGCTCCGGTATGCAGTCAGGCTGTAGTAGTCAAGTATGCCTGCGTCGGTAGAGGGCTTAAAGAGGTTGGAGTAAGTGTCTTTTATAAAATCCTCAGTAATACGGGGTTTTTCGAAAGCTTGCTTGGCCGTGGCCAAAATGAAATCAAAGGCTTCCGAATAGCCAATGATCGCCATCCGGTTTTTCAGCTGCTCAAGATGCTCGGCACCATTGCCTCTTTCTTTCTTGGGAATACGACCAGAAAGCAGCACGTCGACGTCTTCCGGAGTAATTCTGTATCCCTCAAGCGAGGTGGAATGGTAAGTATCGTATTTCTTATGTTCCCTGGCTTGTTTTAAGAGCTGACTGAGCGGTTGCTTTTTTATCCGGGCAATCTTCGGCTTCAAGTGCTTGTTTAGGGCATCTTCAAATTCTTTTGCTTGTTGCTCCTGCCTAATAACCCAGGGAGGAGACAATGCGGCGGGCTTTTCTAATACGGGCCTAGCTTCACCTCTCTGTTTCTTGACGACCTGGTAATGCGTGTAATCTTCGATTATTTTCTTTAGGGCCTCAGTTAGGTCTGGTCTTTTGGCATTTTTTGAAAGTTCCATAAGGCGCTTGAAAATAACGGGCTTGGGACTGGTAGCATAAATCGCCGCGAGCATTCTCTTGTCAAAATCCGTACCGGCAATAAAGCTACGAACTTCCTTGAGTGGCATTTTATTGATATCAACAAATACTAGCTCAGGGATTGCCACTGGAATCTGGATGCCAACGATGTCCTGCTTTCTGATCAGTCGATCATCGAAATGAGGGTCGTGCCTGAGTTCAATCTCAAAATCCAATGGCAATGAAATTGTTCTGTTGGTTTTATCCTGAGTCTTCACAGTAAGGCGTTTCTGGGCTGCCTGGTCTCCGACATATACTGAAAGTGCGGATTCGCCCCGCAGTGACCATTTGTGATTGGTGAGGATCAGTTCTATGGCCTGCCAGTATAAAAGAGGGAAGACGTCGACGATTTCATCCTCTGGCCGTTTGAGAATCCAGCAACCTCGGGACACTTTGAAGATCAGCCTACGTTTCCTGAGATAATCTCGTTGCCTCTGATCTGGGATTTCGCCCGAAGAAACGACGTACTTATGTTGTTTAGTTTTTTCGGCCCACCATTTCATGGCCTTTTCTTGCAAAGTCATTTCAATATTCCTTAGTAAATATAATTCAATATTTTGTAGCGGAAAATGTTCAATAATTCTTAGCGGTAACTATACAATATTTTATAGCGGGAAAAAACATTTGCAAGAGTTTTTTCTGTGGAAAGATGAGCTTGAACAGAACTATATGGATAAACCATCTAAGAATGCAGGGATAGAATGCGGGGGAAAATATTACGATTCGCGCTTAAATGTTTTAGCGTCCTGTCCGGGGTCTATTTATTCAAACAAAAATTATGCCTACAAGAAGGCATAATATCAAGTGGTTGATAACTTGGTAGACCACCTGCTACGCTATTCAAACACTCTCAAGGACGATATTTTCCTTTTAAATAGCCTTAAACGGCACATGAAGAAGATCTCCGCATAACCTCTGAAACACTTCTTTTCCGCCCCATTTTGTCCTCATTCATTTTCTCATACCCCTCTAGATTGTCAATGCTTTATGCCTCAATGGTTGTCGAAAAGTACTATTCGTCGTTGACCAATTCTAGAACATCTCTCCTAGTTTTTACTTTCAACGCCCCTCTCTTCTTCGCCCACTTAGACAGTCCGCCAAGTTTGAAATGATACTTAAGCATAATCTTTCTTTTAGTGAATTTGACGAGCTCTTGGTCATCATTAAGTATGTGAAGCCGTACAAATACTTCTTCATACTTTGAATACAGAGCGGCTGCGTAAATAAAAGGCAAGTAAGCAACAGTTAGGGCTAGTGGCAGAAGAAACTCCTGAACGTGATCTAGGGTGGCAAACCCGCTGAAATCACCGACAAGTTTGTATGCAACATATATCAAGATTGATAAGCCGAATATTACTTGGATTCTTTCCAAGATTTTATGCAATTGAGAATATTTTTCATCAGTTCCGGCTACGACCATCAGCATCAGCACTAGAGTAATAAATGGAACTAGGATCAGCTCCAACCATAAATCAAAATCATATAGCTTAATTAAGAATTCCAAGAATACAGCTAATTTGAGACTGCTTAATAGAAGTCGCTTAAAGTAATTTTCTTCATCGGCCTTACTGACATTCACGAGCATCACGAATGCTACGCCGAAAAACCAATAAATTGTATCTTTGATGTTAGAAGCGTGCCATAGATTGAACTTATGAAAAACAAAGACCAGTACTGATGAATATAGCAACATTGCAACGATAGAAATGACAATATATTTGTTCCAAAAAGCTTTTAATACTCCAAGGAGTGATCCCCTTACCGAACTACTAAAAATTAGCCAAATGAGGATTACGAAGATCCAGAAAAATGCCGCTATTTCCCTGTTGGTAAATATATCTCTTATAGATTGAAAGTCATTCATGAGCGTGCCTTAAAAAAATACAACTTTTCGTCAAACCAAATACAACCAACGTATGATTGAATAAACTCGAATACTTCATATAATGAAGTAACCCCAATGTCTCTTGTTCCCCCGCGATAAGACCGTCTTCTGACGATCTTTTTTATGGTGCTACTGCTTCAAGAAAGCAATCATATTTCGGAAATCCTCATCTGATAATGGGTTAAGCCGAGAGGCAGATGTGGAATGAGAAGCACGATTGCTCAAGTCGGCCCAGAATCCTTCTAATTTTTCTATGATCTCCTTCTTGGACTCGATTTTTTTTAGACTTTGCCAGGGTATTCCGGCCCCTTGGCGCCTATCTTTCAATAAACCGGTCCCTAACAATACTTTCTCATCTATGTAATGTTCTATAGCGGACTTTAGATATTGGGCTACAGTACTTTTCGTATATTGCCCTTTTATTTCAAATTCAGCTTGTTCAATGAAATAAGCACATGATTCATTTTGTGCTTCAAATATTTTGCCTGTTCTATCTTTCGCTTCGCGATCAACAGTGTATGTGATTACATGGCAACCCGATCCATTGCAGCCTTTCTGCGTGTAATTTTTACAAATATGATGTGTCTTATTGTTCTGTGCATCTTTTAGCTTATTGCTCCAGTAGACTAGCGAATCATAAAAAAGCTTATTATGAGTAAAAATAATTATTTGTTTAGTTGCTGACATTTGAATCAATCTTTTTGCTAGAGAATCAGCAACCCGATGGTCAAGACTAGTGACCGGATCATCAAAAACGACTGGTGAATCATCGTCTTGGCTTTCGATTTCGGCAAGGAAAAGTGCTAGACCAACCGCCTTTTGCTCGCCATCGCTTAAAATATCACAAACATCTTTGCCTGAAATCGTGAGTCTGGTTTTTACACTGCCCTTCCCTGCTCTTGCTTTATTGAGACTTACGCCAACGTCATTACCCAACACCTTAAGTTCATCCTCGAAAGCTTTTCTAATCGAATCGGTTAAAAGTTCGTCGTGAGCTTTTCCACCTAATTCTGTTATCGCTCGCGTACTTATTGTTTTATTGATCTTATTTATCCCATCAGCAGTCTTGCAGCATTCAAAATAGCTTTCGATTTTAGATTTAGATTTTGCGATTATTTCATTATCTTCAAGATCATTTATTGCAGATTCGATTTCTGCAATCTTCTTCGCTTTTTCCTCTCCCGTTTTTGCCAAATCATCAATGGCAATTTTTTTCTGGGTAGATAGCTCTGTCAATTTTTGATCCAGGCTAAGCAGGTCCAGAACAAAATCCTCGCTAATTACCTTTTTTTGTTTTAATGCAGCCAACAACTCGGTCTTCTTCGATTTCGCCACTGTGATTACATTGTTTACCGAAACCGTCAGTGCCTCACCTGCATCTTTTCCAGTATCATTTAAAGTAGCTTTTATTTCCTCAGATAAAGAAATTTCGATGTCTATGTCATCTATTCGTGACTGCAAAGCTTCAATCTCTTCCATTGCTTCTTTGAATTCCGCCTGTGATTGGTCGCTTAAATACTCAGAATATGCCCGGACTAGTTTGCCTGCTTCTTCGTTTAAGGGCTGATGGCAATAAATACAGTTCTTATCTTTATCTAAGACACTTTGGTCCATTATGTCTATGTATTCTTCTGCAGATTCAATGAAATTTTGCCATTCTTCGGAATCTTTACCAGGTATGGATTTAAGTACTTCAAATTGTGTTGCTCTTCCATCCCGAACTCTCTTTTTTTCAAGATAGTTGGATATGGTTTCTTCAGTATCTTTGGACAATAGCGGCAGAGTTTTCGCAAGCTCATCTAAATGATTTTTTAGATCATCAATTTCGCCTTTTTCTTGCCTTAGGACTTTCTTTGTGTCTTCTGTATTATTCTTTTCAAGATTCTGCCGTTGTTGCCTTAACTCAGCAAGTTTGGTTGTCTTGTCGTCCTTAAATTTTATATTGCTTTCGACTATCTTCTTATCTGCTTCTGATAAAACCTTTTTTTGGAAAACTCCTCTCAATGAATCCGAATGTAGGGCGTCAATTAAAAAACTCAAATCCGGTTCTAGCTGCTCCGTCTGCTTAACAAGTTCCTGGAGTTTTACTTTGTACTCATCAACGATGGATGCAATTACCCGAAAGAGATTTAAGCCGAGAGGCTCTACGTTGACCGAACTCTCTCGTTCATTTAGAAAAATCGGTAAGTATTCGGAATCGAACACTCGTATAAGGTCAAAGGGCTGTATTCCTCTCCTAGACTTATCTTGCCATTTGAAACAATCCTTTTTTTTACCATCTGAGGAATATTCTATTTCGACCTCTAGGCCATCTGTATCTTGATGGATATTGTCTAATATACTTTTTGTCTGCTCTCCACCAGCCAGTTCATGGATTATCCTGAAATAGCCACTCTTACCGGTACCATTCATCCCATAAATAATTGTGCAAGCCGAACTGAATTGGATGGATTGGCCAGGTATAAGCGCATTTACTCCTTTTACATGCTTGATCTTTTCAAGAGTTATCGTGTCAGGCGATTCAGCAACAGAAGGTTGAGGTTCTACGAATAGCACGTCTTCTTCATTGGAAGCACGGCCTTCGGTTTTAAGACCGTTTTCTTTTAGAAGGTCAGAGAATATTTCATTTTTTTCGTCTTCTGAAAGACTTCCATTGTTATCGTTAGCTTTGCCAATCAACAAACCCAACCAGGCAGGTACCCCTTGTTTTGCCTGGTATTCGCGAAGATATTCTTTTGCGTTTGTTTTATTATTATTGTTCATCGTTTCCAATTCTACTTAATTATATCGTGAAAAGGTTGATATATATACTTTTCTTTGTTATGCCAACCCTAGCTTGCAGGCCATTTGATAAAAAGAATAGTTTTTTGATAGATTTATCCGATTGATAAGCCAATGCAACCAAAGGACGATTGTAAGTAGCTTCCTGTGTGAGAAAGTCTGCGAACCCCCATTGTCACTGTTTCCCTTGTAAAAAGACCGCCCTAACTGCAATCTATTATCTCATTTAAGCGTACTGCTGTCGTGTCTCCCTGATCTCTTCAACTTCAATCAAAAGAAGCATCATCATTATCTTTATATTTCCTTCGTTATTTACGGAAATCAACTTCTTCCGTCCTGAGCGTCATTTAAACTAATGTCGAACAATAGTATTTAAGGGCTTACGGATTATCAATAATAGTTGACTATCATTATATTAGTGGTAATCTTTTATAAGGAGTATTTCATAACAGGGAAAAAATGATATCATTGCTATCAAAATTTCCCTGAAGGAGGGTGAATTGGCAAAACAGGTACTAATCCGCGATCTACCTGCAAATGTAAAGGCATGGATTGAAGAGGAAAGCTACAGGAAACGGATGACGCAGAAGGAATTCCTTCTCGGCATTCTTGAAGATGCTGCTATTGCGAAAGATTCTCCATCTCTATTTGACGAACTGATGCCCTCCCCCGTGGTCATCCCGAATGCCCTTCCGTTCACTTTCATAGATATATTTGCCGGTATTGGCGGGTTTCGCGTCGGCCTTAATCGTTCCGGTGGTCGATGCTTATGGTCGTGCGAGTATGACAAATACAGCCAGAAGACATACATGCGCTGGTTTGGGGAAAAGCCTTTCGGCGATATTAACGAACTAAAGACAGATGCTGACATTGCGCGGGTAATTCCTGATCATGACCTTCTTTCTGCCGGATTTCCATGTCAGCCTTTTTCCATCGCGGGAGTTTCAAAGAAGAAAAGCCTTGGTCATGCCCATGGCTTTGATGATGTGAAGCAGGGCAATCTGTTTTTCAAACTTGCAAAAATTATTGAAGTCAAGCGGCCACCGGTAGTGTTTCTTGAAAATGTGAAGAACCTGAAATCCCATGACGGTGGTCGCACCTGGGATGTAATACATTCAACCCTGACGGAAGAACTGAACTACAAGGTATTTGTCAATATTATTGACGCGGCTGCTTTTGTCCCGCAACATCGCGAACGTGTAATGATTGTCTGCTTTGACCGTAATGTTTTTGGAGACAACCCGCCATTTTCTTTTCCCGAAATCTCGAATAACGAACGGCCTCTTTTAAAAAACATTCTTGAGGAAAGGGTAGACAGCAAGTATATGCTTTCAAGCAAACTATGGAACTACCTTAAAGAATATGCCAAACGACACAAGGCTAAAGGAAATGGTTTTGGTTACGGACTGGTTGGACCTGATGATATAGCGCGTACAATGAGCGCGAGATATTACAAGGACGGCTCAGAGATCCTGATAAGACAGAACGGAAAAAGGCCCCGTCGCCTGACCCCCCTTGAAGCGGCAAGGTTGATGGGCTTCGATGAGGAAAGGGCGGGCTTATTTGGACATACCAATGGCTTTCCCCAGGTAGTCTCCGATACCCAGGCATACAGACAGTTTGGAAATGCAGTAGTTCCGGCTGTGATAGAAGCCGTTGGAAAAGAAATTGTGGCTGTAATGAACTGGCATCTACATCAAAAGGATAATGGATGCCTTCTAAAGCGGAATGGCAAAAAATCATTGAGCCAAAAAGAGAAAGATGGTATTTATATTAATGAGGATGCCCCAGCTTATGTCTGATTCATCCTGCCCTGAATCGTAAATGACTGATATAGTTCCTCCTGAAGTCCGAAGCCGGATGATGGCTGGTATTCGCGGCAAGAATACCAAGCCGGAACTTGCTATCAGGAAGGGACTATTTGCCAAAGGGTTTCGTTACCGTCTGCATGATTCCCGCCTTCCTGGCAAGCCGGATCTGGTTCTGCCACGCTACCACGCAGTAATATTTGTAAACGGATGTTTCTGGCATGGACATAATTGCCCCCTGTTCAAATGGCCTGCATCAAATACAGAATTCTGGCGTGATAAAATTACCAGGAACCGAGAGAATGACAAGAAATGCAGAACCGAAGTCGCGAAGCTGGGATGGCGTGTTCTCACAATATGGGAATGCTCGTTTCGTGGGCCAAAGAAGAGGCCAATTGAAACAGTTGTTGAAGAGACTGCCATGTGGCTTCGCTCCGATTCAGTAAAAATGGAAATTAAATGGGAAAGTAAATGAGACAGGGTTATTTATCGCAATATTTTGAGGGAATCGCAGCCAAGAGGTTAAGTGCTGTCGAGGCTCATCCCGAACGTTCTCATCAGCATGAATTCAACGGGATTCAGGCTATTCAGGCCGTTCTCGGACCGTGTACACCACGACAACAGATCCCGGCGCGTTTTCTTTATATGTCTGACGCGGCAGAAGACCCCGTCGTTGAAGCTGCTCCAATTACCTGGTACGACGCCAGAGAAAATCACCCGACACGTTCTGAATGTCGACTCTATTTTCCCAGTACGGCAGTTTCCGAACTTGCCCAGGAAGGTGACGTTCTTGTACTGGGAAAACTTCAGAATGGCGAAGTTCTTTCATTGATTGCTGCAGCTGGGAGTACTGCGGAGCAACAGGTCCGGTGGCTCTTTGATCTTCCTGAACTTTCAGAGGGTACTTTGTCCGTCAAGCCAGCTGAAGAAATAGATGAAATTCCCCTTCGGTATGCGGCAAAGCTGATTCTTGAAGAGATTGGCATTGAGGAAGAAGAGACTGAGCAGGCTTCGCTTGAAACCATGTTAAGCAAATTTGGCGCAGCTTTTCCTACCACTCGTGAATTCTCAGCGTTTGCCCGAGAAGCCGTGAGTGGTGTCGATGCTCTGGACAACCCCGATACTACTCTTGTAGCCTGGATGGAAAAGGAAGATGCACTATTCCGAACACTTGAACGTCATCTCGTGATGGAACATATTCAAACCGGTTTTACCGATGTGGATGAGTTCATGAAGCTTTCTTTAACAGTGCAAAACCGGAGAAAATCCAGGGCTGGCCATGCGTTAGAAAACCACTTCGAGCAGATTCTAATCCAGAATGGTTTAAGATATTCACGAGGACAGGAAACCGAGAATCGTTCCAAGCCCGACTTCATTTTTCCAAGTATTGACGATTATCGAAACCCCACGTTTTCAACCGCAGACCTGACAATGCTTGGCGCAAAAACAACCTGTAAAGACAGGTGGAGGCAGGTTCTCGCAGAGGCAAACCGTATTGAAGATAAACACCTTTTAACTTTTCAGCCAGGCATCAGTATAAATCAGACTGATGAGATGCAGGCGAACCATCTCAGTCTAGTTATTCCAGCGCCCCTTCATGATACATACATCCCCACGCAGCAAGCATGGCTTCTCAATGTCGCTGACTTCCTTAATCTGGTCAAACAGCGAGAACGTACTCACTAATTTTGGCTTCTAGCCCTTACGCTTATTTTCTTTGACAAGATATCCAGTCAGTGATAGTTTTTTCGCTGATTGAGCCAATATGGCTAGTTTGGTTGATATTGGCTCAGCGAAATCTTTATTTCAGCTCCTCTTTACTGAAAGGTGGGTTATGGATCAAATATTCGGATTCTTCTTCGTAGTGCTGGTTATTGTCACCGTCATCAAGTTAGCCAAGCTCGGTGGACGGCCACGTGAGGAGGAAGTATTGGAAAGATGGAGCGCTCTTTTGCCAGAGCAAGCGGTGTCGGGAGGCGAATTTCTTATCCAGGTAGAATCCGAATTAGCAGATAGGAATTCATCATTTCAGCAAGCTCAATTTACTTTTACGGAGGGATTAGGAAGCAACGGCCAGCCGGCAATCAAAGTCAATTATAGCTCTGTCTACTCATGCTTTATTAGCTACGAAACCGTGGGAAAAGATCTACATCTTAGCTATGCTCTCCACCAGAAAAGCAGCATGCTTTACGCTATTCCGATTTTTGGCCCCCTTCTTTACCGCTGGCTCAATGTCATTTATCTACACGAGAGAAACAAACTGATAGCGTTCACAGCTGTAACGATTGATAGCGTCAAGAAAGTAACGGATAGCCTAATTGATGAATTGGGATTGGACCGCGATAATGTGAAAATTAAGGAAGCAAGTGGCGTTTTAGGTCCGCTCTAATTACTATTTTCAAGATCAAACACGGGAGACGGATGATATGCCAATGATTTACGAAGAGCTAGACGAAACTACACGTAAATTCATGCTAGAAGAGTTTCAAGCTGATGAGCAGGCAATTCCTTACAGAAGTAAAGCACTGACAAGTCTAGGATTAGACGTGTTTCCCGATCTAATGAGGCGAGCAATCGAAAGCGGAAACGAAGTCAGTTTAATGCAAGCACTAAACAATCCTGAATACTGGGAACCTTATGAGACCTACGTTAGAGGCGGCGTTGAGCGAGAGCGAAAAAGGAATATTGGTCAAGCAGCAGAGCGTTTAGCATTAACGGAATTTAATACGTGGTATGTCCGCGGCCTTGCCCGCCGTCTTATAGAAGAAGGTATTGAAGAATGTCAGATATATAGAGGCGCACAGCCAAAATGGGAACATGGGGAATGCTCTCAGCACGAAGGAATGATTGTGAAGGTGCAGGTCGTCTATGACGGACATAGAGGAAGATATTGGCCAGAACCAGGCGATCCTAGCATTTTTTCAATTCCGGCTGGCCCTGGTTGTCATCACGTGATAAAAAGAGTCACTAACTAAACACGCCGTGTTGCGTTCTTGGCCCACTTTACGCTTTTAGATAAGGAAGTTATCAGGCTCGTCTGTTTCAAGAATGGGCATAGCCTGAAAATGTATGGTTTCGTCGAGCTTTTCCATGCTGAGAGTATATCCGGCCTCTTTGTTGGCTTCTCTCAGGGTAGTTTGATTCTGCTCAAGTCGCCAGCCGGTTTCTAAGTCAAACGTTCTGAACATCGTAGGCTCTTTACCCTTTGTTTTTAGAACGGCGACCTGCGTCGGCATGCCAGTTAGCTCGCCTATGCCTTCTTCCCATTGTTCATCCTTTGAGAAGTAGGTAATCGAGCTTTCTGTTTTCAACTTCCAATCCCAGGGGTCATAATCTTTAATGTATTTGATTATCAGTTCCGCGTCCTGACGATCACATCTGAAAATAATGAAGTTCTTGGCATTGCCAAGAATAATATCTCGCAACTCGGCGTTGAGCTGAACCAGGCTTTGGTGAGCAAGAATTAATGAAAGACCGTACTTCCTGGCCTCACTCATAATCTCGGCGAAACTCAAAGTCGCATAGTTCTGAAATTCATCCACGTACAAATAAAATGGCTTTCTTTCAGGTGGCGGTGAGTCCACCCTCGACATTGCCGCCATTTGGATTTTGGCCACAAATAAAGCTCCTAAAAGAAAGCTGTTGGTTCTCAATACACCTTTTGCCAAGTTAATGAGGACCGTTTTTTCTCCGTCCATGATCTGCCTGAAATCAATTGTTGATTGCTGTGCCGAGAGCATCAGGCGGATACGTGGATCAGAAGTAAAGGAAGAAACCTTATTCAAGGTCGATTCCACATTAGAAACTCGGTCTTTTGCTTCCCACTGATCAAATCGGTTGCGCCAAAAAGAAGCCACTGATTCATAAGTCACAAACTTTAGTTTCTCTTCCCTGAAATCCTGATTGGTTAGAAGTGGTTCGATATCGAGCATGGTTCCACCGGCTTCAATAAGCGTCAAAACAGCGTTTCTCAAAATTTCGAGGAGTCTGGGAGTTTTATCATCCGACAGGTTCCAAATCTTTCTGAACACTTCTACAAGTTCTAAGGCTTGCGTGTAAGGGTCAATGCCTTCCTGCTGTTCGAGAGGATTAAAACCAATAATATTTTCAGGATCAGTCATCTCGACCAGGACAACCCTTTGAAATTCCTCCAGGTTTCCAACGATGTCATTTACAAGATCACCATGCGGATCGATGACCCCGCAACCCCTGCCGTTCCTGATATCTTCCAAAATCCAATTGGCAAGGCCCTTAGATTTTCCAACTCCGGAACTGCCGAGAACATAAACATGGGTAGACCTGTCCTCTTCGGGCAAATAAAAACCGGCAAGCTCGCCGGATGTTCCATTTATGGTCGCGCCAAGCTTAAGGGAGTTCATGAAGCCTTCGCAACTTTGATATTCAGCTTCCCAGCTATTTCATCAGGTAGATTCGCGACTCTAATCTTATAATCAATGGAAAATGATTTTGCTGATTCATAATCATTGAATTTCATCACTAACTCCGGAAGTGTCCACCAGTCATTGTGCTTTAATTTCTGGATTTCTCCATAAATTTCGTGGCCATCCTCGCTGATTTCAAAATGACGAGTCGCCGCCACAGGTCTCAGATTTGGAAGAAACGGCGGGGTGTAAGCCATGGACCTCGTCAGAGAATCAAATGCGCCAACACTCCCAATACTTCTTACAAGCATCATTTGGGTTTCCGTTCTCAGCGGCGTTGGTGGATTGGGTTCGTGTAAATTTTCCTTCTTTTTTTCATGATCCTTTTTCCTAACGACGGAGATATTGTCTGGAAACCGAAGCTTGACATCTAAATCGTTAGCCGGTCCCGTTCCTTCATTTAATATTTCAAGCTGGATTTCGACCTCAAGACGTCGCTCATTGACAATTTCAGTATTTCTTTCGATGAACCTTTTATTGCTTTCAAAGAATTGCTGTAATTCAGAGTTGTATCTTTTGCATTCTTCCTCCGGGAAGACCGCAGACAATGAAGAACCTACGAAGTGATACTCTTCTTCCAGCGCCCTGATGTTAGATTCAATCTCTTCTTTTGGGTATGGTAGAGGGTCTTCAAGCTGTACTTCTATGATATTGCTTTTTGACTGACCGGAAATAAAATGCACCCTGGGTTTTGGAAGCGCATTTGTAAGTTTTTCGATCTGCCTTTTGAGGTCGAGGTTCTCTTTTTCTAAGGGATCTTTTTCTTCCTGAAGTTTGAGATCGTCTTGAAAACTTAAAGTGGCTATGTCGTGGTCCTTAGCCGTAAGTTTTGGACCGGTGTCTTGCGTTATCAGAAGAACATCCTCGTCAGGATTTTCTTTTTGATAATGAATGATTGTAGCAATCAGATTGTCATCACCCCTCAACCCGTCCAATCCAATTGAAGCAAAATCGATGTTTGGTATTGACCCGAAATACTGAATAAAAGTTGACGCACTTATTTCAGCTTCTTCGATAGCAAACCACCCTTCAAACTTCTGAAGTACTTTTCGCGCCCGATCCTTTAAACGTCTTGATGGATTCTTATCTTTTTGTTTGTCTAGTTCTTGCACTGTAATTCGGGGAACAATAATCACCACTTTGCTTGAGCGCAAAAGTGATAGAAAATCGATGTCCTCTAATGGGCGGTAATGCAGATAGATCATCGTGTCCAAAAAAACTGTTTTCTTCATGCTTTATTTCTCAATGTTTGCCTGATCTTTAAAATAAAAGAAACAATCTAGTGCCAACATATCGGGCGCTCCTGTTGCCATTTTAAATTCAGCCATTAAATCCGATAAAGCGGCATACTTCTCGCCGCTCGAAGCACCCCAGGGATTTTTATAACCAAAGGAGGCCAGTGCTCTTTCAACAGGATTATTCAACACCGGCCATGTTTGCGGATCAATCGATGCAAGAATTTTTGTAGCTGCATTTCTCCCGAGATATTTTATATAAGTCGGGCTAGATGGACTGAGAATAGCGTCCACTCTTTCGTCTATGGGTCTTGAAGAATCCGCCAGAATACGGAGCGATTTTTGCAACCTCTTTCTTTGCTTGAATACGCGATCTCTAAAAAATGCCAACAAATGGCCCATATTTTTGATCTCGTAAAACTGCACCCATTGTTCATAATCAAAATCATATAAAGGGTGGTTCAACAATCGTAAAATTTTCTTTGCCTGTGCTTTGTGATCCTTATGCCAGTGGCTGAACTCTTGAGTCTTGAAAAATGCTTTTGCCTCTTTGACAGCTTTATTCCAATTTTCAATATGTGCAGTTCGAGCATTCTTGATGTCAGCCGCAGAATCTTTGGCTAATTTATCGAGTTTCTTTCGAGCATCTGCGGCTCTTTTCCATTTCTTTTCATACGAGGCTATTTCACTTCTTGTGAGGCGAACACAAGTTTCACGATCTTGAACAATTTTTTCTAACCAAATAGTTATTTGTCGAATGGCCTCAGGTTTATCTAAGTATGAAAAACACTCAAAGTTCCCATGTAAACCGCCTTCCGTTAAATTACCTGAACCGATGAGCGCGTATTGGGTCTTTTTTCCACGGATCAAAAAAACTTTGGGGTGAAAAATTTTATTCCCAATGTAGATGAACGATTTTGCGTTCGTGCCTAATCTGAGCCAATCTCTCATGACGTCAGGCTCAGATTGGCAAAAACTTAACCCACAAATGAGGTTGATAGATGCCTTTGATTCACGAACAGCTTCACGTATGATTCGCCAACCACTTTGACGTGCAAAAGCGGTTACAATCCAAATCTCCTCCGCCTCGCGCAAAGACTTCACTAGGTCAAACTTTTTTGGTGCATCGGCTACATAAATCGTTTCTGATTCAAATGGCCGGACATTCTTTGCCATTCTTCAACACCTCGCCTTCAAGAGCATGGCTTGAACACTGACTTTGCCTAAGGTTCGCCATGATTATCCCGTATTAAGCAGTTTCAAAGGTATCCATAGCCAACCAGAATTCGTAACGTATCAATTCCGTCAAGAGCACAATATCTACTGGGAGAGCTTAATCTGCTTGCGAATGCATCCAAGGTATGGATTATTGCGGGGGTAATATAATTGCAGTGTTGCACAATGTAAACCTGAACGGGCTCGCTGAATAATCGAACAATTTGATCGCCATTTTTTCCTAAGTCTTTTACCGTGAGCTGATGAAATTTTGCAGGGCCTTTTAGAAGAAAAGCCGCTGATAACCTTTCGCCTTTAACATGAATATGATTTGTAATTAGGTCAGATGTTTCCCCTCCCCAATCCTTTGGCACATTTCCTTCATTTAATATTTCAGCGAGCCATTTTTTGCACGTCTGCTCTGAAACATCACGGAGTCTATTAATATCCCACTTTTGAGCATTATGTGGTGCCATTTTCGAAAACTCATCTATGTCCTCAGGAAGAATATGAAAAATATTTTGGGTGAAGATGTCTGCTGTACCACCGTAAACGCGGTCGCCGATGATAATTGGGCGGATCTGAATGCTCCCTTCTTTTACTTTGTCAATAAGCCCAAGCAAAAACATTGTACCTCTTCCAGAAAGTCGATCCGTTGAACTAGAACATGTAAAATGCTCAGGACTAAATTTTCCCTCAATTAGAATTTCATCGAACTCAGATAATTTTCCATGAAAGTCCGCGTATGATTTCTGGCCTTCTTGTTGCTTTTTTAAAGCTGCGGCTGCACCCCTAAAGTAAAGAAATCGATGCATGGTAACTAATCTTCCGGCTTCCACAGAGTTTGAAAACAGCATCTCTTCGATGGGAGCAATCTCTCTATCCCTAATTATAGACAAGCAATTAGCAACTAATTCTCTTTCAATTAGAACCTCTTTCATCCAAGCGTCTCTTCGATCAATGCGCTCGATGAATAATTCATAATTCCTAGCTTGGACTGAATTCAGCAACGAAATAACATTTCGCTGATTAATAAAATATGGGGTAACAGAATAAGTCGGTGCTGTTAAGTTTGGGGCCATGGAATGGATTATATAATCCGAGGAGACCAAATTCCTGTTTTATTTAAGCTAACTCCTTGAAAAGCCTGATACGAAAGGAAAGAATGCATGTAACGCATCAGAATAGATTCATATTTTCACTTATGTCACACACCTCGCTATGGGAGGGAAAATGAGAAGGGGCAGATTGAATCGCCCCGGGTTTACCGGAGACTCGTTTGTTTGGGTAACTCTATGATTTCTCTGCCTTCTTGTCCACGATATTGAGCTTCCAGTTCTGCCGGCGGGATGTCGCCGATCGGTTTCAGCAGCCG
>JAJYXB010000023.1 GCA_021791195.1 Actinomycetes bacterium | reverse complement strand
AAATAACTGGCATAAAAGCGCGGTGATAACGCCGATTGGGACAAACAAAAGACGGCGCAAAGCGCCGCCAGAAATAAAATCATGCCTAAGAGCAGTGGACGCCCTCATAACTCCTCCTGGGGATTGGACTTGACTCTGTCCCACTCGGGAGTGAACCAGAGTCAAGCAAAGTTATGAAACGGCAATCCTACCAAATGATCATTTGCCAATCTGGAAAATATCATATGGCCAATACGTAGTCAATTTGACTCGGGCGATCTTGTCAATAGCTTTCTTTTCGATTTCCTGGCTGTGATTTGGCGAACCCGGAAAAGGGTGTTAACACCCAATACACTTATTGCTGGGGAAAGCTGGTTCATCATGGCCTTTCGACCGCCCGATTAGGAAAAGCCTCCTTCCGGCTATATACTGGCCCCATGAAGCTTGGCATCATCGGACTCCCCAACTCGGGCAAGACTACCCTTTTTAACGCCCTCACCCGCCAGGATGTGGAGACGGCGCCGTATCCCAATCCGATCGGCGCTGACCACCACGTGGGCGTCGTCCACGTCCCCGATCCGCGGATCGACCGCCTGAGCGAGATCCACCGGCCGCGCAAGACCACTTACGCCGACGTCACCTGCGTCGATATCACCGGTTTCTCCCGGGGGATCTCCGCCAGCAAGCAGAAGGCGGCGGTCTTTAACGAGGTGCGCGACGCCGATGCCATCATCCATCTGGTCAGGGCTTTCGCCGATCCGGCGGTGACGCATCCGGACGGGGAGGTCGACCCGGCTGCCGATGCGGCGGCGCTGGAGCTGGAACTGGTGTTCAGCGATCTGGAGCTGGTCGAGACGAGGCTGGAACGGATCGAGAACTCAGTCAAAAAGGGCATCGGCAAGGAACTGGAGGGCGAGCGCGAGGTACTGAAAAAATGCCTGGCGCAACTGGAAGAGGAGAAGCCGCTGCGCAATCTCGACTTCAGCGAGGAGGAGCGAACGCTGATCGGCTCGCTGCAGTTCGTGTCGCTCAAACCGGAGCTGGTGGTGCTGAATGTCGGCGAGGACGAGATCGGCTCGGCTGATACAGATGAGACGCTGGCGCAACTGGATGATTTCTACCGCGGCAAGGACGCCCATATCTTTTCGCTCTCGGCCAGGATCGAGATGGAGCTGTCGCAGCTGCCGGTGGACGAGGCGCAGCTGTTCCTTGCCGACCTCGGCATCGGGGAACCGGCGATGAACCGCGTCATCCGCGAAGCCTACGCGCTGCTGGGGCTGATATCGTTCCTGACCGCCGGCGAGGATGAGGTCCGCGCCTGGACGATCCGCAAGGACACCACGGCGGTGAGAGCGGCCGGCAAGATCCACTCAGACATCGAACGCGGCTTCATCCGCGCCGAGGTGACCGGCTACGACGATTTCATCGCCGCCGGCTCCATGGCCAAAGCCAGGGATGCGGGCACGGTGAGGCTGGAGGGCAAGGAATACATCGTGCGGGACGGGGACATCATCAACTTCCGCTTCAACGTGTAACGTTTAAAAACCGGGGACACCTTACCTTTTTTACAACTCGGTTCGGACATTATCCGGAGGATTCCAGGAATGTAAAAAAGGTAAGGTGTCCCCGGTTTTTACCCGGTTTTACATCTCTACGGTCTCGTCGCGCCCCGGACCGACGCTGACGATCCTGACCGGCACCCCGGCTTCCTCCGAGATCAGCTTCAGGTAATCGCGCGCCTCCGGCGGCAGCTCTGAAAGTTTGCGGGCGCCGGAGATGTCTTCCTTCCATCCCGGCAGGGTCTGGTAGACCGGCCGGCAGTGATAGAACATCGACTGGTGCGGCGGAAAATCGGTGAAGTTCTCGCACGCGCCGTCGTGCTCGTACTCATACATCGAGCAGAAGTTGATCTGGTCCAGATTCGAGAGCACGTCCAGCTTCGTGATCGCCAGGCCGGTAAGGCCGTTGAGGCGCACGGCGTACTTGAGCACCACCAGGTCGAGCCAGCCACAGCGGCGCTTCCTGCCCGTGGTGGTACCGTATTCGGCGCCGCGATTGACGAAATGATCACCCAGCGCGCCGTCCAGCTCGGTGGGGAACGGTCCCTCGCCGACGCGGGTGGTGTAAGCCTTGCAGACGCCGATGACTTCGTCGATCGCGGTGGGTCCGACGCCGGCCCCGACACAGGCCGCGCCCGCGATCGGGTTCGACGAGGTCACGAACGGATAGGTGCCGTGGTCGATGTCGAGCATTGTCCCCTGCGCGCCCTCGAACAGCACTTTCTCACCACGTTTGAGCGCTTTATCAATGAGCAGCGAGGTGTCGGCGATATAGGACGCCAGTTCGTCGGCGAAATGCGCATACTGCTCCATCACTTCGAACGGATCGACGCCAGGGCTGTTGTAGACCTTTTCCAGCAGGTCGTTCTTCTCGCCGATGGCGGTGTCGAGCTTCTGCCGGAGGATCTTCTTGTCCGTCAGGTCCTGCACGCGTATGCCCAGCCGCGCCGCCTTGTCGGTGTAGGCCGGCCCGATGCCGCGGCGGGTAGTGCCGATCTTGCGCTTGCCCAGCTGCGTCTCGTGGGCGGAGTCCAGCAGAATGTGGTAGGGCATGATCAGGTGGGCGTTACTGGAGATCCGCAGGTTGCCGCAGTCGTAGCCGCGGGCCTTGAGCGCGTCGATCTCCTGACAGAGCACGCGCGGGTCGATGACGACGCCGTTGCCGATCATCGCCGTGACGTGCGGGTAGAGGATCCCGGAAGGGATCAGGTGGAACTTGAACTCGCCCGCCTCATTGACGATCGTGTGGCCGGCGTTGTTCCCGCCCTGGAAGCGCACCACCATCTGGCTCTGTTCGGCCAGGTTGTCGATGACGCGCCCCTTGCCCTCGTCGCCCCACTGCGTACCCACTACTATCGTTGCTGGCATGATGCTCCTAAAATGCTTCTTGAGTCCCGTTTCCGGGCTTCCAGAAATTGCAAACCTCGTAAGTTTACATGATTACGGCGATTATTGTGAGGGTGGCGGACGGGCTCAGGCGGCGCTTGATCCCGGGCCGGGGCGCTGCTCCAGCCCGGCTCAGGCGCTGCTCCGGGACTCAGGCGCCGAGCTTCGCGATCGCCGCCCGCGCCGCGATCACGCCGGCGGCCGACGCCTGGACCAGGCCGCGGGTGACGCCGGCGCCGTCGCCAGCGGCATAAAGGCCGCCGATCGCTGTCTCCAGATCGGAGCTGAGCTCCAGCCGCGCCGAGTAGAATTTGACCTCGACGCCGTAGAGCAGCGTATCGCGCGAGTTGACGCCGGGCGCCAGCTGGTCCAGCGCCTCCACCATCTCGAGGATGTCGCGCAGATGGCGGAAGGGCAGCACGAAGGAAAGGTCCCCGGGGGTGCATTTCTTCAGCGTCGGCTCGACGGCGCTGCGTGCCAGCCGCTCCGGCGTCGTCCGCTGGCCGATCTGCAGGTCGCCCAGCCGCTGGATGATGATGTCTTCGCCCAGCAGGTTGGCCAGCCGGGCGATGGAGCGCCCGTAGGCGATCGGCTTCTTGAACGGCTCGGTGAAGCGCGTGCTGACCAGCAGCGCAAAATTGGTATAACCGGACTGGCGGTCGCTGTAGCTGTGTCCGTTGACGGTGATCACCTCGCCGTAAGCTTCCTTGGAAACGAAGCCCTCCGGGTTCATGCAGAAGGTGCGAACCTGATCCTCGAAGGTGCGGGAATAATGCAGCAGTTTGGCTTCATAAAGCACTTCCGTCAACGGCGCCATCACGATCGAAGGCACCTCGACCCGCACTCCGATGTCAACGGCGTTGTTGGCCGTCGGGATGCCCAGGCGCTCGGCCTCCTCCACCAGCCATGCCGAGCCCTCGCGCCCGGGGGCGGCGATGACGACCCTGGCGCCGATGCGCGTGCCGTCCTGGAGCTCCACCCCCGTCACCTTGCCGCTCCGCGCCATGATCTTCCGGACCACAGTGCGCGTGGCGACCTCGACCTTGCCGCCGATGTCCTCGCGCATCGCCTGCAGCACCAGCGGGCAGCGGTCGGTGCCCATATGGCGGATAGGATCGTCTATCAACTTAAGACCGGCCAGCATCGCCCGCTGCCGGATCTCGTCGATGCGGTCCTGGTCGCCGCCGTGCACAGTCGTGGGGGCGCCATATTCCACCCAGATGCCGTCGACGTAGGAGATCAGCCGTTCGAGGCTGTCGCGGCCGACATAATCCGACAGCCAGCCGCCGACATCCGGAGACAGGGTGAGTTTGCCGTCACTGAAGGCGCCGGCGCCGCCCCAGCCGCAGGTGATGGAACACGGCCGGCAGCCGACCTCGCAGCCGACAAGACCCTCGCCCCGCATCGGACAGTTGCGTTTGGGCATGTCGAAGCCCTTCTCCAGCAGGAGGACGCTCCAGCTGTTCTTGCGGGTGAGCTCCAGCGCCGCGAAGATGCCCGCGGGCCCGGCGCCGATGATGATGACGTCGTAGCTTTCCTCGCTGATTTTCTGGCGCGAAGTCACTGGAGTTTATTATCGGGGGGCGGCGGCAGCCGGCCCGGCAACAATGTCAGGCCACGGCCTACTCAGCCGCAGCTTCGCGCTTGCCGCAGATGCCGCTCTTGTAGCACAGCGCAACCGCGCCGGCGATGACGATGGTGATCAGCATGGCTTTCTTTTTCATGATCTCGCTTCACTTTCTCTTTGCTTGCAGATGCCAGTCTTCAGGTCCCGGGGCGCAACGGAGCGCCAGGGAACTGCATCGGCGCATCCCGCGGGATGTTTTAATCGGTGGCGCCGTCCGGACGCGGCCGTCAGTTTCAACCCGGCAGCGCCAGGACCGCCGTCAGCGGCGCCAGCCCGGCGAGCCATAGCCAGCCGCGGCGCGTTTCTTCCGTTTTCACCGGCATGGCTTCCTATCCCTTCAGATCGGAGATGAGTTCATCGACCGGCATGGCCGGCATCGTGTGCAGCCTCACGGAGCCCCGCGAACCGATCTCGACTGACATCCTGGCGATCGTGTTGTTATCCGGCGCCTCGAGGATATTGACGAAATCATAGCTGCCAAGCACCGCGTACTGCGCCAGCACCTTGATCCCCATCGCCTCCAGGTCGCTGTTGACCTCCTGGATGCGCTCGGGTTTGTGCTTCAGCGTCTTGCTGCCTTCTTCGGTAAGCCTGCTGAGCGCTACATAGACCGGCATGCCTGCTCCTTTCCGTGGTTTCCGGCGGCAAGGGCTGCCGCATGATCACAGGGGGATAAGTTACCCGCTGGCAGGAGTTGCTAATCCGCGCCGGGATTTTCCTGGTTTCGTGGCGGCCGATGCGGGAAAAGAAGTGATATCGGTATAAAGCCTGGAAACAGCCGGAACGGAGAGGAAGCCATGGAAGTCAAATGGGAGAGAGATTTTGACGCGGCGCTGTCACGCGCCAGGGCGGAGGGCAAGCTGGTGCTGCTTGATTTTTTCAATCCCGGATGAATCGGCTGCCAGCAGATGGGTGCGGTCACGTACTCAACCGATGAGGTCGCCGGCATTCTCAACCAGGAGGTGATTCCCGTCCAGCTTCCCTACGACGCCAAGCCGCAGTCACGCGACTATAACGTCAAATGGACGCCGGCGCTGTTCGTCATCGACGACGGAGGCCTCCAGCACCACAGCTCGGTCGGTTTCCTGCCGCCGGAGGAATTCGTTCCCTTCCTTATTCTGGGAATGGGCAAGGCTTACTTCGACAAGGAACAGCTCGAGGACGCGATCGGCCAGTTGCAGCGGGTGATCGACGAATATCCGGATAGCATGGCGGCGCCGGAGGCGGTCTATCTGCGCGGCGTCTGCCGTTACAAGACCACGCACTCGGTCGACGGCCTGGTTGATGCCTACGAGCTGCTTCAGGCGAAGTATCCGTCCAGTGAATGGGCTCGCCGCGCGGAACCTTACCGGCTACTGAAGAACGTGGCGTAGTAGTTGCCGGCCGGCCGGAAAGATATCAGAGATGCACCGGCGACACCGGCAGCACGACCATGAGCATCAGCATCAGCAGGATGAAAGACGCCAGCGGCGTGCCGATGGCCCAGCGGCGGTTGCGAGGCGCCAGCTGCGGAAAATAGCGGTTGAGCACCGGCAGGAGCACGAACGGCTGCGAGCAGTAAAGCGCCAGCGGGAAGAGCCAGAAAGCGAGCCAGAACAGGGCTGAGGTGGCCGCGACGACGTGCCCCGAAATCAGGCCGGGCACCGGCGAGAGCATGTAGCCCTCGCCGACCAGTATCAGGGCAAAGCCCCAGACCAGGCTGAGCAGGATGCGCGTCTGCCGGGCGATTTTCAGTTCCTTGGTGTCCGTGCTCATAACGGTCCCTCTTCTGTCTTTCGAATGTTTTTTCCGGATTGCGGGTGCAAATACTTTAGCAAAGACATGGCCGTTGTGCTCTGGCGGCGCGGGCTGAGGCCGCCGCCGGCGGGGCTCAAATCTCCCGCCGCCCCAGGATCGCCCGGCTGACGGTCGCCTCGTCGGCATACTCCAGATCGGCGCCGACCGGCAGGCCGCTGGCCAGCCGGGTCACCTTGACCTTGCCGCGCAGCTCGTCGGCGATGAACATCGCCGTCGACTCGCCGGTGGTGTTGGGGTTGGTGGCGATGATAACCTCCTCGACGCCGCCGGCCGCGACGCGACCGGCCAGCTCGTGGATGCGCAGGTGCTCGGGGTCGACGCCGTCCAGCGGCGACAGCGCCCCGCCCAGCACGTGATAAAGGCCGCGGTATTCTCCGCCCTTCTCGATGGGGATGATGTCGCTGGGCTCCTCCACGACGCAGATGAGCGACGCGTCCCGGCGGGCGTCGCGGCAGAAGACGCAGAGGTCATCGTCGGTGAAGTTGAAGCACTGGCGGCAAAAGCTGATCCTGTCTTTGACGTCTACGATTGCCTGTGACAGAGTAGCCGCCTGCTGGCGCGGCTGCCGCAGCATATAGAAGGCGATCCGCTGCGCGGAACGCCGGCCGATGCCGGGCAGCCGGGCAAGCTCGGTTATCAGCTGTTCTACGGGAGTGGGAAACATCCGGGAAACGGCGGAGCCGGACTACGTCAATCCGGGGATGTTGAGCCCGCCGGTGAGCCCGCCCAGCTTTTTCGAAGCCATCTCCTGCGCCGAGCGGAGCGCCTCGTTGGTGGCCGCCAGGACCATGTCCTCCAGCATCTCCACGTCGTCGGGGTCGACCGCGCCAGGGTCGATCTTGATGGAGACGATCTGCAGATCGCCGGTCACCCTGACGCTGACCATGCCGCCGCCGGCGCTGGCCTCGACCTCTTCGTGCGCCAGCTCCTCCTGCGCCCTGGCCATCTGCTTCTGCATCTCCTGGACCTGCTTCATCATCTTGCCCATGTTCATGTTCTGCATCATATCCTCCTCTATATCTCTTCCGCCCCGAGTTCCTCCTTGATCATGGCGATGACCTCTTCGGCGGAGGGGGCGGCCGGCTGCGCCAGTGGCCGCGGGCCGCTGCCGGTAATAATACATCTCAACCTCAGATCGGCGCCGGTGATCTCCCTGAGCGCCTCGGCGACGATGGCGGCGTAAGCCGGTTTCTCCACCTGCTCCTTGTTGAAATCCGCTTCCGCCGGAAAGCCGAGCGTGAGCACGGCGCCCTTCAGCTCCACCGGCCGCGCTTCCTGCAGCAGCGAATACAGGGGGATCTTCTTCTTTTTCACCTGCGCCATGATCACCCCCCAGGCGCGGGTGATCTTGTCCAGTGTCAGCTCCGGCGGCGGCGCGGAGTATGCCGGCGCCGCTTCCCCGGCCCCGGCGCCGTCAGGAACCGCAGCGAGCTTGCCCGCGGCCGGATCCGGAGCATCGTCCCGCGCCACCGCGCCTGGCGCCGACGGCCCCACCGGGGCTGTTTCCGGGGCGGACGCAGCCGCCCGCGCCGTCCCGCGCTGTTCCAGCTGTTCCAGCCGGTAAAGCAAAGATTTTGTTGACATGTCAACTTCGGGCCGCGCGGCGGTGATGAACGCCAGTTCCAGCTGCAGGCGCGCGTCGCTGCCCAGTTTCGTCTCCGCCTGCGCCTTGATCAGCAGCTCGATGAAGCGCATCACCTGGGCGGGCGCCAGCGCCCGCGCCTGGCCCCGCAGGCGGACAATGTCTTCGGCGGGCGCGCTGATAACGCCGTCAGGATAGTCATCCAGCTGCTGCAGCAGGAAGATGTTGCGCAGGTGACCGATCAGCTCCGCGGCGAACTGGCCCAGATCGCGGCCGCGCTCGCTCAGGTGGTTGATGAAGAGAATGGCCCCGCGGACGTCTTCCGCCGCGATGATGTCGACCGCCTCGAACAGCAGCTCGGACTCCACCGTGCCCAGCATCGCCAGCACGTCGGCCAGGGAGATGGTTTCGTTGCAGTAGGTCGCCAGCTGATCGAGAGCGCCGATGGCGTCGCGGTAAGCTCCCGCGGAGCTGCGGGCGATCGCCGCCAGCGCCGCCTCCTCGGCGTCCAGGCCCTCGGCGGCCGCGATGCGCGCCAGCACCTCCAGCACCATGCCGGCGTCCGGACGGCGGAACTCAAATTTTTGACAACGCGACTGTATTGTGGGAATGACCTTGTGCGCCTCGGTGGTGCAGAGCACGAAGATGACATGCGCCGGCGGTTCTTCCAGCACCTTCAGAAAGGCGTTG
Organism: Actinomycetes bacterium; assembly: GCA_021791195.1. Taxonomy (GTDB): domain Bacteria; phylum Actinomycetota; class Thermoleophilia; order BMS3ABIN01; family BMS3ABIN01; genus JACWAD01. Next base: position 87,037 of record JAJYXB010000023.1, on the reverse strand, counting down.
GAGGCCTCCTTGGTGAGCATGTGCGCCTCGTCGAGGATGTAGACCTTGGAGCGGCCCTCCACCGGCGAGTAGGCCACTTTATCGCGGATGTCGCGGATGTCGTCGATGCCGCGGTTGGAGGCCGCGTCCATCTCGATGACGTCCAGCGAAGTGCCGGCGCCGATGGCGATGCAGCTCTCGCACTTGCCGCATGGATGCGCTGTCGGTCCCTGGGTGCAGTTGAGCGCCTTGGCCAGCAGCTTGGCGGTGGAGGTCTTGCCGGTGCCGCGCGAGCCGGCAAACAGATAGGCGTGGCTTACCTTGCCGGCGGCGATGGCGTTCTCCAGCGTGCGAGTGACGTGCTCCTGCCCAACGACCTCCTCGAAAGTGGCCGGACGGTATTTGCGATAAAGGGAGATTTTTGACATGAATGATTCCCTGAGGGAAAATCCCTCGTCCCGGCAAAAGGTTTAATGACCGTGCACCCACCGTTGAAACAAGGCTTCCGGGCGTGCGCCAGACAGACGGCTCCAGCCAGGCAACCCCGCGGCACATGAAAGAGATCGCTTACCGCTGCTTCCTTCCGGACCTGACGGGGTTCACGACGTTCCATTGCGCGGGACCTGACCTTCAATACCGCCGGCAAGGCCACTGGCCCCACAGGCCCGCCCCGAGGGTGGGAATTGATGCCCCGCTGTAGCGGATTGCGGGTATAGGGCACCGCTAGCTCCCCGCCTAGCACGGTCACCGGTATTTTACCACCAAATGCTCTGCCGGATGCATCCGGGGGAGGATGGCGCTTTGGCCGCACTCCGGCACGGCCGGGACGCAAGCCGCCCGGGCTTCCCTACGGCTGCTTTGCCACCGTGTTCAGGTAGGAGATGATGGTAGCCTTGTCCTCGGCGCTGATATTGGCGCCGGTGAAGCCAGCCATCTGGTCCACGATCGGACCCCATTCCTGCCCCGTGTGCAGCGTCGGCGGGTAGAGCGCGTGGCACTGCGAGCACTTGACCTCCCAGGTTGCCTGGGCGGCGTCGGGCGACGGCGTCTGCGGCAGCCTGGCTGGTGGCGGGATCGGTGTGGTCGGATTCTCCTTTGGCGGACCGCCAGGATGGCAGGTCTGGCAGCTGGTCTGGCTGGAATGGCACTGGAAGCAGTAGGACATGCGCGGCCGGTTGGTGGGATTGATATTCAAATCGTGCGCGACATTGCGATGGCAGTCGGAGCATTTGGCGCCGGCGGCGATATGCTTGTCATGCGGGATGTTGATGTTGAGGACGTTGTATTTGAATCCGCTGGTGTCACTCCTGGTAGTCATGTTGCCATGGCAGCGGACGCAGTTGCTGCTGACGCGGCCGGGCCTGGCATCGTAGCCGCCCCGGTAGCCGTCGGTGATGAAGTGGCCGCCGCCGGCGGCGTGGCAATCGACACAGCCCACCTGATCGTAGCTGGGGTGGACCTGTGAATACTGGCTGACATCGGCGGTCTCGCCGGTACCATGGCAGGTTAGGCAAAATTTAGGATTTGTGGTAGTGTAGTGCGCCAGGCCGAGCAGCGGCAGCGCCGCGATCACGGCGACCACGATGAAGACCATCGCCCATACCGGTTTGGAAAATTTCGGCTGTTTCATCTCTGGCCCCCTGCCTACTCTGTGACTTTGCCGACGGTTACCACGACGTCACCCCAGGCCTGACCGCCGCCGACCGGCTCGGGCATCGCCGGCACGATCAGCTTGGCATTGGCGCCAGTGCCATCTTTCTTGCCCCACCAGACCAGATCGGTATTGGGATCCCGCAGCGGCCTTTCGACATCGTCCGGATTGATCTTCTGTCCCTGGGCGATGCGGCCGAAGCCGCTGTGACCGACACCGTTGGCCATCGCCACAACGCGTGGATGGATGCCCTCGGTGATAAACGCTGTCGTTTGCAGCGACCTCTCCCGCGGGTCGAGCTGGCTGTTGTCCACCGGCGTAACGCCCTGGCCGGTGCGGGCGGTCCGCACGACCTTGACCTTGTCGCCATCCTTGATGCCGAGCTGCGAGGCGGTGTCGGGATGGAGCCATACCGGATTGTTGTGCAGGATCTCATCCAGCCACATGCTGTTGGCGGTCTTGGCGTCAGTCTGGATGGCGGTGTCATAGATCGTCAGCACCAGCTCGTCCTGCGACAGGGAGCCAAAGGCCGGGATCGGCTGGTATGTCGGCAGCGCCGAGAATCCCCGCTCCTTGAGCCGCGCCGAGCTTACCTCGATCTTGCCGGAAGGCGTGGCGAAGCCGCCGCCGCTGAACGAACCATAATTGGGCTTGCTCTTGGGGTCGTACCAGACACCGTGCTGTTTGAGATAGTCGAGGCCGCCGGCCGCGACCAGCCCGGGCACGCTCTGGATGCGCGCCGTCAGATAATCCTGCACCGACTTGAACGCGAAATATTGCTCCATGCCCCCGCCGATGCGGCCGGAAAGGTCCGTGGCGATGTCGAAGAACGGCTTGGACGAGCCAAGCGGCGGCACCACCGGCTGGCGCAGGGCCACGAAGGGCACCAGTTCGGGCGAAGAGCGCACCTCCAGATCCCAGCCTTCCAGATAAGTCGTTTCCGGCAGGACGATGTCCGCCAGCGCCGCCGTCTCGGTCATGAAGGGGCTGACCGCCACATGCATCGGCACCAGGGTCTCATCCACCAGCGTGTCGTGCACGCTGCCGCCGTCCGGATTGGAGTAAACGGGGTTGTATCCGTGCGTCATCAGCAAACCCACCCGGTACTGGCGGTCGCGGATCAGCTGCCATGACCGGTCGATCGACTGCTGCAATGCAAGCGGCAGATCGACCGGATTGCTCAGCGCCGTGGGCGCCGGCGCCGGCGGCACCGGGCCGGAATCGGGCAGATTGTACTGCCGCGGCATGCACAGGCCGCCGCGATTGTCGATGTTGCCGGTGATGATATTCAGCAGCATCACGGCGCGCTCGCTCTGGGTGCCGTTGCCATGTGTCGAGACTATGCCGTCGGAGATGGTCGTGGCCGGGCTGGTGGTGGCAAATTCGGTAGCCACGCGCCGGATGACCGCGGCGCTCACACCCGACTCCGCCTCGGCCCTCTCGGGCGTGAACTGCGCCAGGTGCGCCGCCAGGTCCTGCGAGCGGACGTTCGTCCACTGGTCGATGAACGCGGCGTTGTGCAACCCTTCCCGCATGATCACATTGGCCATCGCCAGCGCCACCAGGGCGTAGGTCCCGGGATTGACGTAATAGAGTTCGTTGGCGCGCGTGGATGTATTGGTGAGGCGCACATCGAAAGTCACGACTTTCGCCTGATTCTGCTGCATGCCATCGATCAGGCGGCGGGCGAAACCGACAAACTGGGGGTGGCTCTCCAGCGGGTTGGCGCCGAAGACCAGCATGTATTTGGTGCGGGAGACGTCGGGCATGTCGCCGGCGGCGCCCCAGGTGAGCTGGGTGGCTACCAGCTTGTTGGCGTCGTAGATGCCCGCCGCGCCCAGGGCGTTGGCCGAACCGAACGCGCTGGTGAAACGCCGTCCCAAGGTGTCGTTGCCCAGGTCCTCGGTCATGTAGACGAACTGGCCCGGCTGGGACCTGAGCGGTTGCATCGCCTTGGCCACTTCATCATAAGCCTGCCGCCAGTCAATCTCGGACCAGCGGTTCTCACCGCGCGCACCGACACGCTTCAGCGGCGTCAGCACCCGGTCGGGATCGTAAAGCGCGTTGATGCCGGCCTGGCCTCGGGCGCACAGCGCCCCCTGGTTGCTGATGTGCTTGGGGTTGCCGCCGATCTTGACCAGCTTGCTCTCTTCGACGTAGCCAACGATGCCGCAGCCGGCGGGACACTGCGTGCAGGTGCTGGGCAGGGACGAGCGCGGCAGGCCGGAGGTGCGGTTGACCGAGCGGCCGCCGTCCATCAGCTCCATCGCCTGCGCCAGCGGATGCAGCTGGCTCTCGATCGCCAGCATCGCCGTGCTGGCGGCGCCGAGCTTGAGAAAGTCCCTGCGGGTTATGCTTGACATAAAGTTCTTCATGCTAGCTGAGTGGGATCGACTGGCCGCCGATGACCATGACAAAACGCATGGCATAGACGCCGATGTTCACCAGGATGGAGGCGATGACGATGGCCTTCATCGATTTGCGTGTCGGCCCCAGCACCAGCACCATGGGCACCAGCGAGCCCAGGAAGATCTCCACACCAAGGAACAGCGGCGCGAAGTTGCCGGTGAGGATCAGCATGCCCGCCTGGTAGGCATCCGAATGCGCGGTCAGCAGGACCAGGATGTCGGACAGGATCAGGAACAGGTCGAGCATGATGATGTAGGCCATGAACTGCGCCAGCTGGATGATCAGCCGTTTGTCCTTCTCGCGCTGCTCTACCGTGGCGGCCTTGTCAAACCACTTCCAGCGCGCGGCGGCGATGATCACCACCAGGCCGATGCCCGACACCATCGCCGACACCAGAAAGATGGTCGGCATGGCGGCAGTGTTCCACAGCGCCCGCGCCTTGGCCAGCGCCAGAATGAAGCCGGTGTAGCCGTGCACCGAGATCGCCAGCGGGATGCCGAGGATGCCGAGGATCTTCGCCGCTTTCTGCCGGTTGGTATAGACCATGATGGCGTAGATGACACCCATGACCGGGTACGCCGTCAGCAGGAAAGAGCCATAGGTGATGGGCGAGGTCCAGTTGTAAAAGACGAACAGGTGCCAGAACCGCAGCGGCTGCTCCAGGTCGAGGATCAGGTTCAGCGGGGCGATGATCAGCAGGATCGGCGCCAGAAGGGCGGTGATCTTCCCGATCGGCTTGAACTCCTTTCGCCCCAGCAGCGTCGCGATCACGGAGATGACAAACGAGCCGGCGCTCAGCCCGGTGAAGAAAAAGTACTGGCCGATGTACATCACCAGCGGCAGCTGGTGCTGGACAGAATAGACCACATTTACATCTGTGTTGTCCATCTGGACCGTCTCCCTTTCGTTGTCAGCCAGGCACAGCCGCGCCGCTCAGAGGCGCAGCTTGGTAATCGTTCCTTCCGTGCGGTAGTTGATGCCTTTCTCGACATTGCTCATCACGGTCTCGTCCGCCGCGATGTAATAGACGTTGGGATTAGTCTCCATTTCTTTTTTCAGCACCGTAGTGGCATTGGAGGCCAGCAGCTGCGAGATCTCGCTCTTGTTGTCGTTGCGGTCGCCGAAGACCATCGCGCGCGTGGGACAGCTCTCGACACAGGCCGGCTCCAGGCCGGCGTCGACACGGTGCTGGCAGAAGAAGCACTTCTGCACGATATTCTTCAGCGGGTTGATAAAGCGGGTGTCATAAGGGCAGGAGGCAATGCAGTATTTGCAGCCGATGCAGCGATGCTGATCGACGACGACGATGCCGTCGTCGCGCTTGTAGGTGGCCTGGGTGGGGCAGTTGCGGGCGCAGATGGCGTCCGTACAGTTGTTGCACATGCGGGGCAAGTAGAAACGGCGAGTGTCCGGGTAGGCGCCCTTCTCGATGATCTTCAGCCAGGTGGCGTTGACTTCCAGCGGCACGGCCATCTCGGCCTTGCAGGCGACCGTGCAGGCATGGCAGCCGATACAGCGGCGCATGTCGATCACCATCGCGTAGCGTTTTCTGGCCAACCTGCCCTCCCTGAGTCTTTGACGTTGACCTACCGGTAATGTTCTGGTGCTGCCGTCAGTTAGTGCTTGCGTGCCTGTTGATGTATGCTGCTTTGCCTTTCATGAAGCTATTGCCCTGGACGGATTTCCCGCGGGCAAGGCCGGCGCGCGCGCACACAGGGGCAAGCCATGCGCCTGACGCGATTGCCAGATAATTACGCGGAGTCCTTACAGCCGATTCCCGGCGGGCCTTGCTAATCCTCATCCTGGTGAAGCTTCCTTGTCAGCCAATTTATTAAAGGAGGAATGCCGAACGTGAGTCCGGTCAGGATTGCGGTTGTCGCGATGACATTCATCAGGAAGAACCGCATGTTGTCCATGATGTACCACATGTTCAACCTCTGTTTCTGCCGGCAGCCGTGCTTGCTGGGCGGAGCCGCCGGCGGCTCCCGGTCAAGCGCGGCAAAGTGAGCCGGAGCCCAACCGGTATTCATTCCCGACCACCGTATCGATCGCTCAGGCGGTCAAATCTTTCTTAACTGCCATACTGCGCCTGGCCGGCGCCCGTGGGTGCGGCCCCCGCCGGCTTCCTGAAGGAATGGCATCCGCCGCAAAACTGTCCCTGATTGTGCCGGGCCTTGTCGCCATGGCACGTCAGGCACTTGTCGCGGCTGGTCACCTTCCATTCGTGCGGTTTGTGGCAGGTCTGGCAGGCGGTCCGCGAATGCGTGCTCGCGGCGTGCAGCCCTTCCGTCCGCACCTGCGCATGACAGGAATTGCAGTCGACGGTGGGTTTTGCTGCTTCGTGCGGTTTGTGACACTCGCTGCAATCCCACTTCATCGGCGCGTTGTCCGGGAAAGTCACGCTCTGGCTGGGAAGCTTCTGGTGACAGCTCAGACAGGTTTCCCTGGTAGGCCTGAGCGGACTGTTTTCCCGCAAAAACTGGTGACATTCCTGGCAATGCAACTCCTGCATCTGCGGTACCTTGATCTCCTGCTGCTGCCCCTTCACCTGGTCCGGATGGCAGGCATAACAGATGTCCGTCGCCGGCTTGAACCGGTGCAGCAACATCCCGTGGCACGTCTGGCAGGCAATATTGTTCTGCTGCGCATGCACCTTGTGCCCGGCCGTGCTGGCCACCTGTACCCATTCCGGATCGCCGCTGTAATGGCAGTTCTTACAGGCCTGGTCAGGAACGGTGGCGTGATTGGTATTGCGGTCCGGCTTCTCGATCAGATAATTGATCACCAGCTCCGCGCCTGCAATCGGACTGACCTCGTGACAGCTATGACAGTTGACTTTGCTGTGCTCGCTGTTTGACCACTTGTCCCATGCCGTTTCCATCGTATGGCATTGCCGGCAGAAAGCCGGGTCATCCTGCGAATAACTGTACATCCTGAAGCTGCCGTAGCTGCCGCTGAACAGCACGATCATCGCCATCGAACCCAGTACGGCCTTCTTCGTAACCGACAGGCGTGACAGGCGGCCACCAAAGCCTCTGGCTTTGCGCGACACCCATCTCATCGCCGGTCACCGCTACACGGTCGATCAGGGTCCCCCGCCGCAACACATCCCGCTTGCCTGTCAGGTTCCATGGTGCCTCCCCAAAAGCCCGGAACGAGATGCTGCAGGCGATTTCAGAAATTACCCCACAGGGGTATTCCTGCGGCTATTAAATATTACCCATATTGAATTGTCAAGAAACGTCTGCCCCAACTTGACATATTGCAACCAAGAAAACTAAAGTACCTGCATTAGGAAGGTTTTTTGGTGGGATACAGGCACGCCATTATAGCAAACTTAATTCGATCATCATTGACATTTATTTGGGCCGATAAAGCCCCGGCGTCGCGGGGAAAAATGGCGCCGTAGGCGGTGCTGGATCCCTGCGGCCGCCGTGTTGCACCAGCGGCATGGCTGCCCCCTTGCCGCCGCGTCTCCGGCGGCTGATCGCGGCCGCCAGCCGCATGTATTTCTCATCGCCCGCGGAAGATAATTGGTGGTTGAATATTGCGACAGCGGGTAATAACTGGATACGGGCCACCGCGGATTTCGATGAAACACCAGTCCTTTGATAATCATGATTCCGGCCAGTGCAGTTGACACCATGACAGTGACGACGCTGTCAAGTATCTTGCTGCAGGCGTGGCTGGCAAGGATAACTTGATATCTGCGCGAAATTACATATTTATGTCACAAACAAGATGGAGATGAATTTGAGCGAACATGACTTTCCGGGCCTGAGAAGGGCGGCCGCGAACCTGGGAGCGCGGTCCGATCTTGGGTTGGCGGAGTTGCGGGAGTTGCTCTGCCGCGATTGCGATTTTTTCCACGAGGACCATGAGGATGATCTCGAGTGTTCCTGCTTCCGGATGTTAAAGCTGCTGATTGTGCGCGGGGCGCTGACGCCGGAAAAGCTGGCGGAGGCGTTGGAGCCCGGGGGACACGCGGCCGGATGATTCGCCTGACCCCCGAATGCAGCCCCAAATTGCTGGAGGAGCCGTGCGTCTACAACCGCGCCACAGACGAGCTGTATGTGCTCAACCGGCAGGCGTTTGATTTTATCGAGGGCTGTGGCTCCGGCCGGGAGCGTCCGGCCGGCTCAGAAGATGCCGCTTTTGTGGATTACTGCCTCGAAGAGGGGATCCTGGAGCCAGCCCGAAGCGCGCGGCAAAGGGGCATAATCGCCGGCCGCGCCCCTGTCCCGTCCCTCCGCTATCTGTTGGTGCACATCACGGACAGATGCAATCTCGTCTGCCGCCACTGTTTCGGTGGCGCGGCCGGAAAGCGTGAACTCAGCCTGTCACGGTTTGAGCGGCTGGTTGACGAATTTGTCGGGCTGCAGGGTCTGCGGCTGATGATCTCGGGCGGCGAGCCGCTGCTGCACAGCCAGTTCGCTGCCATCAACGAGATCGTTGATGGCAAGGATCTGCGCACGGTGCTGATGACCAACGGCATGCTGCTGACTAGGGATGTGGTCCGGCGGCTCCGCTTCCAGGAGGTGCAGGTCAGCCTCGACGGCATGCGCGACGCCCATGACTGTCTGCGCGGCGCCGGCGCCTTTGACCGGGCGGTGGCGGCGCTGGGACTGCTGGCGGACGCCGGAGTCCAGGTGTCGGTTGCCACAATGGTGCACAGCCGCAACCTTGATGACTTCGATGCCCTTGCCAGGATGCTGGCCGGGCTTGGCGTCAGGGAGTGGAGCATTGACATGCCCTCTCCCGCCGGCAGACTGGCGGCCGGCAGCGATTTGCTCGTGGATCCCGCCGGCGGCGGCCCCCTGCTGGCGCGCTCTTATGGCGGCGCGGTCCATGAACCGTCGCCGGGCTACGCCTGTGGAGCCCACCTGATGGCGGTGATGGCCGATGGCGGCGTCGCCCGCTGCGGCTTCTACGCCGCGAAGCCGGTGGGCACCATCGAAGATGGCCTGGCCGCCTGCTGGGAAAGGATCGACCGCGTCCGGCTCAAGCAGCTCAGCTGCGACTGCGAGTTCCTGGAAGACTGCCGCGGCGGGTGCAGATTTCGCGCCGGCGGGTATACTCACGCCGGTGGGCCCGATCCGTGCCAGTGCTACCGTTACGGAGTCAGAACCGGCGGCCCGGGAAAAAGGCGGGGAAAGAGAGCTGAATTCGGCATCAGGCCAGATGCCGCAACCGATCCGGGAGGTGTGAGATGAAGATCAGGAAGGTCAGCAGGCGGCGTTCCAGTACCTGCAAGTGCAGTTCGTCCTGCTAGGGAAAAATCTTTGCGGTGGCATACGAAAAACTCCTCCCGCCGGGAGGAGTTTTTCATGTAGGACTCCTGAAAATATCAGCCGCCAGCAGCTGATGGCCTTTACTCCATCGTGATCGCTTCCGTTGGACAGGATTCTTCACACGTGGCGCAGCCGTCACAATCGCCCGGCTTCGCCAGCGAGGCGACATCTTCAGAATCAAGCTCGAGGCACTCATTCGGACACTCATCCACGCAGATGCCGCATCCGGTGCATTCCTCGGTATCGATCTTGGGTCGTTCAGCCAATCAAATTCACCTCCGTCCAGCAGTCTCGGGGTTTGAGTATTTGATTAAAAAAATGGCGCCGATGCTTTTCGGCGCGAACGTCAGTGGCCACAGCTGCAGCCAGAACCGTGTTCGTGCGGATCGTCCTGAACCGCCCCGGGGTGCACGCCCATCACGGCTCCGGCGATGATGTTGTTGACCTGATCGATCAGCGAGTTGAACTGATTTTGCGCATCGGCAAAATCGCGGATCGTCGAGATTGAGCGGATCTCTTCCTGAAGACTCTGGATCTCAGTGATCTGTTCCGGGGGCAGCTCCAGGCCGGATTGCGCCGCCCGCTGCAGCGTCTCCTGCTTTTCCTGGAACCGCTTGAGGGCGAAAGTCGCCGACTCGTCCGTGTCAACCTTCTCGGCCGCGTCACGCAGCCGCAGGAGCTCATCACTTTCCGAAATCGCTTCCGCGAGTTCTTGCGCCTTGTCCAATATGAGGGACATGGTGTCTCCGATCATTGGGTGATAATACCCTAACAGGCTAGCGAATGATCGGTGGGCATGCAAACGGGAGTTTGTGAATGAACTAGCCGGAAAGGGCCGGACCGAAGCGCCCGCGCCGCCGGCGTGAAACGCGCTCAGAATCCGCCCAGAGCGATGCCGGCGGCGGTTTCCACCATGGCGGCAACCCAAACCCCCAGCACGACCAGGACAGGCATGCCGATCGCCCAGGACCAGTACATCCGTCCACCATCCGGGAACAGCCGCCTGAGCAGCAGGATATGCGCGACCTCCTGGACCGCCGCAAACCCGAGCAGTGCAAGCCAGAACGATGCCGGCAACGGCCAGCGGCCCCCCAGCGGCGGCAACGCCACCGCCAGGGACCAGGCAAGCACCGTGGCAAGCCACCAGAAGGCGTTAAACCAGCCACGCTGCCTTTTCAGGCTGGCACGTTCCCCACGGCCGGCGCCGCCCATCACCGTGCCTCCGGAAAATGGTAGACCCGGCCGGCGCCATCAACGCAATCGGCGAACGTGCGTGCGGTAAACCTGGCGATTCCATCCGGCACCCGGTACTGAAGCTCGATCTTGTGGCTGCCGCCGGGCGGGATGTCCGCGATCGCCAGCGGCAGCGGCGTTGACAGATTGACAGAATCGGGGCTGCAGCTGGATGCCTCCAGCGCCACCCGCCGCGCGGAGGCGTCACCCGTGTTGGCAAGCTCATACTCTACCGCCAGCCGGCGATCGAGATAATCCGCCAGGTCAGCCCAGCGGGCGCTGCCGCCGGACCAGGACAGGCGCGGCCGCGTTGTCGTGAAGGTCACCATGTTGGAGAGGCCGGATTCCCATAGCGCCGCATCCCGCGATCGCAGCGCGACATAATACGTGGTGCCGGCAGCCAGTCCGTCGATGTCAGCCGTCACCTTGGTGCCCGGCTGTTGCGGACCCGGAACCGCAGCCAGCGGCTGGGCGTCGCGCCAGTTTTCTTCACTCGGCGGGACAATAGAATACCGCACGTCGTAATAGACTGATGCCGCGGCGCCGCTGCTATCACCCGGCGCCGTGAAAGTAAGCGTGGCCCCATGCGATGAGACTGAGGCCAGCGTCAGATCGGTACTTGCCGCGGGCGGCATCAGATCGATTTTCGTGCTGGAAACGCTGTCGGGCACGAGCGTTTGCTCGAAGCTGCCGTCGCCGTCCAGATCCGCCTGCAACGAAAGAGCCGCCGCCGCGGGGTCGAAAACAGCCTGCCCACCCGCCGGCACGCCGTTGAAACGGACCATCTTCACCTGGTCCGCCGCCACCTGGGGGACCGAGGCCTGGAAATCATGGCTGCCGCCGCTGGCGCCGCCGGACAGTACAAATCTGAGGCCGGCGCCCTGGCCATGGACGATGATGCTATGACCCGATCCGGGCACTTCGAGATACTCCGCTCCGGGAACCTGCCGGTCGATGCCTCCACTGGCGTTCTTTCCCACATGGCGGCCATCGCTGTCAAAAAGATCGAGCTCTTCATCGGAACCGGTGCTGGCCATCAGTTCGCCGGAGACGCGTCCGGCAGTTTCCGGTTCTCCGTCCCACCGCAATCCGTCGAACCACGCAAGAGGGTCGTCCCAGATCGCGCTATGCTCGGGCGCGGCCGCAGGCCCCTGGGGACCGTCCCCTCCCGGCAATCCGGTAAGTTCACCCCAGGCGCCCCGATAAGCCAGCCAGGCATAAGGGCCGTTGCGCAGGCCGGCCGCATCGCCGGAGACTACGTCCGGCAGCATCTCCACCGCTGGCGCATGCAGCAAACCGGCTGCCGCGTGATCGGTTGCGTCCGGCAGAACCGGCACCGGCACATTGTAGTCACCGGCGGCGAAATAGCCGGCATGTGAACCCCTGGCGACATAGATGACCGGGTGGCTGTCGGGACCCTCGACATTATCCCAGCGGCGCCTGCTGCCGCCGGTGTGCTGGCTGAGGCCGACGGCCTGCGGCTCCAGGTCAGGCCCGAACACGACTTCTGCCAGTTCCCAGTCTCCTTCGTGATAGTCGTTGAAATTGTTGAAGTAATAGGACAGCCAGTACTGCAGCACCGTGCGATTCCCGCTTCCGCAGTCGGGAACCAAGCGGGCATATACCGTCTCCGGATACCTCCCGCTCGCAGCCAGCTCGCGGTACCGGTCGACATAGTCATGTCTGAGCAGCCACTCCGTCGGAAATCCCCAGGCAAGAGCGTCATTGCCCGGCAGATCGACATACTTGCCGGTACCGGTCTTGCCGGGCTCATCCCGCTCCAGGAAGTAACTTCCCAAATCAGCCGCCGACAGCGAAGGCGCGGCCGCCAGCGTGGAATCGCCGCCAGGGATGACGGAGTCCTGCATCAGGCGCGTTCCGGCGCCCGCCAGCATGATGTCAACCGAACGCGGTTCGAAATATTCCTCTGGATGCAGGTACAGGTGAGGAGCATATTTTTCCGCCAGCGCCCGGGCGTTGTCGCCGATCCGATTCTGGTAGATGGCAGGCTGTCCCTCCCGGTTGTCCTGCCAGACGATCCTGCTGTCGGTGACAGCCGGCGCCCCGAGATCAGCGCTGCCATGAGACACCTGCTGGCTGATGCCGGTGCTGATATCGTACATCCAGATCTGCGGCGCCTGCCTGGGCGCTTCCGTGCGCTGCCACACGATCTTGTCCCGGAAAATGTCCGGGCGTGCATTCAGGAAGCCACCCGTGGCTATCCGGCGCGTCTCTCCGGAGACGAGGTTGTACGTCAGGATTGCGGTGGAAGGGTATGAGAGGCCACCGCCCGCATCCCACACGATCGTGGCGCCGCTGATACGCGGAAACTCCTCGAAGACAGCGCCGCAATCGGTGGTTATGCGGCGGTCCTCGCGCGTCACCACGTTTCTGGCATGGATATCAACACATGGAGTAAGCGGCGTGCCGGGACTGTAATCGAGCCAGACCACCCAGTCGCCATCGATCGCCGGCAGGATCTGGCGTGTGTCGGTGGCGCAAACCACCTGCTCGCCGGGGTTGTCCAGGTCGTACATGTATATGTGGGCCTGGAGGCTGCCGGCGCGGGTGTCCTGCCAGACGATGCGATGACCGGATAGCGCCAGGTTCCCCGGCGCCGCGCCCGGCAACTGCAGGGTGCGGTCGCATCCGGCGGCGCCGGGACAGCCATCCCCGAGAAACATGTAGTGGATATTTCCCTCCTGCAGCCAGACGACAAGGTTCCCGTCGATTGCCGGGTTCGACTGATATTTGTCGGGCGCGTCCACCAGCGGCCGCTCCTGTTCGTCTTTTGAAAGATCCCTGATAAAGATCCGGCTCGGATGCTTCCATTCAGTGGTAGGCCGAAGGTCGGTCCAGACGGCGATCGAGCCGCTCACATCCGGACTCTGCTCAGAGGCGTGCGTCAGCGTCACCGGCGTGTCCGCGCCGAACACGTATTCGTCTCCCGGTGCGCCCGTGGCCCGCGCGCTCGGCAGCAGGCAAAACGACAGCAACCAGGCAAGAAACGCGGAAAACAGTATTGCGGCGCTGGATGCGCCAATAGAACGGAACGACCTGCTCAAAGCCCCCACCAACCCTTTCATCATCGAAGTCCACACCGACAATGTGAGAGGGGGCAGGACGCCCGGAGCATATTCCTGCGATGCTCGCGAGACAATACAACCTTGGTTGTATTTTTTTATTCAGGCAGAATCAGCGGTGAGATGCGGGGCGGCGAGGCCAGTCAGGCAGAATCAGCGGGGAGATGCGGAAGCGAGGCCATGATGGGGGGAGTCCGCCTGTCACCGCCAGCCGGGCGGTCAGGCGCCGTTACTTGTAGACGTAGATCTGAACCGTGCTGCCGGGGGCGACCATCGTGCCGGCCGCAGGCGCCTGGTCCTTGACCGTGCCGGAAGGAAACGCATTTCCGGGGTTATTGACTGTGGTCACCGTCGTCAGCAAACCCGCCGCTGAGAGCGCGTTGGCGGCATCGGACTCGGTCATGCCGACCACATAGGGGACCGCCACCTTGGCGACCGGCTGCTGGCCCTTGCTGACCACCAGGTCCACGGACGAACCCTGTTTCACCGACTGCCCGCCGGCCGGGTTCTGGCTGATGACGTCGCCGCTGGCGACGCTGTCAGAGTACTGCTGCGTGATGTTGCCCAACTTCAGCCCGGCCTGGCTCAGCCTGGCGGCAGCGTCAGACTGGCTCATGCCGGTGACATCCGGAGCGGTGACCATCTTCGGCGGCGCCGGCCCTTTGCTGACGGTGTATTTCACCGTGGAGCCCTGATCCACCTGCGTGCCCGAAGCGGGATCGACCGAGATGACGTTGCCGGCCTCCACGGAATCAGAATAGACGTCGGGCTGGCGCTGCGGATTCAGGCCCGCCTCGCGCAGCTTCGCTTCGACAAAACTGGCCGTCTGGCCGGTGAGGCCGCCGGGCACCGCAACCTTGGAGCTGCCCTTGCTGACGACGATGTTGACGGTGTCGTCCCGCTTCAGCATCGACCCGGCGGCGGGATCCTGGCTGATGACGCTGCCGGCGGGGACGGTATCGCTGTAGTCCTGCGAAGAGACGTTCACCTTCAGCCCCTGGTTCTTAATCGCGGTCTCCGCCTGCTTCTGGGTCATGCCGACCACGTTGGGGACACTGATGTTGGCGCCCTGCTGAGCGAAGGCCAGGAAATAGATGCCGGCCGCCGCCAGCGCCAGGATCGCCAGCAGCAGCGCCGAATACAGCCATTTGCGGCGGCTGTGCTTTTCCGGCTGCTTCGCCGCGGCAGGCGCAGGCCGGATCATCGTCGCCGCGGCCATGTCAGCCCCCATCGCCGCCACTTCGGCCGGCCGGATGACGCTGGTACGGGCCCCGTCGTCCACCGGAGCCGCCGGCGCCACCGGCAGGTTCTCGCGGCAGCGCCTGAGGTCTGCCAAAAATTCTTCCGCGCTGCGATAGCGCTCCCGCGGGTCTTTCGCCAGCGCTTTCATCACCACGGTGTTGAGGTTATCGGGGATGCCGGGCTTCAGCGCCTGCGGCGGCACCGGCACGTCGCTTAAATGCTTGAGCGCGATAGCGACGGGGTTCTCGCCTTCGAAGGGCACCCTCCCGGTGAGCATCTCGTATAGCACGACACCGAGGGAATAAAGATCGGAGCCCTGCTCCACCGCCTTGCCCTTGGCCTGCTCGGGGGAGAGGTACTGGGCCGTGCCCAGGATCGAACCGGTCTCGGTCATCTTCGCCGAAGTGCCGGCGCGGGCGATGCCGAAGTCGGTGACCTTAACCTCGCCGCGGCCGCTGATGACGATGTTGTGCGGCTTGATGTCGCGGTGGATGACGTTATGCTCGTGGGCGAACTGCAGCGCCTGCAGGATCTGCTCGGCGACGAAGATCGCCTTGTCCGGCGACAGGCTGCCCTTCTGGGCGATCAGGTCCTTGAGGCTCTTGCCCTCCAGATATTCCATGGCGATGTAGTAGCTGCCGTCGGCCTCGCCGCGGTCGTAAATGCTGACGATGTGGGGATGGTTCAGCCCCGCGGCCGCCTGCGCCTCGCGGCGGAAGCGGGCCACAAACTCCTCGTCCCGGGCGTAGCGCTTGTAGAGGATCTTGATGGCGACCTCGCGCCCCAGGTGCGTGTCGCGGGCGAGATAGACGTCAGCCATCCCCCCGCTTCCCAGGCGTTTGACGATCTCGTAGCGGTTATCGAATATTTCCGGTATGTCAGGCATTACTCATTCAATTCCGGCCGGTACAGCGGCGCCGGTTCATTTGCTGGTTTATTCGAATACATCATTTCTGATATTAATCCTCTAAACTACCGCATTCCCAGCGCCGAAAGCACCACGTCGCGCGCGATCGGACTGGAATCGTGGCCGGTTGAAGCCGCGTTTTCGACCACCACCGCAATCGCCACCTTGGGATTGTCCGCCGGAGCGAAGCCGACGAACCAGGCGTTGATCTTGCCACCGCCGACCTCCGCTGTGCCGGTCTTTCCGGCGATCTGCACCTTGTCGGAGCGCGCTCCGAAGCCGGTGCCCTCATTGACCACCCTGACCATCATCGCGGTGATGGTGCTGGCGGTCTGGGGCTGGATCGCCTGCCGCCACTGCTCCGGCTGCGTCTTCCTGATGACAGTCGAATTGCTGTCGATCACCGAGTCGACCAGGTAAGGCTTCATCTCGCTGCCGCCGTTGCCGATCGCCTGCGCCACCATCGCCATCTGTAGCGGCGTCACCTGAACGTTCTCCTGACCGATGGCCATCCATGCCACATGCACCTGGTCGAGGCTGTCGTTCGGCGAGGCCAGATGCCCGTTGACGTAACGTCCGCTGACGGCGACTTCATCGCCCGGCAGATCAATCGGCGGAGCCTGATAAAGGCCGAATTTCTGCTGGTATTCTACCAGCTTGGCCTGCCCCACCTTATCGCCCACCTGGGCGAAAGTGGTGTTGATCGAGTGGGCGAAAGCATCGCTGAGCGTGTGCTGGCCAAAAATTTCCGGGGCGGCAGTTGCGGTAGCGCGGTAGTTATTGATCCGGTTGCCGTCGATGTCGATGTAGCCTTTCTCGTCATTGAATTGGCTGCCAGGCGTGAAGGCGCCGGTCTCCAGCGCCGCTGCCGTGGTGATCAGCTTGAATGACGAACCGGGCGTATAAAGGCTTTGCGTGGCGCGGTTGAGCAGCGGACCGCTCGGATCCTGATTCAGCTGCGCCCAGTCGGCTTCCAGCTGGTTGGGGTCGTAGGATGGGTTCGAGGCCATCGCCAGCACGGCGCCGGTGTGGACATCGAGGACCACCACCGCGCCGGGCTTGCCGTTATTCTGCAGGTCGGTCATCGCTGTCTTCTGCACCTTGGGGTCGACTGTCAGCTTGATGTTGGCGCCGGCCCGCTGCTTGCCGGTGAGCTGATTGATGAAGTTGGTCACCTCCACCTCGTCGGCGGTGCCGGTGAGGTAGTCGTTCTGCGAATGCTCCAGGCCGGTCTGGCCGTAGACCATGTCGTTGTAGCCGACCACCTGCGAAAAGAGGTCGCCCAGCGGATACTGGCGGTAATAGAGGCCACCCTGCAGGCGGTTCTTCGCCAGCTCGGTATTGTCGCTGGCGAGAATCACGCCCCGGTTGATGCGCATCTGTTCGAAGACCTTGCGGGTGTTGTGCGGGTTGTCCGCCAGCGAACGGGCGTTGATAACCTGCTGATATGCGAGCATGCCCAGCAGCGCCGCGAACAGCACCACCGACGCATAAAACAGTTTGCGGATGGAGCTGTTCATGCGCTTCTCCCCAGGCTGGCGGCCAGCTCACTGGCGCGTGCCGCCTTCAGCCGCTCGGAATTGGTACGGTTGCTGATCAGCACCAGCAGCGCGATCGAGGCGAAGTTGGAGACGATGGAGCTGCCGCCATAGCTGACAAACGGCAGCGTGATGCCGGTCAGCGGGATCAGCTTCATGACGCCGCCGAGGATGAAGAAGGTCTGCAGCGCGAACCCGGCGGCGATGCCCGCCGCCAGCAGCTTGGAAAAGCCGTCGTCGGTAGCGACGGCGATCTTGAAACCGCGGTAGCAGAGCAGCAGGAACAGGATGATGACCGCCGAGGCGCCCGCGAGGCCCAGCTCCTCGGCGATCGCCGAGAAGATGAAGTCGGTATGCAGCGCCGGGATGATCTCCTGGCCGTTGCGGAACAGCAGATATCCCTTGCCCAGGCCGGTGCCGAAGAGGCCGCCGTCACCGATGGCGAACAGCGACTGCGCCAGCTGATAGCCCTTGTTGTCGATGTCGGTCCAGGGATTCAGCCAGACGTCGACACGCAGATGTACGATTGCCTTGGTGAAATAAGCGAACACGCCGGCGCCGGACATCATCACCAGGCCGATCGCCGGATAAGTCAGCCGGTCGGTGGCCGCGTACAGCATCGCCAGAAAGATGCCGAACAGCAGCAGCGACGGCCCCAGATCGTTCATCAGGAGCAGCATGCCGAACGACATCCCCCAGACCGTCAGCAGCGGCCCCAGATGCTTCAGCGGCGGCATCGGCACGCCGCCCATGCGCCAGGTCGTGGTCGACAGCAGCTCCCGCTTGGAATGGAGGTAGCCAGCCAGAAAGATAGTGATCAAAACCTTGGAGAACTCGCCCGGCTGGATCCACATGCCGCCGAGGTTCAGCCACAAACGGACGCCGGAGCCGTTCATGTCCTTGCCGAAGATGGCCGTGACGACCAGCAGCGCGATTCCGGCCAGTCCCAGGATGTAGATATAGTCATCGAGCTTGCGATAGTCGCGCAGCACCACGACGATGGCGGCAAACAAACCCACTCCCACCAGCAGCCAGGTCGCCTGCGCCGCCGCCAGCGAGGGATCGATGCGGTAGATCATCATGATGCCCATCGCCGCCAGCAGGCCGGTGATCGGCAGCAGGTAGGGGTCGGCATGCGGCGCCGCCAGCCTCAGGAAGACGTGGACTGCCAGAAAGATAGCGATAAACAGCAGCCCGTAGGTCAGGGAGCTCGAATTTATCTGCGCCGAGCGGGCGGCGTAGACGCTGCTGAAACCGATGACGGTCAGGAGCACCACGGGAATGAAATTAATCAACTCGCGCCGGCGTTCCATCTAGGGCGCCACCCCTCCGCCGGCAGGTGCCGCCGGATTGACTGAGGACGCGCCCGGGATGCTTCCGCCGCCTGCCGCGCCCGGACCCGCCGCACTGGTGCCGCTCAAGTTCCCGGGACCGGCGGTAGTGTCGGTTCCGGCGGCCGCGGCCGCCGCCTGGGCAGCCTGTTGCTGCTGCTGGCGCTGGCGCATCTCGGCGGAATAATTGTCGAGGATCTGCCGGGCCGTACTGTGCGAATGCAGCTCCTGGCGGTCCACGGCCTCCTGTTCGAACGAGGCCAGGTCGTCGTAACGAACCGGGCTCTTGTAGCTGGCGGAAAAGAGATCGAGCGGCCCGATGCTGTAAGGAACGCCCTGATAGATGACGATGCGGCCGTCGGCGACGCCGAGGAAGTAGATCTGGCGGGTGCCGAACCAGCCCCCGGCCAGCAGTATGAGCATGATGCCAACGCCGGTGATGATCTGGCCAGGCGCCGTCCTCAGCAACCAGTTGTGCCTGATGCGCCCGAACACCCCGCGCGGCGGCGCCGCGCCAGATGCGCCCGGTTTCTCCAGCGGCAGCTCAAAATCGAAGTCCGCGTGGTCGGGCAGGCGCAGCACCCCGGTGTCGGATTCGCCCGCGGTCTCGCCCTGCAGCGAGCCATCGGGACAGAAAAGCACCACCGAGATATTGTCATGGCCTCCGTTTTCATTGGCCTTGTTGACCAGCGCCGCCGCCATGCCGTTCAGATCGTCCCAGCGCTCCATCACGCCGGCGATCTCCGCGTCCGCGAGCATCGAGTACAAACCGTCGCTGCAGAGCAGGAAGACATCCCCCGGCTCCCAATCGAGCCGCTGGGTATCGACCTCGACGGCCTCGTCCACGCCCAGGGCGCGGGTGATGACGCTGCGCTGCGGATGCGAGCTGGCCTCGTCGGGACTGAGTTCGCCGCTGCGGACCATCTCCGCGACCAGCGAGTGGTCATCCGTCAGCTGCCGGAGCCCGCCGCCGCGCCAGAGGTAGGCGCGGCTGTCGCCGACATGCGCCAGCACCACCGAGCCGCCGGCCAGCAGCGCCGCGGTCACGGTTGTCCCCATGCCGGGGCGGTTCTCGGCCACCGCCAGCTGGAAGATATTCGCGTTGATCTTTTTGATAAGTTTTGTTAGTTCCTGCTCGCCGTCCAGCCCCTGGGGCATGTACCATTCGAAAGCTTTGGCGGTGATCCCGGACGCGATCTCCCCGCCCTGCGGGCCGCCCATGCCGTCGGCCACCATGAACACCGGCGGACGGGCGTACAGCGCGTCCTCATTCGAGGCTCGGACGCGGCCGGTATCGGTGGCTGTGGCGAAAGTGGCGGACATGGATTAAGGCATCAGGCGGTCAAGGTTCCGGATCGGGACTGTCGGTAACGCGCCACTATTCTTCATACCGGAAGATCGTGTCCCCGATGACTATTTCCTGGCCCGGCTTGATCTGGACCTCGCCGTCGACACGGCGCCCGTCCACAAAGGTGCCGTTAGTGCTGCCCAGATCCTCCAGATACAGAAATTGGCGGCGGGCAAAAACGCGCACGTGCGTGGAAGAAACATAGTCGTCTTCAAGGACGATGTCGCTGCGGGGGGAGCGGCCGATGGTGGCGCCGCCCTTCAGCCGGAACACCTTGCCGTCGGGCAGTACCTTGCTGCGCTGCACCACCAGGCGCGGCTTGATCTTCGACTTCAGATAATCGAATTCGCTGGTGTTGCCGACGTCGGCCTCGGCCGAGTCGGCAGGGATTGGCCGCCGTTCGCCGCGAACCGGCAGTGACGGCGCCACAACCGGCGCCACCGGCGCCCGCACCGCCCCCGCAACCGGCGCCGCCGGCATCGCCGCCGGCTCGGCGCCCGCCTTCAGGTCGCGGCCGGCGCTGCGGATGACACGGAAGATGAACAGGTACAAAAGCAGGAGGAACAGGACTTTGAACCCTAGCAGAACCGGCTCTAGCATAGCTTCCTCTCGAATCTCACTCTCGTCGTTCCCAGGATGATCACATCGCCGCTGGCCAGCGTTTTGGTCTTGACCCGGCGGCCGTTTACCTCCACGCCGTTCGTGCTGTCAAGATCGGCGATCACGTAATCGTTGCCCTGCTGCCGCAGCTCGGCGTGGCGCCGTGAGATGTTGGCATCCGCCAGCGAAATATCGGCCTGGCTGCTGCGGCCGATGAGCACCACACGTTTGTTGACCTCGTAGGTCTGGCCGTCGGCGGTCAGGGTGACGCACTCGCGGTCCAGGCCCATCGCCCGGGCCTCGTCGGCGCTGACCGCCATGGTGCCGTCGATCTGCGAAGGCCGGTAGATCACCGTCTGTCCGATCTCCGGCTCGGTGGCCGGCGCTTCCGGCGCCGGCGACTCGGGACCCGAGACCATCCGGGTGGCGATGCCGAACTCGCCCACCTGCAGGTCTTCGTCGGTCTCGACGATGATGATCGGGCGCGTCAGCAGGTCATAGTTCTCCCGCCGGGCGTGCTCGATCAGATAGTCCGCCAGATCGCTCTTCAGCTGATCCTCGTACGCCTGGAACTGCTCCTCATCCCCGGGGGAGAGAAACAGGGTGTATTCATTGGGCACGTACACCCGCGAGACGCTGATGACCTTGTGCAAATCCATCTCCTTGATCAGCTTGCGCGCCAGCTCCACCGGCTGCACGGGCGATTTGAAGGCACGGCCGAAGCCTCCTTCAAACAGGCCCTGGATCTTTTCCTCGAGTTTCTTAAGTACGCTCATGGGGGGAGGAGACTGGCAGACTGATTCTCGGAGACAGCAGAAGCAACACGACCTGGATTATAACGCATAAGACCAGCGTTTTCACAAAGGCGGCCGCCGGCAGGCGGAAACCGGCAAACACCGATGGCAGCGCCAGATAGCCGCCGACCAGCACCGCGTCGGACAAAAACAGGCCCGCGAAATCGGCCGTCCGGCTGCGCCGTCGCACCAGCAGCGCCGCCGGCAGCGCCGCCGCCAGCCAGATGCCGGGCTGGGCCATGATCACCGGCTGCTGGCGCAAGGGCTCCGCCAGCGCGCGCAGCACCTGCACCGGATTGTAGCTGCCGGACAGCGCCTTGAGATCGAAACTGCCGGCCAGACCCGGAAAATCAGCCCTCCGGGCGAGCGCCAGCTGCCCGGCGACAAAAGCTATGCCTCCCAGCATCGCCAGGACCGGTCCACGCCGGAGCTTCCCCACCGAGCCGGCAATCGCCGGGAAGGCCAGCGCGCCGCCGATCACGCCCAGCGCCACCGCCAGCGCCGGCAGCAGCGCCACCCGCGGCCACAGCAGGCCGAACATCAGGTAATACGCCCCCACGACGGCGGCAAGGATGGCGCCCAGCGCCACCGAGTAGGAAATCACCGGCAGCAGCGCCACCACCGCCAGCGCCGCCATGCCCAGGCGCGGCAGCAGCGCCACCGCCGCGGCGGCGCCCAGCACCAGCGGCAGCCGCCAGGGCGAAGGATAATAGGAAGAATCGTAAGCCGCCACCCAGGCCACCATCAGCGCCAGACCAGCGTTGGCGGCGCGCGCAGCGATATGGCCGTAGCGCCGCGCCACATCATCGTAGACGGCCGGCCGCGGGCGGTCGGCCCGCCGCAGCACCGTGGTCGCCTGCTCGGCAGTGCCCAGCTCGGGCGCCAGCTCCGCCAGGCCGGCGGCAAAACTGCGCAGTCCCAGGCGCTGAAGCGGGTCGGGATCCATGGCCTGCTCCACCAGCCGCGACAGCTCGCGGGGCAGGTCCGGGCGCAGCTGCGACAGCGGCGCCGCGCCGGCGCTGATGCGGGCGACTGTTTCCGCGGCGCCGGAAGCGCGGAACGGGTTCTCGCCGGCCAGGCATTCATAAAGGGTCAGAGCGGTGGAGTAGACGTCGGTGGCGCCGTCCAGCGCCCGGCCGTCGGCCTGTTCCGGCGACATGTAGGCCAGCGTGCCGATGACATCCCCCTGCCGCGTCAGCCGCTGCGTGTTCTCCAGCTGCGCGATGCCGAAATCCATCACCTTTGCCAGCGAACCCCTTCCTTCCGCCAGCATGATGTTGTCGGGCTTGATGTCACGGTGGATGACGCCGCGCCCGTGGGCGTGCTCCAAAGCCTCCAGTACCTGGCGGGCCACATCGACCGCCTCGCGGTCGGTCAGCGAGGCCGAAGCGATCCGCTCCGTCAGCGTCTTGCCCTCGACCAGCTCCGAGACCAGATAGAGGCCGTCGGCGTCCTCCGCCAGCTCGAAGACGGTGACGATGTGGGGATGGCTCAGCTTGGCCGCCGCCTTCGCTTCATGCGCGGCGCGCCCGGTGAGCTCTTCGGTGCGCCGGACCGCCTTGACCGCGACCTGGCGCTGCATCTTGCGGTCCCAGGCACGGTAAACGGTGGAGAAGCCGCCGCGGCCGATCTGCCCGGTCAGCTCATAGCGGTCGAGGATGACCGTGCCGCCGCCATCGCCGCCGCCGGCAGGGATGCGCGTGGTTGGCTGCTCGAGACTGGACATCAGTACCTCTTCTGTCCGGGCAGTGCGATTCCTCCAACTGAAAAGCCCTGCCCGTTCCCGCAAAAAACCGCGGGATTGGCGAAAAAATGTAAAGTTGATTAGTATACCCGCGACATGAACGCATACCCGTGTCCGCGGTAAAAAAAGCATACCCGCAAAAATCCGGAACCTCCAGACCGCAACTGCTTGATTAACAAAAAAACATCAATCATGGCAATGGCGCTGGCGGCTGTCGCGGCAATAATGCTGGCGCTGCTGGCCGGCTGCGGTTCACAGACCGGCGACGCCAATGATCTGTTGCATCAGTCCAGCGACCTGATCAGCTCCGTCAAGGACAAGGTACAGCAGGTGGACACGCTTCTGGACCAGGCTTCGCAGCAGTCCAACCTGCGGCAGCTGGACACGGAAAAACAGACGCTCAGCCAGGCCAATGACCTGCTGAACCAGGCGATACCCCAGATCGAGGAAGCCAAGGCGAAGGTCGACCAGGCCGCCAGGCTCAACATCAGTAGCGACTTCCGCAAGTATCTTCAGGCCAGGAGCCGGGCGCTTGATGCCGCCAGGAGCCTGAGGCAGACACAGCAGCAGAAGGTCATGCTGATGATGTCAGACCCCGGCTTCGACCAGCCGGACACTGCCAGGAAGTTCGCCGACCTGCAGAACACGGAGAACAGCCTGAACGCGAAGGTGCAGCAGGCCGAGAGCCAGGCCGACCAGATCGCCCACGCGCATCCGGACGAGATCAGGTAGATTCCACCCTTTCAGGCAATCCGCGCGAGGCGCATCTTTCTCCCGGCCTCCGCTGAATCCGGTCACTAATCTTTTTGACCATGTTTCCCGAAGTTTGATAAGCTGCTGAATCAGGAGACCAGCGGGCCCCGCTGACCGGCAGGCGGGCGGGCATCCGGTTTGTTGGCTAGTCGAACAGGGGGGCGATTGGACGACCGGGAAGACTACTCTTTTGACCGCCGCATGGATCATGTCGAGGAAAGCATGGATGTGATCCTGCAAGCTCTCGACCTGATCCTCGTAAAGCTGGACGCTTTGGGGCCCGCGGCCGCAGGGCCGCTGGAAAAGGACGCCGGCCAGAAGCCCCGGGGGAGTAAACCGGCCAGAGAGCCCACGATTGCCATGCCGGCCCCGGCGCCATCCGGCCCTACCGCCACTCCGGAAAAGCCGCCCCGGCCAACTCCAGCCTTTGAACGCAGCCGGTTCGACCGAGAGCTCCACCTGCCGCAGTCTGTCCTGACATCAAAATTCTGGTTCAATGTCATCGGCATCCTGCTGGTTTTGCTCGGCGTCATCTTCCTTTATAAATATTCCGTTGACCAGGGATGGATCGATTCCCGCATGAAAGTCGTTTCGGGTGCGGTCCTGGGCACCCTCCTGCTGGCTGTCGGGGTCTTTCTGCACGGCCGCCAGCGGCTGTTCGGCCAGATGCTGGCAGGGGCGGGCATCGCGACTTTCTACATCAGCGGTTATGCCGCTTTCCAGGTTTATGGGTTGATCGGATATCCCGTAGCGGGCGCCTGGATGGGCGCCGTCACACTGACCGCTTATTTACTGGCGGCCCACCAGGATGACCAGGCGCTGACTATCGTGGCGCTGATCGGCGGCCTGTCCACGCCAGAGATGCTCAGCGCCGGGATCACCTCCGGGACAGCGATGGCGGTTTTCGTCTGCGGCGTCCTCACCGGCTCGGCGGCAATCTATTTCGTCAAGGGGTGGCGGCCCGTGCTGTGGCTGTCAGCCGCCGGCGGCTGGTTGTCGTTGCTCTTCATCTATATCCACGAACTGCTGTTCGGTCATCACATTGCGCTCACCGACAACGACCGGATCGGCATGCAGGCGGGCGTCATCTTCGCGGGAACTGCCTTCTGGCTACTGCCGTTGATCCGCGAAAAGCTCGCGGCCCGCAATCCACACCGGTGGCCCCGGTCAACTGCAGCTACCAGCGGCAACACTGAAGACAGTTTCGCGAAGGTTGTCAATCTGCAAGTGCACGCCTTGTCTGTTACGACACCGTTTATCGCTTTACTGTTCACACGTGCGGTGTGGCAGATGGGCAATCAGCAGTGGGGCTGGGTGACGCTGGCGGCATCTGCCCTCTTCGGCCTGGCCTTCCTGGCCCTGCGCATGGATGACGCCCTGAAACCACTCGCCTATACGCAGATCATGGTCGGCATCGCCCTCTTTACGATGGCTATCGGCCTGCTCCTGAACGGCGATGCCCGTTTCACGGCCCTGGGCGCCGAAGCGGCCGGGCTCCATCTGGTTTCCTGGAAGCTGAGGGACCGCTTGTTACAATGGGCGGCGCATGGCCTCTTCCTCTTCATGACGATCTGGCTCAGTGAGCGCCTCCTCGCCGAGGCGGCCCGCGGGACTGCAATGATCAACTCCGCGGCGCTGGCGAACCTCTTGCTGATTGTCCTGATGGCCGCAGTGTCTTTCCTGATGGCGGAAAAGAGCATCGGATACCTGTATCAGCTGACTGCCTATGTGCTGCTTCAGACGCTATTCCTGAAAGAACTGACCCCGGTTGTCAACGGCCAGGCTTGTGTCACGGTCGCCTGGGGCGCCAGCGCCGTGGCGCTGCTTGCCGCCGGCATCCTTCTGCACGAGCGGCATTGGCGTCAGGTCGCTCTCGTCGCATTGTTCGTGGTGGTAGCCAAACTGTTGCTGGTGGATCTTGGCGCGGTCAAGGCCATCTGGCGCGTGCTGCTGTTCATCGGCTTCGGCATCCTGTTCCTCGCGCTCAGCTACTTCTTCCAGTCACTTTGGAAGCCGGCGCCGGCATCCGCGGCTTCACGAACCTGAGCGGCCAGCCCGCCTTTCCCCGCCTTCTTCCCCCTGTGTTATAATACAGGCGCTTCCGGGCGGTTGTGCCTGTTTTTATGGCAAAATCCCGGCATTGCAGGAACTTTGTCAAACGGCTACGGCCGGCCCGTTAAGCATTCAGCTGGTTCGCGGGCGAGTGGTGGAACTGGTAGACACGCTAGGTTCAGGGTCTAGTGCTCTTACGAGCATGGGGGTTCAAATCCCCCCTCGCCCACCAATACGTGCACTTCCTCTGGTCGCCGGATGAAAGGACATGTGAATGTCTTTTTTCGAGGATGAAGAAGAGGATCTATTCGAAGAAGATAAGGTAACGCCTCCACGGCGGAGGCAGAAGAGGACGAGCCACCGCCCTCCCCGGCATCGCCCTCCCCGCGGACGCCCGCCGCTGCGCCGCGCGCTGGTCCTTCTGGCCGCGGTGGTGGTACTGCTCCTGATTGCCACCCTCAGCATCCGCAGCTGTCTCAACAGCCGGAAGGAGAGCGCGTTCAACGACTATTTCACTGCCGTCGGCGCGGTTGTCAAGGATTCTGATGCCGTCGGCCAGCAGCTTTCCGCCATCTTCCAGAACCCCAGCCCGGATGTGCGCCAGCAGCTTGAAGGCAAGCTCAGCGCCATGCACACCACCTGCCAGCAACTTCTCGTGCGGGCGCAGGCGATCGATCCGCCCGACCAGTTCAAGCAGTACAACGACTGGTTCGTGGCCAGCATGCAGGTGCGCGTCCGCGGACTCGAGGGCCTGCAGCCGGCGATGCTCAACGCGCTGGGCGCCCAGGACGAACAGGCCGGCGCCGCGCAGATATCCCACGAAATGCTGATCCTGCTTACCAGCGACGTCGCCTACGACGAATTCTTCTATCAGCCCTGCCAGCGCGAACTGGGCAACGAGCAGATCAATGATATCAAGGTGCCCCAGTCCAAATTCATCGCCGACCCGCAGCTGGCCACACAGCAGACCGATGTGGCGGTGCTGGAGAAGCTCAAGGGCGGGCCGGCGGCGCAGGTGACCGGCCTGCACGGCGTCGCCCTGGCCAGCGTCAAGGTGCAGCCCAGCGGCCAGCAGCTGAACGCCGGCCAGCAGAACAATGTCAAGGCCGCCGAATCGCTCACCTTCACCGTGGAGGTGGAGAACCAGGGCGAGGCCACCGAGACCAACGTACCGGTGAACATCACCCTCACGACCCCCAGCAATCCGAACCCGCAGAAGGTGAGCGGCACCATACCGTCGATCGCACCCAACCAGCACAAAACGGTTGATATCAGCGGTCTGGCAGCCCAGGCCAGCAGCGACGTCGCGATTCTCAACGTCAGCTGCGGCCCTGTTCCGGGAGAGAAAAATCTCAGCAACAATTCGGCGCAGTACAAGGTAGTATTCAGCTAGGGCGCCGCCCATGCGGGCCTTTGGAAGGTTGGAGGCAGGGAGATCGGGAAATTCTCACTGCCTTCAGCCTTCGCTTTTTTACGGTCAGCGGCCGGTTTTTTTATTGGGGCGCAAAAGTGCCAAGAATATGGGAAAGTAAGGACGGTAATGAATTTTATTCAGGATAACCAATCGCTGTTCATCGTCTTCGCCATCGGCCTGGGAGTGGTGGCGCTCATCCTGTGTGCGTACCTGCTGGCTAAGCTGGGCCGGCTGCGCCACGACCAGACCGTAGTGCTGGGGGAGAACCGCAGCCGCGACCTGGTCGCGCATGGCCGCGCCGTCCAGGATGAGGTGCAGGCGCTGGCCTACAACCTGGGCGAGCTGACCGGCAGGCTGGAGCAGGGCGAGCGGCGGCTGGACGAATGCCTCATCTTCCGCAGCCTCATCCGCTACGACGCCTACCGCGACTTAAGCGGCATGCAGAGCACGTCCATGGCGCTGCTGAACACGCAGTACTCTGGCGTCATCATTAGCGCCATCCAGTCGCGCGAGCACGCCCGCATCTATGTGAAGGAAGTCCGCCACGGCGACAGCCCGGAAAAGCTCTCACCGGAAGAGATCCATGTGCTCAAGGAGGCCATGGGCCTGAAATCACACCCGCCGCGGGAGCCAGTGGGAGGTGGCGTCCTTGACGACTGACAGCGGCAAAACGGCTTTCCTGGGGCCGGAAGGAACCTGGTCGGAGGAGGCGCTGCTGGTCCGTACCGGCCTGGACGCCAGCCAGATGCTGCCGCTTCCCTCGGTCCCGGATGTGATCATGGCGGTTGCGCGCGGCGAGGTGGCGCAGGGGATCGTGCCGATGGAGAACACGCTCGAGGGTTCGATCAACGTCACGCTGGACTATCTCGCCTTCGAAGTCGACAACGTGCGCATCATCCGCGAGATCGACCATCCCATCCATCAGAAGCTGATCGCCCGTTCACCGCTGGAGCTGGATGAGATCGAGCAGGTGCTGTCGCTGCCGCATGCGCTGGCGCAGTGCCGCAAGTTCCTGCGCGAAAAGCTGCCGCAGGCGGAGACGGCCGCCGCAGGCAGCACCGCCGAGGCGGTGCGGATCGTCAGCGAGTCCGACCAGAAGTGGGCCGCGATCGGCAGCCGGCTGGCGGCCGAACGATACGGCTGCGTCGTGCTGGCGTCCGACATCGAGGACCGGCCCGACAACGAGACCCGCTTCGCGCTGCTGGCCACGAGTCCGGCGCCCCAGGATCTGGACGAACCCTACAAGACTTCGATCGTCTGCACGATCGCCCACGACCAGCCGGGCAGCCTGCTGCAGATCCTGCAGGAGTTCTCCCACCGCTACGTCAACCTGACCAAGATCGAGTCGCGGCCATCCAAAAAGGGGCTGGGCGACTACATCTTCTTTATCGATGTCGAGGGCCGCGAGGAAGACGCGCCGGTAGCCTCAGCGCTCAAGTGCCTGCAGTGCAAACTGGCCGGAGTGAAAATGCTCGGCTCCTACCCGGCGGGCTGAGCGATGACGCGCGAGCGGCTGGCGCCCGGGGTTTTCGACCTGCCGGTGGACCGGATCCGCCGCGGCTTTTACACCGACGTCTATTTCTGCCGTACCAAGAGTGTGCTGGAACGCAAGGACATGCATCCGCGCATGGTGATGCAGGTCTTCCAGAAGAAGGAGGCCTGGCTCGGCGGCATGGACGAAGCGCTCGCCTGCCTCAAGCTGGCCAGCGGCCACTTCGCGCCGGACGGCAGCTGGGTGGATGGCTGGAACTCGCTCGAAGTCCGCGCCCTTTATGATGGCGACCGCGTCTCTCCCTACGAGACCGTGATGACGATCGAGGGCGACTACTCGCTGTTCGCCCACCTGGAAACGGTCTACCTCGGCTCGCTGGCGCGGGGCACGCTGGTGGTGAAGAATGTGCGCGCCGCGCTGGACGCCGCGAACGGCAAGCCGGTGCTGATGTTCGGCGCCCGCCACGACCATTACGCCGTGCAGCCGCTGGACGGACTGGCGGCGCATATAGCAGGGATAGACCAGGTATCGACTGACGCCCAGGGATCCCTCTGGGGAGGGAAAGGCATCGGCACCATCCCCCACAGCCTGATCGCCTCCTGTGGAGGCGACACGGTTGCGGCTACGCGCGCGTTCGCTGATATTTATTATCCGGATGTCAACATCGTCTCGCTGGTGGACTTCGACAACGACTGTGTCGCCACTTCGCTGGCGGTGGCCCGCGAGCTGAAGCAGCGGCTCTGGGGCGTGCGGCTGGACAATTCCGAGACGCTGGTGGACCGCAGCCTGTGGGAGGAGATGGGCTATTTCAAGCCTACCGGCGTGCAGCCGGAGCTGGCCTTCAGGGTACGGGAGGCGCTGGACCGCGAAGGCTTCACGCATGTGAAGATCATCGTCAGCGCCGGTTTCGACGCCGCCAAAATCGCCCGTTTCGAGGCGGCGGGCGCGCCTGTGGACGCCTACGGGGTTGGCAGCAGCCTCATCCGGGGAGAAAACGATTATACGGCTGACGTGGTCATGCTCGACGGCAAGCCATGTGCCAAGGTCGGCCGCCAATACCGCCCGAATGACCGGCTGGAGCGGGTGGAGTAACAGAAACAGTCCGGACGAAGATATTTTTCCGCCGGCGGGCCGGATTCAGGTTTCCGGATCAACTGGCAGGATCACGGGAGGAAAAGATGAAAAGAGCAGTCATCGTCGCCGACGTGATTAACGGCTTCCTCAAGTTCGGCAACCTGGCCAGTCCCCGCATGCAGCGGGTACTGCCCTGCGTCGAGGAGACGCTCAGGCGCGAGAGCGCCGCCGGATCCCTGATCATCTTCCTGCATGACAACCACGCGCCGGACGACCCCGAGTTCCGCATGTTTCCGCCCCACTGCATCGCCGGCACCGACGAGACCCGTGTCGTGGACGAACTGCAGCCTTACACCGCTCAGGCGGTGTTTGTGCCCAAGACCAGGTATGACGGTTTTTACGAGACGACGCTGGAGGCCGAACTGGCCGCTTTCGGCCCCGATGAGGTAATCATGACCGGTGTCTGCACCGACATCTGCGTGCTGCACACGGTCGAGGGCCTTATCAACCGCCGCTACCGTGCGATCGTGCCGCGCTACTGTGTCGAGACCTACGACTCACCTGGACACAACGGCGACGAAGTCAACGCTTTTGCCCTGGCGCACATCCATGACGTGCTCGGGGCGGAGATCGCAGGCTAGCCTCCCACTTCCCCCTTCAAGCAATTCCGTTCCGGTGCCGATGAAGTTTTACGGCCGGCGCGACGGACGTCAGCCGTGTGCGAATTTCCACTTGAAACCTGGGGCGCGACAATCTCCACTGCTCCTTGACCAGGGTGAGAAGGTTAGGGCATGAGTAAAATCTGGGGGATCCCCCTGCTGAGCCGCCTGAGCACGAAGGTGGTCATCGGCTTTCTGGCTATCACGGCCGTCTTCTCGGTACTGGGGCTGCTTACTTCCAGGCAGGTGAACATCGTCAGGGACTCCGCGGATGAGGCGGCTGGCAGGTCCGAGGCGGTCCAGCATCTGCAGGTGGCAAAGGCCGCGGCGGAAGACCAGATCCAGGCTCACTACGAGCTACTGCTGGAAAACAAGGCGGACAAGATCGCCGCCTTCCAGACGGCCCACCAGAAGTTCGACAGTGCCCTCGCGGACGCGCAGCAGCATGACACCACGCCTCAGGAGCAAAGCTGGTTCAACCAGCTGCAGGCCGCCGGCGACAATTTCAATAACAATTTCATCAATGGCGTGGTGCCGGCCTGGCGCGCGGGCGACTCTGCCACGGCGCTGGCGCGGGAAAAGGGCTCGGATACCATCCTCGACACCATCCGCAACCTGACGGATCGGCTGGTCAACGATTTTGATGCGCGCAACCTGAGCGCCCGCCAGGCCGCGGAAGTGGCTGCCACCGGCGCCCGCAACTATCTGCTGTTCGCGGCGCTGATCGGCATCGGTCTTAGCGGCATCGTTGCCACGGTCGCGGCCACACGGCTGAACCGGCCGCTGAGGGAGCTGAAGAGCGCCAGCCTCGACATGGCTCGCGGCGACCTCGACCGGCGCGTGCAAATCATGTCCAATGACGAATTCGCCGAGCTCGGCCGGGCGTTCAACGGCATGGCCGACGCCATGGAACACAAGATCCACCAGTTGACCAGGCTTTCGGACATCGCCCTGGCGATCAGTTCGGAGTTTGACTGGAACAGCGTCGTCGATATCGTCATGGAGAAAGGCCTGGAGCTGACCGGCTCGCAGGCGGCCGCTATCGTTCTGTTCGATGAGGAGCGCGGCGTTTTCACCGACACCTTCACCACCGGTCTCAGCGACCGCTTTGTCAGCAAAATGCAGTTCCGGCGCGGCGGTCTGGCTGACGAGGTGCTGCTGGGCGATCAGGCGGTTTACAGCGACGATATCAACGCCTCCCACCGCCTGAGCACGCTCGCCCGCGAAGAAGGCATCCGGGCGTTCATCTGTCTGCCGCTCAAGGTGCAGCAGCGGCGGCTGGGCGTCTTTTATGTCTACAGCCGGAAGGCTGAGGCTTACGGGCGCGACGAGCTCTCCGTGCTTACCATCCTTTCCAACCAGGCCGCGATCGCCATCCAGAACGCCAAGCGCTTCGAGCGCAGCCGCGAAGAGGCGGTGACCGACGGCCTCACCGGCCTTTACAACCAGCGCTATTTCTACGAGCGCCTGCGGGAAGAGATCGAGCGCGCCGCGCGCAGCGGCAAGCCGCTCTCAGTCGTCTTCTGCGACCTTGACAAGTTCAAGGTCTTCAACGATCTCAACGGCCACGGCGCCGGCGACAAAGCGCTGCAGAATGTGTCACGCATCATCTCTGAATCAAAGCGCGCCATCGACGTCGCCGCCCGTTACGGCGGCGAGGAATTTGCCGTTATCCTGCCCGATACCGACAGCTCCGGCGCCCAGATCATCGCCCACCGCATCCGGCGGCGCGTGGCCGGCTTCGCCTTCGACACCAAGTCACGGACAAACACGCCGCTGACGACCAGCATCGGCGTCGCCAGCTTCCCGGAAGACGCCAACCAGGCTAACGATCTGGTTGATAAAGCTGACTGGTCCATGTATTACGGCAAGCGCCAGGGAGGCAACCGCGTCATCCTCTACCACGAGGAGCAGAACGAGTTCGGCGCCATGTCGCTGGAAGATCTGGTGCGAGAGGAGCTGAACCTGGCGGCGGCGCAGGCGATGGCGGCCACGGTCGATGAGCGCAATGTATATGACAAGCGACATGCCGAATCGGTGGCAAGGCTGTCATCGAGCATCGCCATGCAGCTGGGGCTGGACGAGGACGAGATCCACCGCGTGCGCGTCGCCGGCCTGCTGCATGACATCGGCCTGGTAAGCGTCCCGGACGAGATCATCAACAAGCGCGGCAGCCTCAGCGCTACCGAATGGCGGCGGATCAAGGAGCATCCCGAGATCGGCGAGATGATCCTCAAGCATATCGCCAGTCTACAAAGCTTCCTGCCGATAGTACGCCATCACCACGAACATTTCGATGGCTGCGGCTATCCCGACGGCTTGGCCACGGAGAAGATCCCGCTGGGCGCGCGCATCGTCGCGGTGGCCGACGCCTTCCAGGCGATGACCACGGAGCGGCCGTACCGCAACGCGCTCAATACCAGCCAGGCGCTGGCGGAGCTGAAGCTGGGCGCCGGCACCCAGTTCGATCCGGCGGTCGTCGATGCCTTCGCCGAGCTGCTGAAGCCGATGCAGGCCAAAGCGTCGTAGGCGACGTTTTCCTTCCCCAATTCCAGTTCGTCCCGCTATTCCCGTTCGCGTAGCGTCAGGCTGGCGGTCGCCAGCAGCCCGGCGCCGACCGCCACCAGCGTCAGGAACGGCCCCAGCTCGGAAAAGAACGACCGGTGCTGGTTGAGCACGCCATCCAGCACGCTGACGGCGTAGCGCAGTGGTATCAAGTAACTGCACCATTGCAACACCCGGGGCAGTTCATCAATGGGGATGGCAATGCCGGAGAGCAGCGCGGTGGGCACGATCACCAGCGGGATGAACGGGAACACCTGCCCTTCGTTGCGGGCGAAGTTGGAGATGAAGACGCCGAGGCCGACGGAGACCACCGCCAGCGCCAGCATCGTCAGTACCACGGCGATGAGGTCGGGAGCCAGGTTGATGTCAAACAGATATTTGGTGAGTATCAGCACCAGCGCCGTCTGCACCGCGGCGATGGTCGAGTAGCCGCCGACGTAGCCGAGCACGATTTCGCGGCGGCGGTAGCCGTAGACGAACATCCGCCCCAGGGTGCCGTCCTTGCGGTCGCGCACCAGCACGATCGTCGAGAGCACGTAAGCAAGGAAGTGCACCAGGTAGGCGGCGACGAGGATGGCGTAATCAGAGATGTGCACGCCCAGGCGCGCCAGGCCGGGCAACGAGTCCAGCACGTATTTCAGCAGCAGCATCAGCAGCACCGGCACGATCAGCGACAGCCCCAGGAACCGGCGGTCGCGCAAAAACTGGCGGTTGATGCGCACGGCGATGGCGTTGATATTGCTAAACATTCCCGCCGTCCTCCGCGTCCGCGCCGGCGCCTGGGTGCGCGCCGGTAGTCCGGCCGCCATGCGCGCCGCCATGCGCGCCGCCATGCGCCGGCTTTTCGCCCGCACCTGCATCCCCGGCGATCATCCCCAGGACGACATCCTCCAGGCTGGGCCGGCGGACGCTGATGCGGGCCACCTCGTCGCTGAGACCGTAGGCGGCCAGCAGGCGCGGCATCTCTTCTTCGTAGGCAAGCACTTCCTGCTCGCGCAGGCTGCCGTCGCGCAGGCCGAGCGTCACCCGCGTGCGGCCGCGCGCCCGGATGGCCTCAGGCGTCTCGGTGATCAGCACGCTGCCGGCGCGGATCACCGCCACGCGGTCGCAGTGCAGCGCCTCGTCCATCATGTTGGTAGTGACAAAGATGGTGCGACCGCGTTCCTTCAGCTCCCGGAACCGCCGCCAGAAGTTCTGCTTCAGCGTCGGATCGACGCCGGCCGTCGGCTCGTCCAGGATCAGCAGTTCGGGATCGCGCAGCAACGCACAGGCCAGCGAGGCGCGTTGCTTCATGCCGCCGGAAAAGTTATGCAGCGGATCGTCCCGCCGTTCCCAGAGCTCGACGAATTCGAGCACATCGCGGATGCGGTCACTGAGGCCGGAGGTCCGGAAACCCCTGCCGAAGAAAACCAGGTTCTCGCGCGGGCTTAAATCTTCATAGAGCGCCGGCGTCTGCGGCATATAGCCCAGCCGGCGCCGGACCGCATGGCGCTCGCGGGCAGCGTCCAGGCCGAGCACGCTGACGCTGCCGCTGTCCGGCTTGAGGATGCCGCAGATAGCCTTGATCAGCGTCGTCTTGCCGGCGCCATTGGGCCCCACGAGACCGAAGATCTCTCCCGTGTCAACGCTGATCGAGGCGCCGTCGAGGGCGGTTATCGGGCCGTAGCTCTTCCGCAGCTGCTCGATGGCGACAGCCGGGGCGCCGGCTGCGGCGCCGGCTGGATCGGAAGCGCTCATCCTTCCTCCTTCAGCATCCGGGCGGCAGCCGCCAGGGCTTCATCGCGCGAGTTCAGATTGCCCAGCCGCTGCTCTTCCTCGATGCGCGCAAGCAGCGACCCGATCAGCGGCCCCGGCGCCAGCCCCAGTTCGCGCATCAGCTCGTCGCCGCTCACCAGCCGCGGGGGCGGGCCAGCTTCCTCACCGGCGAAGTACAGCTCCATCATCTCGCGCGTGAGCGCCAGGTGGGCTTCGATGTCGGCCTCGGTGACCAGACGGCCGCGGACGGAGAGGCGGTCCGAGACCGCCAGCATGATCAGCTCCGGCGTCAGCGGCGCGGTCGCCCGCAGATAGCGCAGGCGGGCGCGGTTGCTCGGCGGGCGCTGCTGCAGCAGGCCTTCAAAACGCATGTGGCGGCGCACGAGGAAGGCGACCGCGCGCGTGATCTCGGCGCTCGCCTTCATCCGCCCGAGGATGCCCGCCACCATCTCGCCTCCGCGGCGGTCGTGCTCGAAGAAACGCACCTGCCCGTCCACGTCGATAAAGCGGCAGAAGGGCTTGGCGATGTCGTGCGTCAGTGCCGCAAAGGCCATCATGAAGCTCCAGCCGGCGTCGCCCGCCAGCCGCCGGTGCGCACGCTGCTGAAGCTGCCGGGCCTGGCCCGGGAAGAAGGCGGCCGGATCGGCGATGACCTGTTCCAGCGCGGTGCAGTTTGCCAGTGTGTGCTCAAAAACATCGAGGTGGTGATAATCGTTCTGGCTGATCCCTTTAAGGGCGGTGAGTTCGGGGAGCAGGACCTCCAGCAGGCCGAGGCTGTCCATGCGGCGCGCGGCCGCGCAGGCGCCGGGGGCGGCCAGCAGGCGCGTCAGCTCGGCAAAGGTTCGCTCTGCCGCCGGCCGTGACGCCAGCGGGGCCCGGTCGCGGATGAGTCCCGCGAGCGGTTCGTCGATTGCCAGGCCCAGCTCCTTCTCCAGGCGTAGCGCCCGCAGCAGCCGCAGGGGGTCATGATCGAAGATCTCGCCGCTGGCGGCGGCCAGCCTGCCGGCCGCCAGGTCGGCGCGCCCCCCCAGAGGGTCGAGCACGGCGCCGGCGACGGGCAGCTCGACGGCCATGGCATTCACGGTGAAATCGCGGCCGCGAAGGTCATCCTCGATCGAGGCGCCGCGCAGGGCGACGAAATCCCAGGTGACGGCCCCGGATCCAGCCGGCGCGCCCGTCCCGGCCGTGGCAGTCGCCTGGGCCACCACGCGGCAGGCGCGGAATTCCTCCGACATGGTGAAAAAACTGCCGCCGACGCTGTCGGCAAAATCGCGCGCCAGCGGCCGCGGGTCGTCCGCGATTGCCAGATCGACGTCGCAGGGCTGCTTCCCCAGCAGCAGGTCGCGGACCGTGCCGCCCACCAGCCAGGCGTGCCGGCGCCGGTCACGCAGGAATTCACGAACGCGGCTGACCGCCGGACTGTCCAGATCCGGTTCCGCCAATCAGGTTCCCTGGTAGACGCGTTCGACACGGCTGGAAAGATTGCAGGTGATCTCGTAATTGATGGTGCCCAGCACGGCGGCGACCTCTTCAGCGGTGATGAACTCTTCGCCCTGGCCGCCGATGAGCACGACCTCATCGCCCGGGTTCACCGCCGGCCGCGCGGGGCCGAGGTCGACCGTGATCAGATCCATGGAAACGCGCCCGGCGATCGGCAGCGGGCGGCCGCCGATCAGCACCTGGCCGCGGTTGGAAAGGCCGCGGCTGACGCCGTCGCCGTAACCGATCGGCACCGCCGCCACGTAGTGGTTCCCCGGCGCGGTCCACGCACGGCCGTAGCCGACGGTATCGCCCTCGGTCAGCCGTTTGACATCGGCCACATATGAGGTAAGCCGCAGGGCCGGCTTGAGGCCGTCGGTCCAGGGATCGGTCTGGAAAGGCGACAGGCCGTAGATGGCGATGCCGCAGCGGACCAGGTCGAAATGCGACTGGGGAAAGCGGATTGTGGCAGCGCTGTTGGCGCAGTGGAAGCGGATGCGGTCGGCGGCGCGCAGCAGCGCCGGCTGCACCGCCTCGTCGAAGGCGCGCAGCTGATAATCGAAGAAATCCTCATCATCCTCGTCGGCGGTGGCGAAGTGGGTCATCAGGCCGGCCAGCTGCAGCTCCGGCTCGGTGGCCAGCTCGTCCAGAAACCGGGGCAGATCGCGCGGGTAAAGCCCCAGGCGCCGCATGCCGGTATCCAGCTTCACGTGCACGCGCGCGCGGCCGCCCTGGTCGTGACGCAGTCTGACGATCTCGCGTAAAAATGGCAGCGACCAGACCAGCACCTCGGCGTCCGCGGCCAGCGCGGTTTCCAGGTCGGCGCCGGTCAGCGGCCCCAGAACAATCAGCGGCGAACTGATGCCGGCCTCCCTCAGCTCGCGCGCTTCGGCAGCGGTGGCCACTCCCAGCGATTCGGCTCCGGCGGCGAGGCTGGCGCGGGCCACCGGCACGGCGCCGTGGCCGTAGCCGTTCGCCTTGACCACTGCCATCAGGCCGACGCCGGGAGACAGGCGGCCGATCAGGCTGGCTACATTACTACGGACGCTCTCCAGGTCAACAGTGGCCAGCGCGCGCCGCAAGCCCGATCACCCGGCCATCGCCCGCACCACGTCGGCGCGGGTGACGATGCCCACCAGTTTGTCGCCGTCCAGCACCGGCAGGCGGTTGACCTTTCTGTCGGACATGAGCGTGGCGATCTCGTGCAGCGGCGTTTCCTTCTGGACCGTCTCGACCTCGGTGGTCATGATATCGCGGACCGAGCTGGCGAACACGTGGCGCACGCGTTTGTCGAATTTCCGGGTGCTCTCCAGAAAGATGACGCTGTCCAGAAAATTGATGTAGTGAGGAAAATGGATGTCGGCGTCCATCTCCACCATGTCGCCTTCGGTGACGATGCCCACTACCTGATGATTATCATTGACCACCGGCACACCGCTGATATTGTGCTCGGACATCAGCTGCGCCACTTCATGTACCTTGGCGTTCTCGTGCACCGTGACGGCATCGGCGGTCATGATCTCGGCAGCCGTCGGTTCCTTTTTTTCGCTGGAGGCTTCCATCTTGTCCTTTCCTGCTTGTTATTCCTGTTCTTCTTCCTCATCGAGCTGCGCGAAGGCAAGCGGCAAGTAGTCTATCAGGTCCGAAGCGACGAGATGGTCCTGGTTCAGGTCGCCGGCGGCCAGGTCGGCGGCGGCGCCATGCAGGTAGACGCCGGCGGCCGCGGCGATCAGCGGGTCCAGTCCCTTGGCCAGCAGCGCCGCGATCGTGCCCGTGAGCACGTCGCCGCTGCCGGCGGTGGCCAGGCCCGGATTGCCGGTAGGATTGACCATCGTCAGCCGGCCGTCGGTAATGATCGTGGCGGAGCCCTTGAGCACGACCACGCTTCCCGACTTCCTGGCGGCGGCGCGGGCGTGCTCCAGCCGGTGCGCGGCGACTTCCTCGGCGGGCATGCCCAGCAGCCGGCCCAGCTCGCCGGCATGCGGCGTCAGCACCGTCGGCCCGCCGCGCTTTTTCAGAGAGGAAAGCTTCCCGGCGAAAGCATTGAGGCCGTCGGCGTCGAGCACCAGCGCCACAGGGCAGTCCAGCGCGAACCGGCGCGCCAGCAGCGCGCTCTCGGGGTGGCGGCCCAGCCCCGGCCCCAGCGCCACGCAGTCGAACGCCGCCGCGGCCTGAAGCAGCGCGGCGGCCGCGTCCTTCAGCAGGAAGCCGGCGCCGCCGTCCTCCAGCGGCAGGCTCATGACCTCCAGCAGCCGCTGTTCGAAGATCGGGTTGAGGCTGGAAGGCACCGCGGCGGTGACTACCCCGGCCCCGGCCCGGAGCGCCGCCTCGGAGGCCATGCAGGCGGCGCCGGTTAGTCCCGTGGAGCCGCCCGCGACCAGCACGCGGCCGGCGCTGAACTTGTGGTCGTAATCCATCTTGCGGGGGATGATGGCCGCCAGCACGTCCGGAGCCGGCAGAAAGTGTGTTGCGGGCGCGCCACAATCCTCGGGGATGCCGATGTCGGCAAGGATGATGTCGCCGGCATGGTAAGAACCGGGGGCGACAAAATGCCCCAACTTGGGTGCATGGAAAGTAACGGTCGCCATGGCGGGCAGCGAGGCGCCGGCCGCCTCGCCGGTGGAGGCGTCCACGCCGGAAGCGATGTCGACCGCCACTACCGGGATGCCGGCGCGCTCGGCCGCCACGGCGGCGGTGCCGATGAACTCGGCAGCCTTGCCGCGCGGCTCGCCGCTGAAGCCGGTGCCGAAGATGGCGTCGACGATGACGCAGTCGCCGGCCAGCGCCCGCCTGAGCGCCGCGGCCCCCGGCGCATGCTGCACCTGCAGTCCCAGCTTCTCAAGGATCTTCAGGTTGACGAGAGCGTCGCCGCCATAATCCCGGGCAGGCGCGACCGCGAGCACCTGCACGGCGGCGCCGGCCTGCAGCAGATGCCGCGCGCAGACGAAGCCGTCGCCCCCGTTATTGCCCTTGCCGGCCAGCACCACAAAACCGTGATCCTCACAAAAACTTTCCAGCAGATGTTCGGCGACCGCCATGCCGGCGCGCTCCATCAGCACCGCGCCGGGGATGCCCACGTCCCTGATTGCCGCCCTGTCAGTGCGGCCCATCTCGGCGGCAGTGTAAAGAGGAAGGAAATGGTCGAGAATCATTTCGCGCTCCGCATCACGAATTTCATTTTTGTCAACCACGTTTCTCCCCGGTCGGCGTTTTGCCACCGTCAGTCATCTTCATTACCAGTGCGGAGCCGGCGCGCCACCACCACGGCGACACTGGCGGAATCGGAGTGGCTCAGCGACAGCGACAGCGGTCCGGCGCCGGCGCGGCGCGCTGCGGCCTCGGTGCGTCCGCTGACACGAACCGCCGGCTGCCCCGAAGCGGCGTTGATCACTTCAATCTCCTGCCAGGAGATGACGCCAGTGCCGAGCGCCTTGCCGACCGCCTCCTTGGCGGCGAAGCGGGCGGCGAAATGCCTGGCGGGATTAGCTTTCGACAGACAGTATTCCCGCTCCTGCCGGGTGAAAACCCGTTCCAGCAGCCGCGGCCGGCGCGCGATCACCCGGGCCATGCGCTCGTTCTCGACGATATCGACGCCGACGAGCATGTCAACCGGCCCGGTCCAGGGCGTCCGCCAGACCGGCGGCCATATCCGGGGAACCGGCCCTGGTACTTGTCAGAAGAATGTTTTGTGACAAAAAGGAAGCCGGCGCCGCGGCGAGCAGGTTCACGGCCGGCGCCTACTCGACGGTGACGGTCTTGGCCAGGTTGCGCGGCTGGTCGACGTTGCAGCCTTTCAGCTGGGCGATGTGGTAAGCCAGCAGCTGCAGTGGCACCACCGATATTAGCGGCGAAAGCATCTCCGAGGTCCGCGGCACGAACATGACATCGTCGCTGTAAGCGGCGATGCCCTCGTTGCCCTCCGTGGCCACCGCGATCACAGCCGCCTGGCGGGCGCGCACCTCTTCGATGTTGGAAACAACCTTGTCGTAGACATGGCCGTCGGTGGCCACGACCACGACCGGCGAGCCCTTGTCCAGCAGCGCGATCGGGCCGTGCTTCATCTCGCCGGCGGCGTACGCCTCGGTGGGAATGTACGAGATCTCCTTGAGCTTGAGCGCCCCTTCCAGGCAGACCGGCAGGCCGACGCCGCGGCCCAGAAAGAGGAAGAAAGGCTGCTGGTAGTAGCGCTTGGCGATCTCGTGCGTCGCCGATTCGTGCTTCAGGTAGCGCCGCAGGAGTTCGGGGATCTCCTTGAGCTCGGCCGCGATCGCCCCGATCTGCGCCGCGGTCAGCGTGCCCCGCACCTGCGCCAGATACAGCGCCAGCAGATGGATGGCGGCGATCTGGGCAATATGCGACTTGGTGGCGGCGACGCCGATCTCGAGGCCGGCGCGGGTGTAGATGATGCCGTCGGCGTCCCGGGTCGCCTGGCTGCCCATGATGTTGGTGATCGCCAGCACCTTGGCGCCCAGCTTGCGCGCCTGGCGCATCGCCGCCAGCGTGTCGGCGGTCTCACCCGACTGAGAGATGCCCACCACCAGCGTCGATGGCGAAAGCACCGGCTCCCGATACCTGAATTCTGATGCGATATCAAGCTCGACCGCCACGTTGGCCCAGTTCTCCAGCACGTAGCGGCCGACCATGCCGGCGTGATACGAGGTGCCGCAGGCGACGATGTAGACCTTGTCGATGTCCGCGAGGACGTCATCGCCGATCAGCATCTCGTCAAGCACCACCCCGCCGGAGTCCGGCAGCCGGCCGGCGATGGTGTCGGCCAGCGAATCGGGCTGCTCGTAGATCTCCTTGCGCATGAAAGTCTCGAAGCCGCCCTTCTCGGCGGCATCCACGTCCCAGTGCACCCGGGTCTGCTCGCGGTCGAGCACGTTCTTCTGCAGGTCCATCACCTCGGCGCCCTCCGGCGTGATCCGGAAAAGCTCCTCATCGCCGATGACCATCACCTCGCGCGTCTCGGAAAGGAAGGCGGGGATCGCCGAGGCGACAAAAGCCTCGCCCTCGCCGACGCCGATCAGCAACGGGCATTCCTTGCGCGCGCCGGCGATCAGTTCCGGATGGCCGCTGTGGATGGCGCAGAAAGCAAAGTGGCCGCTGATGTCGCCGTAAGTCAGGCGCACCGCCTCCAGCAGGTCGCCGTCGTAGTGCTTCTCGATCAGGTGGGCGACCACTTCGGCGTCGGTCTCGGAGGTGAACTCGTGGCCGTCGGCGCTGAGCGATTCGCGCAGCTGGACATAGTTCTCGATGATCCCGTTGAGGACGATGGAAATCTCACCCGTGCAGTCGGAATGCGGATGGGCGTTCTCAGTGGACGGGCGGCCGTGCGTGGCCCAGCGAGTGTGGCCCAGCCCCAGCCGCGCCCCGGAGTAGCCGTTGCCCTTCAGCTCCCGCTCCAGACTGTCCATGTTGCCGACGGCGCGCACCACCTCGATGCGGCCGCCGCTCAGCACCGACACGCCGGCGGAATCATAGCCGCGGTATTCCAGCTTCCGCAGGCCCTCGTACAGCAGGTTGGTGCAGGGGCGCGCCCCCACGTAGCCGATTATGCCGCACATGAAAGGATCCTGTTCTCGCTTCCTGACTCAGAGTTCAAGGCTGCCGCCAAAAAGTTCCTGTTGATTTCCAGATTCACGCCGCTTCAAACGCGCGGACCGGACGTGTGACCGTCCGGACCCAGCCGCGCCGCCACCAGCCTGGCTATATTTTCACAAACTTCATCACAAAGCTCAACAGTTTTCGCTTCCACCATCACCCGCACCACCGGCTCCGTCCCCGAAGGCCGCACCAGGACGCGGCCCTCGCCGCCCAGGCGGGCCTGCTGCTCATCGACGCCGCTCCAGACTTCAGCCGCCTCGCCAAGCGCGCCGCGGTCGCCCACCGGCACGTTCACCAGTTTCTGCGGCAACCGCCGCATCACTCCGGTCAGCTCGCCCAGGGGGCGGCCTGTCTCGGCCATCACCCCGAGCAGCAGCAGCGCCGTCGCCAGGCCGTCCCCGGTGGTGCCGGTCTCCAGGTTGATGATATGCCCGGACTGTTCGCCGCCGAAACCGTAGCTGCCGGCCAGCATCTCTTCCAGCACGTAACGGTCACCGACGTCCGTTGTGACGACATTGATGCCGAGTTCACGCATGGCCAGGTGAAAACCGAGGTTGGTCATCACCGTGGTGACGATGGTGTCGCACGGCAGGCGGCCGGCATCTTTCATATGTTTGCCGCAGATGGCCAGGACGAAATCGCCGTCGACCACTTCTCCGGCCGCGTCCACGGCGATCACACGGTCGCCGTCGCCATCATGGGCAAGCCCGATGTCAAAACCGTCGGCGCGGACCGCCGCCGCCAGCGTATCGATGTGCGTCGAGCCGCAGCCGGCGTTGATGTTGTAGCCGTCGGGGGCGTCGCACATGACCGAGACATCCGCGCCCAGGCGCCCGAGGGCCATCGGCGTCGTGCGGTACGTGGCTCCCTGGGCACAGTCCACCAGGATGCGCATCCCGGCAAGATCGAGATCGAACTTCGCCAGCAGGCCGTCCACATATTCTTCCGCCGGCTGCTCCAGCCGGCCCACCGCGCCGGGACTCCCGGCGGCGGGCGGCAGACTGTGCCCGCCGGTGAGGAATTTCTCCATCTCCAGCTCCTGGGCGTCGCTGAGCTTGAAGCCCGAAGCAGCGAAGAACTTGATTCCGTTATCCCGGAAAGGGTTGTGGGAAGCCGAGATGACGGCGCCGGCATCGGCGCCCTCCGCCAGCACCAGGCTGGCTACCGCCGGTGTCGGGATGATCCCGGCGCGCACGGGCGACCCGCCCGCGGAACTGATGCCGGCAATCA
The DNA here is from genome assembly GCA_021791195.1 of Actinomycetes bacterium. Lineage (GTDB taxonomy): Bacteria > Actinomycetota > Thermoleophilia > BMS3ABIN01 > BMS3ABIN01 > JACWAD01. The sequence goes on along the minus strand of JAJYXB010000023.1, from coordinate 43,807 downwards.
TGGCCGCCTCGAGCATCGGCCCGGAAACACGGGTGTCGCGGCCGATAAGTATGCGTGGATTTTCGCCCGGCAGCACCGCCACCGCGGCCCGTCCCACCGCCATGGCCAAATCGGCTGTGAGCTCCTGATTGGCGACGCCGCGGATGCCGTCCGTGCCGAAGAACTTGCGCGTCAAATTGCCTTCCCCATCACTTGTTACCGGATAAATCAGACCCAAATTATATCAGGAGAAACGCGTTGCGATTCATTCCCGGCCGGGTATAGCTGCCAAAAGGAGTTCGAAAGTCCCGGATTCCGGGGAATGATACGCCCATGAACATATATACTTACGGCGGCCTGACGCTCGCTTTGGCCATCATCCTGCTGCTGACAAATTGAGGCTCGCGGCAACGGGGTTTTGCTGACAAGTTGGCATTGCGGCGTAAAGCAAGTATAATGATTTGCGATAGCTAGGAAGACTCGGTTTATCCTCATGCTCCTTTCCTCTGGACCCCTACGGATCGACTGCGTCTTAACTCAAGAACGCGACCCGTATGGTCAGCGGCAAAGGAGAATAATGACATTCGCAGAACTCGGGCTTGAATCACGCCTGCTCAAAGGCGTGGAAGCCATGGGGTATACGAGCCCCACACCCATCCAGCACGAAGCAATCCCGCACGCGCTCTCCGGCAAGGACGTCGTCGGCTGCGCCCAGACCGGCACCGGCAAGACGGCGGCTTTCATCCTGCCCATCCTGCAGAGCATGAGTCCGGACGGGGGCGTCAAGGCGCTGGTGGTCACACCCACCCGCGAGCTGGCGCTGCAGATCGAGGAAGTGGCCCGGTCGTGCGCCCGCTTCACCAACCACCGCACCGCGGCGGTTTTCGGCGGCGTGGGCTACGAGCCCCAAAAGAAGAAGATCCGCCACGGCGTCGATCTGCTGGTGGCCACTCCCGGCCGGCTGCTTGACCTGCAGCGTCGCGGCGACGTGAACCTGGGCAAGGTGGAGATCCTCGTCCTGGACGAGGCCGACCGCATGCTCGACATGGGTTTCTGGCCGGACGTGCGCCGCATCCTGGCGCTGCTGCCGGCCAAGCGGCAGAACTTGCTGTTCTCGGCGACCATGTCGCCCAAGGTGCTGTCCGTGATCGGCGATACGCTTGACGACCCGACGGAAGTGCGGGTCGGCCGCACCGCCACGCCGGTGGAGGCGATCGAGCAGAAGCTTTATCCGGTTGACGGCATGCAGAAAGGTGAGCTGCTGGTGGAACTGATGCAGCAGCGCAACCTGGACCGCGTGCTGGTATTCACCCGCACCAAGCACCGCGCCGACCGAGTCTGCCGCACGCTCAGCCGCAGCGGCATCAAGGCGGCGCCGATCCACTCGAACCGCTCGCAGTCGCAGCGGCAGAAGGCCCTGGATGATTTCAAACAGGGCCGCGTACGAGTGCTGGTAGCGACCGATATCGTCGCCCGCGGCATCGATGTGGACAATATCTCCCACGTGATCAACTTCGATATGCCTAACAACCCCGAGGATTATGTGCATCGCATCGGCCGCACCGCGCGCGCCGGCGCCGAAGGCACCGCTTTCAGCTTCCTGGGTCCGGACGAGACCGATGAGCTGCGGGCGATCGAGGGGCTGATCAACAAGGTGATCGAGTGCGAGGATCTGGAAGGCTTCGAATACCGCATGCGCTATGTGCCCAGCGAGAGCCGCACCGCCAAAAAGGTGCACAAGCTGGCTTACAACGGCGGCGCGCTCTCCGGACGGGGCCGGCGCCGGAGCCGGGGCGGACGGCGGCGCTAAGCGGCCGCTAGGCTGACGGCTTCAGAAACGTCTTCTCCACGAAGGGCGAGGTCATCGCGGCAAGCAGGGCGTAGTAGGGCGGGATGAACGACAGCCGGCCGCCCGGAGCGACCCTCCCGGCGGCCTCCTCCGTCAGGTTGACGACGAAATAATCGCTGGTGATCTTTGCCGGAACGACGCCCGCGTCCAGGGGCACCATCGGCGCGAGGCCGGCATCCTGGATGCCAAACCCGATCAGCGCCCGCAGCCGCCCCTCTTTCCTGAACACCTCCATCACCGGCGCCTCCAGGATGAAAGCATCGCGGTGCGCGCCGGGCAGGAACGTGCCGGGCGCGCCGCCTGAGGGGATCCGCCCCAGCAGGATCGCCTCGCCGCAGCGCAGCTCGCTCACCGGTGCCAGCGGCGCGGCAGAGCCGGGCGAAGCAGCCCCGTCCGCGGCGGCGCCGGGCAGCAGTCCCAGCAGCCCCGAACCGCCGGCGGAGCGTACCGGCCCGCATGAGCATCCGGCATCCGCGATCTCTCCGGCAGCCCGGGCGAATTCTTTCATGGCGTCGCCCAGCGGCGCCTGAGGCCGGGCGCAGGCGGCGTTGGTCGCCAGCCCGGCCAGCTCGACTCCGTCCAGCGCCCCCAGCCGCCGGGCCTCATCCACCGCCAGCGAAAGCGGCACCCCTTCACGGCCGTCGCCGGTCTCGATCATCAACAACACGCGCAGCGGCCCCGCGCCGGCCGCCAGCAGCGCCCCGGCCTGAGCGGCCGTGGAAACAAAACAGATGCTGGCCGCGGTCGCCGATACCGCTTGCTTGCCGCCGTCCGGAGGAAAACAGGGGCGCATCAGTTCGAGCTCCGCCGCGGGCAGCCCGCGGCGCAGGGAGGCGATGCTCGCGGCCCGCGAGTCAGCCAGCGCCGCGGCGCCGCCGGCGAGCATGGCTTTGCCCACCCGCACGTCGCCGAGGCAGGCCTTGGTGACGCCGACCAGCCGGACTCCATGCGGCGCCAGCATTTGCGCGACCAGGCGCGTGTTCTGCTCGATCCTGGCCGGATCGATCCTCAGCGTCGCCATGAATCTGAACCCTCCCGACAAAAAAGCGGACCATAAGGTCCGCTCCTGATTTTGACTTTTGCCGCGGCTGACCGCCGCGTAATTCCTAACGCTTCGAGAACTGCGGCCGCTTGCGGGCGCTCTTCAGACCCGCCTTCTTCCGCTCCTTGATGCGGTCGTCGCGCGTGAGGAAACCGCCGACGCGCAGTTCCTTGCGCAGCGAGTCATCCGCCGAAAGCAGTGCCCGGGCGATGCCATGCCTGAGCGCGCCGGCCTGGCCGCTCATGCCGCCGCCCTGGATATTGGCGTTGACGTCGAAGCGTCCTTCGGTGCCGGTCGTGGTCAGCGGCATCCGCACCTCGGTGCGCAGCCGCGGCCGCGGGAAGAATTCGTCGAATCCCCGGCCGTTTACCGTGATCTTGCCCTCGCCGGGGGTCAGGATGACCCGGGCGATCGAGGTCTTGCGCTTGCCTGTTGCAGTATATCTAGCCAAACTTGAGCTCCTCCGGCTTCTGGGCCTCGTGCCCGTGCTCCGGGCCCGCGAAAATCTTCAGTTTCTTCAGCTGCGCCCGGCTGAGACGGTTCTTCGGCATCATGCCCCTGACGGCCAGCCGGATAACATCCTCCGGCTTCTTGTCGAGCATCTGCGACAGTGTCCGCTGCTTCAGGCCGCCGGGATAACCCGTGTGACGGTAATAGATCTTTTTCTCCAGCTTGCGCCCGGTGACCGCGACCCGCTTGGCGTTGACGACCACGACGAAGTCGCCGGTGTCGATGTTGGGCGTGTACTCAGGCTTGTTTTTGCCCCTGAGAGTATCGGCGATATGCGTCGCCAGGCGACCGAGACGCTGGTCCTTGGCGTCGACGACATACCATTTTCTTTCGATTGTGGATGGCTTGGCTACGTAAGTCTTCATGGAAGTTTTCATGGCTTTCCTTAAAATCAGCGCAAATGGAAATACTAAAGCAACTTGCGGCCGCTGTCAACGACCCCGCGACAGCACCCGTTCGACATAATCGAAGCGGGAAGCGTAAACTAATATAAATTACGCTGGATGGCAAACGATGACGCACCGCAGCAGAATACTCGTGATCAGCGACAGGAAGATCGCCACCGAGGCGGACATCCCGGAATCTTCCGGATGGCGGCTGGCGGCAGCGCTGGCAAAGATCCAGGATGTGATCCTGGCGGTGCCGGAGCGGACCGGGCTTTCACACCGCGATTTCGCCATTGTCTATTATAACAGGCGCAACATCGCCCTCATCGCCGCCGATTCTGACGCCGTCGTCCTGGACGCCCGGACGCTGACGCGCCTGCCTCAGCTCATCGCCGCCGGGACGCCGGTCGCCGCGGGGCTGGAGGCGGTGTCTGCCCGGGCCCGGCCCGGGGACCTCCCCGGCGCCGGACTGGAGGGGGCGCTGGCCAGCGCCGACTTCTTCTTCTGCCCGGATGAGAACTCCCGGGGCCTGTGGCTGAAATCACTCGACCGGGCCGGCCGCATCAATCCTTTCACACACAGGAAGGACGGCGCCCTGCGCCGGCTCATCGATGTGGCGGCGGCGGCCGGCGGCAAGCCGGGCAGCCGCGGCCCGGCTTCGCCGCATGCACCGCTGGCGGCCCTGGAAAGCTTCTGCGCTTCGCCTCGCTATGCCGCCGACCGCGGCACCGGGTTCAACCGGGCAAAACTGCCGGTGCGGGAAAAGCACGGCATCCTGCTGCCTGGCCTGAGACGATTGCGGCGCCGCCTGCGCCGCGGTGGACCACGGCCGGCTTCGCCGCTCGATTGACTGCGCGGATATAGAGGAAAATCGCCCGATAACGCAAAACTAGCAGCGGATCCCGAATGAGAAAGATCGCACCGATATTCCTGGCGACCACCCTGGCGGCCCTGATGTTCCTGCTGGCGGCCGGCTGCGGCAGCGGGTCGCCGGCCTCGGCCGCCCAGACCTTCATGCAGCATCTCAACAACAGGGAGTTTGGCGACGCCTACGACATGCTTGCCTCCGGCTCGCCGCTGAAGAAAATCTCGCGTGACCGGTTCATCAGCAACGCAGATGCTTCCTCGCCGCAGGGCTCGCGTGTCGACAGCTTCACCGTCACATCACAGAGCGTCAACGGCGACACCGCCACCGTCAAATGGCGCGGCACGAGAAAGGCTCCTGGAGCGCCCGACGATCCCCAGACCGGCGCCTGGACGCTGAACCGTGAAGACGGCCAGTGGAAGCTACAGCCCTAGCGCCAGAGCTCACGCCGCCGGAATTGTCTCTGTGGCTGGCATCCGCTATAGTACCTGCGCTGCTTTTTTGTCCCAGAAAAAGGCCGCGCGATGCCCGCGAGGACGCTGTCAGCGCCCGCGGGCGTGGGCTTTAATGCCTGAAAATATCAATGCCATTAACCGGGAGGAAAGCGTGAGCGTCAACGCGCAGATATTCCGCGAATACGATGTGCGCGGGCTTGTGGGTCAGGACCTGAACGAGGAGACCGTCGAACTGCTCGGCAAGGCGTTTGGCACCTATGCCCGCTCCTTTGGCCTGGACGAGGCGGTTGTTGCCCGCGACAACCGTCCCAGCTCCGGGCCTTACCGCGACGCGCTGGTGCGAGGCATCACCTCTACCGGCTGCGATGTCATAGACGCCGGCGAGGTCCCCACGCCAGTCTTTTATTTCTCGCTGCAAGAATACAGGAAACAGGCTGGCGTGATGATCACCGGCAGCCACAATCCGCCGCAGTACAATGGCTTCAAGCTCTGCCGCGGCCACGGCACCATCTACGGCGAGGAGATCCAGAAGCTGCGCCAGATCATCGAATCGGGCGTGTTCGACACCGGGGAAGGTTCGGTCTCGGGGGCCGATCCCGTGCCGGCCTATCTGGACTATATCGGCAACGACGTCAAACCGGCGCGGAAACTGAAGGTGGTTGTCGACGCCGGCAACGGCGTCGGCGGCAAAGTGGCGCCGCGCCTGCTGGAACGGCTGGGTTGCGAAGTAGTGGAGCTCTACTGCGATCCGGACGGAAACTTCCCCAACCATTTCCCCGACCCGACGGTGCCGGCCAACCTGGAGGATCTGCGGGCGCTGGTCGCCAGCGAGGGGGCCGACATCGGCATCGCCTTCGACGGCGACGCCGACCGCATCGGCGCGGTCGCTGACGACGGCCGGGTGATCTGGGGCGACCAGTTGATGATTCTCTTCTCCCGTGACATCCTTGAGAGCAATCCCGGCGGCACCATCATCTTCGAGGTGAAGTGCTCGCAGGCGCTGGTCGAGGACGTCCAGGCCCACGGCGGCGTGCCGCTGATGTGGAAGACAGGCCATTCACTGATCGAAGCCAAGATCCGGGAGGAAAAAGCACTGCTGGCCGGCGAGATGAGCGGCCACATCTACTTCGCCGACCGCTACTTCGGCTACGACGACGCCATCTACTCGGCCTGCCGCCTGGTGGAATACGTCGCCCGCCAGGGGCGGCAGCTCTCCGCGCTGATGGATGACATCCCCGTATATTTTGCGACCCCCGAGCTGCGGATCGAATCCACCGAGGAAGAGAAATGGCAGATCGTGGACAAGGTGAAGGAAGAATTCTCCCGCGACCACGAGATAATAGACATCGACGGCGTCCGCGTGGTCTTCCCCGATGGATGGGGACTGGTGCGGGCGTCGAATACTTCCCCGGTGGTCGTCGTTCGCTGCGAGGCCAAAACGCCGCAGCGGCGCGACGAGATCAAGGAGCTGATCCTGTCCAGACTCAGGCAGTTTCCTTCCGTGGCCGCCGGTCTCGGTTAAAGGAGGCAAGTGATGACACGGCAAACAGCAGCCGAGCCACCCGAGCGCCGGCTCGATGACGTTGCTTACATAGGATCTCTTGATTCCCAGGACCAGTTCGGCATGGTCGCCGGGCTGGCCCAGCAGGTGCGCGCGGCCTACGCCTCCGCCGGCGATATCATCACGGACGGTGGCGGCGAAGTTGGCGGCATCGCCGTGGCCGGCATGGGCGGCTCCGCCATCGGCGGCGACATCGTGGCGGCGGCATACGAGACTTCCCTCTCGGGGCAGATGGCCACCATCCGCGGCTATCACCTGCCGGAGTGGGTCAGCAGCCGCAGCCTCGTGTTCGCGGTCAGCTATTCGGGGAACACCGAGGAGACGGTCAGCTGCCTGAGCGAGGCGCTCCAGCGCAGTTGCCGCATTGTCTGTATCAGCACCGGCGGCAAGATCGCCGAGATCGCCGGCGGCGAAGAGCTGCCGCTGGTGAAGGTGCCGGGCAGCCTGCAGCCGCGCGCTGCCAGTGGCTACCTTTCGGTGCCAATCGCCGCCTGCCTGGAAAGTCTGGGCCTGGCCACCGATGTGGAGGCCGACGTGGAGGAGACGGCCGGCGTGCTGTCGCTGCTCTCGGAGCTGTACGGCCCGGGGGTGCCCAGCGCCGATAATCCGGCCAAGCAGCTGGCGATCAGCCTGTATGGCAAGGTCCCCGTCATCTACGGGGCCGAAGTGACCTCCGTGGCCGCCCGCCGCTGGAAATGCCAGATCAACGAGAACGCCAAGTCGCTGGCCTTCCACAATGAATTTCCCGAGCTGAACCACAACGAGATCGTCGGCTGGGATCACCCCCCGGGGCTGATGGACCGCTTCAGCGTCATCTACCTGCTGGACGAGCTGATGCACCCGCAGAACCGGAAGCGCATGGAGGTGACCGGCGCCCTGCTGAAGGAATACGCCGGCGACATCCACGAGCATCACACTTCCGGACGCAGCCGGCTGGCGAGACTGTTCTCCAGCATGTATCTGGGCGACTATGTTTCGCTGTACATGGCGATCCTCGAGGGCATCGATCCCTCGCCGGTGGTGCGCATCGAAGAGCTGAAAAGGAAGCTGGCGTAACAGCAAGCGCCGGTAGTATACTTTCTGGGCGGATTGCCAACATCTGCGGCAACGCGGTCCGGTAACCCGGCCGGAAAAAATTTCCGGATGTGGCTGGCGGCGGGTTCGCCAGCCGTTTCGTCTCGTCTGTCTATCGCCGTCCGGCTTTCAATCGGGGCGCCGCCCGGCCAAAAAACCAAACTGTCAAAGGAGAAGACGTGCCCGAAGTCCCTCACGACGTCAAGGATATGGGGCTGGCCGCCAGAGGCAAGCTCAAAATCGAACTGATCGAAAAAAGGATGCCAGTGCTGGCTTCCATCCGCGAGCGCTTCGAGAAGGAGCAGCCGCTGGCAGGCAAGCGCCTCTCCGCCTGCCTGCATGTGACCACGGAGACCGCCAACCTCGTCCGCTGCCTGAAGGCCGGCGGCGCCGACGTGGTGCTGTGCGCCTCCAATCCTCTCAGCACGCAGGATGACACGGCCGCGGCGCTCGTGGCCGAATACGGCATCAGCGTCTACGCCATCAAGGGCGAGGACAACGACACATATTACAAACATATCAAGGCCGCGGTCGCCCATCACCCGCATGTGACCATGGACGACGGCGCCGACGTCATTAGCGTCGTGCACGCCGAGCATCCCGACCAGATCGGCGAGATCCTGGGCGGCACCGAAGAGACCACCACCGGCGTCATCCGCCTCCGGGCGATGGAAGCCGACGGCGCCCTTCAGTTTCCGGTCGTGGCCGTGAATGAAGCTGATACGAAGCATCTTTTTGACAACCGCTACGGCACCGGCCAGTCCACCCTGGACGGCATCATCCGCGCCACCAACGTGCTCCTGGCGGGCATGCAGGTGGCCGTGGCCGGCTACGGCTGGTGCGGCCGGGGCGTCGCCATGCGGGCCCAGGGGCACGGCGCCCGGGTCACCGTGATCGAGGTCGATCCGCTGCGCGCCCTGGAAGCGGTCATGGACGGCTACGATGTCATGCCCATCGCTGAAGCCGCCAGGAAATGCGACCTGTTCGTCACCGCCACCGGCGACAAGCACGTCATCCGCGGCGAGCACATGGAAGTGATGAAAGACGGGGCCATCATCTGTAACACCGGCCACTTCAACGTGGAGATCGACATCCCGGCGCTGGAGGCCATGTCCACCGGCCGCCGTACGGTACGCGATTTCATGGAGGAATTCACGCTCAAGAACGGCCGCATCATCTATCTGCTGGCTGAGGGCCGGCTGGTGAACCTGTCGGCCGCTGAGGGCCATCCGGGCCAGGTGATGGACATGAGTTTCGCCAACCAGGCGCTGGCAGCCGAGTACATCGTGAAGAACGCAGGCCAGTTGGAGAACAAGGTCTACATCGTGCCCAAGGACATCGACGAGCACATCGCCGCCCTGAAGCTGGAGACGATGGGCATCAGCATCGACAAGCTGACCCCGGAGCAGGAGAAGTACCTGGCTTCATGGCAGGAAGGAACGTAGCCCGGGGAGGAAGGCAGGAAGCGCAGAATTTGGCACAAACAAGCTACAGCGTCAAAACAATCGAGTGGCAGGGCGACGAGGTCGTCATGATCGATCAGCGCATCCTGCCGCTGGATGAGGCTTACATCCATCACCGCACCTGGCAGGAGGTGGGGGATTCCATCAAAACGATGGTGATTCGCGGCGCGCCGGCGATCGGCGTCGCCGCCGCCATGGGCATGGCGCTGGCCGCAATGCAGTCCTCCGCGTCCAGCTACGAGCAGCTGAAGGCCGACCTTGATACGGCCGCCAAAGGGCTGTTCGAGACCAGGCCGACGGCCTATAACCTGGGCTGGGCGCTCAAGCAGCAGGAACAGATCTACGGCCAGCCGGGCGATCCGGACGAGATCCGCCGCCGGCTGAAAGAGCGCTCGCAGGAGATCCTCGACGAGGATATCGCCATGTGCGTCGCGATGGGCGAGCACGCGGCGCCGCTCTTCCCCAAGGGCGCCCGCATCCTCACCCACTGCAACGCCGGCGCCCTGGCGACTGCCGGCTATGGCACGGCGCTGGGCGTGATCCGTTCAGTGTTCCGGCGCGACCCCGGCATCATGGTCTACGCCGACGAGACGCGGCCGTTTTTGCAGGGCGCCCGCCTGACTGCGTGGGAACTGCAGCAGGAAGGCATCCCCTGCCGCCTGATCACCGACAACATGAGCGGCTACTTCTTCAAGAAGGGCGAGATCGACGCCGTCGTGGTCGGCTCGGATCGCATCGCCGCCAACGGCGACGTCGCCAACAAGATCGGCACTTACACCGTCTCGGTGCTGGCGAAGGTGCACGGTGTGCCCTTCTATGTGGCGGCGCCGACGTCGACCGTCGACCTCGGCATTCCTGATGGCGATCATATCCCCATCGAGGAGCGCGACCCTGCCGAGGTGACGCATTTTCGCGAGGTGCAGTGCGCACCTGCGGGCATCGGCGTCTGCAATCCGGCTTTTGATGTGACGCCGCACGAGAACGTCACCGCCATTATCACCGAGGCAGGCGTGCACCGGGAGCCGTACTCCGAAAGCCTGGCCGCAGCCAAGAAAGGCAAGTAAATTGAGAGCCATGGTACTGGCCGCCGGTCTCGGCACCCGCCTGAGACCACTTACCGGCTCCATCTCCAAGCCGATGGCGCCGATCGTCAACCGGCCGGTTATGTACCATATCCTCCGCTTGATCAAAAAACATGGATTTGTTGAAGCCGTCGCCAATCTGCATTACCATCCCCACGCGATCACCAATTATTTCGGCCGGGGGCAGCAGGTCGGGGTGGAGCTGCGCTACTCGCTGGAAAACGAGTTGATGGGGACCGCCGGCGGCGTCAAGAACGTCCAGAAATACCTGGAAGACGACACTTTCCTGGTAATCAGCGGCGATGCCCTTACCGATATTGACCTGACCCGTCTGCTTGAGCAGCACCGCGAATCCGGCTGCATCGCCACGCTGGCGCTCAAAAAAGTGAGCGACCCCAGCCGCTTCGGCGTCGTCATCCGGGAGGAGAGCGGCCGCATCCTCGGCTTCCAGGAGAAGCCGGCTCGCGGCGAGGAACTGAGCAACCTCTGCAACTGCGGCATCTACGTTTTCGAACCCGCCATTTTCGATTACATCCCCAGGGACACTTTTTTTGACTTCGGCACGCAGCTGTTCCCCGAGTTCGTCGCCCGCGACATCCCCTTCAACGGCTTCGAGATCGACGGCTACTGGAATGACGTCGGCAGCCTGACACAGTACCGCATCGGCAACTTCGACGCCCTCACCGGCAAGGTGAAAGTGGAGATCCCCGGCAAGGAACGGCGGCCGGGCATCCATGTCGGCAAGGGTACCCGGATTGCCCGCACGGCGGTGCTGAAACCTCCCATCCTGCTGGGTGATTATTGCCGTGTGGGCGAGAACGCCAGCCTGACGGGCCCGCTGATCGTCGGCGATCACAGCGTCATCGAGAACGGCGCCTCGCTGGAAGGCGTCATCAAGTGGCGTGCGGCCCAGACCGGCGCCGGCGCCAAGGTGGTGGGCGGCATCATCGGCCGCGGCGCCTACATCCGCGATGACGTGCGCATCGGCGACCGCGCCGTTGTGGGCGACCGCTGCGTCATCGGCGCCGGCAGCGTGCTTGACCCGGAGGTCAAGCTGGAGCCGTTCACGGTGATCGAGGCAGACAGTCACATCCAATAGTGGCCAGCCAACGCCACATCACCTGATACTTCTGTCAAAACCATATCGGGAAAAGTATCGCCGCCGTGCTTGACAGGTCGCTCCGGCTTAGGGTAAGTTGGCGTCGCATCGATACTTCTTGTGGAAGCGGCCGCCGTGGATATTGGCAGACGTCGGGCAGAGTTGCCCGAACCGGGTTTTACCGACAGCATCCTCTCGCTCTTCTTCCCGCCACGCTGCGTGCACTGCGGCGCGCCCGGCGGCTGGCTGTGTCCTGCGTGCGCCGGCCTGCTGGCTCCGGTGGGTCCGTGCTGCCGGCGCTGCGGCAGCCCCCAGGCCGCGTTTTGCCGCGACTGTCCGGAGTGCCGCGGCAAAATGCTCGGTTTTGGCTCGGCCACGGCCGCCTTTTGCTTTCAGGGGCCGGCCCGCAGCCTGGTGCACGCGCTCAAATACCGCCGTCAGCGGCGGCTGGCGGCGTTCATGGCCGCCCTGCCGCAGGATCATCCTGCCTGTTTGACTGCGGCCGGCACAGGGGTTACGCTGACTTATGTGCCCCTGCACAGGTCAAAGTTAATCAGTCGCGGCTACAATCAGGCCGAGCTTTACGCCAGAGCCATCTCCCGGCGCTGGCGGCTGCCGGTCAAAGACCTGCTTCTGAAGCGAATTCCCACCCCGGCTCAGAACCGTCTCGGTTTGGAGGAGCGCGGCCGGAATCTGGCCGGGAGCTTCGGGCTGCAGCGGATGACCGGGGCCATCACGGGCCGTGTCATCCTGGTCGATGATGTCTTCACAACGGGCTCGACCGCGACGGCCTGCGCGCGGGTGTTGCGGGAGAGACTGGATGTGGAGGTGGACGTCTGGACTTTTGCGCGCACAGTGAAGGCCGGCGTTTAATCGCCGATATAACCAGGGTATCAATTCACTAGAAACTGCGGTGGAGGAATCAGATGAACTTACAGCTAAAGGGCCGGAACATCACTGTGACCGAAGCACTCCGTTCCTACGTCGATGAGAAGCTATCCAAGCTTGGCAGGAATCTGAACAGCGCCAGCACCATGGAAGTGGAGCTTTTTTGTGAGAAGAACCCCAGCATCGCCGATAATCAGGTAGCTGAAGTGACGATCTTCACCAAGGGGCCGGTGATCCGGGCAAAAGGCGCCTCCACCGACATGTACGCCTCCATCGACGTGGTCGCCGACAAGCTCAGCCGCCAGGTGAAGAAGTTCCGCGGCAAGCTCGTCAGCCACAACTCGCATGTGCGCGGCGGCCTGGCGCCCGAGCCAGCCGAGCTGGAGATGGCGGCGGCGATGGAGGAGGGCGAGGAAGAGGCCGGCGGGCCGGCAATCGTGAAGGTGAAATCCTTTATCGTCAAGCCGATGTCGGCCGAGGAAGCCGCCCTGCAGCTGGAGATGATCGGTCACGATTTCTTCGTCTTCCGCAACTCGGAGACAAACGAGACCAGCGTCATCTACCGCCGCCGCGACGGCGATTACGGGCTGATCGAACCAAGATGACCGCGGGAACCGGCGGAATGATTTCCGCCGGCGGCTACCCGGGGCGGTCTTGACAGGACGCCCATTTCAGTCTTTTTGCTCCCCGGTGCCCGGTCCCTTGTTGGCCCGGGCGGTCGCCGGCCTGAACCCCGGCGCGCTCAGCTCGATTGAAAAACGGACTTCGTTTTTCGAAGACCTGTAAATGCTGTATTTATTTTCCGGATAATGACCCGGGGCATTGCCTTATCGAAAAAGATCGGTGACTGCCCTGGGGCAAGACTGAGGCCGTACAGCTTCTGATAGTAGCCTTCACTGGCACCCGTCTTGCTGTCAGACATGCTGTAATATATTTCGAAATCATTGCGGGCATGCGGTGCGCCCGGCCGGGCGCACCGCACTTCTGACTGGACATATTCCAGATTTAACGCTATTCGACGCCCTCGTGTTGATGATCCGCTGCCGAGCCCTGCGGATCGCTATGGCCGCCATTGGGCAGGTTTCCTTCGCCGACTTCGGTGGCGTCACTTGCGCCAGCGCCGTTTTCTTTTTCCACGGCGCTCTCCGACAGAGCTGCTTTTTCCTCATTCGCCGCCTGGAGTGACGCCTGCTGGGTGGTATGGACTGCAAGCGGCTGACCGGCGCCTGTGCGCGTCTGCGCGCTGGCAACAGCTGCGGTGCCGCCGATGATCAGCAGACCGGCAGCTGCGAATAAGGCTAGTCGTTTTTTCTGTTTCATGATTCTCACCTCCTCTCAACTGCACTTTGTCCGTCATCAATAATCTAGCCGGACAAAATGAAGTTGCCGTGAAGTTTGCGCACAAAAAAACCGCCGATGGCGGCTTCAATTCGCAGCGTAAAAACAACCCGGGCAATCCGGAGATTCAGGCCGCTGGAAAAAATACTTTTATCTCCGTTCCCATGCCCGGCTTGCTTTTGATATTAATCTTTCCTTTGTGGGCATCGACAATCTCCTTGACTATCGCCAGACCCAGTCCGGTGCCACTTCTGGTCCTGGCACGGGCCTGGTCAAGTTTATAAAAACGATCAAAAACCTTGGCGACTTTGGCCGGCTCGATCCCCAGCCCCGTATCGGCCACCGTCAGGATGATTTCCTTGTTGTGACTATTAAGAGCTATGTTAACCTTCCCTCCTTCCCGGTTATAATCGATGGCGTTTCTGATAAGGTTGCCGAGCAGGCGCCTGAGATGGTCTGGATTTCCATTAACAAAAAAGTCCTCATCCATACTGTCGGGGCCGGATAGTCTCACTCCCTTCCCCCCCGCGTATGGCCTCATAAATTCCACCTGCCTGCGAACGATGGCGCCGAAATCCAGCCTGACCTGCTCCGCTCTGCTTAGTTTCGCCCCGCGGGCCAGGAAGAGAAGGTCGTTCACCATGCTGGTCAGGTACTCTGACTCTTCCAGAGAATCGCGGATGTATTTTATATATTCCTCTTTGCTGCTCGCCTCGCCAAGCACTGCTTCAGCACCAGTTCTTAAAATGGTCAGCGGCGTTCTGAGTTCGTGAGCCGCGTCGGCAACAAACTTTTTCTGGGCGGCATATGACTCCTCGACCGGCCGCAGGGTCTTTCCCGCCACATAATAGCTGGCGCCCGCAGCCCCCAGGATAATCACGCCGTCCACAATGAACAGGATCACTTCGAGCCTGTTCTGGGCCTGCTCGATGACGCGCGCCTCGATGGTGGCATCCGCTCCCCCGTTATCAGGGCCATGATAATCCAGATTATCAGCGGCGTTCCGGGAAAAGAGGATGAATACCGAGAGGCTAAAAATCACAACCAGTATCAGTATCCCGGCCGTGTAGTATACAGCCAGTCTGATCCGGGCTCTGGTAAAGGGGTCATTCCTGTAATTTATAGCCGACTCCGCGAATCGTCTTGATGATATTCTGTTTTTTATTGTCATTTAATTTCTTGCGCAGTTGCTTGATGACCGCATCCACGACATTGCTGTAGGAACTGTCGGCCAACTCCCAGCAGTGACTGTAAATCTGGGCGCGCGACAAGATCAGATCCTTGTTCCTCACCAGAAAATCCAGGACAGCGTACTCTTTCAGGGTCAGCGACAATATCTCGTCGCCCATTCTGGCGATATGGCGGGCATTGTCCAGTGAGATGCTTCCCGCTGTCAGTATCTCGTTCTTTTTTTTTGGCGGCCGGCGGAGCAGTGCCCGCAGGCGCGCTGACAATTCCTTCAGCTCGAAGGGCTTGACCAGATAATCGTCTGCGCCGCTGTCCAGACCCTCCACCCGGTCCTCCAGCTCCCCCCTGGCGGTCAGCAGCAAGATCGGGATGTTGACGTTTTTCCCCCGCAGGGCGCGGCACACCTGGAAACCGTCCTTGACGGGAAGCATTATGTCCAGGATAACAAGATCGTATTCGCCAAGAACCGCCCGCTCTTCACCGGCGCCTCCGTCGAACACGCAATCAACCGCGTAGCTTTCCTTCTTTAAGGCTTTCTTGATATATCCGGCCAGTTTCCGGTTATCTTCCACAAGAAGTATGCGCATATCTCATAACCTATAGCGGCACCATGAAGACTTCATGAACTTATTATCGCGCATGAATACATCTCTCTGCTGCAAAAGTTAAGAAAGTTAAGGAACGTCCCTCTCAAGAGCGTCCTCTGTTAATATATTTCATGTATGCCTAAATTTCTTGACAAGGTCCTTCGCGCCGGCGAAGGCAAGAAGCTAAAAAAAATCGAAGAGAAAGTGTCGCTGGTGTCGGCGCTGGAGGAGGGGATCAAATCCCTCAGCGACGCCGAGCTAGCGGCCAAAACCCCGGAGCTGCGCGAGCGGCTCAAGGCTGGCGAGACGCTCGACGGCATCCTCCCGGAAGCTTTCGCCGTGGTGCGCGAGGCCGCCTGGCGCGCGCTTGAAATGCGCCACTTCGACGTACAGATCATGGGCGGCATCGCGCTGCACGAGGGCAACATCGCCGAGATGAAGACCGGTGAGGGCAAGACCCTGGTGGCGACGCTGCCGGTCTACCTGAACGCGCTCAGCGGCAACCAGGTGCACTTGATTACCGTCAACGATTACCTGGCCAAACGCGACGCCGAGTGGATGAGCCCGGTCTACAACTTCCTCGGCATGGAAGCGGGGGTGCTGCGCAACATGATGCCCGGCGACGAACGCCGTGCCGCCTATGCCTGCGACATCGTCTACGGCACCAACGCCGAGTTCGGCTTCGACTACCTGCGCGACAACATGGCGCTTCACCTGGATGAACGGGTCCAGCGCGACCATTCCTTCGCCATCGTCGACGAGGTGGACAGCATCCTCATCGACGAGGCGCGGACGCCGCTGATCATCTCGGGCGCGCCCGAGCAGGCCGCCAGCACCTATTACCAGTTCGCCGCCATCGTGCCGACACTGCGCGAAGAGGACGACTACGAGGTCGACGAGAAGCACCGTACCGTGGCCGTGACCGAGTCCGGCGTCGCCAAGGTGGAGAAACAGCTCGGCATCGAGAACCTTTATGAATCACAAAACGGTCAGCTAGTCAACCACCTGATGCAGGCGCTGCGCGCCCACGCTCTTTTCCAGAAAGACGTCGAATACGTGGTCAAGGACGGTGAGGTGCTGATCGTGGACGAGTTCACCGGCCGCATCATGGAAGGCCGCCGCTACTCCGAAGGCCTGCACCAGGCGATCGAAGCCAAGGAGCGCGTGCGCATCCGCGAAGAGAACCAGACACTGGCGACCATCACGCTGCAGAACTATTTCCGCATGTATGACAAGCTCGCCGGCATGACCGGCACGGCGGCCACCGAGGCCGACGAGTTCATGCACATCTACAAGCTCGAAGTCGTCTCCATTCCGCCAAACAGGCCGATGGTGCGTGACGACCGCAACGATTTAATCTACAAGACCAAGAAAGGCAAGTTCAGCGCCGTCATCGAGGACATCGTCGAGTGCAACCGGAAAGGCCAGCCGGTGCTGGTCGGCACCATCTCGATCGAGACCAGCGAGGAGCTGAGCGCCAAGCTCACCCGCCGCGGCGTCAGGCACAGCGTGCTCAATGCCAAGAACCACGAAAAGGAAGCCGAGATCATCAAGAATGCCGGTCAGCCAGGAGCGGTGACCATCGCCACCAACATGGCAGGCCGCGGCGTCGACATCAAGCTGGGCGAAGGCGTTACGGGGCTGGGCGGCCTCTACGTGCTCGGCACCGAGCGCCATGAGAGCCGCCGCATCGACAACCAGCTGCGCGGCCGCAGCGGCCGCCAGGGAGACCCGGGCGCCTCGCGCTTTTACCTGTCGGCCGAGGATGACCTGATCCGCCTTTTCGCCGGGGACCGCATCTTCAACATCCTCGACAAGCTGGGTCCGGACGAAGACACTCCCATCGAGCACAAGATGCTCAGCAAGACCGTGGAGAACGCCCAGAAAAAGGTCGAGCAGCAGAACTTCCAGACCCGCAAGCGGGTGCTCGAATATGACGACGTGATGAACAAGCAGCGCGATGTGATTTACGGGCAGCGCACCAAGATCCTCGAAGGCAGCGACATCAGCGAAGACGTGCAGGCGATCATCGAAGAAGTGCTCACCGGCACAGTGCTCGAATACGCCGACAAGGATACCTTCCCCGAGGATTGGGACTGGGACAGCCTGTTCGCGTCGCTGAAAAGCCTGTATGACATCTCCTTCGGCAAGGAGGACCTGGACATCGAGGAGACCAGCGCCGACGAGCTGGTCGAGCGGGTCGTCGAGGACGCGCGCGCGTATTATGCGCGCAAGGAAGAGGATTTCAGCTCTGAACACATGCGCCAGCTGGAGCGGCTGGTGATGCTGGGCGTGATCGACAACCGCTGGCGCGAACACCTCTATGACATGGATTACCTGCGTGAGGGCATCCACTGGCGCGGCCTGTCGCAGAAGGATCCGCTGGTGGAGTACAAGTCCGAAGGCTTCACCATGTTCCAGGAGCTGCTGGGAACGATCAAGGAGGATTTCGTCCGCAACATCTTCCACATGAACCGGGTGCCGCAGGAAGAGGCGCCCGGGCGCAAGACCGAAGACCTGAGCTACACCTACAACGACGGCTTCACGCCGGCGCCGTTGAGTGCGCCCGCGCAGCAGGGGCCGGCGGCGCCCGAGTCTGCCGGCGGCGCGCCCGCCGCGACCGCGGTGACGCAGCTGAAATCCAGCAAGGTCGGCCGCAACGATCCGTGCCCCTGCGGCTCCGGCAAGAAATACAAGAAGTGCTGCGGCATCAACGAGTGACGTCCGACATCAGCTGACGCCCGACATCACCATGACGCCAGGCATCACACCGCCTTTTCTGGCAGACCTCCGCGCCGTTTTGGCATATAATCAATGATTGGATAATGGTCAAAGTACCGCGGAGGTTCAATCATTTCCCTTCCCGGCAGTGATCTTCCCGGCGCCAACCTGTTTCGGCGCCGGTTTTTTGTCTATGGCCTGCGGCCGCTTGTCATTTATTTTGCTGTTTTTTGCGTGCTCACATTCCCGGCGATAACCCGGTTCGGCAGCCATTTTTACGGGGATGAGGGCGACGGCATCCAGAATCTCTGGAACATCTGGCACATGCGGCAGTCGATCGAGCAGCATCGCTGGCCGTATTTTGCGCCGGAAATCCACTTCCCGGAAGGGACGACGCTGCTGGCTGAACCCGTGCGGCGTCGGCCACATCGACGGCGTGCCGGAAATCCACTTCCCGGAAGGGACGACGCTGCTGGGGCACACGCTCAGCCCCACGAACGCCCTGGCGGGCGCCGCGCTGGAAAGCTTTCTCACGCCCTTCCAGTCATATGACCTCCTGGTGATCTTTGCCTTTGTGGCCAGCGGCCTGAGCGCCTTCCTGCTGGCGTATTATTTCTGCCGCTCGTACTGGCCCAGCATTATCGCCGGATTCATCTATGCTTTCTCCGGCTATCAGATGCTTCATATCGGCAGCCATATCAACCTGATTTCGCTGGAGTGGCTGCCGCTCTTCCTTCTTTTCTGGCATAAAATGCTGACGCGGCCCAGGATCCATCTCGGCCTGATCGCCGCCCTGTTCCTCACCCTGACTTTCTACACCGAGCTTTATTATTTTCTCTACGCGGCCATCGCCGCGCTGCTGTTCCTCATCGTTGTCGGGGCCCGCGCCGGCATCGCAGATTTTTTCCACCGCGAGCGGCTGAGGGCGCTGGCGGCCTTTCTGGCCGCGATTATTTTGACAACCTGTCCATTTATCATAGCTTTCATCGTCGCCAATCACGCCAACCCGTTTCAGGACAATCATAATCCGGTGCAATTCTCAATCGAGCTGCTGGGCCCGCTGATGCCGGGATTTCTCAAAGCCTGGTACGGGCAGCGGCTGACAGTCGGCGAAGGCGTGGGCGAAAGCTTCCTGGGCATCACCGTGCTGGGCCTGATAGGTTTTGCGGTCTGCTGCCGCCGCGACCTCAAGCAGCGCTTCCTGGACGGCTGGCTGCTGGTGTTCGGCGTCTTCCTGCTGCTCAGCTTCGGTCCGTTTCTGCACGTGGGCAATATCAATACCGGCATACCGATGCCCTACGATCTGCTGCAAAAGATCATGCCGCTGCTTTCCGTGGCGGCCATGCCAAACCGGATGGTGGTCATGGTGATACTGGCGGCTGCCATGATCGCGGCGCTGGCGCTCGCCGAGATTCCCCGCCAGATCGCCTCCCCGCGATGGTCGGCGCTGGTAATCGCGGTCCTGGCCCTGTTGATCTTTGCCGAATATCTGCCAGCACAGGCCTTCCACACAACGCAGCCGCAGCCCGCCGCTTATGCCCGGGCGCTAAAAAAACTCCCGGGCAGCGGCGCTGTGTTCGACGATTACTACAGCAGCCGGAATCTCTATCTGATGCTGTTTTACGAGCAGATGACTTACGACCGGCCTGTCTATGGCGGATACATTTCCCGCCGGCCGCTGAGCGTGATCCGGAATGATGCGATCCTGCACAGTGATTACAGCTCGGGAAGATACGACGCCCTGTGCGGCAGCGGCTTCCGCTACATAGTCACTCACGGCAAGGCCATCGCCAACGCAACCCCCGTATTCTATGACGGCTATACACGGATCTACGATCTGTCGGCCTTCGATAATTACTGCCGGGCGCGACTGGGATCCTGAAAAACCGGTATCATTGACGATTGCGGGGGGCGCGCGTTTTTCATTATTATGGGTAACTGACTTTCGAACCGGGATATCCGCGATGAGCAAGCCTGACACAAGCCACACAATCGAAGAGCTGGACGAACTGCTCTTCCGGATCATGGAGAAGTTCCAGTGGCTGGGTGATTACCTTTGACCCGGCTGCGCTGGAAAAACAGGTATCGGAACTTGAGGCCCGGATGCAGCAGCCCGACTTCTGGTCAGACCAGGCGGCAGCTGCCGGGGTAAGCGGCGAGTACCGCCGCGCCAAACGGCGGCTGCAGCGCTACCAGGGGACCGCGGCCGAAGTCGGGGACGCCGAAGCCATGGTGGAGATGGCGCGGGAGGCCGCGGCCGGCGAAGGAGCGGAGGCCGCGGCGGCCTTCTTCACCGAAGCTTACTCGGCCCTCGAGGCGACCCTCGCCCATCTGGCGCAGCTGGAAGAAGAGCGCCTCTTCAGCGGCGGGTATGACGACGGCGACGCTGTCCTGGTGATCCACCCCGGCGCTGGCGGCACCGAATCCCAGGACTGGGCCGAGATGCTGCTGCGGATGTACCTGCGCTGGGCCGACAGGCGCGGCTTCGCAGCCGAGATCAACGAAGCCACCGGCGGCGACGAGGCCGGCATCAAGAGCGCCACGGTCACTTTCCACGGCGAGAACGCCTACGGGCTGCTCTCCGCGGAGCGCGGCGTCCACCGGCTGGTGCGCATCTCCCCGTTCGACGCCGCCCGGCGGCGCCACACCAGCTTCGCCGCCGTGGAGGTCAGCCCGCTGGTGGAAGAAGACATCGGGGTCGAGATCGACGAGAAGGACCTGCGGATCGAGACCTACCGCGCCAGCGGCGCCGGCGGCCAGCACGTCAACAAGACCGATTCGGCGGTGCGCATCACCCACCTTCCCACCAAAATAGTGGTTCAATGTCAAAATGAGCGCTCACAGCTGTCTAACAAGAACACCGCCATGCGCCTGCTGAAGAGCAAGCTGCTGGAGCTGCAGGAGCGCCAGCGCGCCGAACAGATGGAGAAGGAGCGCGGCGAACTGATGGAGATCGCCTGGGGCAGCCAGATCCGCTCGTATGTGCTGGCTCCGTACCAGATGGTCAAGGACCACCGCACCAATTATGAAGTGGGCAACGCCCAGGGGGTGCTGGATGGCGACATCGACGGTTTCATCCGTGAGTACCTGGTAAAAAGGGCGGGAAAGGCACAGACGTAATACTTTTAAGGCGCGGGCGTCAGGTACCCGCCCGGCATCGGCACCGGCGCCGGCCGGAATTATCTGAAACCAGGTAAATTCGCTATGATATGAAGGTTCATCAAGTCCCAAAGGAGCCACTCGTGCTAAGCATCGCCCTACCAAAAGGAAGCCTGCAGGAACAGACGCTCAAGCTGTTTGCCGAAGCCGACCTGCCGGTCAACCGCAGCGCGCGCGAGTATACGGTTTCCATCGACGACGCCCGGATCGGCGCCGTGAAGATCCTGCGGCCCCAGGAGATACCGAAATACGTCGAGGATGGTTATTTCGATCTGGGCATCTCCGGGCTGGACTGCATCACCGAGGCCGGAGCCGACGTGTTCGAGGTGGCCGAGATGCCCTACGCCAAGACAGGCGCCGGCAAGATGAAGATGGTGATCGCCGTGCCCGAGGACTCCCCGGTCGCCAGGGCCGGCGACATCAGGCCGGGCAGCCGCGTCACGACCGAATTCCCCAACATCACCAAAAAGTTTTTCGAGGATCTCGGCACCGATGTCGACGTGTTTTATTCCTTCGGGGCCACCGAGGCCAAGGTGCCGGAGATCATGGACGTTGTCGTCGATCTGACCGAGACCGGCTCTACCCTGAGGCGCAACAACCTCAAGATCGTCGCGGTGATCATGGAATCGACCACGCGCCTGATCGCCAACAGGGCATCCTGGGAAGATCCCGGCAAGCGCCGCGCCATCGAGGAGATCCGCACGCTGCTGCTGGGCGTGATCGATGCCCGGGGCAGAGTACTGCTGTCGATGAATGTGCACCGGGACAAGCTCGACGATGTCGTCGGCGTGCTGCCGGCGATGAAGCGTCCGACCGTGGCGCCGCTGTATAACTCCGACTATTTCGAGATATCAACGGTGGTTGACAAAAACACGGTAAATGTCATCATTCCCGAGCTCAAGGCCAGCGGCGCCGAGGACATCCTGGAGCAGAATATCTCCAAGATAGTACGCTAGCCGCCTGGCGGCGCCGCAGGGCCGGGTTTTTTTGTCAGGGCCGCCGCGGACGCGTTTTTGTCACTACGGCTGAAAGCAGGAGCGCGGGATCCTTCCGCGAAAAACCACGAATGAACTGGCTTGCATTCATAATCGTCGGCCTGATCGGCGGCTGGCTGGCCGGCATCATCACCCGCGCGGGCGGTCTCGGCTGCCTGATGGACATCGTGGTGGGCGTCATCGGCGCCGTCCTCGGCAGCTACCTATTCTCCCTCGTCGGCTATGAGCCAGACAGTTTCCTGGGATGGGTGGGCACCGCCACAGTGGGCGCCGTCCTCTTTCTGCTGGTGCTTAACGCCATCGCCGGACGGCCGGTGAAGCAGCGCCGCTGATCCGCCCTGGTTCACATTCGCTCCCCGCGCCGGCCGGCGATGAACCGGGCGAGGGATCCCGGAGTCGGCATTAGCGCTGGCACCCGCCGGCGGTACTCCTCGAACCCGGGCCCAAAGCGCTGCGCCAGATCGCGCTCCTCCAGCCTGGACACTGCATAGAGTACGACCGCCAAGACGCCAGTGTAATAAAGCGCGAAGCGGGAAGCCGCTGCCAGCGCGATGCCCAGGGACCCTGCTATCCCGCCCAGGTACATGGGGTGCCGCACCAGGCCGTAGAAGCCGCCAGTCGCCAGCCGGTCAGTTTGCACAGGGAAAAAGAGCTTCGCTTTCAGGGCTGCTACACCGGCGAGAATGAGGTAGATGCCGGGAAGCGCCAGCAGGGTCCCGGCGGCGCGCAGCGCCAGCGGCAGGTCAAGGCTGGCGTAATCAAAAGCGCATAACAAACCATAAAGACATATATTGGTCAAAACAACCAATGCGTGCAGGAGCGAGGCGGCAGTCCTGACCGCGACTGGCAGACGGAAATAAGACTTCGTCTGATATTTGAGCGCCACCGCCAGGAACGAGACGGCCATGAAGATGACGACTGTAAGAAAGAATGTCAATATGCTCCCGTCGCTTGTCTAGGCCTCGGTTGTTAGTTGAGCCTGTGCATTCTTTATTTGACATAATAGGATTTATTATTCATGAAATTATCTGACGAAAACATGCAGGCGCCAATAGCGCTTAAGGGCCCGGCAGACGGCCATGGCGGGGGTGAACATTAATGCCGCACGAATTCGACGGCAAAAAGTACGAGCGGGCTTCGGCGGGGCTGCAGCAGGAGTGGGGCGCGAAGCTGATCGCCGAGCTGAAACTTGGCGGCGACGGCAATTGCGCCACTTTTATCCGCGTCATCCGCGAAGCGATGGCGCTGCCCGAATTCGAGTCCGCCTTCGCGGATTTCGAATGGCCCTGGTACATGCCGTCCGCGGAAAGCTTCCGCCGTATCAATCCGGCGGCGCGGAAATAGCGAAAGGTCCGGCATTCCGCCGGCCGGAGGCGCCGGTCTGCCCAGGACGCGGCCTGTTTCAGGAGCCCGCCCGCTGCGGCAGATAGTACGCCGTCGGCCATCCGGGACCGTCATCAGTGAGCCCCCAGTGCTCAACCACCATACCGTCCTCGTAGCGGGCGATATCGAGCGTATCGAACTCGACCGCTTCACCCGCCCGCAGATCCCGTGCTGCCGCCGGATCGCCTGCGTCGAAGCCCTGGCCGTTTGCGGCGCCCTGGACACCATGCCAGGTAGTGCGGGCAATGATCTTGTCGCCTTCGGCAGAAACATTCTGGATGCTGACCGACAGTTCGGCAAGACAGTCGCGGCACATCAGCACACCTTTTTTTAGGCCTTCCCGGTTTTGCGGTATTTCATCGGCAAACAGTTCGTGGTCAACATAATCCGGTGACACCATCTCGTCCACGGCATCGATATTGCCCTTGTTAAAAACCTCTTCAACGAATCGGCGGTAAGCTTGCTTGTTGTCATCGGTCCGGGACATGTCACCTCCTGCTAGATTGCCTTACGGGTTAAGCGGTATCCACGTTGCGTGCTTTCTAAACCGGCCCACGGCGCGTTTAAGTGTCAATACCGGCTGAATGGGTAAGATGAACCCGCGGCCGGACCGCGAAAAGTCTGCGGAGAAGATCCTAGCGCGGCTCCGGAAAATACGTGACAGGATCAACACAGAGGGAAATGAGGCATGACGGGACAAAATCATCCCCATCGACATCACCACGGCCACCACCACGGCGACATGCGAGCGGCGCGAAACAACTGGCGAGGCAGCAGCCTGCCCTTCATCCAGAAACTGAAAATAGCCGGCGGCAACACCTGGATCAAGATCAGAAACCGCCAGCAGTGTTGCGGCCATCCGGGCGAGCCTGGTTGCTGACAGCCGGCTTCCGTGTCCCGTAGGGACGCCAAAGGCACCGGTTGACCCACCTCCTTATTGATGGATAAAAACTCCAATACTGGTTTTGTGACTATGTCCGGCCAATAATTATCGCGCCAACCGCGCGGAATAAATGTTGGCATATAGTTTAAGCTGAGTTTGTAAACGGAATAAGAATGCATGGTATCCCATGTGGACTGACGCACCCTCCTGGAGGGCAGCAGTGAACTGACAACTGCGAGAATGCGAAAAAAGCGTGGAGATCAAAGCCAAGGACATCCTTGACAGAATGATGGAAGGTTGCCAGATCATCGATTATGACTGGCGCTTTCTGTATGTGAATGACGCTGCGGTCCGCCACGGACGCATGCCGCGCGAGCAGCTGCTGGGCCACACGATGATGGAGGCCTATCCCGGAATCGAACAGACACCGCTGTACGCAGCCGTGAAACTGTGCATGGATAGCCGCCAGGCCTGCGACATGGAGAATGAATTCAGATTCGCCGACGGCGAAACCGGCTGGTTCGAGCTGAGGATGCAGCCCATCCCCGAGGGGGTCTTCATCCTCTCGATCGACATCACCAACCGCAAGCTCGCCGAGAGTGAGATCGCGGCCCAGCTTTCGCACTTGCGGTCGTTGCGCTCGGTCGACCTCGCCATCCTGGGCTCCACCGATATGCGGCTGGCGCTCCGGAATGTGCTGGAAGAAGCGATCAACCACCTTGAGATAGACGCCGCCACTGTTTATCTTTTCAACCCGGAAGCGCTGGTGCTCGAAGCCGCCCAGAGCCTGGGGTTCGGGACCCCGATCGAGAACAGCCGCATGCGCCTGGGTGAAAGCGTAGTGGGGAAGGCAGCGCTTAAACGGCGCACCATCATTGCCGCCACCCGGCAAGAGATTGATGTCCAGGGGGCGAACCCGGCCATCTTTCAACAGGAAGACGTGCAGACCCTGATCGGCGTCCCCCTGATCGCCAAAGGCCACCTCACCGGCGTCCTCGAATTAGCCAAGCGCGACCCGTTCGACCCTGACGGCGACTGGCTGGACTTCCTCGAGATTTTCGCCAGCCAGGCGACTTTGGCCATCGACGCGGGCCGCTCTTTTGAGGATCTGCAACGCTCGCACATGGAGCTGGCGCTGGCATACGACAACACCATCGAGGGCTGGTCCAGCGCGATGGAACTGCGTGACAACGAAACCAAGGGCCATACTTTACGCGTGACCGAGATGACGATGAAACTGTTGCAGCTTGCGGGCATAAGCGAGGCGGAGCTGACACATGCCCGGCGCGGCGCCCTGCTGCATGACATCGGCAAGATGGGCGTGCCGGACGCCATCCTGTTCAAAAACGGCAAGCTCTCGCCCGAGGAGTGGGCGGTGATGCGCAAACATCCGGAATACGCATTCCGGCTGCTTTCACCGATCGCGTATCTGAAGCCGGCGCTGGACATCCCCTATTATCATCACGAAAAATGGGATGGCAGCGGTTATCCCGCCCGGCTTGCGGGGGAGCACATCCCGGTCGCTGCGAGGCTCTTCGCGATCGTCGACGTCTGGGATGCGCTTAACTGCGAGCGCCCGTACCGCCAGGCTTGGCCGGAGGAAAAAGTGCAGGCCTACATCCACGCGCAGGCCGGTTCCCATTTCGAGCCCCGGGCGGTGGACATGTTCTTCCGCATGCTGGGCGGGGAGGAGCGGCGCTCGCGTGCCGGCATGGCCCGGCAGTCACAATGACCCCGTGATTGTGGCTCATCCTGCGGCGCCTCCTTGCACCCCGCTCCGTTTCATTAGATAATCTTTTTGCGCGGCTGCGGGGGCGGCTTAAGGTGCGTGGCCGCGGAGCACCCCGATTCGGAGGCTCTACCCGCTGGATATCCAGGAACTCAAAGAAACTGCCAGCCTGTTGCGCCAGGACGTCATCCGCATGGTTGCGGAGGCGAGCTCGGGGCATCCGGGCGGCTCACTCTCCGCCACGGACATCGTCACCGCCCTGTACTTCAAGGTCCTCAAGCACCGGCCGGACGACCCCAAGTGGGCCGGCCGCGACCGCTTTGTCCTCAGCAAGGGGCACTGTGCGCCAGTGCTGTACGCGGCGCTGGCCCGCAGCGGCTATTTCCCCGTCGACGACCTGCCGAACCTCCGCAAGATCGACTGCCACCTGCAGGGTCACCCCGACATGCACAAGACACCGGGTGTGGAGATCTCCTCCGGTTCGCTGGGGCAAGGCCTTTCGGTCTCCGCCGGCCTTTCGCTGGGCATGCGCCTCGACGGGCTGCCGGGCCACGTCTTCACGCTGCTGGGCGACGGCGAATCGCAGGAGGGCGAGGTCTGGGAAGCAGCCATGGCCGCGGCCCATTACAAGCTAACCAACCTGACCGCCATCGTCGATGCAAATGGTCTGCAAATCGACGGATTCACCAAGGATGTCATGAACGTCGAACCATTGCCGGACAAATTCGCGGCCTTTGGCTGGAAGACCCTTGCCATCGACGGGCACGACTTCGGGCAGATAATCGACGCCCTGGAGGCGAGCCGGTCCGGTGACGGTCCCACCGCCATCATCGCCAGAACGGTCAAGGGCAAAGGCGTGTCTTTCATGGAAAACAACGCCGGCTGGCACGGGAAAGCCCCTTCGCCGGAAGAGACACGGCAGGCGCTGGCCGAGCTGCAGGGCGAGCAGGTCCCGGGGAAAGGGGAACCGGTTGGCAGTTGAGCTCAAACCGCGCGCCACGCGCGAGGCCTATGGCGACGCCCTGCTGGCGCTGGGCGAGAGGCACGAAAACGTCGTCGCCCTGGATGCCGATCTCGCCGGCTCCACCAAGAGCGGCAAGTTCGGCGCCGCCTTCCCCGAGCGCTTTTT
Source organism: Actinomycetes bacterium (assembly GCA_021791195.1). Lineage (GTDB taxonomy): Bacteria > Actinomycetota > Thermoleophilia > BMS3ABIN01 > BMS3ABIN01 > JACWAD01. The sequence goes on along the minus strand of JAJYXB010000023.1, from coordinate 16,442 downwards.
TAACGTGGGCATAGCCGAGGCCAACATGATGAACATCGCCGCCGGCCTTGCGATAAGCGGTAAAATCGCTTATGCTTCCACCTTTGCGGTATTTGCCACCGGCAGGGCTTTCGATCAGGTGCGGCAGAGCATCGCCCAGCCGAGGCTACCGGTGAGAATCTGCGCCAGTCACGGCGGCCTCACGGTGGGCGAAGACGGCTGCACGCACCAGTCGGTGGAGGATATCGGCCTGATGCGGCTGCTGCCCAACATGCGCGTGGTGGTGCCGGCTGATTACAATCAGACCTATGCGGCGGTGCTGGAAAGTTATGAACTCCCGGGGCCGATGTACATCCGCACTGGCAGGCCGAACGTGCCCTTTATTTACGGGGAACCGCCGGCCGGCCTGGGCAAGGGATGCGACGTCCTGCGCGAAGGCACTGACATTTCCCTGTTCGCCTGTGGCATAATGGTAAGCCGGACCCTCGAAGCGGCTGAAGAGTTGAAAAAGAGGGATATCAGCGCGGAAGTGGTAAACGTTAGTGTGCTGAAGCCGATTGATGTGGATACGGTGGCTGCCAGCCTGACGAAGGCCGGCTGCGCTGTGACCGCCGAAGAACACAGCGTCATCGGCGGTCTGGGGGATGCCGTGGCCGGGGTGGCCACGGAGTATTGCCCGGCAAGGATAGGCCGCCTGGGAATCAAGGACACATTTGGAAAATCAGGCCAGCCGGACCAGTTACTGGAAGAATTCCAGCTGACTGCAAGGGATCTGGTGGTACTGGCAGAGCAGGTGCTGAAAAGCAGAAAATAAGAGTTTGATTCGCCGGGGACGCGGCCGGATGCGGCCGGCCCGCACCGGCGGATGCGGTTTCTTCAAAATATCTCCCATTTTTCAATCCAGGGCACATGCGTGCGATGTCACAATCATGACGCCGCCCGGTCCGGGGGATGTTAGCCAGAGGTGAGCAGTTGATTCGCTTTGAAAATGTCACAAAGACCTACGATCCGAATATCATCGGACTGGAGGACGTCAGCGTTCACATCGAGCGGGGCGAATTCGCTTTCCTCGTGGGACACAGCGGATCGGGCAAATCCACGTTCATCCGGCTGCTGCTGAAAGAGTTCGAGCCCTCGGAGGGCAGCATCACTGTTGCCGGCCGCAACCTGCAGCGCATGCGCCGCGCCGCCGTACCGCACCACCGCCGCAGCATCGGCTGCGTCTTTCAGGATTTTAAACTGCTGCCCAACCGCACGGTGGCCGAAAACGTGGCCTATGCACTCAGGGTCACCGGGCAGCCAGCCCGCTCCATCCGCCGCAAAGTGCCGGAAATCCTGCAGCTGGTAGGCCTGGGCGACAAGATGAGCAACCGTCCGGACGAACTCTCCGCCGGCGAGCAGCAGCGCGTCAGCGTGGCGCGCGCCTTTGTAAACCATCCCTCGTTGCTGGTAGCCGACGAGCCCACCGGCAACCTCGATCCCGATACCTCCGTCGGCATCATGCAGCTGCTCTACCGCATCAACCGCACCGGAACCACGGTGCTGATGGCCACGCATGACCGCGAAATGGTGGACAAAATGCGTAAACGCGTCATCGCGCTGGGTGGCGGCAAGGTCATCCGTGACGAGGATAAGGGGCTGTACAGGTAAATGAGATTCCGATTCTTTTTCAGCGAAGCGCTCGACTCCCTGACACGCAACTGGGTCATGAGCGTAGCGGCGATTGTCACTGTGCTCGTGTCGATGTTCGTGCTCGGCATCGGCGCTTTTGTCTTCTTCAATCTGCAGAACGCCACCAGCGGCGTGCGCAATAAACTGGAGATCGAGGTCTTCATCAAGAATGCCGCCTCCCAGGACCAGATCAACCAGCTCGGCGACCAGATCAAATCGATGCCAGAGGTCAAGGACGTCAACTTCGTCAGCAAGGATGAGGCGCTCAACCGGCTGCGTGAGAGCATGAAGGGGCATGAGGATGTGCTCAACGCGCTATCCGGCAATCCGCTGCCGGCCTCCTACGAGATATTCCTCAAGGACCAGAACAACATCGACTCGGTGGCGCGCAAATTTTACACCAATCCGGTCGTGGACAACGATATCAGCAGCCATCTGAACGCTGACTTGAGCCCCAGCGCCACCTCGATGCCGGTTTCTGCCGGCGACGGCACCAAGTTCACAGCCGGCATGTACTTCCGGATCGATAACGAGGTCATGCGGGTTTCCGGCGACCCGAACGGGGACACGGTGCCTATGGCGCGCGCGCAGGTGGGGACGACCGCAGCCGCTCACGGCGCACATAGCGAGATCGTCAACACCGATGGCATCAAGACCGGCGGCGAAACCACCGACCGCGTCCTGAAGGCCACCAACTACATCCTCATTGGCGGCGCCGGTTTTGTGGCGCTGCTTGCGGTCGCTTCGATCCTGCTGATCTCCAACACGATCCGCCTGTCGATCTTCGCCCGCCGGCGCGAGGTGGAGATCATGCGGCTGGTGGGCGCCACGAACTGGTTCATCCGCTGGCCCTTCGTCATGGAGGGCGTGTTCACCGGCCTGGTCGGCGCCACCGGCGCCGTCATCATGGTGCTGCTGGTGCAGAACTTCTTCGTGAACAATATCGTCGAACAGATGCCATTCCTCGGCGCGGAGACCGTGCCCCTTTTCTGGCTGCTGCTTTTCATCATCGGCGGCGGCGGCGTCCTCGGCTCGGTCGGCAGCGGCCTGGCCCTCAGGCGCTTCCTGAAGATCTGAAATCCGGCCGGATCCGGCCGGGACCATACCCTCCAAGACCCGCACCAGCAACGGCTTGCCGGCACTTTTCCCCCTGGCCAGAAGTTTGCCAAATCAGGCTTTCTGTCTTATAGTAATTAAGCTCGCCAGCAATGGCGAGGCAGCAAATTGGTTCGTAGTGCTTGACTGTCACTTTTTGGCATGGTTCGAGTACTCGCCACGGGAATTGGAAGGGAGGAAAAACCTTGCCAGAAGGAACAGTCAAATGGTTCTCCGATCAGAAAGGCTACGGCTTCATCGAGCAGGAGAACGGCAGCGACCTGTTTGTGCACTTCTCCGAGATCCAGGGAGACGGCTTCAAGACCCTCGCCGAAGGTCAGAGAGTCAGCTTTGAGCCGACTGAAGGTCCCAAGGGTCCGCAGGCCACCAACGTGCGTGTCCTCTAGGTCCGCATCTTTTTTGCACAACAAAAGGCCCTCCGCAGAGGGCCTTTTTTCGCTTGATCGCCGGCGGAGCCGGCCCCGCCATTACCAGGTGTATACCTGGTCGCTGGCGAAGATGAGATCGACCAGCCTGGCGTAATCCTTGTCCTCCTTCAGGCGGACGACAGTGATTTCATTTTCCGGCGCTTCCTGATCCTGGATGATGGTGTCCACGTTGCCGGTCTCGGTGAACTCCTTGATGATGTGCAATAATTTCATGGCTACCTCGCTGAAGTTTTCAGAGACTTGGTCCTGCGTCCCGCGGCGCCTGCCCGCGGCACAGAACTCCCGCCGCCGGTCTAGTAAGGGACGACGTGGTCGAACTCGAGCAGCTTCTGGGGGATGTTCTGCATCGTCATGTGCTCGAATCCCTCGTCAGCTTCGTTAACCGAGATGCGGCCACAGTCCAGGTCGCCGAGAGTCTCCACGTTCAGATTGTTGTCGCCATGATGGTCGATCGGGTCGCCCAGGTTGATGACAGTGATCTCATCGCCCTCGAGCGTCAGGCCTACGGACATGCGCAGAGCTTCGTCCTGCCTGTCCCGGATGATCACTGCAATTTTCTTGCTGTCTGCCATCAGAAAACCACCACCTTGTCAGCTTCATGCATCATGACCGCGTTCTGGAACTGGCTACCGGCCGTGGCGCCTTCGACACCGGAAACGCCGCGCGGCGAAGCGCTGTGCTCACAATATGAAACTTCCGCGGCTTCGCCAAGCTGCTTGCAGATATCGGCCATCAGCAGCGTGCCGTCGTCCATTCCGAAGATGGTGACATCATGACCGGCGGCCTTGGCTGCCTTGGCAAGCCCGACAACATCATCCAGATATTTGTCGGTGTTAACAAGAATTCCCAGTTTGCTCATCTTGCGACCTCCATGCGTTGCACCTCCAAATAGTGGTTCAAAGTGGTACTGTCAAAGACCGCCTGCATCCCGGTCAACCAGGCCGTGTGATTATATTATCGCGGTTGGCATAACTCAAGATTGTCCACAAGGACCACAGCCGGAATCCGGCGCCGTTGCTGCCACGGAAAAACAAGGCACGGGTTCCACAGGTACAACCCTGTGTTCCCGCGCCTTGCCAGGTTCAAACTATATGGCGCAAAGGCGCGCCTCGAGGCCCTGAGCCTACTTCTGGATCTTCAGGGCCGTGACGCCAGCCTTCGGATTCGTCTTTTCCAGGATCTCGTAGCCCTTGCCTGTGCACGCCTGGGTCACCGACTCCACCGAAGAGGGGTTGTCGATGAGGACGTCCATGATCATGCCGTCCTGCAGCTTCTCCATGCACTTGAGCGTATACAGCTGCGGATGCGGGCAAACATATCCGGTCACGTCCAGCTCGTACGTGCCGTCATCGTTCTTGTTAAATTGCATTGCTTGTTCACCTCCTGTTTTTCTCCAAGTAATTGAATACTGTTTACAATTTGATGTCGAAGTCCATGTCGTCTGCGGCCAGCCTGCGGTTGGCGAAGTAATTTATGATCTTGGCCGACAGATAGGCGCCCAGGCCCAGACCGATGGCGAAAACCCAGCCGCTCGGGTTGCCGAAGGCCGCCGGCCCGTAAAAGGCGCCGATGTTACATCCCAGACCCACCCTGGCACCAATGCCCATCAACGTACCCCCGCCAACGGCATAAATGACCATCTCTTTATTCTTGGGGAACTTCCATTTGAACTCCCGGGCCAGCAGAGCCTTGAACGAGGCGCCCAGGATAAGGCCGACGGAAAGCAGCAGGGCCGGGCTCATCCATGGATTGGGCAGGCCGTTGCTCTGGCCGAAGTAGCTGTTGTGATCCATGTGGAGGCCCGCCGACTGGAGCGTCCAGCCTGCGAACATGGCTTCCTGGGTGGTTATATACCAGTAGCCGGGATCAAAAACCGTGTTGTTTTTGGATACCTGCGGGAAAGTCGCCTGGTCCTTTGGCCAGCTTGCAGGCGTCTTGGCTGCGACGGGACTGCCGCTGGGAAGCGGCCGGCCAACCGCCGGCTTGCCAGCCAGTACCTGGCCGAAGTTGGTGAAGTTGTAGTGATTCTGCATCCAGGCGAGCGTGAAGATCTGGGCCGCGGCCACGATGCCGATGAGGATGGCCGCAATCGAGGTGCGGCGCGAAGCGCTGATCATTGACCAGAAACCGGCCAGCTCGTCCTTGAAGCCAGTCTTGACGGTGCCGCCGTCAGCGGTGGCGGCGTCAGCGGTGGTGCCGGCGACAGCCGCCATCTGCTTGGCCCGGCGCTTGAGGAACGGCTTCCTCACCACGATGAAGTAAACAGCGATAAGCAGAATTAGCCCCACGAGGAACGTGTTGATAATGGAGTCACCCAACAGATGCTGAAAAAACGAATATTTCGCCGTCGGGTTGCCGACACCGCCGAATATCAGCTTGGTGACCGTGATGTCGTTCAGGGTATGTCCGGTAATGAAGTGCGCTGTAAACCAGTCAAGCGCGGTGGCGGCGAAGATGGCCTGGGAAAAGGAAAGACTCAAGAGGACGGTCAGCGATATCATGTTGCCTTCGCCCGTCTTGTAAAGACTGCCGGTGGCGCAGCCTCCTGCGAATACCATCCCGAAGCCAAACAGGAGACCGCCGAGAAGGCCGTGGAAGCCTATTGACTCGATAATGTACTTGTCCGGGTAAATGGTAACGACAAAAGCGTTGATGACGCTCAGCGTGATCAGACCGATCATGATGCCGACAAACATGCGGGTCACCTTGACCATGATCAGGTCACGAAATGCAGACGCGAAACAAAACCTGCCGTACTGCTGCAGAATCCCGTAAATAAAACCAAACCACATGTAGGCGACGATGTACAAATAAACCGGCGCCGACATGTAGTACAGTACCGACAAGATCAACAGGAAACCGACGATTCCCAGCGCATAGATCTTGTTCCTTGAATTTTGTGTGGCCTCCGCCATACCTTCCATCCTCCTTAAGTGTTTTACCGGCATCTAATGAATCATCGGGAACTCGACACGAATACCGGCCGCGTGCACCCGCTTAGAAAGAATTTATCCGGGAGTGTGTCTCCTCTCCGTACCCCACGTCCGTCCGGCGCGCTACCACAGCAGCTACTGAAAAGCCCTAAGTATCCGCTGCGGGAAAATGAGAAAACCTAAAGGGTGGCTTACCTGGTGATCTGGCCTGTGTTCGACCCCGGCGGCCGCCCAGGAACCCCCCCTCCCGGAAAGCGCGTCGTACCCTAGACGGTACAATTATTAAATACCCGCGGCCCCGGGGCTGTCAAGGTATGTGGTCGTCATTTGCACTCGGCAGTTAAAGCCGCTACGCTTGGTTCATGCCTCGCTTTGTTAGGGTTCTTCTTATTGTGTTGCTCTTTTTTTTGGCCTTCCTTTCCGGCGTTTACCTGGGCGGTCATTCTTACAGGCTCTCGCCGCTGGTCGGCATCCTTCCTGAAAGTGTCCGCACTTTTTTCTTTCCTGGCGACAATGTCATGCAGCTGGAACAGCAGATCGAGGGGATCCTCGACCAGAGTTATTACCAGCCAGTCGATAATTCCAGCCTGGAAACCAACGCCATCAACGGCATGGTGGCCAGCCTCAACGATCCCTATACCGTTTACCTGGACCCGCGCGCCTTCAAGACGTTCAACGACCACACCCAGGGCACTTTCGTCGGCATCGGTGTGACGCTGGAGCCCAAGAACGGCCAGCTCGTGGTCATCAGCGTCATCGCCCGATCGCCGGCGCAGCAGGCGGACATCCGGGCCGGCGACGTCATTCTCGCGGTAGGCGGCCAGCCCGTCGCCGGCAAGGCGCCGGACGATGCGGCCGCCATGGTCAGGGGGGCGGCAGGCACCCCGGTGACGCTGCGTCTGCGCCGCGGTACACAGGAGCTGGACAAGTCGGTGGTGCGCCAGTCGCTGGAAATGCCGATCGTCACCGACAAGATGCTCGATCATGATGGCAAGAAAATCGCCTATATCAAACTGGAGCAGTTCTCGGTCGACGCCGGCGCCAAGGTGCGGGCGTCGCTGGACAACCTGGTGAAGAGCGGCGCCCAGGGGGTTATCCTCGATCTGCGCGATAACGGCGGCGGCCTGCTGGATGAGGCGGTGAACGTGGGCAGCGTCTTTATTCCCAACGGGACGATCGTCTCCGTCGGCAGCCGCGATTCCGGCACTCAGACTTTCAGCGCCCGGGGGGACGCGAACGCCTCGATCCCGCTGGTGCTGCTGGTAAACGGCAATACCGCCAGCGCTTCCGAGATTGTCGCCGGCGCCGTCAAGGACGACCACCGCGGCACCCTGATCGGCGAGAAAACGTTCGGGAAGGGCGTCGTGCAGGACCTCGCCCCGCTCTCCAATGGCGGCGCCCTCAAGTACACCTCAGGCAGCTACTACACGCCCAGTGGCGCCAACATCAACAAGATCGGCATCCAGCCGGACATCCCCGCCACCGACGATCCCAACACACCCAACGACGAGGTCATCGACCGCGGCCTGGCCCTGCTGGCGCCGTAGCCGCCGCCGGGACGCTGCCGCACATGCCATGAGCAGGGGCGCCGAAACAGCCGAATTCCCCAGAGTCGCGGTGCTGCGCAAACGCGGCAAGCTCTACGAGGCCGAAGCCGCTTTCGGCGACGAGAACAGTGTCTTTGTCGGCCGCAAATCCCTGGGCGGCGCCCGGTCGGGCGAGCTGGTGCTGCTCAGGCCGGCCGGCCGCGGCCGCGGCGAGGTCGTGCGCAGCCTCGGCAAATCAGACTCGCTGCCGGCGATCATGGAGGCGATCCTTGTCTGGCGCCAGATCCCGCGCGGCTTCGGGTCCCGGGCGCTGGCGGAGGCACAGGGCGCGGCGGCGCTGGCCAGCAGGCGCGATCGCGGCCGCGTGGACCTCACTCATCTGCTCTCGGTGACGATAGACCCCGACGAAGCCCGTGATTTCGATGACGCCATCTCGCTGGAAGATGGTCCGGGCGCCGGGGAGGTCACGCTGCATGTCCACATCGCCGATGTCAGCTACTTTGTCAAAGACGGCTCCGCCCTCGACAGGCAGGCGGCGCGCAAGGCGGTGAGCGTCTACCTGCCGGTGGCGATGGAACCGATGCTGCCCGAGCAGCTTTCCAGCGACGCCTGCAGCCTGAGGCCCGGGGCGGAGCGCAAGTGTGTCACGGTGGAGATGGTGTTTGGCTTCGACGGCACGGCAGCGCCCGCGTTGAGGAAGACCGGTTTCCACCGCAGCCTTATCCGCAGCAGCAGGCGGCTGACCTACAACGAGGTCGACGATTATTTTCTGGGCGCCGGTGCGGCGCCCGGCTCGCCGGGCGCGACCGGACAGGAAGAGGGACATCGTGGCAGAACCGGCGCAGTCGGCCTGCCGGTGGATATCGCGGCGCTGCTGGACCGCAGCCGCCGGCTGGCAACAGTGCTGCGCGATGCCCGCCACGCCCGCGGCGCCATGGCCATCAGCACCTTCGAGCCGGAGTTCCGGCTGTCAGCTGCGGGCGAGATCCTGGGCGCCCGGCCGCGGCCGGAATCTGAATCGCACGCCCTGATTGAGGAATTCATGATCGCCGCCAATGAAGCTGTCGCTGGCTTCCTGGAGCGGCGGCAGGCGGACTGCATCTATCGCGTGCATGAAGAGCCGGACCCGGCGGCTGTGGACGCCCTCTTTGACATGCTGGAAGATCTGGGAGTACCGGCGCCGCCCTTTTCGCTCACGCGGGGCACCGCCCGGCAAGCCGGCGAGGCCATCCGCAAGCTGCTGAAATCCCTGCCCGGCGTGCTCAGCGAACAGCAGCGCAGCCGCGCCGCCTTTGGCGAGATAGTCCTGCGCTCGCTCAAGCAGGCTCGCTACCTGGAAGACAACCTGGGCCATTTCGGGCTGGCTTCACCGGCATATCTGCACTTCACCTCTCCCATCCGGCGCTACCCCGATCTGGTGACCCACCGGGCGCTGCTTAAGGAGCTTCATCTGGAGGATTTCAGCTGCGACCGGCTGACGCTGGCCGAGACGGCACAGGAAAGTTCGGAGGCGGAGCGGCGCGCCGCGGCAGCCGAGCATCTGGGCGATGACGTCGCCCTGGCTTTCCTGCTGGACCGGCTGCTGTTCGAGCAGGGATGGGACAGCCGTTTCGAGGGCGAGATCGTCAGCGTCATCCCCTCGGGCCTGTTTGTCCGCTTCGAAAGCATCTACGAGGGCTATGTGCCAGCGCGCCGATTGCGGGGAGACTACTTCGCCATCAGTGAAAAAGGTGGTTCGCTGGTCGGGCGCCGCCACGGGCGCAACTGGCGCCTGGGCGACCGCATCAATGTCAGGGTTGTGCGCATCGACAAGCTGCGGGGAAAGGTGGAGCTGGAGCCGGCCAGGGACGTTCCTTAACTTTCGAAAAAGTTAAGAAAGTTAAGGAACGTCCCTTTTTACCACGCCGTCAAGCATGCACACCTTGCGATCGCACGCCGCGGCCACCTCGGGGTTGTGCGTCACCAGCACGAACGTGGTGCCGGTGGACTGGTTGATCTCCCGCATCATGCCCATGATCTCGTGTGAGGTGGCCGTATCCAGATCGCCGGTCGGCTCATCCCCGAGCACGACGCCGGGCTCGTTGACCAGGGCGCGGGCAATCGCCACGCGCTGCTGCTGCCCCCCGGAGAGCTCGCTGGGATGATGGCGCAGCCGCTTGCCGAGGCCGATGCCCGCCAGCGCCTCGGCGGCGACCGCCTTGGCCCGGCGCCGCGACATGCCGGCGTATTCCCCGGCCAACGCCACGTTCTCCAGCGCCGTGTAAGTCGGGATCAGATTGAAGCCCTGGAAGATGAAGCCGACCTCTTTGCTGCGCAGGCGATTGAGCTCCCGGCTTTTAAGATTGTCGACACGCCGCCCGCCAAGCCATATTTCGCCGCGGTCGGGGTTGTCCAGGCAGCCCATGATGTGCATGATCGTCGACTTGCCCGATCCGGACGGCCCCATGATCGCCAGCATCTCACCCGCCGCAACCTCCAGAGAGGCGCCGCGCAGGGCATGCACCAGGTTTTCCTTTCCCAGCTCGTAGGTCTTGTGCAAGTCCAGCGCCCGCAGCCGCGTGTCACCGCTCCGTGCTTGACTCTGCGCTTCACCCCTCACATCGCTACTCATAGCGCAATGCCTTCACCGGGTTCAGCCGGGCCGCATGCCACGATGGATAGAGGCCGCTGATGACGCCGAGCACGATCGCGAAAAGCACCGATCCGATTGCCAGACGCGAGGTCAGCAGGAACACCTCCGTCCCGGACGATTCGCCGGCGCGGTTGGCCGCCAGGGTGAACAGCCAGCCGAGCGCCAGCCCGGTGACGCCACCCACGCCGCCGATGAAGGCCGACTCGCCCAGGAACTGGCGGATAATGCGCGCGTTCGAGGCGCCCAGCGACTTGCGGATACCCACCTCGCGGGTGCGCTCGTAAACCGACATGGTCATGGTATTGATCACCGACAGGCCGCCCACCAGCAGCGAGATCAGCGCCACGCCGAAGACGATCGTCGTGAAGATCCGCGTGGAGTTGGTCACCTGTTCCTGGAACTTCTGCGGCCCGACCGCCTGGTATCCGGGGAACCTGTCGTTGATCTGCTGGGCCAGCCGGTTGGGGTCCACACCGGGTTTGGGATAGACGGTGGCGCCGGTCGCCAGCCGAGTCGAATCGAGCCGCGACTTGACGAGATCCGGCAGATCGTTATACAGGATCGACTGCGCGTCCTTGAAAGGGATCTCCACCGAGTTGTCGGGGATAGTGAGAGTCTTGTCGAGGATGCCGACCACCTGGAAATCGCGCCCGCGCACCTTGATGGTGCTGCCGATCTGTGCATTCAGTTTCCGGACCATGTCGGAGCCGACCACCGCCTTGCCGGCGTCATCGGGCTTCAGCGGGCGCCCCTGGGCGTAGGAGACCTTGAAGCTCTCCAGGCTCTGCCCCCGCAGATCGGAGGCATTGATCAGGTCGGGAACGCCAAAAGAGGCTCCCTGCTGCTTGTCGAAAAGTACGCTGATGGTGGCCGAGGCCACCTGTACGCCATCCATCGCTTCCAGCTTCGGGATCAGGCTCACAGACATGGGGGAGACGCTGAAACCGCCGCCCTCGTGGCTCTGGCTGACAGTCACCTTGTCCGAATAGAAGCGGGTGCCGCCGTTGACCAGCAGAGTGATCTTCTCCGCCAGCGAGCCCATCACCACCAGGGCAAAGACGCCGATGGTGATGCCAAAAATCGTCAGAAAGGCCCGCAGTTTTCTCCTGAACACATTTCTGAAAGTCCTCAAAGAACAGCTCCCGGTAGAAGAATGGCGCCAGTGTAGCTATATTGGCGGATGATGTCAATCAAGCCGGTGGCGCGCCGGCGCGCGCCTTTCACGGGGCGGCTGCTCCGGTCGACTGCCGCCGGCGCCGTCCTCCGGAATCTTGCCCCGAAGCCGGACCAGCCAGTGCGGATCATGCCAGGGTAAGGTAGAGTTTTATGAAAGCAACTCGATGGATGGAGATCTTGAGCGAATCCCGGAAAACAGAACACATAAAGCCAGTGGCCACAAACCGCAAGGCCTACCATGATTTTTTCATCGACGAGACCTACGAAGCCGGCCTGGAGCTGACCGGCACCGAGGTAAAGTCGCTCAGGGCCGGGCGCGCCAACCTCAAGGAAAGCTATGCAGTCATCAAGGGCGAGGAGGCGTTCGTCGTCGGGCTGCACATCAGCCCCTACAAGCAGGGCGGCATCTTCAATGCCGACCCCGACCGCACGCGCAAGCTGCTGCTGCACAGGCGCGAGATCCGCTCCCTGATCGGCAAGACGCGCGAGAAGGGCTATACACTCGTGCCCACAAAACTGTACTTCCGGGGGCCGCGCGCCAAGCTGGAGATCGGCCTTGCCCGCGGCAAGAAGCTGTTCGACAAGCGACGGGCGTTGGCCGAAAAAGAAGCGCAGCGGGAGGTGGAACGGGGGCTGAAAGAGCGGCAGCGGTAGCGGGGAGGTAAGTAATGAAAGAACCGCTATATCTGGCGGTCCTTTCTTCGATATGTAGACCAGGGCGCTCCCTGGCCACTTTCCGGGCCGCGCACCTCATGCGGCGCGCTGACGGAACTCTTCTTCCTCTTCCGGCGCTACTTCCTCCATCCGCCGGCTCAGCCTCAAACCGCCGACCCAGCCGCCGAACACCGCGGTCACGGCGCTCGCCATGACACCCAGCAGGAACCAGCCGCTTATCGTCGCGGCGATATTCGCAGCCGTGGTCAGATCGGCTGCGGCGAAGCTGGTTGCGCTGGGCAGGTATGCATGCAGCAGCGAACTGGAACTGATGCCGAAGCCAAGAACTCCGGTAACCCCCAGCCCTGCCAGCAGCACGCCAGCCACAATCAGCAGTCCCCAGGTGGTGACACCGTGCCACATTCCGTCGACGCCTCTGGTGGTTCCAGCCAGCCTGGCCGCGATGTAACCGCCGATGAAAGTCGCGATAGCAGCGCTAACAGCCACCCAGATTCCTACCGAGGTGGCGATGCCGCTCAGACCACTCAGCGGCGCTACCGAAGCCGCGCCGATGCCAAGAAACCCACCGAACGCGATAAAGAGGAACTCCAGCGCCAGGGCTACCAGGCCCCCCGCCACGATAGCGCCACCGCTCATGCGGCTGCGGAATGCCTTGGCGGCGTTGTGCGGCATGTGATGCACGGTAGCATTCTCATGCCAGCCCGGACGGCCTACTACCACTCGAGTCTCCATTGGCCTTTCGCTCGCTTCCATTTTTAACACCTCCTTCCTGCATTCCAGACTAAGATTGTATTCATACTAATCCTTTCCATATTATTCCGGTTTAAACGGGATTAGCGGGGCTTTTTTTGCAGAAATCGGCAGGCGGAAACAGGTATAATGTTAGTGGACGCGAGATCCGTATCTGTTCAAATTCGATTGCGGGACAGCCGGAGCAAATAGAACGGCTCTGGGCTCCCAGCAACGCCTTCACGTGGGGGCGACCTGGTTTCGACGGGGTCAATCTGGACGGGAGTAGCAAGCCGAGCTTCCGGCGGGCTCGTTAAACTGCCGGAAAAACTAACTTAAACGCAGACAATAATCTCGCGTTAGCCGCTTAATCTAAGCGACTCATCGCTCCCGGTTCGTCCGTGGCCGGGATCAGCGGTGTCAGATAGCGGACTTAGTCACCGCGGTCGTCTCTCGCCGCGGCCGGCGAAACCTTAGGGAGACTGGCCGACCGGATCCGGTCTTCGCGGAGCCGGGACGCGAGAACTAAATGCGAAGACTAAGCTTGTAGCGACTCCCCTTTGGATGACTTCGGACGCGGGTTCGATTCCCGCCGCCTCCACCATCATCTCAGCCCTAATAAATGCCTTGTTTAAGGCATTTTTTGTTGCCCGATATCGTAAACAGCCGGCGGGAATCGAACTTTTCTTTCTAAAGCGAATCCCCGTCATATTCGTTAAAGGGGATAATTGAGAAGCCCCGAAAACGTGAGTAATCAAATGCCCTGGCTAAGAAAAAGAGCAAACTGCACAATCATTATAGGCGGGGTCTATTCTGTGGTGCGAAAGGGAAACTTCGGCGTAATCAAAATATTGGCTTTTGAGGCAGATAAGATTATTGTCTACGCTCGCATTTATAAAGTTAGGTTTCATTCTGACAAAGAGGCGGCTGAGCTAATTCAAGAAAATCACACGGCCGAGGAAATGTTGCCACAATTTGGAATGGATATCGGAGTCCTGCCCGTAACTCAACGCGTGTTCAATTATTGGAAACCCAAGCTGTTGTTCCAGCAGGCGATCACTGATGAGGAGCAATCAACATTAGGCTTTTGCTTCGGAAAAGCGAAACCATGGGATAAGTTGTTGTATCCCTAATTTTCGACAGTCAGTCGAGAATGTATCTTTTTTGTATACAATGAAGATGAAGTTTACATCGGAACTTGAAGAACGGGCGCATCGTTCCGGTAATGGCGAACCCGCATGGCGCCGAACAGACGCGAAAGAAGCCGTAAGAGCCTTGACTGTTTCTGGGCGGGCAATATTGGGAGGCGAATTATGGATTGTCCAAAAAGAAAAGTGGACTTGGGGTGCTTTACCTACTGCTAAGGGGCCAACAGTTTTTCATTGGGTATGTGAACGGAAACCCGGGGAACCTTGGACTGATTATGTTGATCGTTCTTGCTCAGAGTCGCTTTCAGCAATTGATGCTCTTCCCTCTGAGGGCGAAGTTGATATGCCAACGGAATCTGAAATCTTTTACAATCTCACTTGGGCATCTGAAGGCGAATATTTAAATCTTAAGGCGACTAAAAGGGGTTAGGCCAAGCACCTGTCACGTTCGAAATTCTTTCGAGGCGGCTCAAAACATTAACCTCGAAGTTCGAATACCGTTGCACCGCCTCCACCATCATCTCAGCCCTAATAAATGCCTTGTTTAAGGCATTTTTTGTTGCCCGATATCGTAAACAGCCGGCGGGAATTGAACTTTCGTTACTAATGTAGATGGCAGCTCCTTCCGTAAAAAAAGCAAACATTCTCATGGAAGGACTTCAAAATGATATGGCCACGGAAAAGAGCTACGTGCAACATCGAAGCAGGATGTGTCTACTCTGTTGAGCGCAGCAATGGACACTTCGGTATTGTTAAGATCTTGGCTTTTGAGCCACATAAAGAGATTGTTTACGCTCGAATCTATAAAACCAGGTTCGATTCTCGATCCAGAAATGATCAGCTAACGGAGGAATACCGCAAGGCTGCAAACATCTTGCCAAAATTAGGAATGGATATCGGCGTCCTCCCGGTGACTCAACGTGTATTCAATTATTGGAAACCGGAACTTCTATTTCGGCAGGAAATCATTGATGAAGAGAAAGAGAATCTTGCTGAGTGTTTTGGTCTCGCGAAGCCATGGGATGATTTGAAACATCCTTAGCAATAGGCGAACAAGCTAGTACGAATGTTTTCAAAGCCCTCAATAGAGTCCCAAGAATTCCTCGACAGTTAGCCCGGCCTTCTTGATCTGATTCTCCAGCAGCCCTCTCTTTATGGGCTTTCCCTTGTGGATTGGGATTGAAAGGACTACCAAGCTTCCTTCCTTGGAAAGTATAACGTGGCTGCCTCTCTGTCCCTTGATCGTCCAGCCAGCTCTTTCAAAGGCCTTGACAACTCTTTGCGGCTTGAGGTTATGCAGGCCGGCCATTTACGCCGAACGTAATCGTTTCTTGGAAAACGATTTATTTTCACCAAGAACTTCGAGACAGCCCTCAATAGCATCCTTGATCATTTCCAAGGATTCCTCCACCGTATCTCCCTGAGAGGCACAGCCCGGCAATTCGGGGCATTCCACCCAGAAGCCGCCGTCCTCTAGATCGGAGTGAAGGATGACCTCGAAATTTTTCCGTCCGACTTTAACTTTGTACTTCCTGTCCCTACCCATGCTCGCCACATCACCTTTCAGCTTTTCAATGATTTGGCCTAGGGCGATGCTGAGCACCAACTGGCCCCCCGCGAGTGTATCCAGAATCTCTTTTTTATTACTGGTCAGAACGAAAATTGTCCTACCGTCAGTGAGGAATTTCAGCTGAGCCAGAGGTTTCTCGATTTGGGGAAAATTTTTCTTCAAGTAAGTAATGCTCTTTCTGATTTTTTGCAGAGAGATGCCCTGGTCAATCAGGGATTTGACGACAGCGAGTTGAACCAGATCAGCGAAGGAGTAGAGACGCACGGAACCCCGCCCGCCAGCTTCTTGAATCGAAGGCTTTATCAGATGCGTTTCGTCCCAATAACCGATTTGGCGCTTTGTTATTCGTGTAAGTTTGCAGGCGGTCTTCGAATTAAAAGCCAAAAAAGAACACCTCCCAGAAAAGCGTGCTTATAAATACATCAATGTATTTATAGCACAATCACTCAGATTCTATTATTCAATTTCCTTATAGGATCTGCGCGACCCTCTCAAGCCGGCTCAGCACATTTACCTCCAAGTTCGAATACCGTTGCACCGCCTCCACCATCATCTCAGCCCTAATAAATGCCTTGTTCAAGGCATTTCTTGTTGCCCAATATCGTAAGAAGCCGGCGGGAATTGAACTTTCCCGACGTTTGCCACTAAATGGTGTCGATTATCGCGCTTAGCAATAACACTATCAGCCCCAACCCAAAATTTGCTTTCACCGGTCAAGTCCAAAATCTTCTGTAAATTCCTCTCATCTCCAAGAATCTCAGTTTACGGCGATCAGTCCACGGGCAGGAATACCATTCTCCGCCTCGTTATCAAATAGCTCTTCCATGTTCAGGTAGCG
>JAJYXB010000009.1 GCA_021791195.1 Actinomycetes bacterium | reverse complement strand
CCTTACCTGCTGGCCGCCACGGATAGTGAGCCGGTCAAGCGCTTCTATGACGTCATCGTCATCGGCAGTGGCATCGCCGGGCTGACCGCCGCCGTGGGCGCCGCCCGCAAGTGGAAGGTGGCGCTGATCAGCAAGAGCGCGCTGCGCGACACCACGACTTTTCTGGCGCAGGGCGGCATCGCCGCGGCCTTGAGCGACCAGGATTCGCCCCAGCTGCATTTCCAGGACACCATCCGCGCCGGCGCCGGACTCTGCAAGGAAGAGGCGGTGCAGATCCTGGTCAACGAAGGCCCGGCGCGTGTGCGGGAGCTGATGGAGATCTGCCCCAAGTTCGACCGCGCCGGCGGTGACCTGGTGCTGGCCAGCGAGGGCGCCCACACGGTGCCGCGCATCGTCCACGCTGGCGGCGACGCCACCGGCTCCGAGGTCGCCAGCGCGCTGACCGAGGCGATGCGGCAGGGCAGCCGGGTGCAGGTGCTGGAGAACGAATTCGTGGTCGACCTGCTCACCAACGGCGGCCGCTGCATCGGCGCCGTCTCGCTCAACCTGAGGACCGGCGCCTTCACGCTCAATTACGCGACGGTCACGGTGCTGGCCACCGGCGGCTGCGGCCAGGTGTATTCACTGACCACCAATCCCGTTGTCGCCACCGGCGACGGCATGGCAATGGCCTACCGCGCCGGCGCCGCCATCGGCGACATGGAGTTTGTTCAGTTCCATCCCACGGGCCTGTTCTCCGACGAGTCGCCGATCTTTCTGATCACCGAAGCGCTGCGGGGCGAGGGCGCCTACCTGCTCAACCATGCCGGCGAACGCTTCATGGTGGGCGTGCACCCGCAGGCGGAGCTGGGACCGCGCGACGTCGTCGTCCAGGAGATGGTGCGGCAGATGGAAAACGAGGGGCAGGAATATCTTTATCTGGATGCCACCCATCTCGACTGCAAGATGCTCAAGGAGCGCTTCCCCACTGTGTATGAGAACCTGTCGCGCCGCGGCTACAACCTTTGCCATGACCGCATCCCGGTGGCGCCGGTATGCCACTACATGATGGGCGGCGTGGTCACCGACCTGTGGGGGCGCACGACGCTGCCAGGGCTCTACGCTAGCGGCGAGGTCGCTAACACGGGTGTGCACGGCGCCAACCGCCTGGCCAGCAATTCGCTGCTGGAGGGGCTGGTGTTCAGCGACCGGATCGTGCGCGATCTGGACCGCTACATCAGCTCCCGCGAGGAGGAAGTGAGGCTGCTGCGCATCGAGCTGCCCGGTCCCAGCCGCGAAGGCAACCGGCCGGAGCAGGTGCAGGAGGGCCGCCGCCTGCTGCAGCGGACGATGACGGCAAAGGTGGGGACGGTGCGCAACGAGAGCGGGCTGATAGCGGCGGTCCAGGAGCTGGATCACCTGCTGGGGTCGCTCAAGGCGCCGCGGGCCGATCTCGATGAATACGAACTCTATAACCTGATCACGGTGGCAACTCACATCGCCAAGGCGGCGTTGCTGCGGCAGGAGAGCCGTGGCGCGCATCTGCGTGAGGATTTCCCCGAAACGGATGATGACAGCTGGCAACGGCATGTCAACTTCCGGCTGCAGAATGGTGAAGGCGAAACAGACTAGCCGGCTCCAGGATGCCGGGGATCGCGCCGGCCGGCCTGGCGCGTGCAGATGGGTGTTGATGATGCGATGACACGAATGGGCACAGAAAGTGAAGAGGGGCGCGCAGAGGTCCGCCATATCGTCAGCCTGGCGCTGGCCGAGGACCTCGACGCCGCCGGCGACATCACCTCCAAGGCGATTTTCGGTCCGGATGAGGCCGGCGCGGCCCGGATCGTTGCGCGGGAGGGCTGCACCGTTTCCGGCATGGCGGCCGCCGCGGAGGTCTGCCTGCAGGTTGATCCCGATCTTTCCTTCCTGCCGCTCATCCATGACGGCGAGCGCGCGCCCGCGGGCGCTGAAGTCGCCCGTCTCGACGGGCGCATCCTCTCGATCCTGGCCGCCGAGCGTACCATGCTGAATTTTCTTTCCCGCCTTTCCGGGATCGCCACCCTGACCGCTGCTTTTGTGGTGGCGGCCGGCGCGAAGACGCGCGTCGCGGCTACGCGAAAGACCGATCCGGGCATGCGCCTGCTGGAAAAACAGGCGGTCGTCCATGGCGGCGGGGAGCTGCACCGCCTCGGCCTTTATGACGCGGTGCTGATCAAGGATAACCATATCGCCGCTGCCGGCGGCGTCGCGGCGGCGATCGCCAGGGTGCGGGAAAGCCTGGGCAGCGGGATCGAAATCGAGGTCGAGGTCGATGACGCCGCGCAGCTCGAGGAGGCGCTGGCGGCCGGCGTCGGCCGGATAATGCTGGACAACATGGCCGCGGATGAAGTCGCCGCCTGCGTCCGGACCGCCGGCGGCCGGGCCGTGATCGAGGCTTCGGGCGGCATCGGCCTGGCGGAGGCAGCTTCGTACGCCGCGGCGGGCGTGGATGTGATCTCGGCCGGCGCGCTCACCAGGTCCGCGTCCGGCGTTGATTTTTCCCTGGAGGCGGTGGCCGATGGACGCTGAAGCCAGGGTGCTGGCGGAGCTCAGCCGGGAAGGCTATGCCTCCGGTGAAGCGATCAGCCGCAAGCTGAATATCAGCCGTTCGGCAGTCTGGAAGCACGTCGTCAAATTACGCGAGCGCGGCTACGCTGTTGAGGCTTCCCCCCGGCGCGGCTACCGGCTGGCCTCCCGCCCGGACAAGCTGCTGCCCGCGGAGCTTGCGCCGCTCCTCGACACGGCGGTCATCGGCCGGCAGATAGTCCACCGCGAGGAGGCCGCATCAACCGCCGACCTGGCGCGGCAGCTGATCGAGCGGGGGGCGGCAGAGGGCACAGTGGTGTTCGCCGAGCGTCAGACGGCGGCGCGGGGGCGGATGGGCCGCGCCTGGCAGACGCCGGCGGGCCAGGCGATCGCGTTGTCGGCGATCCTTTATCCTCCGTTCTCGCCGGCGCAGGCGCCGCTGCTCAGTCTGGCCGTCGGCCTGGCGGCGGCCCGGGCCGTCGAATCCGTTACCGGCGAACGGCCGCTGCTAAAATGGCCGAACGACGTCTATCTGAACGGCAGGAAGCTTGGCGGTGTCCTGGTGGAGATGGCGGCGGAGCTGGACCGGATCAGATGGGCTGTAGCAAGCATCGGTATGAATGTCAATAACAGTTTCAAGGGCACCGGGCTGGCCGGGAAGGCCACTTCACTTTCGCTTGAACTGGGCCGCAAGGTCTCGCGCCGGGATCTTGCCGCAGCGCTCCTGAACCAGCTGGACCAGGTGTACGGCGCCCTGCTCGGGGAAGGCTTCGCCTGGCTCCCGGATGCTTTTGCCGGGCTCGACCAGCTGCGCGGGAAAAAGGTGAAAGTGACGCTCTCCGGCGGCGAGGTCACGGGTATTGCCGCCGGCGTCGACGAGCTCGGCCGGCTGCAGGTGAAAGATGCGCAAGGACGGACGCAGGCGATCTTCAGCGGCGAGGCCACGCTCTCACGGTAGACCCGTCATACCGCGGCGGCACGATTGTAAACCTGACGTACGCATTGGGTTGACTAAGCTGCGGCCGCTGCTGTAGGCTCCCCGGGATCAGATTCAAACCGTTCCCAAAGGAGCCTTGACGATGAGCAGGATGACTATTCGCGATATGACCGCTGTCGCTTTATTTGCGGCGCTGACCGCTGTCGGCGCCTGGATATCTTTCCCGTTGCCCTTGAGCCCGGTGCCGATTGCGCTGGCCAACCTGTTCGCCATCATGGCGGGTGTGCTGCTGGGCAAATGGCTGGGCTCGCTCAGCCAGATCGTCTACTTGCTGCTGGGGCTGGCCGGCATACCCGTGTTCGCCCAATTTTCGTCTGGCGCCCCGGTCTTCGCCGGGCCGACGGGCGGCTACCTGATCGGCTACGTGCTGGCGGCGTTTCTCACGGGCCTGCTGGTGGAGCATCTGCCCCGGCGGCTGCCGCTGACGCTCCGGCTCACGCCGGCCTTTGTCGCGGGCGGCGCCATCATCTATCTGCCCGGGGTCCTCTGGCTGGCGCATGTCACCGGCATGAGTCTGTCCTCCGCCCTGCTCCAGGGCTGTTATTATTTCTTGCCAGGCGACGCGCTAAAGATTATAGTTGCAGTAATTCTGTGCAGGAGCCTGTTGCAAGTTCCTCAGCTCTGGAGATCGCCAGCGGCATGAGAGATCGCCGGCACGTTGAAATGGAGTGATCAAAAACGGGGGGCATTCGTTTAAGAGCCCATCATCTTCTGTGCATTCACGGTTTTCGGGGGCAAGGATATTCACCGGGCTTCGTAATCAACCTGGCTCGCATCGTTGAGCGCCTGAGCGCCGATGAGGGTACGCAGGTGAAGATCGTGGATGGCGCCGACGACATCTGTCAGACCTGCCCCCATTTGAAGGCCGGAGTCTGTACCCGTCCCGGTGAGAACATCCAGGCCCTGGACCGCAGGGTCCTGGCGCGTTTAAGCCTGAAGCAAGGCGACTTCGCGGACTGGTTCGAACTGCGTGAGCGGGTCAGGGCCGGTGTTCGTCCGGGCGATCTTGCCGGACTCTGCGGCGGCTGCCGCTGGCGCAGCCTGAATTTCTGCGCCGAGGGGCTGGAACAGCTTGCCGCCGGCAGCCAGGACGGATAAGTCCTGCCGCGGTCCGGCCCGGCACTTACCGCAAATCTATCCTGAGGCGACATGACGACTTTTCTGCTCGCTATCGATGTCGGCAACACGCACACGGTTGCCGGACTGTATGCGGACGGGAGTCTGGAAGAACACTGGCGTCTGGCTACCGACCCCCGGGCTACCGCCGATCAGCTGGCCGCGGCCTACGCGGCGCTGCTGTCGCTACGGGGCGGATCGCTGAGCGACATCAGCGAAATGATCGTTTCGTCCGTGGTGCCGCCGGTGGCCGGCCAGTACCGGAAGCTGTCACGCCGGTATCTGGAGACGGAAACGCTGGTCGTGGGCCCCGGCATCAAGACCGGCCTGCCGATCCTGACCAATAATCCGCGCGAGGTGGGCGCCGACCGGATCGTCAACGCGGTGGCGGCGCTGGATATCCTCGGCGGTCCCTGCGTCGTGGTGGACTTTGGCACCGCGACCACCTTTTGCGCCATCTCCGCTGACGGCGAGTATCTGGGCGGCGCGATCGCGCCGGGCCTTGAGGTCTCCCTGGACGCGCTGACTGCGCGGGCGGCGCAGCTGGCCCGCGTGGAGCTGTTCGAACCGGAGGCAGTGATCGGCAGGACGACGGCCGCCTCGCTCAGGTCTGGCCTGGTGCTGGGTTTCGCCGGGCTGGTGGACGGCATGGTCGGCCGGATGAAGAATGAGCTGGGCGGGGGGGTGGCAACGATAGCCACCGGCGGCTTCGCCAGCCTGGTGGCGCCGCAGACGGCGACGCTTGACCTTGTCGATCCGCTGCTGACGCTGAAGGGTTTGAAACTGGTGCATGAGAGGAACCAGAAACAGTAACGCCTGTTCTCCGGTTTCACTGCAGCCGGCGTGCCGGAGATGACGGCGCCGGCATAAACTTTTGCTGCGGCGCGCCGATGAACTTGCATCTCTCCCTAACGGAACGTTTTCGGCCAGACGATCTCCGGGCCGGGTTGTGTCCGGGTTCCGATCGGTCCCAGGAATCTCTCGAATTATGATGTCTGAGTCTGGAGCATGAACAAATTGAATCCGGAAACCGCAATGTCTGAATCAGGCCAATCCATTTCCAGCACCCGAAAAAAACCATTTGTGATCGCGCACATCTCCGATCTGCACGCCGGGTCGCAATATTTCGTGCCCAACCTGATGGACCGCGCCGTCATCGAGCTCAACGAGCTCAGGCCCAATCTGGTGGTGGTCACCGGCGACCTGACCAACGAAGGCTTCAAGCAGGAATATCTGCTGGCCAAGAGCTACCTGGACAAGATCCAGAGCGACAACCTTCTGGTGGTGCCTGGCAACCACGATGCCCGCAACGTCGGCTACGTCCATTTCGAGGAACTGATCGGCGCGCGCCAGAGGGTCTTCCATCATGAGGGGATCAGCGTTATCGGCGTCGATTCATCCGAGCCGGATCTGGATCACGGCACCATCGGCCGGCACCGTTACGACTGGCTGCGCGAGCAGTTCGCGGCCCCCGCGGATTTCCGCGTGTTCGTGCTGCACCATCACCTGCTGCCGGTGCCGGGCACCGGGCGTGAACGCAACATGGTCTACGATGCCGGCGATACCCTTGAGGTATTGCAGGATTGTGGGGTAAATCTCGTTCTCAGCGGCCACAAGCACGTGCCGCACGCCTGGCGCCTGGAGGACATTTTCGCCGTTAACGCCGGCACAGTCTGCACCCTGAGGCTGCGCGGCAAGGTGCGGCCCTGCTACAACGTCATCGAAGTGGGTGAGACTGACGTCACCATCTGGCGCAAGTATCCGTTCCACGATGCCGACCAGATCATCAGGTTCTCACTGGCAACACTCGCCTACCAGAAATCTTTCCCGTCCGGAGATGCGCCGTGAAGCGGGCAGTAGCGCTTATCGACGGCGAGCATTATCCCAACGTGGTCCGGGAGGCTCTGGAAGAGGTCTCCGCCAGCTTCGATCTGAAGGCGGCGGTGTTCCTGGGGGGGACCGAGAAGATCGACACCGCCCTGGTCGGTGACGCGGAAAAAAACGAATACGGCGTGCCGGTATTCCTGCATGACGACCCGCTGGAAGCGTTCGCGGCGGCGGTCCAGCGGCACCGGCCGCAGGTGGTTGTTGACTTAAGCGACGAGCCCGTGCTAGGCTACAAAGAGCGGTTCCGGTACGCGAGCTTCGCGCTTGCAGCGGGAGCTGAATACCGGGGCGCTGACTTTACTTTACTTCCTCCGTCTTTCCATAAGCTTTCCGGCAAGCCTTCCATTTCCGTCATTGGCACGGGAAAGAGGATAGGCAAAACCGCAGTAAGCGGTTATCTGGCGCGGGAAATTACCAAATCACTTGCCGGGAAGGGTTTTGGCGATGGCGTCGTAGTCGTGGCCATGGGCCGCGGCGGGCCGCCGGACCCGGAGGTGATCACCGGCAGCCAGCAACGTGTCGGAGTCGCCGAACTGCTGGCTTTCAGCCGGCAAGGCAAGCACGCCGCCTCCGATTATCTCGAGGACGCGGCGCTGAGTTACGTCACTACGGTCGGCTGCCGCCGCTGCGGCGGTGGTCTGGCGGGGATGCCCTTTGTTTCAAACGTGGTGGAGGGCGCCGCGATCGCCGAGAAGCTGCCGGCCGAGCTGTTGATTTTCGAAGGCAGCGGTTCAGCGTTGCCGCCGGTCAGGACGGAACGGATCCTGTGTGTTGCCGGCGCCGACCAGCCGGAGGATTATCTGCTGGGCTATCTCGGCACTTACCGGATGCTCATCTCGCAGGTGGTGCTGCTGACGATGTGCGAGGAGCCGCTGGCCAGCGAGGAAAAAATTTCCCGGCTGGTGGCAGGCATCAAGCGGATCAATCCGCGGGCGGAGGTAGTGCCCACGGTGCTCAGGCCGAAGCCGGCCGGTGACATCGCGGGCAAGCGGGTGGCTTATTTCACGACGGCTTTGCCGCAGATCGCCGGCCATATCGCCGGCTACCTCGAAGCCACTTACGGGTGCTCGGTGGCGCTGACTTCGACCATGCTGGCCGACCGGGAGAAGCTGAGGGCGGAACTGAAAGGCCTCCGGGGAGATGGCATTGACGTCTTCCTGACCGAGATCAAGGCCGCCGCCGTTGATGTCGTGGCCGAGGAGGCCGACCGGCGGGGTATCAGAGTGGTGTTTTGCGATAACGTCCCGGTAGAAACGGGGGAGGCTGGCCGGCTGGCGGCGCTGGCGGCAGAGATAGCCGAGCAGGCCATGGCCGAGTTTGGCGGGAACGATGGCTAGGGAGCCGAAGAAAAAATTCGAGCCTGATCACCCCGATCTGCAGATCGTCAGCAAGGAGTACGGCCTGCCGTATTCCAAGGGCCTGATGGCCCAGTCGATCATGGCGACGGGGCTGCCTCCCGAGCGCGCTTATCATGTCGCCCGCGAGATCGAGCAGCATCTGGTCGAGAGCGGCGAGTCCAGCATCACGATGCTGAGGCTGCGCGAGATCGCCCAGCAGGTGCTGGGGGAGGAAGAAGGACATCGTTTCACCGAGCGCTACCGGCGGTGGCGGCTGGTGAGAGAGCTGGAGCAGCCGATCATCATCCTTATCGGCGGCGCCACCGGCGTTGGCAAGAGTACGCTGGCGACCCAGGTGGCTCACCGGCTCGGGATCAACCGGCTGACGTCGACCGATTCCATCCGCCAGGTGATGCGGGCCTGCTTTTCCAAGGACCTGATGCCGTCGATCCACTACTCGTCGTTCGAGGCGGGGAAGGTGGTCAGGGCCGCGGATCAGCGCGGCGCCGACCGCGACATCAGCGGGTTCGTGTCGCAGATCGAAAAGGTGTGCGTGGGAGTCAACGCCATCATCGAGCGCGCCATCAGGGAGCGCACCAGGATGGTGATCGAAGGCGCCCATCTGGTCCCCGGCTTTTTGAACGAGAGGCTGTGGCGGGAGGCCATCGTCATCCAGGTGCTGATGGTCGTGCAGGATGAGGACAGTCACCGCGGCCACTTTGTGGTCCGCGACCAGGAGACCGAGGGTGCGCGGTCGCTGGGCAAGTACTTGAAGAACCTGGACAAGATCAGGCGGGTGCAGAACTTCCTGATCGAGCGGGCCAAAGCCGCCAGCGTCCCGGTGATTGACAATCATAGTATTGACGATGCGGTCAAGATCGTGATGGGCATCGTGCTGGATACCGTGAGCGAATATCAAAAATCCTGTAATTTAAAGATCGAGGTGAATTGATGGACTTCTATATCGATACCGCCAACCTGGACGACATCCGCGAGATCGCCCACTGGGGCATCCTCAAGGGCGCCACCACCAATCCGACGCTGCTTTCCCGGGAGACCGGCGACTACAGCAAGATCCTCCAGGAGATCTGTTCCCTGGTGGGCGGTCCGGTGAGCGCCGAGGTTTTGTCCGAGGAGGCCGCGGGTATGGTATCCGAGGCCACGCAGCTTGCCGGCCTGCACGAGAACATCGTCATCAAGCTCCCGATGTCATCCGAAGGTCTGCGGGCCGCCGGAGAGCTGAAAAAGCGGGACATCAAAACGAACGTGACGCTGGTGTTCTCCGCAAACCAGGCGCTGCTGGCCGCCACTGCGGGGGCGACCTACGTCAGCCCGTTCGTTGGCCGCCTGGACGACATCGGCCATGATTCGTCAGTGGTGCTGTCCGACATCGTGGAGATCTTTTCCGTCAACAGGATTTCCACTAAAGTTATTGCAGCCAGCATCCGACACCCATTGCACGTCACCCAGGCCGCCCTGCTCGGGTGCGACATCGCCACCATTCCTCCCGCGGTCTTCAAGAAAATGCTCAAGCACCCGCTGACCGACATAGGCATCGAGTCATTCAAACGGGATTGGGAGAAAGCGCAGGCGCGCGCGCAGGAAGCGGTACAGAACTGAGCACGGGCTGCGAACATCAGCCATTTATCAACCAGAAACAGGACAGAAAGTAAACAAAGTGACCTTATCATGGAAATTGTAGAAAATCAGGATCAGGAAAAGAAAACCCGGACGGACGCAAAGGCTGCCGCGCCGGAAACCGCCAAGGAAGTGAAGGCGGGCAAGGAGGCCAGGGATCCGGAGGCAAAGGATCCGAAAGATTCTCCGGCGGAGGGCGAGGGCGAGACGTCTTCACGGCCCGGTTCCAGGGAAACGGGCAGGACACAGGTCAAAGAGGCGCCGGCGCGGCCACCGGAGCGGGTGAAGCTGAAGACAGGCACACTCGATCTGCTGCCCGACGGCTTCGGCTTTCTGCGCACCAAGGGCTACGTCCAGAGCGACGAGGACATCTACGTGTCCCTGTCACAGATCAGGCGTTTCAGCCTCAGGCGCGGTGATGAGGTCACCGGCCAGGTGCGCGAGCCCAAGGACAGCGAGAAGTACAACGCGCTGCTGAAGATCGAGGCCGTCAACGGCCAGGAACCCGAAACGGCGCGCAACCGGCCCAACTTCGATGCGCTGACGCCGCTGTTCCCAACCGAGCGGTTGCGGCTGGAAACCACGTCCACCGAGATCGCCACGCGGGTGATCGACCTGGTGGCGCCGATCGGCAAGGGCCAGCGGGGCCTGATCGTCTCGCCGCCGAAAGCCGGCAAGACGACCATCCTCAAGAACATCGCCAACAGCATCGTCGAGAACAACCCGGATATCTACCTGCTGGTGCTGCTCGTCGACGAGCGGCCCGAGGAAGTCACCGACATGCAGCGCTCGGTCAACGGCGAAGTGGTCAGCTCCACCTTCGACCAGCCGTCGGACAACCATGTCCAGGTGGCCGAGCTGGTGCTCGACCGCGTCAAGCGGCTGGTGGAATCCGGCCGCGACGTGGTAGTGCTGCTGGACAGCATCACGCGCCTGGCGCGCGCCTACAACCTGACGGCGCCGGCCAGCGGCCGCATCCTTTCCGGCGGTGTCGACTCCACGGCGCTGTTCCCGCCGAAGAAGTTCTTCGGCGCGGCGCGCAACGTGGAAGAGGGCGGTTCGCTGACAATCCTCGCCACGGCGCTGGTGGATACCGGCAGCCGCATGGACGAGGTCATTTTCGAGGAGTTCAAGGGCACCGGCAACATGGAGCTGCATCTGGAACGCAAGCTCGCCGACAAGCGCATCTTCCCGGCGATCGACATCGAGCGCTCCGGCACCCGCAAGGAAGAGCTGCTGATGGAGGAAGCCGAGGCGGTGCAGGTGTGGAAGCTGCGCAACGTGCTGCACGCGCTGGATCCTGGCGCCGCCATCGAGCTGCTTATCTCCAAATTGCGGGACACCAAGAACAACGACCAGTTCCTCAAGGAGATCGGAAAGAACTCGCGTTAGGCCGGCGGCGCGGTGCTGACCGCGGCCCTAACGGTGATGAATGCGGAGTTGTACCCAACCGGATTGGCGTTCAGGGCGGGCTGGTGGCCGCGAGACGCCTTACGAAAAAAAGCCGGGTCTCTTGTTAAGAGGTCCGGCTTTTGGCAGCGGCCGGGGAGCTGAGATGCTCTTTTTTCTGCCGCCTTTATCGGGCGGAGGCGGCGTCGTGAAGACCAATCTGCCACAATTAGTGATTGACAGCAACCGCGCCTAGAAATCAATCGGCAGGATGTGGTCCTTGTGCAGCGCCGTGATGAACTTCTCCGCCTCTTCCTCCATGTTTCTTTTCTGCATTCCATCAAGCTCTTTCATCAACGTCTCCCGGCCGACGCGCGCGTTCTTGAGCAGTTCGCGCACCGTCTCACGGTCGACCACCAGTTCGCGCTTGCAGAGGCAGTTGGGGCAGAGGAGCATTACTTTCCACTCCATGTCGTTGATCTGATACCGTTCCACCGGATAGACCAGCTTCGACTTGCACAGCGGGCAAGTCTGCAATTCTGTCTTTTTTCTCTGTAGCTCTGCCATGATTTCCTCGATTACGCTGTCGGCGGCCCTGACATCGTCGAAGCAAATGAGATCGATTACATGCCCGTGAGCAAGAACCACTCTCTGCACGAAAAACCCGGTATTTCTCTTGTTGTCGCTTTTGTTAACCACTCAACTGCTTCAGTAATTTTCATCGTCCATCAAGACAGCCAGTCTTGCCCTAAAAGTGTTGTCTGGGGAGAAGTAAAACCGGAAGGATCTTGCCTCCCACCCAGCCTTCGATTGCTTTATCGGCATCGGCATGGGGATACTTTATCGGGGTTTGGGACCCCCGTTCGGCATGCGATTTTGCGCTGTCGGAGGCGTCGTGGCAGCTGGGAGGCGCGCTTAATCCAGGCCGTATTTTTCCATTCGGTAAAGCAGCGTGTGGCGGCTGATGCCCAGCAGCCGGGCGGCGCGGGTGCGGTTGCCGCCAGTGCGATCCAGCGCCTGCGCGATCAGGTCGCGCTCGACCTGCTTCAGTTCGATGCCGCTGGAAGGCAGCTCCACCGGAGGGGCGCTGCGGCCGTTGCAGCGCACCTCTGCGGGCAGGTCGTCCGGGCCGATAACGCTGTCGCGGCAAAGGATGGCCGTGCGTTCGACGGTGTTTTGCAGCTCGCGGACGTTGCCGGGCCAGCCGTACTCGTTCAGGCAGCGGAGCGCCTGCGGGGAGAATCTCCTGCCCGGAGCGGAACGCGCCAGGAAGTGCTCGGCCAGCTGCGCGATATCGCCGTCGCGCTCCCGCAGCGGCGGCATCCGAACGGGAATGACATTGAGCCGGTAATAGAGGTCCTCGCGGAAATCGCCATCCCTGATCGCCTGCGTCAGATCACGGTTGGTGGCGCCGATGAGGCGCACGTCGACGTCGATGGTCTTCGAGCTGCCGAGGCGCTCGAAGCTGCGCTGTTCCAGCACCCGCAGCAGTTTCACCTGCATCGCCAGGGAGATCTCCCCGATCTCGTCGAGGAAGAGGCTGCCGCTGTCGGCCAGCTCGAACCGGCCCGGCTTGGAGCCGTTGGCGCCGGTGAAGGCGCCCTTCTCGTAGCCGAACAGCTCGCTCTCCAGAAGCGTCTCTGGCAGGGCGGCGCAGCTGAGTTGGATGAACGGCCCCTCGCGGCGGCCACTTCGCTGGTGCAGGGCGCGCGCGATCAGCTCCTTGCCGGTGCCGCTTTCGCCGTAGATCATCACGGTGGCGCTGGTGGCAGCGACCTTGTCCACGGTCTCCATGATGGCCGCCATCTGGCTGCTGCTGCCAATTATGCCAGTATCATATCTGTGGTCAAGTTCACCACGCAGGTAATCGACCTGGCGCACGAGGCTGCCGACCTTGAGCGCCTTGGCCACGGTCAGTTTCAGTTCCTCGACGTCAAAAGGCTTGATCAGGTATTCCGTGGCGCCGGCTTTCATGGCCTGGACCGCGCTGGCCACATTGCCGTGTGCGGTAAGCATGATCACCGGCAGCTCCGGGTGGCGTTTCTTGATCTGCGCCAGCGTCGCCAGGCCGTCCGTGCCGGGCATCCGCTGGTCGAGGATCACCAGGTCCGGGATGGACCGGTCAAACGATTCGATCGCCTCGTCACCGGAGGCGGCTTCGCTGACATCGTGCCCGGCGCTGGCAAGGGCGCGGCCGATCACGAAACGCATGTTCTTTTCATCATCCACAATCAGGATCGAACTGGACATCAGTTAACTCCTTGGGATTGGCGGCCGCTGCTGTCCGGAGCTGCCAGCGGCAGCCCGACAGTGAAAGTACTGCCTCCGCCCGGTTCGCTGTGCACGATGATGTAGCCGTTGTGCGCGTCGACGATCCGGTGAACGATCGACAGCCCGAGGCCGGAACCATCAGCGCGCGAAGTGTGGAAGGGATCGAAGATGCGGTCTTTTTCCGTGCCGGCGATGCCGGTGCCCGTGTCGGTGAAGGATATCCGCAGAAAACCGTCCTGGGCAGCGGCGCCGATGGTGATGCTGCCACCGCCTGGCATCGCCTGGATGGCGTTGGATATCAGGTTGACGAACACCTGCTTCAGCCGGTCTTCATCCGCCCAGACCGGCGGCAGGCATTCGTCAAAATCCCGCCGGACCAATACCCGCTGCTGGCGGGCGAACTGCTTGGTGATGAGAATGACCTCATCAAGGGCGCGTCCGGCGGAGACCGGACCGAGCTGTGAATGCGACGGCCGGCCGAAATCGAGCAGCGTGTTCACCAGCGCGTCCAGCCGGTCGATCTCCTGCACCACCACCCGTGCCAGTTCGGCGTCAGCCGCATAGCCGGCCTGCTCCTGCTGCATCATCTGTACACTGGCCTTGATCACTCCCAGCGGGTTGCGAACCTCGTGGGCCACGCCCGCCACCAGCTCGCCCAGATTGGCCAGCCGGTCGGAGCGCAGCAGCTGTTCGGTCAGGTCTTTAACTTCGCTCAGGTCCTCGATGGTGATAACGATCCCGAGCAGCAGGCTGCCGCTCAGATGCGGCGTGATCCGCACTGCGACCGGCAGGCGAGCGCCGTTGCCCGGCGCCAGGTCGGTTTCCAGCGTGGCCCGTTGCTGTTCCCCGGAAAGGACAAGCTCCGCGGCCCGCAGCAGCTTCGCATGTGTGGCGAAAACCCGCGACAGGGGCGCCATCGCCATCTCTCCGGGCGAGAAGCCCAGCAGGCGCGCCGCTTCCGGGTTGGCGGTGGCCACACAGCCGCGCTGGTCGCAGGAGATTACACCGCTGCTGACGCTGTTCAATATGCTCTCGGTGTAGACCTTCATGGTGCGGATGGCGGCCTCACGGTCCTCGATCTCGCGGTTCAGTTCCAGCACTTCCTGATAGCGCAGGCTCTGGCGGCGCTTGGCATCGACGACAGCGCCGGCGGTGAATGCCACCACGTTATAGAAAATGATTTCAAAAAAGTTGTCAATTGAACCGCCGAAGAAACCGCCCAACGATTCGGTAACATAAGGGGTGAACAGGACGGTGACCGCGACCGAGGTCAGCAGGCCTCCCCTGATGCCAAAGCGGAAAGCGGCGAAAATGATCGGGATATAATAAAGGCGCCGCAACAGCACATGGAAGGTATCATACGAGGTGAAGGACGGCTGGATCGGCGCGTAGTGGAAAAAGGTGATGGCCGCGACGGCCGCCGCCACGATCAGGGCGTCGCGAATCTGGCCGCGGGCTTTCCGCCTGGAAACGCGCAAACGGCTGGACGCAGGAACCGTCTGGCCGGACACATTCTCCGCCGCCATGCCCCTAGACCGCCTTCCGCTTGCGTTGCCAGGAGGGCGGGATCGCCTGCTCCTCGCGGTATTTGGCTACAGTCCGGCGTGAGATGGTGATGCTTTCCTTCTTGAGCGCTTCAGTCAGCCGCTGATCTGACAACGGCTTGCGGGGATCCTCGTCGGCGATCATCTGTGCCAGCCGTTTCTTCACGGCCGTGGCTGCCAGTTCGCCGCCGGCGGCCGCGTATCCTGCCGAGAAAAAGTAGCGCAGCTCGAAGATGCCGAAGGGAGTGCTCATGTATTTGCCGAGGATGGCGCGGCTGATGGTAGACGGATGCAGGCTGATCGCGGTGGCGATGTCTTCCAGCCTCAATGGCTTCAGGCTTTCGGGGCCGTAATCGAAAAAGCCGGGCTGCGCCGCGGCGATGGCGCGCGCGACCCGGGTGACGGTCGAGCGCCGCTGGTCAATGTCACGGATCAGCCGCGATGCCTCTTTCAGTTTCGACTGGAGATAGCCGGCGGTTTCGCTGTCGGCGCCGTTCCCGGCGCCGGTGGCCAGCTGCTCATATACGGCGCTTGTCCTCAGGTCCGGCAGGACTTCGCGGTTAGCCAGCACCTGGATCTGGCCCCGTTCCTTGCGCACGTATACATCCGGGATAACGGCTGCCGCCGGCGGGCTGGCGTCGAAGAGTGATCCCGGCGAGGGATTGAGGCCGCGGATGAGCGCCACCGCTTTTTCCACCCGGGCCGGAGGGACTTTAAGCGCCCTGGCGATCTCACCGCCAGCGCCGCGGGCCACATCGGCCAGATGGTCGCGCGCGATTTCCAGCGCTATCCGGCCGGCGCCCAACTGCCGCAGCTGGATGAGCAGGCACTCCTCAAGGCTGCGGGCGCCGATCCCGGCGGGATCGAGGGCCTGGACAACCGCCAGCACCTTGCGCACCTGACTGGTTTCTGCGCCGATGGCTCCGGCCACAATCTCCACCGGATCGCGCAGGTATCCGTCTTCGTCAAGGCTGCCGATCAGGGCCAGGCCGATGCGGTAGTCCCCGGGAGACAATCCTTCCATGTCCAGCTGCATCGTCAGATGGTCGCTGAGTGTAACCGGGCTGGCGGCTAGCTCGGTGATGTTGATGAATGTCGCGGCCTGACGGGCGTCGTGACCGGCGCCGTGGCGGTTGGCGCCGAGGTAGTCTTCCCAGAGCTCGCGGCCGGCAACGGACCGGGTGTCAAAGTCAGCTGGTTCGGGGATCTCCAGCATCGGGTTCTCGTCCAGCTCCTTCTGGATCAGTTCCTTCAGGTCGGCGGCGCCCAGCCGCAGAACCTTTAGGCTCTGATAGAGCCGGGGCGACAGTGTCAGCTGCTGCCTTGCGGATAAAGCTGGTCTGATTTTCATGGTCGGGAAATCGGCTGGTAGGATGGTTCCCTGGGCGCGGCTGCCGGCAGGCTGGAAAACGTTGCCCGCGCCGCCTGTGTCATATGACACAGTAGGGTCATTGTAGAGAACCGGGGCGCCAAAGTCGAATGCTGGCGCTGGGCCTGGGCGGTGAAGCTCGCCTAATAGTAAGACAGGCTGCCGTCCTTCTTCGCCCGCGCCACGGCGTAGCGGAAGATCACCAGGCTGACCGGCAGCGTGATGGCGGAGAAGATCACCAGGGCGATCAGGTCGCCGCCGACGGTGGCAAATCCAGCGCCCTTGAGCAGTGACAGGCGGATCGCCTCAAGCGAATATGTGATCGGAAACGCGTAGGAAACTCCCCGCAGCCAGCCGGGCAGCACCGAGATTGGATAGTAGACGCCGCCCAGCAGCGTCGACGACGTGCTGAGCGCCCAGGCAATCGGGTCGCCGCGCTTGAAGATCATGATGAAGCTGGCGGAAATGATGCCGAGGCTGCTGAAAGCGATTACCGTCAGCAGCAGCGCCACCAGCGCCGGCAGCACCGCCGCTCCGCTCAGATCGAGGCCGAAGAAGAGGGCGCCCAGCAGCAGGTAAACGCCCACGCGCAGGGAAGTGAAGGCGAAGTTCCATTGAGACGACGACAGGATTATGTTGGAAAGACGCGTTGGCGTCACCAGCATCGCCTCGAGCGTGCCCATCATCTGCTCGGCGCGGATGCTGGACGAGAAACTGCCCAGTCCCACCGAGAGGAAGTTGGAGAAGGCGATGCCGATCAGCACGAAGGCGAAGTAGCCGCCGCCGTATGCCCTGAGGGAGTGTTGCACCGAAGGCGCGTCCCCCAGCAGCTTGGCGACAAAATAAAACATCACCACCTGGAAGAATATGGTCACGAACTGCAGCCAGAAGGAGAAGCGGTAGCTGATCTCCATCAGGAAATCCTTTTTCAGGAATGCCAGCGGTTTGGCCATCGGTCCCATCAGCTCTGCACCTGTTCTTCCTCCACCAGGGAGATAAAATAATCCGACAGCGAAGTGTCGCCGGCCAGTTCGCGCACGCGGCCGCAGGCGCGCAGGCGGCCGCCGGACATGATGGCGACGCGGTCGCATACCTGCTCCGCCTCCACCAGATGATGCGTGGCGAGGATGACGGTTTTGCCCTCGTTCACCAGGCGGCTGGCGATGAACTCGTGCAGCTGCAGGGTGGCGACCGGATCAAGTCCTTTGGTAGGCTCGTCCATGAAGAAGATATCGGGGTCGGCCAGCAGGCCGCGCGCCAGCCCCATCCGCTGCTTCATGCCGGTGGAATATTCCTGAAAGCGGCGGCCAGCGGCCTCGGTCATGCCGACGATCTCCAGTACCTCGGGGATCCGCCGCCGCGCCTGTTCGGCGCTGAGGCCGTAGAGCGCCGCGAAGAAACTCAGGTTCTGCAGCCCGGAAAGACGCCAGTAAAAGCTGCGCTCCTCGCTGGAGATGAGCGCGATCGACGACTTCACTTTAGACTGCTGCCGGACGAGGTCGAAGCCGTTGACAGTGGCGCTGCCGGAGCTGGGCAACAGCAGGGTGCACAGCATCTTTGTGAGGGTAGTCTTGCCGGCGCCGTTCGGCCCGAGCAGGCCGAAGATCTCGCCCCGCTCGACGCTTAAGTTGACATCCTTCACCGCCGTGACAGTACGTTTCTCAAAAAAGCGTCCGGGGGAAGAAATGCCGCGCCGCTTGGTAAAATCTTTAGTGAGATTGCGGGTTTGAAGAACCACGTCGGCCATTGGTCTGTATTCTAGCATGACGCATACTACGTCACATATAAGCGAAGACTTTAACCTTGGGAGCCTGCGGCTGGCCAACCGGCTGGTGCAGGCGCCCATGGCCGGGATCAGCGGCAGGGCCTTCCGCCTGCAGGCGCGGCGCTTCGGCGCCGGCCTGGTGAGCACCGAGATGATCAGCAGTTATGGCGTTCACTTCGGCGACCGGCGCACGGTTGACATGCTGGATGTCAGGGACGCAGAACATCCCGTGGCGGTGCAGCTGTTCGGCAACCAGCCGGAGCTGATGGCGGAGGCGGCGCTCGCCGCCGAGCGCGCCGGCGCCGACATCATCGACATCAACATGGGCTGTCCCGTGCGCAAAGTGGTAAAGACCGGCGCCGGAGTGGCGCTGATGGAGGACGAGCCGCTGGCGGCCAGGGTCACCGCCGCTGTGGCAGGAGCGGTGCGCGTGCCGGTGACGGTCAAGATCCGGTCCGGCGCCCGTGCCCGCGCGACGGCGGCTTCGCTGGCGCCGCGGCTGGCCGCGGCGGGAGCGGCAGCCGTCAGCATCCATCCCCGGACGGGCGCGCAGGGATACCGGGGCCGCGCAGATCACACGCTCACGCGGCAGCTGGCCGCTGCGCTGCCGGTGCCGGTGATCGCTAGCGGCGACATCGCGGCGCCGGCGCTGGCGGAGCAACTGCTGGACGCCGGCTGCGCGGCGGTGATGGTGGGGCAGGCGGCGCTGGGCAATCCCTGGATCTTTGCGGATCTCCTGGCAGGAGCCGAACCGCACCGGCGGCCGCTGGACGCGGTGCTGGCGGAGATGGGACGCTTTAATCACGATCTGACCGGCGAAGTGGGGGAGGAGCGTGCCGGCCGCGCCATGCGCAAGTTCTACGGCTGGTACCTCAGGCCTTTCAAACCGGATGCCCGCCTGCGCGACCAGCTCCGGCGGGCGGCCGGGTTCGCGGCGGCGGAACCGCTCATCCGCGCGGCGCTGGGGGATGGGCCGCGGGGTTAAGCGCCGGTCTTCATGTCCGGCAGGCGATCGGCTGCGGGGTTAAGCGCCGCTCCTGGCGCCCGGCCGGCGATCGGCCGCTGCCAGCTACGGCCGGTACAGGCCGGCCGCCTCCCGGTCCAGCTTTTCCTCCTGAGCCTGCAGGTCGCCGGCCTGGTTGAGCAGCGGGTCGATGTTGCGTGACTGCCAGCGCGACAGAGCATCGGCGCCGGCGCCGATGGCCAGCAGCTCCTGCTCCAGCGTCCGGGCAGCGCTCCCGGCGCGCCCCTGATCGCCCGCCGCCACCGCGCTGGCAAACTGCGCGGCCGCCTCAGCCGCGCCGGCTTCGTTTCCCACTTGCTGTGACATCTGTGCAAGCAGGTCAAAGGTGGCCTTGGCCTGCTGATCGTCAAGCTGCTTCTGGACGCCGCGCAGCGATTGCGCAATCTGCCTGAGCGCGGACTGGGCCTGGGCGGGGGTTGCCTGGATCTGCCCCACGGCGGTCTCCAGCTGTCCGGTCAGCCGGTCGATGTCCTGCTGCGCCTGGAAGATGACCGGCCCGGCGGCGTATAGCCGCCCCAGCTTGTCCGCCGCCTGCCTGAGCATATGGATCTGCTGGAGCCGGAGGCCGGCGGCATCCCGCTTTTTGCCCAGGTAGTCGCGGTACCAGCCGGGCAGCAGGCTGAGGCCGCAGGCGGCAGCGGCCTCCTCACGGGACAGGTTCACCTCCGTGGCGGCTTTGCCGAGCGAGGCGTCCGCGTCCGCCAGGGCGCCGCGCGCCTGGTTGATGCCGTCCAGCGAGCTGAAGCTGGCGGCAGCCGTGGCGGGCACGTCAATGCCGGACATCAGGGAGTCTGCCCGGGCGATATGGGCGTTGGCGCTTGCCAGGGCGGAATTGGCGCGCAGCTGCTGCAGCCGGGGCAGGCCCAGCAGCATGACCGCCGTCAGCGCCACCGCCGCGAGCGCGGATATAATGCTAACTTTATTCCGTGATATCAACAAATTACGCATTGCCGGAAAGGACGAATCTGGTCCAGCGGTTTTCAAAGTCGCTGAAACCGGTTCCCAGCACGGAGCGGAACACCTCATCCACCAGCTGCTTCTGATCGGTATGATCGTGCTCGCGGCGCTTGAACTCGCGCAGCAGGTCGAGCGTGCGGCCGTTGCCATATGTCTGCTCCAGGTAGATGACCGCGGTATCGGCTTCCTCGTATGCAAGGTCCGCCGCCTCGGTTGACAACAGTGCCTGAAAGGCGCTGGGCTGGCAGAGTTCGTCCAGGCCGGGACTCAAACGTTCGCCAGCGGCGAGCTTCTGCCGCAGCATCGCCGTCTGTTTCTCGCCGCCGACAAAATCTGCCAGCCCTTCCACCAGGAACGGCGGCGTCACCGTTGCCTGCTCCGGGAAGAGGACCACATGTGTCATCTCATGGCCGATCATCTTGCCGTTGTAGCCGGGACTGGCGGTATTCGTCTGCCGATAGAGGGCGGAGTCGACGATGATCTCGCCGCCCTGGTCAGGGGCCGGACCCAGCATCCGCGCCGCGCCGCCGGTCCATTCCTGCCATTTGCCCGGGAAGGCCTGGTCGATCTGGGCCTTGCTGTCAAAGATCAGCACCGGGATCAAGGGCAGCGATGTGCCCGGCAGCGCCTGGGTCAGCCGCGGCCAGGCGGCGTCGCCTTCGCTGACAAGCTGGCGCGCGGTGGCTTCCTGGCCGGGATGGTACAGCGCCATGATGTGGCCGCCGCTGAGTACGGCCACCGGTCCCTGGTCCCACAGCGCGACGTTTCGCTGCTTGCCCAGCGCCTGCTGTGTGGCGTCGCCGGCCAGCTTCCAGCCGTCCTGGCGCCGGACCAGCGTGAAGGCGGTGCGGTCCGGCTCCGGCAGGCCGCTGAAGCTGCCCGCCAGCGTCCAGGCGACGCTCACCTTGGCGATCGCCGTGCCGGGCTGCGGCTCGGTGTGGCTGACGAGGGCGATCCGGTACTGGGCAAAGGGAACATCCTTCATCCGGTCGAACAGCTGCAGCTGCTGGCGCGTGAAATCGGGGCTGCCCGGGTCCAGCAGGCTGGCGAAGCGGGCGCGGTCCTTCTTTACCAGCGCCTCTCCGTAGGCGGTCAGAAGAGCCTGCAGCTCATCGCCGCCGGCCGGCTGGGTGGCGGCGCTGGTCCTGGTGGCCCAGTCTGTGTCCGGCGGGATGGAGACCGTGCAGCCACCGGCCGGCAGCAGCGCCAGCGTGCCCAGGGCTGCGAGCAGGCAGATCAAAAGGATGGTTTTCAGGCGTTTCAAGTGGCGGGCTTTTTGGGCCGGGCCAGCAGTTTCGCCAGCCTGGTGCGCGGCAGCGCGTTCAGTACCGTTTTCGGCCGGATCCAGCCACGGCGGGCAGTGGCGACGCCGTAGGCCAGGCCGAGGCCGGCCGGCTCATGGGCGTCGCTGTTGATCACCAGGCGGACCCCGGCCTCCTGGGCCGCCCGCGCGTGCAGGTCATTCAGGTCGAGCCGCAAATAATGGGAGTTGATCTCCAGCGCCGTGCCCGTGGCGGCGGCGATATCAATGGTCTGCCTGATGTCAAGATCGTAGGCTTCGCGGCGGTTGATGATGCGGCCGGTGGGATGGCCGATCGCGCGCACATGCGGGTTCTCCATCGCCGCCTGCAGCCGCTTCATGATCTGGCGCCGGCTCTGGTTGAAGCCGGAATGGACCGAGACGGTGACGAAGTCCAGCCGCGCCAGCAGCTCGTCCGGCAGGTCCAGGGTGGCGTCCGCCTTCACGTCGCACTCGCAGCCGCTGAAGATGTGGAAAGGCTGCAGTTCAGCGTTGATGCCGGCGATCTCTTCCAGCTGCCGCTCCAGCTTTGCCGGCGTCAGCCCCCGCACCATTCCCAGCGACTGCGTGTGGTCGGAGATGGCCATGTAATCGTAGCCCTGCGCCCGCGCCGCCAGCGCCATCTCGCGGATGCCGGCCTTGCCGTCGCTCCAGTCGGAGTGCAGGTGCAGATCGCCGCGGATGTCGTCCATCCGGATCAGGCGCGGCAGCTTATGAGCTGCCGCCGCCTCGAGCTCGCCGCTGTCCTCACGCAACTCCGGCTCGATGTAGTCGAGGCCGAGCAGGGCGTAGACCTCCTCCTCGGTGGCGCACTTGTGCACCTTGCCGCTCGCCGCCTCCTGGACGCCGTATTCGCTCACCTTCAGCCCCCTGGAGATGGCCAGCTCGCGCAGGGCGACGTTGTGCCTGGCCGAGCCGGTGAAGTGCTGCAGCAGGTTGCCGTAAAGGTCGGGCGGGACGACGCGCAGGTCGATCTGCAGGCCGGTGTGGGTGCGGATCGAGCATTTGGTCGGGCCCTTGCCGATGACCTCGGCGACCATCGGCTGGCGGCTGAAGGCTTCGGTGAGCGCCGCGGGCCGGGTGGCGGTGGCGATGATGTCCACATCCTTGACCGTCTCGCGCATGCGCCGCACGCTGCCGGCGCAGGTGACGTTGCGCGCCTCCTGCAGCTGCTTCAGCTCCGTCACGGCGGCTTCGGCGACCGGCAGCGCCTCGCCCAGCGGCACCCGTGCGCTGCGCGCCCGCAGCCGCGCGATCGCGCTGAGGATGTTCTCCTGTGCCTTGGGACCCAGCCCCGGCAGCCCGGCGATGCGGCCTTCCCTCCCGGCCTGCTCCAGCCCCGCCAGCGAGGAGACGCCCAGCTCGCGCCAGACCTTGCGCGCGGTCCTGGGGCCGACGCCCTGCACCTTCTGGATGCGCACCAGGTCGGCGGGGTAGCGGGTCTTGTATTCCTCCAGCTCTGCCAGCGTGCCGGTCTTGAGCAGCTCGGCGATCTTGGCGGCGATCTTCTCGCCGATGCCGGGCAGTTCCGTCAACTCTCCCCGGGCGGCGACCTCCTGTAGCGAGAAGTTGGTCTCCGCGACCCGTCTGGCCGCCGTCTGTACGGCGATCACCTTGTACTTGTTCTGCTCGTCCAGCTCCATCATATCGGCCAGCATGTCAAGTGCGGCCGCGACCTCCATGTTGGAGAGTGGCCTTTGCCGCGCCGGTGTCCGTCTCTGTGTCTGTTTCTTCGGCATGATGGGGGATTCCCGGGAAGTGTTTTCCTGATTCTAATCTGTTTTGGCGCGTTTTTTCGACAGTGGCGCCGGCCGCGGCTCGGCCTGGCCCGGGTTTAGCCTCGCGGGAAGATGATGTTATGGTAGTGGGCAAGTTATTAGCTTACCCTGAATCAGGAAGGTGGCATCATGACTGGAAAAAGGCTGGCGATCCTGGCGGCGGCGCTCCTGGTGCTCGGCGGCACTGTGGTCGTCTATGCCAGAACCGGCTTCCGCAGCGGGGCGCCAGCGGTTACAGATACGGCGGCTGCTACGACGGCGCACACCGTGGCTGCGGACGGTTCCGGGCAAACGGAACCGGGTCAGCAGCCTGCCGTCACTGCTCCTGCTGCGACTGCTACAGGAGCGCAAAAACAGGACAACAGCGGCAACTACCGGCCCACGGAGACCGCGCCACCGGCGCCGGCGCCGCCCGCCCCCACAGGCGACGTGCAGCTGGCCGGCCTCGACTGTTCCCTGACGGCGCAGGCCAATAACGACGGCTCGATCTCGTTCCTGTTCTACGTGCAGGGACCGGGTTACTTCA
Organism: Actinomycetes bacterium; assembly: GCA_021791195.1. GTDB lineage: Bacteria > Actinomycetota > Thermoleophilia > BMS3ABIN01 > BMS3ABIN01 > JACWAD01. The sequence continues at coordinate 5,470 of JAJYXB010000009.1, read as the reverse complement.
CGGTGCAGCAGCAGAGTTCCGGATCCTGGCAGGATCTGAAGGAGAATGTTTTTTACGCCGGCTCGGGCGGGCTCGATGGCGGGTCCATGCCCGCTGGCGCCGATGGCGCCACGCTCAGGTTGCTAAAACTTGAAAACGGACAGTATACAGCTGTCTCCAGGCAGTTCAGCGTATCGCGCCAGGAAGTCACCGCCGCCGGAGGGCTAAAGAGTTTCTAAAGAAAGCCGAAGGATGAGAAACCGGCGTTCTGAAGCTCCGGATGCACAGCAAGAGTCAGAAAATCCTCTGGGGGTCACACCGATTTTTCCCGGATTTCGCAAACATAGGCTGAGCTGTCCCGTAAGCCGGCGATGCTGCCCCGCCGGCGCGCTGCCGCTGCTCGCGGCCGCGGCGGTGTTTTTCAGCCTGCTGGCGTATTCGGCCGCCGACGCCGCCTTCGATTCCAGCAACATCGTCCCGGAGAGCTTCATGAGCGCCACCGGCACGATGTCGGAGGCGCAGATCCAGAGCTTCCTGCAGCAGCAGGGCAGCTATCTGGCTGGCTACACGGAAACACTTCATACTCTGGTTGGCCCCAATGATGACACCGATCCATACGGCTGGAGCGCCGCCCATATGATCTGGGAGGCGGCCAATTGGTATGGCATAAACCCGCAGGTCATCCTGGCGACACTGCAAAAGGAACAGGGGCTGATCACAAATCCGTCGCCGCCGGGATGGGCGCTCGCTTATGCAATGGGCTACGGTTGCCCCGACGGCGGCACCTGCTCCTATGCCGGCTTTTCCCACCAGGTGGACTGGGGAACCTGGCAGCTAAATCACAACATGAAATATGCGGACCTGCACAGCAGCTCTGTAGCTCCATATACTACCGGCAACACGGTCAGCATCGACGGCATTAATGTTTACTTAAGCACCGGCGCAACGGCATCGCTCTACCGCTACACGCCCCATTTCCAGGGCAACCAGAATTTCTACAATATCTGCGTGCGCTGGTTCGGACTGGGTTCGTCACCTTCACCGCCACCTCCGCCGCCTTCACCTCCGCCATCGCCGGCGCTCCAGGTCGGGGCTGTGTCACCGGCCAACGGCAGCACGATCGACAACAGCCGGCCGTACATCTATGCCGCGATCACCGGCGCGACGGTGCAGGCAGGCAGCACAGTCATCAAGCTGGACGGCGCCGACGTATCGGCGGACGCCACCCGTACCGGCACATACGTCAGCTACCGGCCGCCGGCGCCGCTGGCAGCCGGAGCGCACAGCATCTCCCTTGCGGTGACCAACGGTAGCGCCAGCGGCAGCGCGAACTGGTCGTTCACGGTTTCGACGGCCAGCGCCAACCCCAAGGATTATTACTGGTCATGGTATGACGGCGTCGGTTCGAGCGACTGGGTGCTGGCCGCCAATCCGGCGTCCGCGTCCGGGGCGCTCAGCTTCGATGTGGCCGTGGCCGGACGCACCATGAATGCGGTTCCGTTCAGTATCGGCGGCAGCAGCGCCGGCCAGGTGCCGCCGGGCCATACACTGGTTACCAGCTACGCCGGGGCGATAGGCGGGCCGGTGACCGCCATGTCCCTTAGCGGCAGCACCGCCGCCGTCAGCCAGCGCATCCTCTGGAACGGGAGTTCGCTCGAGGAAGTGCCGGCCACGAGCAGCACCTGGCTCTCCGACCACTATTACTGGCCAAGGTACGACAACGTCACAGCCGGCTTCGCCGACTGGGTCATTGTTGCCAATCCTAACTCCTCACCGGTCTATTATGAGATCAGGATCGCCGGCCGGGTGGTGAACAGCGGCACCCTGCAAGCAGGTGCGACGTTCGCGCCCACCCTCCCCGGAGCTCAGGGCGGGCCACTGGAGGTCCAGGGCTGGACCGGCGCCAGCAAGCAGACATCGGCGCCGCTGGTGACTTCCCAGCGCGTGCTCACCGGCAACGGCGCTGCCTTTAACGAGGTGCCCGGAACGCCGGCAGCCGGTCTTTCGGACCATTACCTCTGGACCCTGTACGACAACAAGTCGCCGGGGGCTACCGACTGGGTCCTGGTCGGCAACCAGAACTCTTTTTCCGTTTATTACGAGCTGCGGGTGGCTGGCCAGCTTATGTCCAGCGGCACGATCGCGCCCGGAGCAACCATCACGCCCACATTCCCGGGACTCATCGGCGGGCCTGTGGATCTGCAGACCTGGATCGGTCCGGCAAAGCAGGCCCCGGCGGATGTGATCGCCTCGCAGCGCGTACTCTGGGGTCCGTCATTCGAAGAGACGCCCGGAATTCCCGATGCCAACCTCAGCTCTTCGTACATATGGACCTGGTATGACAGCAAGACCCCCGGCTCGGACAACTGGGTGCTGGTCGCCAATCCTGATGCCACGCCGGTCTACTATGAGATCGATGTGGCCGGCCAGCTGGTGAGCAGCGGCACGCTCCAGCCGGGCGCCAGCGTCACGCCGGTCTTCGCCGGCCTGCAGGGCGGGCCGCTGGAAGTACACGCCTGGAATGGCCAGGCCAAACAGGCGCCCATGCCGGTGCTGGCTACCCAGCGGGTGTTGTGGCAGGGGCATCTCAACGAGGTGGCCGGAACGCCGGCCAACGGCTAACGCTTTGGCAGCGGCGCCTTCTCCGGCGCGTTGCCCGGTCCGGATCAGACCACCAGTTCGTAGATCTTGCGCGTCTCCCGCGCGGTCCTTTCCCATGTGAACTCCGCGGCGCGCTTCAGTCCCTTGGCTACCAGCTCTTCGCGTAGCGCGGCGGAGTCGAGCACCATCTGCAGGGCGCCGGCCAGCTCGCCGGTGCTGACGGGATCGATCAGCATGGCGGCGTCGCCGGTGACCTCGGGGATGGAGGTGGTGCTGGAAGTGACCACAGGCGTGCCGCAGGCCATCGCCTCCAGCGGCGGCAGCCCGAAGCCCTCGTACAGCGAAGGGAAGAGCAGCGCCTCGGCCATGCTGTAAAGCGCCGGCATGTCGAAGTCATGCACGTAGCCGGTAAAGCGGACGCCGTCCAGCTCCAGGCCGGCAAAGGCGGAACCGGGGCCGACGCGGCAGTAATCCACCCCCGTGACGACGAGCTCGAGGTCAGGGCGCACGCGCCGGATGATGCCGAAGGCCTCGATCGCGCTGCGGATGTTCTTGCGCGGCTCGGTGGAGCCGACCGCGAGCACGAAGCGGCGCGGCAGGCTGTAGCGGGTGCGAACTTCCTCCTGCTCCGTCTCGCCGGTCACCGGGCGGAACTGTTCCGAGACGCCGTTATAGACCACGCTCACCTTTTTCTCGCCGATGCCGCTCCAGTCGATGATATCGCGGCGGGAGAACTCCGAGACGGTGATCACATGATCGACCTCCCGCACCCGCTTCAGCAGCCGCCGCGCGTACATGCGGGCGCGGCGGGGGCTGTAGTAGTCGGAGGCGGAGCGGACCAGGATGATGTCATGCAGCGTCATCACCGAGGGGCAGGAGAGCTTCGCCGGGCTGGGCATGCCCATGTCGCGCGGGGAATGATAGACGTCGATCCCCAGGTTGGATAACTCTCCCGGCAGCCGATATTCCTTATAGAAGTAGTTTGCCGCTCGCTCGGCGTATGAAATATCGTGGTAGGAGCCCCCCGCCATCCGCTGGTCCCTCGCGAACAGAATCACCTGATCCGGCGTCCCCAGCCGTCGCAGATGCTGGACCAGCTCATGCGTGTAGGTGGAGGTGCCGGTGCGGTGGAACAGCAGCGGCAGCCCTTCGATACCGATTCTCATGTCTGAATCCTATAGATTGGCGGGGGTGGTTAACAAGCCTGCTGCAGCATCGTTCTAAAAAGCATCCGGCGGATTTGCAGGATATCGGCCACCGGTGGTAAATCGCTTAAAGGAGCAGGATTGTTCTTCCGCCGGCAGGGGGGAGCCGCGCCGGCAGATTTAACCTAATTTTTACACGTTTGCTGTTGCGGGAGTAAGCTGTCGCAAATAGAGTGTAGGCGAAACTTTGAAATCGGTATTTAACATCCTTGAGTGGGGCAAAAAGAAGTACCTGCTGGGATCGGTGGCCGTGGTGGTGCTGGCACTGGGTGCGGTGCTACTTTACCCCGGATGGCGGTCCGGCAGCACTCCGCCAAAGACCGTCGGCAACGACGTCGTCAAAACCGGCACGGACTTTCTCACCGGTCAGCTGGATGGAACTGGCGTCACCGCTACCGCTTCGGGCAAGGATGTTCTTGCGCTGGCTCCCCATGCTCCCCAGGGGAATTTCACTTCCGAGCGAGTCAAGACTGATTATCCTTTCAACGCCGTTGGCCTGCACTGGCTGGCGCAGGTCCCCGCCGGCGCCGCCGTAAATGCTGAGATCCGCTTCAGCCAGGACGGCGCCACCTGGGGCAACTGGCAGACAGTCAGCCAGGATGAAGCCGATGCCGCTCCCGACAACTTCATGTCGACCAGGTCGGCGGGGGAGACGATTGGCGGCCTGATTTTTGGCGAAAAGGATAATTACTTTCAGTACCGTTTCAACCTGAAGGCAAATCTGCAAGGCCAGGCGCCACAGATCAGCCGGGTTACTGCGAGTTACATCGATGCCATGGGTTACCACCAGCCGCTTCTTTCGCTGGCAACGCTTGAAAACCATGCTGACTGGCTGCTGAAGCCGGTCCAAGCCAAAGGCGAGCCGGGCGTCATCCCCAGATCCCAGTGGGGTGCTGATGAATCCCTGATGACCTGGACCCCTGAGTACGCGCAGCCGAGGAAGTTGATCATCCATCATACCGCTGACGGGTCGAACCGGACGTCGGATCCGGCGGCGGCGGTCCGTTCGATTTATTACTATCACGCTGTCAGCCTCGGCTGGGGTGACATCGGCTACAACTACCTGATCGACTGGCAAGGCAACGTCTATGAGGGCCGTGCCGGCGGCTCTGCCGCGCCCCCGGGCCAGTCAGTCATCGGTGGTCACGTCTACGGCTGGAACAGTGGCAGCATCGGTATTGCCGCCCTGGGTACTTACGACAGCGGCCCCGTGACCGCGGCGATGTACAACGCTTTCGTCTGGCTGCTGACGATCAAGGCCAACCAGTTCCAGATCGATCCCTTGGGTTCGGACTACTTCGTTCACTATGACCCCTTTAACAACTATGCGCCTGTCGGAAGCAGTCCGCCGAATATCCTCGGCCACCGGGACGCCTATCCGACCGACTGCCCCGGAGACTATCTCTACAGCCTGATTCCCAGCATGCGCAACGATGCGCACGCACGTTACGTGCCGATGCCGCCGCAGATCGGCAACACGCAGCCGTCCGGCACCATAAGCAACAACCGGCCATACATCACCGCCGATTATTCCAGCGGCAATGGCATAAACGTAGCATCCGTCAACATCAAACTCGACGGCCAGGACGTCACCGCCGGCGCCAACCGCACCAGCTCCTACGTCAGCTACCGCCCGCCCGCCTCCTTAAGCGCCGGCACCCACTCAGTCACAGTCACCGCCGCCA
>JAJYXB010000005.1 GCA_021791195.1 Actinomycetes bacterium | reverse complement strand
TGCTAAAGATATTCCAGGCGGCGAGCAGCAACAGCATGACGCCGATAACGATGTCTATCACTCCCGACTTCGTCGACGGCGGCTCGGGAGTGGTTGCGGCCGCCTCCCCGTTGACGGCCACAAGCCCCAGAATGATCACCGTCAGCGTGCATCCGGCCGTGGCGGCAAAAGCGCGCTGACGGGCGTGCGGCGAGGCCAGGACCAGGATCATGCCGGCATACATCGTCGGACTGGCCAGAAAGACCGGCAGAAAGGCGGTTATTTGCCACAGCAGGCTTTGCATCCCGTGCATCCTTTTTCCGATATCATGGCCGGGGACCTTGAAAGCCACACTTTTTTCCCCGAATGCAACGGGAAGGAAACCGGAAACGGCCGCTAAAGAGCTAGTCGGCAATCACGTAATATTGCACTGAGGGTAAGTCGTGAGTGAGAACCGGGCTGAAAATTCAAGCGGGAAAAAGGCAAACCGCCTGGCGGATTTCCTGGCCATTGCCGGCTGGCTGCCGGCATACAAGCGCCGCTCGCTGCCGGTGGACATCGTCGCCGGGATCGCCCTGGCCGGTCTGCTGATCCCCGAAGGCATGGGTTACGCCGGCATCGCCGGCGTCCCGCCGCAGGCCGGACTGTATGCCGCCGCGGCTGGCCTTTTCATTTACGCGCTGTTCGGCTCCAGCCGGCACGTCGCCGTATCGTCCACATCCTCCACCGCGGTGATCATCGCCGCGACGGTGGCTCCCCTGGCGGGCACGAACCCGCAGCGCTACGCCGCGCTGACCTCGGCCATCGTCATCCTGGCCGGCCTCATCTTCCTGATCGCCTGGATAGCGCGACTGGGTTTCGTTTCCGATTTCGTGGCCCGGCCGGTGGTGCTGGGATTCGTCTTCGGCCTGGCGCTGATCATCATCGTCCGCCAGGCGCCAAAACTCCTGGGCATCCACGTCGGCGAGGGAAACTTCTTCCGGATGGCATGGACCGCGCTTACCAACCTGGGGACCGCGAACCTGCCGACCCTGGCAGTCAGCACCATCAGCCTCGCGGTCCTGATCGTCGTGGGCCGGTATGCCCGCAAGGTGCCAGCGGCGCTGCTGGTGCTGGTAGGCGGCATCGCGGCGGCTTACCTGCTCGACCTCTCCGGTCACGGTGTCAGCCTGGTGGGCAACGTGCCTTCAGGGCTGCCGACGCCGGCGCTGCCGCAGATATCCTGGAGTGACCTCTCCTCGCTTATTCCCGGCGCGGCCGGCATCGTGCTGGTGGCCTATGCCGAGGGGCTGGGCTCGGCGCGTGTGCTTGCTGAACGCCACCAGTATGAGATCAGCCCGGACGAAGAGCTGCGCGCCACGGGTCTGGCGAACGTGGGTTCCGGCCTCCTGGGCGGGATCGCCGTTGCCGGCGGCCTGTCCGGCTCCTCGGCCAACGACAGCAACGGCGCCCGCAGCGAGATCGCGCCGATGGCGGCATCCGCCTTCCTGGTGGTGACGCTGCTGTTCCTCACCCCGCTCTTCCGCGACCTGCCGGAGGCGGTGCTGGGCACGATCGTCGTTTTCGCCGTCAGACACATGCTGAACCTGAAGGAGATCGTGCGCTTCACTCGCATCCGCCGCGACAGCCTGGGCATGATCCTGCCGGCGTTGTTCGGCGTGCTGATCTTCGGCGTCCTCACCGGACTGGCGGTGGCGGTGGTGCTGTCGTTCGTGGTAATCGCCAACGAACTCAGCCGGCCGCGGGTGGTGCTGCTGGCAAAGATGAAAAGGACCGGCGCCTGGGTGGACGCCAACCGCCACCCCGAAGCGCAGCGATATCCCGGCCTGGCCATCTATCGCATCCAGGGGACGCTTTTCTTCGCCAGCGCCGACGCGGTCCGCAACGCCCTGCGCCGGCAGGTGAAGAATTCGCAGCCGAAGCCGTCAGTAGTGGCAATCGACCTGGAAGCGCTGTATGACATCGACGCCACGTCGGTGATCATGCTCGACGACCTCAGCAAGGACTTGCGCGGCTCCGGGATCGAAGTCGTCTTCACAAACGTCCACCGGCCGGTGCGGCAGGTCCTCAGGCACGAGGGTCTGTTCGACCGCCTGGGAGCGGAGCACTTCTACAGCAGCGTCGATTCCGCTGTGGCGCGGCTGGCAACCGGCTAAAAAAGGACCCGGCGCTGCGCCGGGTCCTGGTCTTCAGGTAATCTGGCCGCTGTCTGTCTAGAACAGCCCCTTGATCCTTCCCGTCTCCACATCGATATCGACATCGACCGCCGCCGGGCGCTCGGCGAGGCCAGGCATGGTTGACATCGCGCCGAGTATTGGATAGAGGAAGCCGGCGCCGATGCTGGGGCGGATGTCACGGATCGGCACCCGGAAGCCGGTGGGCCGGTTTTTCAGGTTGGGATCGTGCGACAGCGACAGGTGCGTCTTGGCCATGCAGATCGGCAGCTTGTCCCAGCCCGCCTCGGTGAAGGCCTTGATCTTCTGCTCCGCTTCGGGCATGTAGTCGACACCGTCGGCGCCGTACATCTTGGTGGCGATGGTCTCGATCTTCTCCTTGATCGGCGCGTCAGTCGGATAGAGGAACTGGAAGTTGCTCGGCCGCTCGCAGGCATCGACCACGGCGTTGGCCGCCTCGATGCCGCCGTCGCCGCCGTTTGCGTGCACGGTGATCGGGTTGCAGGCCTCGGCGCCGAACTCGATGGCGCGTTTCTGCACCAGCTCAACCTCGGCGTCGGTGTCGGCGGCGAAACGGTTGACCGTCACCACCACCGGGATGCCGAAGTTCTTCATGTTCTCGATCTGCTTGGCGAGGTTCTGGCAGCCGTTGTCCAGAACATCGAGATTCTCCTTCTCCAGCTCCTCGCGGGTGCAGGTGCGTCCGTAGCCATGCATCTTCAACGCCCTGATGGTGCAGGTGATGTTGACAGTGCTGGCGGAGAAGCCGCCGTAACGGCAGGTGATGTTCATGAACTTCTCCGCGCCCAGGTCGGCGCCGAAGCCGGATTCGGTGACCACGTAATCGGCCAGCTTGAGCGCCACCTTGGTCGCCAGCACCGAGTTGTTGCCGTGGGCGATGTTGGCGAACGGGCCGGCGTGCATGAAGACGGGCCCGTGCTCGAGCGTCTGGATCAGGTTCGGCTTCAGCGCATCCTTCATCAGCACGGTCATCGCGCCGGCGGCGCCGATGTCCTCCGCCGTCAGCGGCTTGCCGCTGCGGTCGTAGGCAAAGACGATGCGGCCCATGCGCTCGCGCAAATCCTTCAGGCCGGTCGCCAGCGCCAGGATGGCCATTACCTCCGAAGCTACCGCGATGTCAAAACCGGTCTCGCGCGGCGTGCCGTTCAGGTAACCGCCCAGGCCGACAACCACGTGCCGCAGCGCGCGGTCGTTCATGTCGATGACGCGGCGCCAGCTGACGGTGAGCGGGTTGATGTCCAGCTTGTTCCTGCCCTCCATCAGGTGGGTGTCGATCATCGCCGCCAGCAGGTTGTTGGTGGCCGACACCGCGTGGATGTCGCCGGTGAAGTGCAGGTTGAGGTCTTCCATCGGCACCGCCTGGGCGTAACCGCCGCCGGCGGCCCCGCCCTTGATGCCGAATACCGGTCCCAGGGAAGGCTCGCGGATGCAGAGGATGACGTTCTTGCCGATCTTGCGCAGCGCCTGCGCCAGCCCCAGTGAGGTGACGGTCTTGCCCTCGCCCCATGGCGTCGGCGTGATGGCGGTGACGTCGATCAGCTTGCCGTCGGGCCGGTCCTTGAGCCGCTCCAAAATCGAGGCGTAATCGACCTTCGCCTTGTAGCGGCCGTAATATTCCAGCTCCTCCTCGAGGATGCCGGCATCGGCGGCGATCTCGCCGATCGGCTTCATCCGGGCCGCCTGCGCGATATCAATGTCTGACGGTACTGTCGTTTCTGGGGCCAATTGCGCTCCTTTCCGCTATGTAGCTGAAGGGGACACCTTGCAATATATTTGCGGCATCATGCGGGATAAGGAAGCCCATGACCGGTAAATTAATTGCAAGATGTCCCGGAATCACGAATTATATTGTGCCGGCGCGGCGAGCGTCAATAAGAAATGCAGATGAAAGGAATCGGTTCTGTTGGTACGTGCGCGGACCGTATCAGCCGGAGACCGTCCCCAGCACCTCGTTGAAATAGCCGTTCCAGAGGACGCGCTGGGAGGCCATCACCTGAAGGGTGGCGCCAGGGCAGCTGCCGCTGGGGCTGAAGGGCTGGGAGCAGGTTCTGACCTCCACGGGGCCGCCCACCTGTCCAGAGAAGATGGGAGTTACGTGTCCGGAGTGTGCGAGCGATGCCGGGGCCCGGAAAACATCGGCAGCGCCGTTGGCGTCGCCCGCAACCAGGTTGCCGGCCTGCGAGGCGAAGGTCACTGTGTGACCGTCGGCGGAAATCGCGGCGTCCATGCTGTCGGCACCCCCCCCTGGAGAAATCATGCAAGAGCAGCTGCGTGTGACCGGTGGCCATACCGCGCCGGCGTCCATGTCCTTGACGAACACCTGCACCTGGCCGTTGGTGGCCGGTGCGATCAGGATCGTGGCGGTGGAACAGAAAGCAACGTAGCGGCCGTCACCGGAGATGGCGCCGTTATATAACTGATGCCATTTGACTGGATGCCGGAAACGTTGCTTGACACCAGTGTGATGGACCCGGTCTGGGTATCCTTGAGGAAGACGTCACTAGCGCCGTTGACATCGCCAGCAACGAGATTCGCCACGCCCGAAGTAAAAACGACGTAGCGGCCATCCGCGGAAGCGGCGACTTCGCTACTGGAACCGTGCGCCTCGCCGCCGCCGGCGGCGGTGGAAACACGTGCGATAGCGGCCAACGGGGCTCCGTCCACGGCCGCAGCCACAAACAAGCCTGCCAGCGTCATCATCCCCAACGCCGCAACCAAAATGAGTCTGCACGATTAAGTAACTATCTCAAAACAGGATTGTCATCCTCTTTCTCGAACTGATGGCCGACGTTGTCAATCGAGGAGGAGGTCGTTATGAGCGTGGCGGTGAGCTCGAAGTCAGTCTGGGATGAGCAGGTCCAGATCGATCTTCTCCAGATACCACAAACCAGTGCAGTACTCGCAGGCGCCGGAAGGGCTGTTAAAGGAAAAGATGCGCGGCGCCAGCTCCGCCAGGCCGACGCCGCAGTCGGGGCAGGCGAACTGCTCGCTGTAGATACTGTCGACGTCGGACTTCTGCATCTGGCCAAGAGCTGGCGGGCGTAGGCGGAGAGAGATTCAACGTAGCCCTTCAGCGCTGATGGCGTCAAAGGCCAGCGAACCCTTGCCAGCGCCGGAGAGGCTGATGATGACGATCATCTTGCCGCGGGGCAGCTCAATCGAGATGTTCTTCAGATTATGCTCGTGGGCGCTGCGGATGGTGATGGAATCAGACATAAGGCAGTAATGCAGTTTTCCTGTTTTAGGAACCTCTGAACAAGCATCAACAAAACCAGATAATGCTTGCGAAGCTGCAGATTGTCGGTTGATATCCAAGATATTCTAACTATATTCCGTTTTCGCGGTTCCTATTCGATCCATTTTCCCGATTCTAGGCGCACCGCGGCTGTGGATAAAGCAGTTTCTTTCTGACCAGATAGATATTGGTAAGAGCAAAGAGCGTAAACAGCTGCGCCGCGTTTTTGTAGATGCCGCGGTAGCGCACTTTTCGGTGCCCCCAGAGGCATTTGACGACGTGGAACGGATGTTCGACTCTGGCCCTGGTCTGGCTGAATCTGCGGTTTTGCTCTTTGTCCTTTTTGCTCAAGCTCTGGCCCCGGCTAGCTTTCTTTGATACGCACCACTTGCCGCCGCGCCTTTCAAATTCATCCTTCCTGCCCTCGTTGGCGTAGGCCTTGTCACCCCAGACGGCCTCCTCATCTCCGTGCAGAAGATCTTCCATCATGGTGGAATCGTGGACAGATGCTGTGGTTGCCACCACTGTGTGTACTAGCCGGTTTCGGGATCGGTGCCGGTATGGGCCTTCACGGCGAAGTACCATTGGTTGCCCTTTCTGGTCTGGGACATCTCGGGGTCGCGCAGCTTTTCCTTGTTCTTGGTGGATGACGGGGCGTCGATCAGGGTGAATCGCCCCGACTTTCCTGGAGGCTCCATCTTTTGAGAGGATGGAGTCATGAACACACGAAAGCGGTATCCCAAAGAGCTGAAGGAACGTGCGGTGCGGATGGTGCTCGACCACAAGGACGAGT
>JAJYXB010000024.1 GCA_021791195.1 Actinomycetes bacterium | reverse complement strand
CCCTTACCGTTTACTCTGGCCATCGTCTCTCCTTTGATATTGGACTCGATACCTAATATCTTGGAGAACGATGGCCGCTCTTCCTTTAGCGGCTGTTAGAATTTACAGAAGTTTAAGGGCACGACCCTTTCACCAAGTTCATTGAAAGTCTTTGCATGGAAGCCTGCCTTTGCCATGATTCAGTTCTCATAATTCTGGGGGATAAAATCCATCCCCGATAGAAATGGATGACAATCATTGTGAAAACCAAGATATGCTTCACGACCAGAATAATGAACCAGTTATTTTCAAGAATCGCAGAGCTCGAAAATCTGTTATTCAGAACTGCCATCGCCGCTCCTGTGAGTACCAAAAGAGCGATTGAACAGTTTGCCACCAGGGTAAATCGCTTTGAAATTACGCCCATGAGTTTCCCAGCGTCCGAGCCCATAATTTGTTTGGCCGAAGGCAAGGCGATAAACAGGATGAAAGCGATTCCGCCGATCCATAGGACAGTTGCTATCAAATGAAGCCAGGTGAATATTGCCAAAAACATCTCTTTCATCCTTCCTCCCAATAATAGATTGAGAGGGTGAATCGATCTTGATGATTCACCCTCTCCTGAACATTCTCTCGCTATTTGGTTTCGATTGGGGGAACGCAACCGCAGCCACATGAGCCCTTTGTGCTGTCGTTTTCCTGTTCCTGCTCTTCTTTCTTGTCGATGGCTTGATTTTCTCTGTTGTCACTCGTCATGAGTTTCACCTCCCTTCTTAAGTTAATGCAGATAAACTTAATTAGATAAGAAAAAAATATTGTGCTCTCCTAGCTGCCTGAGCATTTTTTCCTGCTTGCGTTTTTATTTTGGCAGCCACAGGTGCATACTCTGTTCAGCCTTTCCCGGGCCTTTTCCAGAGTGTCTCGGTCCAGCGAATAGTAGATCCAATAACCCTTCCTTTCATCTCTGACCAAACCGGCGCTTTTAAGCACGCGCAGGTGCTGCGAAACCGCCGACGAGGTTATTCCCAGAGCCTCGGCCATCGAATTGACGCTCATGGCTTCTTTCTTTAGCAGCTCTATGATCTCGATTCTTTTATCAACGGACAGTGTCTTGAATAGTTCGGCCGATTCCTTCATTGTGCTCCCGGGTTTAAATAAGTATGTACTAAAATACTTTACAGGGAATTCGATGTCAAGGAAGATGGAGCTGTACACCGTAATTTCTTAAATATTATACTTTGCGCGATATTCAAAGTTGGGACAACGAGACATGCTGCATTGAATAATACAGATGCTGTTAAAGAAACAGTGGCGATGAAATATTCGCTCTCATCACGGAGGCTCGAATAATGATTACAATTTTCGGTGTGATTTCTCTAACGTTCATGATGATAATGTACGCGCTGGAGCCACGAGGTCGCGTATATGTGCTGGCCTTTGCCGTCGGTTGTGCGTTGTCCAGTACTTATGGGTTTCTTTCGGGGGCGTGGCCGTTCGGCGCCGTCGAGGCTATCTGGTGCGCCATTGCGACAAGACGTTTCGTATCTACTGAATCCGTTGTTTGCTGATCGAAGGAAATTCCGGCACAGACCTGGTGATGGCCACTCATTTGTATCCAGGATTGGACATTTAGGCAGAAATCCGCATTATCGCTCTTTCCAACCAGCTCAAAATATTCATCTCAGAGTTCGAATAACGAAGCACCGCCTCCACCATAAACTTGTTCGGGAAAATGGCTCGAGAGAGGCATTTTTTGTTGTCCGATAACGTAAGCAGCGAGCTGGAATCGAACTTTCATTACGACGATGCAGGCCGGTTTATGCGTTGTGTCTCGGGAAATATTCGCGGTCGCCTGTCCGCTCGTGCCGGCGCTGCCTTTCATCATTGTGCCGCCGCCCATCATGCTCATGCCACCGCCCATCGGGATCGGTTTGCCTCTCGGCCTGCAAGTTATTTCCGTAAATTGCTTTTGCTACACTTGTAAATGAACCAGGATAATCACCGGGGCGGGCTGGAAATGTCGCGAGCAAACCGAGCAGTTGTCATCATCACGACTTTAGTCGTTGCTGTAGCTATCAGCGTCGCCGATGTATCTGATTATCTGCCCGAGCTGACCGCTTTTGTTCTCATTCCTGTTATCGTTGGCACCTATTTCCAAGGTTTGCGGTTCGGGGTACTTGTCGCCATTGTCGCCGCCGCGGCTGAACTCGTTGCCCATTTAAAACTTGAAGCAGGAATAGGCCACGCCGGAGTGATTTTTAACACTTTATCGCACTCGTTCATATACATCCTTACCGCCGCTCTGATTGACAGGCTCACAATGCAGCTAAGAATCATCACCAACCTGGAAGCGCAAAGAAATAACGATCTCGATATTGCCAAGAGCGTCCATGAGTCAGTTTTTGCACCCATCCCAGACAGCTATGGAAACTTGTCTATTGGCAGCAAAGTTGCTTTTGCCAGAGAACTGGGAGGCGATTATTATTTCTTTACCGATCTCGATGGAAACCTCTTCTTCTGCATTGCGGATATATCCGGAAAAAGCACTGCGGCGTCTCTATTTGCGGCACTGCTGAATCAAAGTGTGACCGAGGCGCTTGAGCACACAGCGGATCTTACTGCCTTTGTCAGCGGGATGAATCTCCGCCTTAGTCGGGCTCTTCCCGAGGACATGTTCATTACCATGTTTTGTGCATTAATCAACGAAAAGGAGATTGCTTATGTTAACGCGGGGGCTCCTCCCCCTCTGCTTTTCTCAAAACGGGAGGGGAGCGCAAAAATGCTACAAAGCCACCGCGTGTTGCCGATTGGCATTTTGCCCGCCTTGGAGATCGAATCGATGACCGAGCCATTCGGTCCAGGTGATGTTTTTCTGGCTATGACTGATGGCATCACGGAAAGCCCTGAGTTCAGGGAAGAGCCGTATGAAAAACTCCAGGAGTTGCTTGTCCGCCATGCGGATGCTTCGGCTCAGGACATTACCAATGCTATTTTCTCTCAGTCCGTCCCCGGTAAATCAAATATCCCGCTTGATGACGTCATACTGGTTTGTATCAAACGGTAGCCGCGATCTTTTCCGCTGACGTTTCACGGGCGCACCACGTTGCTATCGACATGAAGACAATACCGGCGAGCCATGCTTGTACGTTTGCAAAGATTTCATCGCGGGTAATCTTTGAATATTACCAGGGAGGTGTGTTGAAGTGTGGGATGGATGGGGTCCGGGTAGTTATGGCGGCACGAATGTTATCGGTTTTATATTCATGATGGTCTTCATGGTGGCGATAATCGTTGGCATCGTATTGCTTGTCATCTGGCTGGTGCGGCAAACAGCCGGTGGGGTGGCTGCGCCAGGGCCGGGCCCGACGGCCGGCGGTGAGTCGGCGCTCGATATCCTCAGAAAGAGATATGCCAACGGCGAGATCGACAAGGCCGAATTTGAAGAGAAGAAAAAAGCTTTAACCGGTTGACCGAGAGGCCGGCACATGAAAAGCAAGGCATTGCTTTGATGGGGTCTGGCCGCGGGTGGCGTCGCGGTTATCGCATTGGTTCTGGGTCTCGTCTGGCTCTCGTCTGGTGGCTCGACCGGCGCCGGCATTTACGGCTGGAATAACGGCAATGGCATGATGGGCGGCTATGGTGGTCGTGCCGGCATGATGGACGGCGGTTTCGGCGGCGGCATGATGGGCGCAGGTGGCATGATAGGCACTTTTGGAGGCCCCATCGACACAGCGACCGCTCCTCTGACCATTGACCAGGCCCGGGACGCAGCCAATCGTTATCTCGACTACTGGGGTAACTCCGATCTGAAGGTCCGGGAGGTTCTCGAGTTCACCAACGGGTTTTATGCGCGCGTGGAGAAACAGAGCACCGGCGCGGGCGCCTTCGGGGTGCTGATCGACCGTAACACCGGAGTTGCATCACCAGAACCCGGCCCCAATATGATGTGGAACACTAAAAATGGCGTCTGGGGAACAAATAACACCGCCGGTTACGGCGGCATGATGGGTGGTGGTTACGGAGGTATGATGGGCGGCCTCTCTGGCCAGACGCGGTCGGCAACCACAATTGACATGCCCATCAAAAAGGAAGACGCCCGCGGCCGCGCCCAGAAGTTTCTGGACAGGCAACTGCCAGGCACTCAGGCCGGCGATCCGGACACCTTCTACGGCTATTACACCCTCGAGGTCAAGAAGGATGGCGGCACTCTGGGAATGCTGAGCGTGGACGGCTACTACGGCCAGGCATGGTATCATTCCCGGCACGGCGCCTATCTGAACGAAAAACAGTTCTAGTTACCGGATTATTGATAAAACACAAGTCCTAATAATTTTTTCTTATCGGAGGGCTTGCACGTAGACGACGCCGTTGTGCTGATTGGAGTCATGGAACACCGGAATGGCCTGCTGGGCCTTTTCCTTGACGACATCGGTATAGGGCAGCCACATGTCGCAGCAGACGCCTTCAAGCTGGGCTGTGCGCTCCTGCCCGAACCACGCGAAAAAAGCTTCCAGCGTTTCCTTGGCGCGGCCTTCGCCGCTCCACAGCAGACGGCGGGCCTTCAGGTCGTAAACATTGGTGACATATACGTGGCCCCGCTTGCGGGAGGTCTTGTCTATTGAGTTCCATATTGAAGGTCTTCTTGAGGCCAGTGAGCCTGTTCCCCCTCCATCCTCAACTGGCGGACTGATTGAAGTTGATACTGCAGCATAACTGGCCCACAATTATCGAGAATTCAGATGAACGATAAAGACTTTGAAAAACTAAAGACGAGTGTGCGCCAGGCAGGCAAAATACGTCGAGGCAAAATGAAACCGCGCCGGGTCTTTAAATTCAAACTTGCAGACAAACAATGGCTCACAAGCGAAAAGGACAACTGACGCCTGCGTCCCATTGGTGGCGGCATTTGCGCGATTGGAAACACGCCGCCAATAAGCGGGAGCGGAAGGCAGAAAAGGCTTGGATCGGAAGGGCACGCTCGTAGATGATTACAATTTTCGGTGTCATTTCTCTAACGTTCATGATGATAATGTATGCCCTCGAGCATCGGGGTCGCGTGTTTGTGTTGGCATTCTCCATGGGATGTGCGCTTTCCAGCACTTATGGGTTTCTTTCGGGAGCATGGCCGTTCGGAGTGGTCGAGGCTATCTGGTGCCTTATTGCAATCAGGCGTTTCGCGTCTGCTAAAACTGTCGCTCCTTAGCCGACTGCAATCCAGACTAAGTTTGTTGATGCTTGGCGTATTTAAGCGGGAGCTCGCTTCATAGCCCTCTCCAACGGCTTAAAATACAAACCTCAGAGTTCGAATACCGTTGCACCGCCTCCACCATTATCCACACCTCTGAAAATGCCTTGTTTAACAGGATTTTTTGTTGCCCGATATCGAAGACAGCCGGCGGGATTCGAACCTTTGCTGCTTTCGGAATCTTGCCACTTGCAAAATTTACAGTGATACTTTAGTATCACTTTATGCGAACCGAACTTGTTACATCACTCAAGCGCCAAGCCACCAGGCTCCTCTCAGAGATTAAAGATAGCAAGGAGCCCATCCTCATAACCCAACATGGTGTACCGAGCGCCTATCTGGTCGATGTCGAAACCTACGAAGCCCTGCAGCGACGGATGAGCCTGTTGGAAGGAATCGCCCGCGGAGAGAAGGCTGTCGAGGAAGGCCGCACACTCTCTCATGCGCACGCCAAAAAGCGCATGGCTCGATGGCTGAAATAATCTGGACTGAACCAGCGCTCGCTGATTTGGATGCTATTGCGGATTACGTTGCACTGGATAATCCGGAAGCCGCCAGGAAAATGGTCCAGGACGTTTTTCGTCACGTGGAACAATTGGCCGATCATCCCAGAAGCGGTTCAAAACCACGAGAGCTTAAGGGGTGGCGCTACCGACAGATCGTTGAACCGCCGTGCCGAATCTTTTACCGGGAAGAGGGTACAAAGATCCTTATCCTTTACGTCATGCGTGGTGAGAGATTACTCCGTCCATCAACGCTAGGTGCCCGTAGACGCAATTCGAAGCAAAGCTAGAATCCTAAAGAAGGATCTTGGCGACTAATAATGGCGAATCATAAGAGAAAACACAGACGCTATTATTCGAGCTGTGGGCTTTGCAAGCCTGATAAATATTGGCGCACTCGTAAAGACAAATACGGCGAAAGATACCGGGGACAAAAACAATGGCTCACAAGCGAAAAGGCCAACTGACGCCCGCACCTCAATGGTGGAGGCATCTGCGTGACTGGAAGCGTGTCGCGAACAAGCGGGAGCGCCAGGCAGAAAATTGTCTGCTTAAACGAATGAACATCATTTAACTTGGGAGATGAGAATGGCAATCCCGGCTTTTCAGGACCTGATGTTGCCATTACTGACCTTCGCGAGTGATGGCCTGGAGCATAACTCCGCGTGAAACAGTTGAAGCCTTAGCCAAGGAATTTTCCTTGAGCGAGGCAGGCCGGCAAGAGATGTTGCCCAGTGGTCGTCAGGCAACTTTTGATAATCGGGTCGCTTGGGCGAAAGCCCACATGAAAGTGGCCGGTCTTTTAAGCTCGCCAAAAAGTAAACAGCTGGTGGGAATCGAACTTTCGAGCGTTTGAAATGAAACCCGACGAACCACAGCGTAAGTTTGCTTGGCTTAGTGATAAAATAACGATCGGGGGTGCATTCATGACCGATCTTCTTAAAGGCAGGCGCGAAGAGATCGCGAAAGCGTGTGAGCGTCACGGTGTCGCGAGACTCGATGTGTTCGGTTCTGCATTGCGCGAGGATTTCAGACCCGATGAGAGTGACTTGGATCTCCTTGTGGAGTTCAAGCCAATGGAACGCACGCCGAATCGTTGACTTTCGCAATCAACTGACACACGAGTACCCCATGGTTGACGACGCGCTTGTCTGGGCTATAGTCGAGAAAGACGTGCGTGTGCTTCGACGGGAGTGTTCCTCGCTGCTTGAGAACGCTGGCGGCGAGTAAGCCGGCTGACAGGCGCTTCGGGATGACTCAGAGAAATCTGATTGAAAGCTTTGGGGACGAGAAAATCTCACCTGAGTTGCCGTCGATGTTGTTTTCTCCGTGTGCGATGACAGCGGGGGCTTTCATCGCCGCCCGTGCCGTCCCGGGTCTAGAGTGCCGTCGCCTTCCTTCGTCCACGGGCTGGACGCGGCGCGATGGGTGAGTGCCTGCCTGACTGTGAGCAGCATCCTGCTGCCGCTGGCATTCCTGCCCCGGCAGGCAACGGCAGGCAAGGCCGCGAAGACTGACGATGCAGGCAAGACGCAGGTGAGTGAAGATGTCAACGTCAGCAGCAACTGCTGCTGCCGCTTTCGCCGGAGTCACAGCCGCAGGTCGGCTCGCCGCCAGTGAGCATGCCGTTGATGATCGCCGAGGCGCAGCCAACGCCGGCGTCCACACTGATGGCGCCAGCCTCGCAGTTGAGCGCGCAGGCGCCACACTCCATGCAGCGGTCGATGTCGGTGATGCGGGCGCGCCGGTTCTCAATGACAAAGACCTGGTGCGGGCAAACCTCCACGCACATGCGGCAGCCGGTGCATTTGCCGGCGTCGTAATCCAGCGTGGCGGCTTTGGCAAGATATTTCATAAAATCCCCCATCCGGTCAGCTTGAAAGCAATGAGCAGCAGAATGCTGGCGGCCAGCGCGGCGATATAAAGCGGCACCGCGAACTTCAGTTCCTTCTTTACCCCGGACATGCCAGTAAATGTCGTCGAGCCGGTGAACTGCAGCGCGAGGTATGAACTCAGCGCCGGAAAGAGCAGCCAGGCGGCCGCCAGCAGCAGCCGGTCACCCAAAGCAACTGACACGACCGGCAAGAACGAAGCCGCGAGCATCGACGCCAGCCCGGCAAGCCAACCCTTGACCGCAAAGGAGCGGCCGGGAATGTACGGCAACAGAACTGGTGTCAGGAAAGCGCCGGCCAGCACCGCAACCAGCCCCAGGAGCAGGAAAGGAAAGCCGCCGCTCCAGGCGTCGGCAAAGATTATGCCCGGCCGTCCCAGCCCGAAAAGCAGCAGCGCCGCCGCCGCGAACCAGGGATATTTTTTCAGCGCCGGGTTCAGCTCCATCGGCGTCAGCACCAGGCGGTCCCGGATGCCGAAGCGGACGGTGCTCATGGCGGCCGTCTTCCTGTAGCCGGCCTTCACGTAAGCCGGGATGTCGGCCGCGCGCACCGGCCCGAAACGCGCCTTGAACCCGGTGCGCTGCCGCACCTCCCTGGCATTGACCCCGGGTGCGCCCAGCTGGGGAAGGATCAGGCGGCGATGTTTGACAACATCGGCGAGCTGTGTTTCCAGGATGCGGCGCACCAGCTCGCGGGTGCCGAAGGTCCCCTTGCCGGCCGCACACCAGACGTTGATGCCCCGGGTGTCCAGGACGAGGATCCAGAAGTCATGCCCGCCCAGCCCGCTTCTGAGCGTATCGAAGCTGAGCTTGTAATTGGCGCTCACCAGGACGTCAGCTTCCTCATCCGGCTCGCCGAACGCATACAGGCCGGGCTCCACGCGGTAGCTGTCGCGGAAGCTTCCCACCCGGCATCTGAAGTGCTCCCACCGCTCGGTCCGGGTTGCCGCGGCCGTGACCCGGCCGGCGATCCGGGACGGTCCGGGCCTGCCCGCGGCGGCGGGCGCTTTTGACATCATTTCCATGACGTCCCGCAACAGCGGACCGTTGCCTGCGGTTACAAATTTCGGGTCTTTTTCAGTCATGGGTCAAGTCCGCCGGCAACCGTTTCCGAAGGACATCAGCAGCAGGAAGCCGTTTTTTTCTTTGACAGATATGCCCGCAGCCGCCGCCGGTCCTCTTGTACCTGGGCCAGCTGCGAAAGGTCCCTTCCCAGCAGCTCCAGCAGATTCTGCTGGATTCCGCCCCCGGCCGACAGGCGGTAATGCATCCAGACTTCCCGGCGGCGATCGCTGACCAGGCCGGAATTCCTCAGATAGGCCAGATGGCGGGAGACGGTCGACTGGGGCAGCTCCAGAATCGCCACCAGATCGCAGACACATAGCTCACCCTGCAGCAGCAGCCCCAGAATCCGCAGGCGCGTTTCGTCCGAGAGAGCCTTGAAGAGTTGCGCGGCCTGTTTCATATTAACAATCTATCCGCATACGCGGATAAAATCAAGGCTGGCGGCCGGGGTCGGTCATCCATGCGGCAGAATCAGGCGCGATGCTCTTGCGCCGGCACCTCCGGCTGCATCTCCGGCTGGTTCATCATCTTCAGCATGCCGATCCCGCCGGTCCTCAGAAACCTGACCAGCATCGCCAGCGCCAGCGCCAGGAAAGCTGCGTTGAGAACTGTGGTGTAGTTCGGGCTGATGCCCGCGAAAACCGTCGAGAGGCCCCGTTTTTCCGGTATCAGGCCCAGGACGCCGAATAGCGCCTCGATGACGAAGCCCGCTATCACCATCGAGACATACGAACCCACCAGCAGGAAGAGGCTCATCCTCATCCCGTAATATTTCCGGTAGATGTTGAGGATGGGCAGAATGATGAGGTCGGCGAAGATGAAGGAGATGACGCCGCCGAAGCTGATGCCACCGTTCCACAGCACCACCGCCAGCGGCACATTGCCGATCGAGCAGACGAATGATATCAGTGATACCGCCGGACCGATCAGCGGCCCCCATACCCTGGCCGCAAGGCCGCCGCCGAGAAACAGCGACTGCCAGAAGGACTCGGGCACCCAGGCTGCCAGCGCGCCGGCGATCAGCAGGCCCAGAGCAATGTCCCGCCAGACGGATGCCCAATCCATGTAAAAATAATGGCTCGTTGACGTCATGCCTTTTTGTGAGAATATCCGCCGCAGCAGGGGGCCGCCTCGCACCGACATGTCCATCTGCGCGTGGCCTTCCATCAGTCCCGCCCGGCCCCTGTTTGCCTGCGCCCGCGCCGCTTCGACCAGCCGCCGCTTCAGAAAAATGCGGAAGAACAGCGCCAGCGCCACGATCATCACCGGGCCGCCGATGAACTCCGCCAGCGTGAATTGCCATCCCAGCAGGATCGCCATGATGATGCCCAGCTCGACCACCAGGTTGGTGGAAGCGAATTCGAAGACGATGGCGGCGGTGAAGTCGCCGCCCTTCCTGAACAGCGACCGGGCGATCGCCACCGCGGCATATGAACATGAAGAGGACGCCGCCCCCATGACCGTTGCCGTTGCCAGCGAGCGCGGCGAATCATCGGGCAGCAGCCGGGCCAGCTCCCGCCGCGAGACGACCGCCTGGATCACCGCGGAAATGGCAAAGCCCAGGATGAGCGCCCACAATATCTCCCAGAACATGTCGAAGGAGTTCGATAACGCATCGGTAAGCGAGTCGAGCATGAGCCTCCTGACCCCGGTTCGCCGCTAATGTTCGGTGCCTTTTTTAAGCCGCAGTGTCTCCTGGTAGAGGATATCCCCCGCGCGGTCGAGATAATCACGGATCAGATCGAGGTGCGGCAGCGCATCGGCTACGTCAGCCAGCTCGGCGGCGGCGACCGCCTGGCCACCGGGCGGGAAGACCTGCTGCTGCAGGGCGAGCTTTACGGCATGGGCCGCCAGGAGGCCGAGCGGCGCGCCAATGAGCTCATCGATGCTCTCGACCTAAAGGAATTTGCCGCCCGCCGCGTGGATTCCTACTCCGGCGGGCAGCGCCGCCGCCTCGACATCGCGCTGGGCATCATGCACAGCCCCGACGTGCTTTTCCTCGACGAGCCAGCCACGGGACTCGACCCCCAGAACCGGGCCAACCTCTGGGTGCAGATCCGCAAGCTGAGAGATTCCGGCACCACCATCTTTCTCACCACACATTATCTGGAGGAGGCCGACGCGCTTTCCAACCGACTGGCGATCATGGACCATGGCCGGCTGGTGGCGGAAGGAACCTCGCGGCAGCTGAAACAGCAGATCGCGGCCGACAGCGTCATTGTCGGCCTGCAGGACGATGCCAACGCCGAGGCGGCCACCCGGCTGCTGGGACGGTTGGGGTTTGTTCGCGAGGTCAAGGGCGAGGCCGACCATCTGCGGCTGTACGTCGATGAGGGCGTAACTGCGCTTCCCCGCATCCTGCGCCTGCTGGACGAGAATGGCATGGCACTGAAAACAATCACGCTGTCAGAGCCCACGCTGGACGACGTCTTCCTGCGCCAGACGGGCCGTTCGCTCAGGGATGCGGGTCAGCAGGCCGGGACGGAAGAGCAGCAATGAAGGTGCTGCGTGACATCGCCCTGCTTTACCGGCGCAGCTTCGTGCAGACGTTCAGGGTGCCGGTGTGGCTGGTGATCAGCTTTTCGACGCCGCTGCTCTACCTGGCGCTGTTTACGCCCCTGCTAAAAAACCTTGCCGGCGGACCCGGGTTTCCCACCAGCAACGTGCTCGACCTGTTCCTGCCCGAGAGATCAGCAGCTTCGCCGCGGTGGTCAACGGCATCAACCTGCCGCTGCTCCTGCTGGCAGGCATCATCCTGCCGCTGACGCTGGCGCCAGCCTGGATGCGCTGGGTTGCGCACTTCAACCCGCTGTACTACGTGGTGGAGGCCGACAGGCTGCTGGCCGCGGGTCAGCTGTGGGACAGCCAGATCGCCGAGTCGTTCCTGGTGATGGTTCCCCTGACGGCGCTGGCCGTGGCCTGGGCGACGCGGGTGTACCGCAAGGCCGTCGCCTGACCCTCGTGGCCGCTGCCGGCCGCTGCTGGCGGTCGATCCGGCGGCCGTCAAACCTCTCCGCCTCGCCGTGGCGCAAGCACCAACCGGTTAGCAAACCGCGGCGGCGGGAATCTGAATATATCAGGCTGATTCAGGGCTGGCTGGTATCGCAGCTCCCCGAAGTGTTAGAATCAGCCCCGGCGGCCGGCATGCCGCGCCGGCTAATTGCAAACGGCCTGATGGACAGGGTTTATGCTTTACATCGAAAAGCTGCGGTACTTCTACAGCACTGAAGCCAGAAGGCTCTTCCGCCCGATCACTTCCATCCTCGGGCGAACCAGCATCTCCCCCAACCTGCTTACGGTCCTCGGGCTGCTGCTGACGCTGGGGGTGGCGCCGCTGGTCTGGACCGGTCATTATGTCACCGCCGCCATCGTTTTCACGCTTGGGAGCATTTGTGACATGCTCGACGGCGCGGTGGCCCGCCTTTCGGAGCGGGTAACGCCGATGGGCGCCTTCCTGGACTCGACTTTCGACCGGGTCGGCGAGGGCGTGGTCCTGACGGCGATCGCCCTGGCGTACGCCCGCGACGGCTCCCTGTGGGTCGTTGGCGCCAGCTTCGCCACCATGATCGGCTCTTTTCTGGTGAGTTACGCCCGCGCCCGCGCCGAAGCGCTGGGGCTGGACTGCAAAGTGGGGCTGATGACGCGGCCGGAGCGCCTGGTGCTGCTGGGCCTGGGTCTGCTGCTGCAAAAGTTTGGCGTGCTGCCGGTTGTGATGTATATTTTATCGGTGCTGACGGCTGTGACCGTGTTGCAGCGCGTCCTGCACGTCCGGCGCCGGTTTCGGGAGGCGGAGGCCGCCTCGACGACAAAACCGTAGCGCCTGATGGCTTCAGTTCCACCTGTTACGCCCATGGCCCCGGGGCCATGTTCCTTGTTGACTACCTGGAGGTAACAACGCCTTGAGTAATGATGTCAGAGTAGCGATCATCGGTGCGGGAAACTGCGCGTCCTCGTTTGTTCAGGGAGTGCAGTATTACAAGAACGCCAAGGCCGCCGACAGGGTTCCGGGCCTGATGCACGTCAACCTCGGTGGTTATCACATCAAGGACATAAAGTTCGTGGCCGCCTTCGACGTGGTCGAGGGAAAGGTGGGCAAAGACCTCTCCGAGGCCATTTTCGCCCACCCCAACAACACGGTGAAGTTCTGCGACGTTCCCGAGACGGGCGTGAAAGTGTCCCGGGGGATGACACACGACGGCATCGGCAAGTACCTGTCCCAGGTGGTGAAGAAGGCGCCCGGCAAGACCGACGACATCGTCGGCATCCTCAAGGAAACCAAGACAGACGTGGTGGTCAGCTACCTGCCGGTCGGCAGCGAGGAAGCCACCAAATGGTACACCGAGCAGATTCTGGCGGCCGGCTGCGCCATGGTCAACTGCATCCCGGTGTTCATCGGCCGCGAGGATTACTGGCAGCAGCGCTTCAAGGAGCGGGGACTGCCAATTATCGGCGATGATATCAAGTCGCAGGTGGGCGCCACCATCGTCCACCGCATCCTTGCCAGCCTGATGCAGGATCGCGGTGTGAAGCTGGAGCGCACCAGCCAGCTGAATGTGGGCGGCAACTGCGATTTCCTCAACATGCTGGAACGTGAGCGCCTGGAGAGCAAGAAGATCTCCAAGACCAACGCCGTCACCTCGCTGCTGGATTTCGACATTGGCGCCGACAACGTCCATATCGGCCCGAGCGACCATGTTGCCTGGCTGGAGGACCGCAAGTGGGCCTATATCCGCCTGGAGGGCCGCTCCTTCGGCGACGTGCCGCTCAATATCGAACTGAAGCTGGAAGTGGTCGACTCGCCGAACTCCGCGGGCATCGTCATCGACGCCGTCCGCTGCGCCAAGCTGGCGCTCGACCGCGGTATTTCCGGCACCCTCGAAGGGCCGTCCTCTTACTTCATGAAATCGCCGCCGATCCAGCACCCGGACGACATCGCCCGCAACATGACCGAGGCCTTCATCGCCGGGGAGCCTGCTGCCGAATAACGGGATCCGCTGGCCGCTCCACCCAGCACCACTTCCCCGCCAGCCAGCGCCTGACGCTGGCCGTGCAACGCACCGGTTGCGCGCCTACGCGCGTCTGAACGCGACCGGTTTCTCTTCAGCTGCGAAAAAACTTCCTCCCGAAGCTATTAGAATTAATTATTAGCCTTTTCATAGATAAGAATGTTCATTTATAATAAATGCGTGGCAGATAGTTATGTTTGTCACGTTCTTTTCTGGCTAGGGGAAATCTAAACAAAGGAGTAACAATGTCCACCAGCAAGATCCTGTCTGTCATCATCCTTGTGGTCGGCCTCGGCCTGATCGCCGCGCCGTTCGGTTACCAGATGTTCGACAGGGCATCTGCGGGCGCGAACATGATGAGCGCGTTCGAACCGGTGCTGACGCGCGCCAATGTCACCACCTTCCAGGAACACATGAAAACGTTCTCCGGGATGAAGGCTGACATGAACAAGATGATTCCGGCGTTGGCGCAGCAGATGGGCATGAGCCCGGACCAGATGAACATGATGATTGGTAAGCAGTTTCCGGGCATCGCCAACGGCGTTAAGCAGATGGACAAGATGGGGCAGGACTTCAACACTGTCATCACGGTCATGGACCAGAATGTCGGCAACTTCGAGAAAGCCGATAAGTTGCCGATGCGCAACATGCCCTGGTTCTTCATCGTCGCCGGCGCGGCGCTGGTAGTACTGTCCGGCGCGCAGTTGCTGATCCCGGGCAAGAAATAATTTTTCCTTGGCGTTCAGAGCCGTCTGTCCGGGTCGAAGGCGGGCGGTACGGGCAAGGCGGTCTCTCACGGGACCGCCTTGCCTCTTTTCTGGCTTTAAATTAACCTGTAGTGCGTGACCGGATCGGCTGAAAAACTCAAGGTGGGGCTCGTCTCACCGTATTCCTGGTCTTCACAGTGGGGGGTAAACCGGCACATCCGGGGCATTGCCGCCTGCCTGACCCAGGCCGGCCACAAAGTGGCCATCATCGCGCCGGCCGAGGAACGCGAGCTGGCCCGGGCCGCCCGGCGCGAAGCCCGCGCGGCGCGGAGAGCGGCGCGCAGGCCCGCAGCGGGACAGGAAAACGCAAAACCCGTGAGCCATCGCAGCATGGCCCCGGAGGGCGTCAGGATCCACCGGATTCCGGGGACGTTCCGGGTTCCATACAGCGAATCGCTGGCCAACCTCGCCCTGCCGCTGGAAGTCACCGACCAGCTGGATGCTCTTCTCTCCCGCGAGAAATTCGATATCCTCCATCTGCACGAGCCCTACCCGCCCAGCCTGTCCTTCACGGCGCTGCGTCTGGCCCGCTGTCCGACGCTGGCAACTTTCCACACAGCCGGCGAGCGCTTCCTGGGCTTCCAGCTGATGCGGCCCGTCGTGGAACGGTTTCTCGCCCGCCTCGACGGGCGCGTCTGCACTTCTCAAAATACGCGCCGCGCGGTATCGGGTTATTTCCCCGGCAGCTACCGGGTCATCGGTCCAGGCGTCGACACGGTGAGGTTCTTTCCACCCGGCGGGGAGCGCGACGATGAGTCGCCGCTGATCCTGTTTGCCGCCTGGAACGACCCGCGCCGGAGCCAGGCGCTGCTCCTGCGCGCCATGCGGCTGCTTCCGGAAGACATCCCGCCCTTCCGGCTGGCGATCGTCGGCGGTGAGGAGCAGGGCTGGCGCGCCAATCTCATCGTTCCCCGGCGCCTGAGAGCGCGCGTGTCTTTCGGCGGCCGCATCGCGCCCGAACAGCTGGCGGACGCCTACCGGGAGGCCGGTGCCCTGTGCGCCCCCTACGCCACGATGGGGCTGGCGGGCGCCGTCCTCGAAGCGATGGCCTGCGGCTGCCCGGTTGTGGTCCCGGGAGAGGGCGGCATCCGCGAGCTGGTGGGTGACGGAGCCGAGGGCGTGCTGCTCGATCATCCCTATTCTTACAATCTGGCGGCGGGCCTTGTTGACCTGTTGCGCGACTCCAGGTTAAGGCGCTCCCTGGGATCGGCGGCGGCGCGTAAGGCGCAGCGCTATTCATGGGAAAAAACAGCGGCGCGGCTGGAGAGGACATACCTGAGCGCACACCGGCGCCGGCGGCGGCCGGCCGTCGCCGCCAAGGCAATGGCCGGGCAGGACGACGGCCGGGTCATCCTGGCCGACCTCCACATGCACACCAGCTTTTCAGGTGACTGCGCCACCACACCGGAGGAGCTGCTTGCCGCCTGCCAGGAATGCGGACTCGAGGCCATCGCCGTCACCGACCACAATACCATCGAGGGGGCACGGGAGACCGCGCTGCTGGCGCCGCGCCACATGCACGTCATCATCGGCGAAGAGGTCAAAACCACCGAGGGCGAGATCATCGGTTTGTATCTGACCGAAGAGATCCCCCGGGGGCTTTCGCTGGAAGAGACCATCCGGCTGATCCGGGAACAGCAGGGGCTGGTGTACGTTCCACATCCCTTCGATCCACTACACCTGACGCCCAGCTATCAGCTGCTGGCAAAAAACGCCGCCGACATCGACATCATCGAGGTCTACAATCCGCGCATTACTTTCACGTCGTTCAACGAAAAGGCCAGGCGGCTGGCGCGCAAATACGATATTCCCGGGGGCGCCGGCAGCGACTGCCATGTGCCCCAGGGTGTGGGAACGGCGATGCTCAACCTGCGCAAGTTCAGCGGTCCCCGGGAGCTGCTGACCAGCCTGCGGGGAGCTGACATCATCCGCAGCAGCAAGAGCCCGATCTACCTGCACTCGCTGAAGCTGCTGAAAAACACCCGCGGGGCGATGGCGGGCAAACCCTGAGAGGCAGCAAGGAGGACGCCGGGCAAGGTAGCTCCGTCTGAAGCGCAAGGGGATGGAAATGCAGCGTGCTGGCTGGCTCAGCTGGCGGCGCCGAAGCCGCGCATCGATTCGATCACAGGTGAGGTCGAGCGGCCGAGCGCCCGCAGGAAGGCGTCGACGCAGGCCGGATCGAACTGGGTCCCGGCGCACCGCTTCAGTTCGCCGACCGCTTCCTCGTCGGTAAGCGCCTTGCGGTATGGCCGGTCCGCCGTCATCGCTTCATAGGAGTCAGCTACCGCCATGATCCTCGCTTCCAGCGGTATCGACTCGCCAGCGAGTCCGTAAGGATATCCCTTGCCGTCGAAGCGTTCGTGGTGATGGCGCACCGCGGCCTTGAGCGCCGGCGTGATCTTGACCGGCTCCAGGATCTTGGCGCTGACAATGGGATGTTTTTTCATCAGCTTCCACTCGTCCGCGGTCAGCTGGCCGTCCTTGCCGAGCACAGTATCGGGGATGCCGATCTTGCCGACATCGTGCAGATACCCCGCGTACTTGAGCACGTCTACCGCACCCTCATCGAAGCCGAGCTGGCGCCCGATCATGACGGCGTATTTGGATACCCAGTCCGAGTGTCCGCGCGTGGATGGGTCCTTGGCGTCAACCGCCTCGGCCAGCGAGCGGATCGTGCCGACGAAGGCCTCTTCCAGCGCCTCGTGCGACAACGCGTGTCCGACGGCGACAGCCCCCTGGTTCACGATCGTCTGACAAAGATCGGCTTTTTCCTTGTTCAGGGGGCTGCGCTCCCAGCTCCGCTGCTCGCCGATGCCAACCAGGCCAACAACGTATCCGCCCACCACGAGCGGATAGATCATCATCGACCTGGTATCGCCCATCAATTGCTGCTGGCATTTTGTCGGCTGGATCTCCGCGCGCCGGCCACCAACGATCACGGCCTCTTTGGTCTCAACCGCTTTTCTGTGTTCGGGCAGTTCCGCCAGGGGAAAGGACATGCCGATCTCCGCTTCCCAGCGGATGTTGCGCGCGGGATGAGCCGCGATCACACGAATGTGCTGTCCATCCTCACTCAGCAGTGAGATGCGGCAGAAAGTGGCGTTGACCGCCTCGACGATCCGGGCCGCCAGCAGCTGCAGCACCTGGTCTATCTTCAGCGAAGACGCCACCGTGTTCGAGACTTCGAGCATCAGCCCCAGCCGGTCGGCCCGTTCCCGCTCGGCCAGCAGCGCCCGCTCCTTCTCCCGGACGATGCCGACGCGGAAAAAGCTGAGCGATAGCCCGGCGGCGGCAAACAGGCCCCAGCGGCCAAAGAGCTCGATGATCAGTTCGTTGTGCTGGGGAGCCTGGATCAACACTCTCGGGATGAAAATGATGGTATAAATGACGATGATGCAGCCGGTGGCGAAAAGGGTGTTTCGGCGGCGGAAATATCTCGCCCCGATGGCGATGGGGATGAAATAACCCAGGTAGAGGAATTCCTGAATGTTGTGATCGTCGTTGGAAAGGAACTGCAGAAGCGCCATGACCGCGACGAGGCCGGCGACAGCGAGCGCCGCGCGGTTGTCAAGCAGCGCGCGCAGCCTGCCCGGCTTCGTTGGCTGGGCGATCCTCGCCTCCTGGTTGTGCAACTTTTCCACCGCGGGAGTTCCTTTGCCCGTACCCTGGACTGGAGGGCAGCCTTGCCGCCGTACGGCAACGGCAGCCGGTCCGCAGCCAAACGTCCTGATACAACGCCGCTTAAATTCAGGTTTCGGCAAATCCACCTCGCCGCTTGAGCTTTGCAGATCAGATTAGTGTGGCCGGCGTCTTGGTAAAATGAAACTGGATGAAAATAATGACTGGAACGGCTTTTGGCGCACATCCACATCTCATTTCACGGCAAGCTGATCGGCGTCCTGCTGTCGCTGGCTCTCGTCGGCGCGGCGGTGACCAGTGTCATCTTCGTCACCGAGCACAACGAGGCCGAGGGTGATCCGCCCGTCGCTTTCCACAACCCTTTCGGGCTCTACAGTCCAGGAACCCTGGACCAGGTCCCCACCAGCGCCAGGCTGCAGATGCTTGGCGCGCTGGGCCTGGATTCGCTGGCGGCCTATCAGGATTATTCGCTGGGGCTGGTCCGCGATGTCGGCGTCAGCTGGGTCCGGATCGACTTCATCTTCGACGGCTGGAAATTTCTCGAGCCTTCTGCTTATCTGGAAAAACTTCATCGGGCCGGCATCGAGGTGATGGGCTGCGCCCAGCCGCTCAATTCTTCCCTGCCCGCCGACCTGACCACATTTCAGGCTGGACTGAAACACCTAGTGCACCAGTACCCCTGGATCAAGGTATGGCAGATCGGCAACGAGCCCAACATCTCAATGGACAATCCGGGCGACTATCCCCGCCTGTTTCTCGCCGGCAGGGACGCGGTGCGCAATGCTTGCCCGGACTGCCGTGTGGCCCTGGCGGGCGCGGCGACCCGCTATCCCAGCCAGCCCAGCACGGATCATGTGCTACAGGTGTATGACGGGATCATTGCCGGCATCAGGAAGCAGACACCGGCGGGCAGCCCCCCTTTTGACATTTTCGACCTGCACTACTACGGCTTCACCGGCAGCGAGAACGATATCGTCAGCATCGTGCAGAGCTTCCGTGACCTGCTGGCCAAAAACAAGGTTGATCCCAACACCGATCTGTGGGTAACTGAAACCGCAACCAGCACCGGACAGCCCTCGCAGCCGGCCGATGTGCCCTCGCAAACCGAGAGCCAGCAGGCGGCCGAGCTGGTGGAGAGGTTCACGACCCTGCTCGCGGTCGGCGCCAGCCACGTATCATGGTCGCGGCCATACGAGAATTACCGTTACGGCGACCGGAAGGACAGTTTTTACGATCATTCCGGCCTCGTCTACAACGGCCTGGGGCAGGAGGCGGCGGCGGGTATCAGGGCGGGCACAAAAAAGAAGGCATTCTTTGCATACCGGACGCTGATCGAAGAGACGCGCGGCGCCACACAGATGCAGCGCCTGGGACCGGGGCGTTACCGTTTCCTGTTCAACGGACGCGGGCCGCTCTATGTCCTCTGGTCGAACGGCCCCGGCCCGGAGCCGGCGGATCTCTTCGGCCAGGTGACAGTAGTGGACCTGACCGGCAGGCGCACCACGACCAGCGGCGAAAAAGTGACGCTGAGCGCCACGCCGGTCTTTGTGGAGACCGGCTAAGCTGCTACAATCTTGCTGTCTTTGGTTTCAAACTTCCCGGAGGAAATCCGTTGCGCCAAAAAGCCGGTCTGGCCCTGATGGTACTGCTGCTCGGCGTGCTGCTGGCGGGCTGCGGACAGAACCAGACAACTGCCACCACCCCCGCCACCGAGAGCGCCAGACCCCCGCTGCAGAATATTTATGCCGGCGTCAGCTTCGCTTCTCCGAACCTGGGGCTGATCGCCGGCTGGAACGGCGCCGTGTTGCGGTCGACTGATCTGGGGCAGACCTGGACTACCGTGAAATCGCCGGTGACCGCAGATCTCAACTCGGTCGCTTTTGTCAACCAGAATAATGCGATCGCGGTCGGCTCCGCCGGCAACATCATCCGCTCCAGCGACGGCGGCCAGTCATGGAGCCGGGTTGATTCACGCACCGGCTCGACCCTCAACAAGGTCGTCAAGGCCGGCGATAGCGCCGCCGTGGCTGTCGGCTGGCAGGGCAGCATCATCAGAACCACCGACAATGGAGCCAGCTGGACACGCGCCGCGGGCCCGATCGACACCAACGATCAGCTGACTGACGTCAGCTTCGCCGGCCCGGTGGGGATGGCGGTCGCCTCGAGCGGGCGTGCCTACAAGACAGTTGACGGCGGCGTGAACTGGACTCCGCTGAACGTCCCCGGATCGTTTTCGATTTACACCGTCGACGTGGTCGATGCCGGCAACGCTTTTGTTGCGGGAGCAAAAGGATCCCTGCTCAGGACCTCTGATGGGGGAAACAACTGGGTGCCGCTGACGAGCACGGTCACCGAAGACATCCTGTCGCTGCGCGCCATCGATCCGCGGGATTATGTGGCGGTGGGCTGGGGAGGCACGATCATCAGATCGTTCGACGGCGGGCAGACGTGGGTGTCGATCAGCACGCCGGTGAACAGGCCATTGCGCGCCGTCGCGGTTGCCGATCAGACGAATGTCATTGCTGTGGGCGACGGCGAGACGATCATCGACAGCCGCAACGCCGGCAACAGCTGGATCAGGCTCCGCGGCCTGTAGGCCGGCTTCGCGGAGCGGTTTGGTGGTGGGCGTACCTGGATTCGAACCAGGGACCTCATCCTTATCAGAGATGCGCTCTAACCAACTGAGCTATACGCCCAAAACCGCCTGATAGTTTAGCACAACCAAACCCTTGGCTTGCAAGAGAGGCTGCGCGCGGGTCGCCTGCTGCGTCGTTATCCCCTGGAGCGGGAATAACAAATACGGCCTGGCAAGCGGGCGTGGCGTACTCTATAATGCAAGGCAGGGTGTTGCCATGAAAGAAATGATTCTTTACGGCATCAGCTTTGACGTAATCGGCAAGCAGCCGATCATCCTGCTCAAAACCACTGATGCCAACAAATTCCTCCCCATCTGGATCGGCCACCAGGAGGCGGCGGCGATCCTGATGAAGCTGCAGGGGACCGAACTCTCCCGCCCGATGACCCACGATCTGATGTCGAGCATCATCCAGCATCTCGACGCCCGGGTGATGAAAGTTACCGTGACGGAGTTGAGAGAAAACACTTTTTATGCCCTGCTGACGCTCGGGCTGGAGGGCGGCGAGGTCGACGTCGACTCGCGCCCCAGCGACGCGCTGGCGCTGGCGGTGCGCACCAACGCCCCCATCTTCGCCGCCGATCAGCTGATTGAAGACAACGCCGTCGAATTCGACCACGATATCGAGGATTCCGAAGAAGTGGTGGAGGAAGTAGTCCAGAAGTTCCGCGACTTCCTCGACAACGTCACGCCAGAGGATTTCCGCGAGGAATAGGCCGCTCCGCGCGGCTCACGTTTGCGCTCGCGGCTCAGAGGCCCGCGAATGAAACCAGTCTTGCGCCGCTTGCGTCCAGCATCTTTCTGAAGGCCGGATCCAGCAACACCTTGAGTTCGCTGCCGCGCGGAGCACCGTAGCGCGACACCTCCTGCAGCTCCCTGTCCGCGTAGCCCGGATGGCACATGAATTCGAGCGTGCCCTTGCCGCCGCCCAGCGCGCGGGCAAGCGGCGGCGTGAAATCTTTCCCTCCCATGGTTCCGATACCGAAGAACCGGTCCGGCGTCGCCATCTGCGCCGCGCTCCCGCTGCCGGCGGGCAGAGCCGCCGCCAGGCGCACAGCCAGCGCCTTGGGACCGTCGACCTGCTGCATGCGGTAGCCGCGCATCCTGGTGATGCCGAGCCGCGGGCAGACGCGCGCGATGACATGCCTCAGCCGCGGGTGAGCGTGCAGATGCTGGTGGCTATCGATATGAGTGGCGCTGAGGCCCAGCGCGCGCAGCCGCTCCGCCTGAGCCTCCAGTTCTGCCGCAAGCTCGGCGGCCCGGGCCCAGCCGGTTGACAGCCGCGCCACAGCCGCTGCCAGCCCCGGAAACCTGCCGTCGCCCGTCACCAGCGACCGCACCCGGCCGGCCGGTAGCGCCGGCTCACCCCAGGTCAGGTTCAGGTGCAGCCCCACGCCCAGTCCGGGGTTCTCCGCCGCCAGCCGGGCGGCGTGCCCGGCCGCCGGCGCGGTCGCCATCAGGGTGGTGCTGGATATGACCCCGCGCCGATAGCCCTCGACGACCGCGTTGTTGATGCCCTCGGTCAGACCGAAATCATCCGCGTTGATGATGAGTTTATCCATAATCTCCTCGTGCGCCGCCGCCAGCGTTTGGCCCGGGGCGAAAGCGGACATATTCTGATGGTGGCGCCAGCCAGCGCCACCGCCATGATACCAGTCGGGAAAACAGGAGGGACAGATGGCAGCCGCATATGTGCTTGTCAATGCCGCCCCGGGGCGCACCGGCGAAGCCCGCAAGAAGATGTCGGAACTGCCGGGGGTTACCCGCGCCGACGCCGTCACCGGCGCCTACGACATTATTGTGCATATCGAGGGCAGCGACATCAGCGAGCTGGGCAACAGGGTTGTCTCGCACATCCAGTCGATCGAGGGCGTGACGCAGACGATGACATGCGTCGTCGTCGAGCTGCCCTGATACCGCATCCGGAGGCGCTGGAGGCCGCCGGTAAATATTGCTGGCGGCGCGATCATCGGCGCGATTCTCCACGCTGGAACCGGCGCTGGAATCAGCGCTGGAACCGGCTGAATTTCACGAACCCATTTTCTCCATGCGGACGTCTAATCTTGTGAAGCTTCGGAACAAGGTCTGACAGCCCGCGCCAGCCCCCCCCGAAGCCCCGGCGGCCACCGGGCTTCATCCCCGCCGCCGTCAGTCTGAACCTCGACTGCATGGAAAGGAGTCCGCCCCGCGGGGGCCGGCGGATGGAAAAATGGCAAAAGTAGCGGTAATCGGCGGCAGCTTCGCAGGGCTCACCGGCGCCCTGGAGGCCAAGCGCAAACTGGGCCCCGGCCATCAGGTCGTCCTGGTTTCCAACTCGGAGAGTTTCGTCTACATCCCCTCGCTCATCTGGGTGCCCTTCGGCTGGCGCGAGGTGCGGGACATAACCGTCCCGCTGAGGCCGGTGCTGGACAAGGCTGGTGTGGAATTCGTCCATGCAAGCGTGCAAAGTGTCGACCCCGGTGTCAACCGGATCGTGACCAGCGTCGGCGAGATCGACTACGATTTTCTGCTGGTCGCATCTGGGGTGAACGTCCGCTTCGACCTCATCGAGGGGCTCGGTCCGGACAGGCACACGCACTCGGTCTGCACCCCGGCCCATGCTGAAGAAGCACGTGCCGCCTGGGAAAGGCTGGTCGGCGACCCGGGCCCGGTGGTGATCGGCGCCAGCCAGGGCGCCAGCTGCATGGGAGCCGGCTACGAATTCCTCTTCAACCTCGAGTACGCCGCGCGCAAGGCCGGCGTGCGCGACCGCATCGACATCACCTGGATCACGCCCGAACCGTACCTGGCGCATTTCGGCATCGACGGCATGACCGGCGGCGAGGCCATGCTGAAGTCGTTCATGAAAATATTCAATATCAACTTCATTGTCAATTCAGAGATCGAAGAGGTGACCGCCGATGAGGTGGTGCTCAAGAGCGGCCGGCGGCTGCCGTTCAAGTATTCGATGATCATCCCGCCGTTCAACGGCGCCCGTTTCGTCAGGGAGTCCGGCGATCTCGGCGATGACAAGGGGTTCATCCCGGTCGACGATGGCTACCGGCACAAGCGCTATCCGAACGTGTTTGCGGCGGGCCTGGCGGTTGCTGCGCCCCTGCCGTTCAAGACGCCGGTGCCGCTGGGCATGCCCAAGACGGGCTTCCCCTCGGATGAGAGCGCCAAAGTCGCGGCGCACAATATCGTCCAGCTTATCAAAGGTTCCACGAAGTTGAAGCAGAAGCCCTTTGGCAAGATACCTGGTCTGTGCGTACTTGATGCCGGCCACAAAGAGGTGCTGATCGCAACCAATCACCTGCTGAAGCCGCGCCAGTTCGCGGTGATGATCCCGATTCCGGTGGCGAACCTGGTCAAGCGGGCCCTGGAAAAGTACTTCCTCTGGAAGACGCGTACGGGGAAATCGTATCTGCTTTAAAGCCGGCCGCGTTCCGGCAAGAAAGAGACGCCCGCAGCAGGGCGTCTCTTTATATCTTCCGGATGTCCACTCCCGGCCCGGCTTCTAGCCTTTCAGGAATTCCGGCATTTCGAGCGCGGCCGCGCCGCGGCCCCGGCGCGCCGCCTGTGGCTGGTCGAAGCCGGTAGCGATGACTGTCACCTGGATCATGTCGCCCAGGGAGTCGTCGACCACCGTGCCGAAGATGATATTCGCGTCGTCGGCGGCGGCTTCCGCCACTACCTGCGCCGCCTCGTTGGCCTCGTGCAGGGCGCAGTCGCTGCCGCCCTTGACGTTCAGCAATATGCCGCGCGCGCCCTGGATAGAGGTCTCCAGCAGCGGTGAGCCGAGCGCCTGGCGCGCCGCCTCGACTGCCCGGCCCTCGCCTGAGGCGGTGCCGATGCCCATCAGGGCGCTGCCGGCGTCGCGCATGATCGTGCGCACGTCGGCGAAATCGAGGTTGATCAGCCCGGGCAGATTGATCAGATCGCAGATGCTCTGCACGCCCTGGCGCAGTACGTCGTCAGCGATGGCGAATGCGTCCAGCAGGCTGGTGCCCGGGTCTACCACTTGCAGCAGCCTGTCGTTGGGAACAATGATGACTGTGTCGGCCGCTTCCCGCAGCTGCCGGATGCCCTCTTCCGCCTGGATGTTGCGACGCGTGCCCTCGAAGCTGAACGGGCGCGTGACGATGCCGATGGTCAGTGCTCCGGTCTCGCGCGCCGCCCTGGCGATCACTGGCGCGGCGCCGGTGCCGGTGCCGCCGCCCTCGCCGGCGGTGACGAAAACCAGATCGGCCCCCCGCAGCACCTTCTTCACTTCGTCGCGGCTGCGCTCCATCGCTTCCAGGCCGACGTTGGGGTCGGCGCCGCCGCCCAGGCCGCGCGTCAGCTCTCCGCCGACGTGGATCTTCACGTCCGCCTCGCACATCGTCAGCGATTGCGCGTCGGTATTGACGGCGATGAACTCGACGCCGCGCACGCCGGCCTCAACCATCCGGTTGACGGCGTTGGTGCCGCCGCCGCCCACGCCAACCACCTTGATGGCGGCGATGTAGGCTTCTTCCTGCCGCGGGATGGCGCTTTCACGCGCCGCCGGCCGTCCTTCGCTGGTCAGCTCCTCAGATATGTGCTCCGTAGGCTGGAAGAGGTTCGCTAATGCCCCTTCTCTCATGCTGGCTCGAATTCCCATTGAGCAACTCCTTTGCCAGGTTACGGTAGGTTTCCGCCGCAGTCCCCCCGGGCTCATAGGCCATGATCGACCGGCCCTGCACCGGGGCTTCCGCAAACTTGATGGTCTTTTTGACGACGGTCTTGAAGACGACCTCGCCGAAATTCTCTTTCAGGATCTCGATTGCCTCGCGGCCATGCAATGTCCGCATGTCGAACATGGTGGGCAGGATGCCCCTGATCCTGACGTCCGGATTGAGGTTCTCGCGGATCATCTCCAGCGTCTTGTCCAGCTGCGCCAGGCCGCGCAGCGACAGGTATTCGCACTGCACCGGGACGATCACGCCATCGGCGGCGGTGAGGGCGTTGATGGTCAGCAGGCCCAGCGACGGCGGCGTATCGATAAGGATGTAGTCGTAGCGGTGCTTGACCTCCAGCAGCGCTTTTGACAGCGCCCGCTCCCGGCCGATCGCCGAGGACAGCGCCAGTTCCGCGCCGGCCAGGTCGATGCTTGCCGGCGCGACGTCGATCTCGCAGCGGTGGATGATGTTCTCGATCGAGTCACGGTGCACCAGCACGTCGAACATGCTGCGCGTAAGCGTGTCGGGGTCGAGGCCCTGGCTCATCGACAGGTTGCCCTGGGGATCCATGTCGACGACCAAAACGCGCTGGCGCAGCTCCCGCAGGGCAACGCCGGTATTCAGGGTCGAGGTCGTTTTGGCGACCCCACCCTTCTGGTTGGCAAAAGCTAAAACCGTAGCCAAATTGCTCTCCGCTGGATCCGGGGGTGTATGGGCGACTTCCGCCACCGGCACCTTCCCGCCGGGGCATATTTGGCGTATTTCTTCTCTCCCGGGCGCGGAAATCCTTTTTCTCCCGTAAAAGCGTCGCCAGTTCTGGATACCTGCCGGCGCCGGCGCCGGCAGTTTTTCCACAGGCTGTTAACACCTGTGGAAAAACTCGGGATGTCCTTCTTTTGCAGGAGGTTCACCGGTGTTTAGCGCGGTGGTGAGGGCCGGCGGTAATTCCGCTTTTTTCCGGCACGCGCCGCGGTTTTTATCCACAGCCCCTGTGGATAACTCTCGCGTCTCCACTCTGCCTGCGTCTTGTTTTTCTCCCCCTTGCGACTATAAAATTCGCACACGTCTCCCGCATTTTTAATGCTCTAGCTCTGACCTTGCCGTGGCTTGCGCGGGCGCGATTCTTGCAACCAGAACAGCTTCCTGGCAGGCCGGGGGCTGCCACGATGAACAGGAGCCTTCCATGGAGGAGCAAGCCCGGACTATCTGGCGGCAAGCCAAGGAAACCATCCGCGAAACGCTCAGTACTTCCACTTATGAGATCTGGTTCGACAAGGCTGACGCCGCCGGTATGGAAGAAAACACTTTTCTGCTCTCGGTGCCGAACGACTTCACCAAGAGCCGGATCGAAAGCCGGTTCATGCCCCTGATCGAGGACTCGCTGCAGGAGGTGGTGGGAGAGGAGGTGCCTGTCCGTGTCGTCGTCATCCCGGCGCCGGCCAGCGGCGCGCCGGATCCGGCGGCGGCCGTTTCCCTGCCGGCGGCGCAGGCGGATCCGCCGGTGCTGCGCGAGCTCAATCCCAAATACAACTTCGACAGCTTTGTCATGGGTTCCAGCAACCGCTTCGCCCATAATGCGGCGCTGGCCGTAGCCGAAGCGCCCGCCAACGCCTACAATCCGCTCTTTATCTATGGTGGCGTCGGCCTCGGCAAGACACATCTGCTGCAGGCGATCGGGCACTATGTGGCCACCAACAACCCGGAGATGTCGGTCAAATACATGACGGTGGAGAATTTTACCAACGATTTCATCAATTCGTTGATGGACAAACGGCAGCGCATCGACGGTTTCAAGCGCAAGTACCGCGATAATGACATCCTGCTCATCGACGATGTCCAGTTCCTCGAGGACAAGGAAGGCATCCAGGAGGAATTTTTCCATACCTTCAACACGCTGTACGAGGCCAGCAAACAGGTGTGCATCACCAGCGACCGCCCGCCCAAGG
Source organism: Actinomycetes bacterium (assembly GCA_021791195.1). GTDB lineage: Bacteria > Actinomycetota > Thermoleophilia > BMS3ABIN01 > BMS3ABIN01 > JACWAD01. The sequence goes on along the minus strand of JAJYXB010000024.1, from coordinate 84,325 downwards.
AGATCGCCACCCTGGCGGAGCGCCTGCGCAGCCGTTTTGAATCGGGGCTGATCACCGACATCCAGCCGCCGGACATCGAGACGCGAATCGCCATTCTCAGGAAAAGGGTGAATGCCGACGGGATCATCATCCCTAAAAATGAGGCCGACGACGTGCTTGGTTTCATCGCCGCCGGCGTGCCTACCAACATCCGCGAACTCGAGGGAGCGCTCATCCGGGTGGTGGCCCTGGCCTCGCTGACCCGCGCCCCGATCACACACGACCTGGCCAGGGAGGCACTGAAGAACCTGCTGCCGGCCACGATCGAGGCCCGCATCACCATCGACATGATCCAGGGAGAGGTGTGCCGCGCCTTCGGCCTTTCAATGAGCGACCTCAAGGGCGACAAGCGCAGCCAGTCGATCGTCTATCCGCGGCAGATCGCGATGTATCTTTGCCGGGAGCTGACCGATGCGTCTCTGCCGCAGATCGGCCGCAAGTTCGGCGGGCGCGATCATTCGACAGTGATTTACGCGACCAACAAGATCGGCAAGCTCATCAAGGAAGAGCGTGATGTATACACCAAAGTACAACAACTCACTACCAAACTTAAGAATTCACGCTAGTTGATAACCTCTGTGGGAAACATGGCAATGACAGTGGACAAGGGGCGAGTAATGAACAGGCAGCCGGCGGGATGGTACTGCTGCTGTTTTTTATCCGCCGGCAGTACCGGATTTGTCGGCAGACATTTCCACAGTGGCGGACCCTGATTTTCAGCTGGTTTGCTGGCGGTTTGTCGGTATTCCCCAGTTTTGACGGACATATTGAAACAATTGTTTTTTCTTTAAAGGATTTTAAGATAATAAAAACCATTTTCGGGAGGCTCTAACATGCAACTGACGTGTCCCAAAGACATTCTGCTTGAGAGACTGCAGGCGGCGCTGAAAACAGTGGCCACCAGGAGTACGATGCCGGTGCTCTCGGGGATACGTCTGTCTCTGAAAGGCCCGGACAGCGTGGAGCTGGCCAGCACTGACATGGAACTGTCACTGCGGCTGTTGCTCACGGCCGTGGTCGACGGCGAGGGAGCCGTCGTCGTGCCCGGGCGGCTGCTGACCGATGTCGTGCGCAGCCTGCCGGTAGGCGACGTGCGCATCAGCATCGACGAACAGGAGCAGGTGGCCGAGGTGACGTCCGGCCAGGCCAGCTTCCGGATCAACTGCCTTTCGGCCGCCGACTTCCCCCGCCTCTCGGAGATGCCCTCCGAAGGCGTGTTCGAGGTGGCGGCGGCGCCGCTAGTCGCCACGATCAACACCGTCGCCCGCGCCGCCTCGCGCGATGAGACCCGTCCGGTGCTGACCGGGATCCTGATCCGGTTCGGCAAGGACAGCGTCAAGATGGTGGCGACCGACAGCTACCGTCTGAGCGTGCGCGAGACCAGCGTGAAAAGCACGCTGCCCGACAAGAAAGAGGTGATCGTGCCGCGGGCTTCCATGGAGGAGCTGGCGCGCCTGGGGGGCGTAGCCGGCGTGGAAAAGATCGTCGTCGGCCTGTCTGACGGGCAGATTCTTTTTTCGGCCGGAGACACGTTGCTGGCGTCGCGGCTGATCGAGGGGCAGTTTCCCAACTACCAGCAGCTGCTGCCGGATGAGTTCAAGTATGAGATCGCGATCGAGAAGGAAGAGCTGCTGGACGTCGTCAGCCGCGTTGGTCTGATGGCGCAAAAAAATGCGCCGCTACGGATGAGATTTGCCGACGGACAGCTGACGGTGTCTGCCCAGACGCCGCAGGTGGGCGAGGCAAAGGAGAGCCTGGCGGTGCCGTTCCAGGGGGAAGAAACCGAGATCGGCTTCAATCCGCAGTTTCTTCGTGAGGGCATCGAGAGCGTGGAGGAGGATGAGGTCCGGCTGAGAATCATCAGTCCGCTGCGGCCGGGGCTGGTCAAGAGCTCCGGGGACGACTTCCTCTATCTGGTGATGCCGGTGAGGCTGACCAGCTGACGCCGCCGGCAGAAGCGGCGTCGGGAGAGGGAACCTGACGGCGGGCCTCTTTTCCGGTAAAGTGAAACGGTGTGGCTTCGCCGGATAAAACTTAGAAATTTCAGGAACTACGAATCCGCCGGGATAAATCTCGCCGCCGGCCTCAATATCATCACCGGCCCCAATGGCGCGGGCAAAACCAGTCTTCTGGAGGCGGCGCAGTACGTCCTTTGCGGCTGCTCTTTCCGTACCAGCCGCGAGCAGGAAATGATCCGTCAGGGATCGTCCTTCCTGCGGCTCGAGGCGGAGCACGACAGCGGTGGCTTCACACGCATGCGTGCGGTCAGTCTTGCTTCCGGCGCTCCGGTGACCGTCGACGCCGGCGGCGCGCCGCGCTGGGTCGAACCGGGAATGGTGCTTTGTTTTTGTCCCGACGACCTGCAGCTGATAAAGGGTGCGCCCGCCAGCCGCAGAAGGTTCCTGGACGAATCAATCTCGCGCCTGCGGCCTGCCCATCGCCGGCTGGCGCTTGAATATCACAAGGTGCTCAGCCAGCGCAACAGCTTTTTGAAGCGCGCTCGCGCCGGTTATGTCAGTCCGGGGGACATCATGCCCTGGGACAGGCAGCTGGTGGTGATGGCGCTGGCGATCCATGCGGCCCGGCGGGAACACAGCCGCCGGCTGGCGCCGTTTTTCCAGGAGGCCTGGTCGGGCATCACCGGTGAAGAGACGGCGGTTGCGATAGAATACGAGTCGCAGCTGACCCGGATGGCGGGCCGGCCCGATGCAGAGGGCCAGCTGCTGAGGGTGCTTGCGGACACCCGGGAGAACGACATGCAGAGCGCCGTGACTGGTACCGGCACCCACCGTGACGAAGTGCATTTTCTGCGGGCCGGGGAGCCACTGAGACAGTTCGGTTCGCAGGGTGAGCAGCGGACCGCAGTTCTGGCCCTGCTCCTCGCGGCCAGGGGCATGGCGCGCGCCGAGGGATCACCACCACCGGTCCTGCTCCTGGACGACGTCATGAGCGAGCTGGACCCGGACCGGCGCAGGCTGCTGATGAAAAGCCTTGCCGGCGGCCAGACGGTAATCACCGCCGCGGACGGCGGGCTTTTTTCCGCGGAAGAACTGGAGGGGGCCGCGGTCTTCGAAGTGGGACGCGACGGCATCATGGCTGGCAGGGAGACAAGCGATGTCTGAGTTCCGGCGGCTGGGCGCCATCATCGAGAAGGAAAGAAAGCGGCTGTGGAAGACCAGCCCCGGGCTGGGCCTGCAGACGCTCTGGGAGCGGGCGGCAGGCGAGGACATCGCCTCTCACACCGTCATCCAGTCGGTTCGCGACGGCACCGTGACCATCGCCTGCGACTCCGGCGGCTGGGCGTGTGAGCTGCGGCTGGCGGCCGCCGACCTGACGGCGCGCCTCAACGCTCTCGGACCGCCGGCGGCGATCCGAGAAATCCGGTTCGTCCATCAGGCCCAGGGCGGCAGGAAATCCCGCAAATAGCGGGAAAGTTGTGTCATCGCCGGATTGGGATGGATTTCCGGGATATGATATAATACAAATAGTAATTTCCCCGATGCTATTTCCAAAACCGGAGGTCGAGGTTGATGGAGTACGGCCCTGCCTAGAGCGCTGTTTTTCCACACCGCATATTGCCTCCGGAGCGCCAGACCCGCTCCTGATTTTTTGAGATTTGCCAAAGATTGACAGAGAGTAGACTATTGCCAAAATCTAGTTACGACGCCAAAGATATCACCGTTCTCGAAGGCCTGGAGGCCGTTCGCAAGCGGCCGAGCATGTACATCGGCTCGACCGGCTCCCGCGGTCTGCACCATCTCGTCTACGAAGTCGTCGACAACTCAGTCGACGAAGCGCTTGCGGGCGGCTTCTGCACCGAGATCGGTGTCGTTATCCACCCCGACAATTCAATCACCGTTACCGACGACGGCCGCGGCATCCCGGTGGCGGAGCACCCGAAATACAAAAAACCGGCGGCGGAGATCGTCCTCACCGTGCTGCATGCCGGCGGCAAATTCGGCGGCGGCGGCTACAAGGTTTCTGGCGGGCTGCATGGCGTCGGCCTCTCTGTCGTGAATGCCCTTTCGGAGTGGCTGACGGTGGAAATCCGCCGCGACGGCTTCGTCTGGACACAGGGCTATGAGCGCGGCGCCCCCACGGGGCCGCTGATAAAAGGCGCGCCAACCGATCAGACGGGCACGGCGGTGACATTCCTCGCCGACCTCGAGATCTTCGAGGAGCTCGACTACAAATTTTCCACGCTGTCCCAGCGCCTGCGCGAGATGGCCTTCCTGACCAAGGGCCTGAAGATCTCGATCATCGACGAGCGTGGCGACGGCCAGTCCGCGGCCTTCCGCTACGAGAACGGCATCAAGGATTTCGTCCAGCACATCAATTCCAACAAGGACCCGATCCACAAGAGCATCGTCTACCTGGAAAAAGAGGGCAAGCAGGGCGAGCTCGAGGTGGCGCTGCAGTGGAATTCCTCATACGTCGAGAGCATCTTCTCGTTCGCCAACAGCATCAACACGCAGGAGGGCGGCACCCATCTGTCCGGTTTCCGGGCGGCGCTGACGCGTGTGATCAACGATTACGCCCGCACCAAGGGGCTGCTGAAAGAGAAAGAAGACGCGCTTTCCGGTGACGATGTGCGCGAGGGTCTTTCGGCTGTCATCTCGGTGAAGCTGCGCGAGCCGCAGTTCGAGGGCCAGACCAAGACCAAGCTGGGCAACTCCGAGATGCGCGGCTTCGTGGAGAGCGCCGTCGGCGCCAAACTGTCAGAGTTTCTCGAGGAGAACCCGGCTGAGGCCAAGCAGATCGTCACCAAGTCGGCGGCGGCGGCGCGGGCCCGGGCGGCGGCCCGCAAGGCGCGCGATCTGACACGGCGTAAAAGCGCCCTGGAGAACAGCGCCCTGCCCGGCAAGCTGGCCGACTGCTCGGTCAAGGATCCCGCCTCGACGGAGATCTACCTCGTCGAAGGCGACAGCGCCGGCGGCTCCGCCAAGCAGGCGCGCGACCGCGCTTTCCAGGCGATTCTGCCGCTGCGCGGCAAGATTATCAACGTCGAGAAGGCGAGGCTGAACAACATCCTCTCCAACAAGGAGATCCAGGCGATGATCACGGCGCTGGGCACCGGCATCGCCACGGAGTTCGACATCAGCGCGGCGCGCTACCACAAGATCATCATCATGACCGACGCCGACGTTGACGGCGCCCACATCCGGACGCTCATCCTCACGTTTTTCTTCCGTTACATGAAAGAGATGATCGAGCGCGGCTACGTCTACATCGCCCAGCCGCCGCTTTTCCGCATCAAGCAGGGCAGCCAGGAGATCTACGTCGACCGCGAGAGCCAGCTGGAGGAACTGTTGCTGCGCGACCGGCTGGAGAAGATTGCGGTGCTGGGCGCCGGCGGCGGCAACGGCAAGGTCAGCCTGAGCCAGGCCAAGTACCAGCGCTTCCAGCGGCTGTTCAAGGAATACGAAGGCTGGGCCGGCAAGCTGCGCGCCCTTTATGGCCATGCGGTGGTCGATTACATCACCACCCAGAGCCTGCTGGAGAAGAAAAAGATCAAAAGCCATGACACATTCCGGGAGTTCCTGGAAACCGCGGAGGCCGCGGCCAGATTCGACCGGCTCGAAGTCATCAGCGAGGACAGGGGGGCCGGCTCGATCACTCTCCGCGTGACGGAAAAGCGCACCGGTGTGGCCCACACGCTGGAGGTGAAGACCGAGCTGCTGGCAGGCCGCGAGCTGGCCAGCATGCGCGACCTGCATGCCAGCATGAAGGCGCTGCTGGGCGAGCCGCCGTTCACGGTCACGATCGGCAAGAAAGAACAGCAGGCCGAAGGCTTTGAAGAGATCCGGCAGGCGATCCTGACGCTGGCCAAGGAGGGGGTCAACCTGCAGCGGTTCAAGGGCCTGGGCGAGATGAACCCCGAGCAGCTGTGGGAAACGACGATGAATCCCGACACGCGCACGTTGCTGCAGGTGTCGCTCGAGGACGCGACAGCGGCGGACGAGATCTTCACGACGCTGATGGGCGACAAGGTGGAGCCGCGGCGCGCGTTCATCGAGACGAACGCGCGGCAGGTAAGGTTCCTGGACATCTAATATCTTGAGGAGGAAGGGGACACCTTACCTTTTATTTGCAGAGGAAAGCGGCCGCAATTCCGCCTGCAAATAAAAGGTAAGGTGTCCCCGAGTTTACATGGCAGTCTCAAATCTTGATGGCAGAATAGAACCCCGCGAGCTCGAAGAGGAGATGCGCTCGTCCTACCTCGATTACGCCATGAGCGTGATCGTGGGCCGGGCGCTCCCCGACGTGCGCGACGGCCTGAAACCGGTGCACCGGCGGGTGCTCTATGCCATGCAACAGCTTGGCATGCCGTACAACAAGCCTTACAAAAAGAGTTCCCGCGTGGTCGGCGACGTCATCGGCAAATATCACCCGCATGGCGACGCCGCCGTCTATGACACGATGGTGCGGATGGTACAGGACTTCTCGATGCGCTACCCGCTGGTGGATGGCCAGGGCAACTTCGGCAGCGTCGACGGCGACAGCGCCGCCGCCTACCGTTACACGGAGGCCCGCCTCTCCAAGCTGGCGATGGAGATGCTGCGCGACATCGATGAGGACACGGTTGATTTTGTGCCCAACTTTGATGAAAGCACCATCGAGCCGACGGTGTTGCCTTCCCGCTTCCCCAACCTGCTGGTGAACGGCTCCAGCGGCATCGCCGTGGGAATGGCCACGAATATTCCGCCTCACAACCTGACCGAGACAATCGACGCCGCCGTGGCAATGATCGACAACCCGGAAATTTCCGTGGGCGAGCTGATGCAGCATATGCCCGGGCCCGACTTTCCCACCGGCGGCATCATCCTTGGCAGCCGCGGCATCCGGGACGCCTATACCAGCGGCCGCGGCCTGGTGCGGGTGCGGGCCAAGGCGCACACCGAACCGATCAAGGGCAACCGCAACGCCATCATCGTCACCGAGCTGCCATACCAGGTGAACAAGGCCTCGCTGATCGAGAAGATCGCCGAGCTGGTGCGCGAGCGCAAGATCCAGGAGATCTCCGACCTGCGCGACGAATCCGACCGCAGCGGCATGCGCGTCGTGGTGGAGCTCAAACGTGATGCGATCGCCAAGGTCGTGCTCAACAAACTTTACAAGCATACGGCGATGCAGAGCACCTTCGGCATCATCAACCTGGCGCTGGTCGACGGTGTTCCCCGGACGATGTCGCTGCGGGAGATGCTTGGGGCCTATGTCGCTCACCAGCGGGACGTGGTTGTGCGCCGCACGCGATACGAGCTGGAAAAGGCGCAGGCGCGGGCCCACATCCTGGAGGGGCTGCTGACCGCCCTGTCAAATCTCGACGCCGTGGTCAAACTCATTCGCGCCGCCAGGGACGGGGAGGAGGCGCGCGCCGGGCTGATACAGAAGTTCGAGCTCACCGAGATCCAGGCGCAGGCCATCCTCGACCTCAGGCTACAGAAGCTGACCGGCCTGGAGCGCGACAAGATCAAGTCCGAGCATAAGGACCTGGTGGAGCGCATCGCCTGGCTGAAGGGCATCCTCGCCGATGAGGCCGAGGTCTACAAGCTGATCAAGGAAGAGCTTCTCGAGATCAGGAAGATGTACGGCGACGACCGCCGCACCCAGATCGCGCCCGGCGAAGAAGACCTGGACATCGAGGACCTGATCGCCGAGGAAGAGATGGTCATCTCGATCACCCGCGCCGGCTACATCAAACGGCTGCCGCTCAACACTTACCGCAAGCAGCGCCGCGGCGGCGTTGGCATCATGGGGATGGACGTCAAGGAAGAGGATTTCCTCGAGCACCTGTTCATCACCACCACTCATCATTTCCTGCTGTTCTTCACCAGCGTCGGCAAGGTCTACCGCCTGAAGGTGCATGAGATTCCTCTCGGCAGCCGGGCCTCGAAGGGCCGCGCCGTGGTCAACCTGCTGCCGCTGCGCAGCGATGAGCGCATCCGGGCGGTCATCGCCACCCGTGACTACACCAACGCCAAATATCTGGTGATGGCGACACGGGACGGCATGGTCAAAAAGACAGAGTTCCAGGAATACAACACTGTGCTCAAATCCGACGGCATCATCGCCATCAACGTGCGCGACGACGACAAGCTGATCGCGGTGCGGCTGTCCAACGGGGGGGACGACATCCTCCTGGTGAGTGAACGCGGGCAAGCGATCCGCTTCAACGAAAGCCAGGCGCGGCCGATGGGCCGGGCCACCAGCGGCGTGAAGGGCATCAAGCTGCGCAAGGGCGACCGCGTGCTTTCGATGATCGTCGCCCAGGACGACGCCGACCTGTTTGTCGTCACCGACGGCGGCTACGGCAAGCGCACGCATATCAGCGAATATCCGCGGCACAATCGCGGCGGTGTCGGCGTGAAAACAATCAAGGCCGTGGAGGCGAAGGGGACTCTGATCGCCGCCCGGGCGGTGCGCGACAACCATGAGCTGGTGTTAATCTCCAGCTTTGGCACGGTTATCCGCATCCCCGCCAAGGACATCTCGGTGATGGGCCGTTCCACTCAAGGCGTGCGCGTGATGAATCTGCGCGAGGGAGACCGGGTCAGCGCCGTCGCCCGCGCCGTCGCCAGCCAGTCCGGCGGCCCCGGGGAAGAGATCGAAGCAGAGTAGCTTCGGAGAAAGCTGTCCTCTTTTTTACGTTGCCCGGCGCCATTTTCAGGTGTTCCCGAAGAAGAAGCGCAGCACATCTCCAGCCATATTTGTGATAATCTTCCCGTAAGCTCCCGCGCGCGGCCTGGAATGATTTGCGCCCGGTGAGCTTTTTAAATCATGACGACGCTTTCACAAGAACAGATCAAGCAGATCATCCCGCACCGCGATCCGTTCCTGTTTCTGGATGAGATCACGGAACTGGTGCCGGGCGCGCGCGCGGTCGCCCTCAAACATGTGCGTGCCGGCGAACCGCATTTCCAGGGCCACTTCCCGGGGCAGCCGATCATGCCAGGCGTGCTCATCGTCGAGGCGCTGGCGCAGGCGGGTGCGGTGGCGGCGCTGTCGCTGCCCGAAAACAAAGGCAAGCTGGTTCTCTTCGCCGGCATCGACGGCGCGCGTTTCAAGCGCCCGGTGGTGCCGGGCGACACCCTGAGGCTCGAGGTGGAAATGACGAAGATGCGCGGCCGCGTCGGCAAGGCAGAGGCGCGGGCGTTTGTGGGCGGCGAGCTTGCCTGCCGCGCAGAGCTGACCTTTGCCATTGCGGAGCGGGAAGCATGAGAATCGGCGGAACGACACTGTTTGATTCATCCCGCCAGCCTCCCGGCAGCCGTGCTTTGTGAGCTCCCGCCGCGCTAAAATCTCCGCGGTCGGCACCTTTGTGCCGCAGCGGGTCGTCACGAATGACGACCTTTCGCTGGAACTGGACACTTCGGATGAATGGATCTCCACCCGCACCGGCATCCGTGAGCGCCGCATCGCTGAAAACGGGGAAGCCGCCTCCGACCTGGGCGCCCGGGCGGCCCGCCGCGTGCTGGAGGCAGCCGGGGTTGCTCCCGGCGAGCTGGACCTGATCATCGTCGCCAGCCTTTCGCCCGACATGCTCTTCCCGTCTACGGCATCGCTGATCTCGGGCGCCATCGGTGCCGAGGGCACGGCGGCGTTCGACCTTTCAGCCGCGTGCACCGGATTCATCTACGCCCTTTCCGTGGCGAATGCTTTCATCGTCTCCGGCCAGGCCGACAGGGTGCTGGTGATAGGTGCGGAGGTGGTATCCAAGATGATAGACTGGTCCGACCGCGCTACCGCCGTGCTGTTCGGCGATGGCGCCGGCGCGGTGCTGCTGGAGCCAGCCGCAGACGGCGAGGAAGGCATCATCGGATTCGACCTGGGCAATGACCCCGCGGGCGCTGGTGAGCTTAGTCTGCCGGCTGGCGGCTCGAGGCTGCCGGCCAGCGAGGAGACCGTGGCCGAGCGGCTGCATTTTCTCAGGATGAACGGCCGCGAGGTGTTCAGGTTCGCGACCCGGGTGATCCAGGCGTCATCCAGCCAGCTGCTGGAGCGGAGTGGTCACCGGGTGGAGGATGTGGACATTTTCGTCCCGCACCAGGCCAACATACGCATAATCGACGCGGCGGCCCGCAAGCTGGGCATCCCGCCGGAAAAGGTTTTCTCCAATCTCGAGCGCTACGGCAACACTTCCTGTGCCTCGATTCCGCTCTGTCTGGACGAAGCGGAGCGGGAGGGCCGCCTGAAAAAGGGAGACCTGGTGCTGATGGTCGGCTTCGGCGGCGGCCTGTCGTGGGGATCGTGCCTGATGCGCTGGTGATTTTTTTTCGCGCCGCCCGCGGACGCCGCGCGGAATAACCTGGATCGGCTGCCGGCGTGCAGCCGTCCGTAGACGAAACAGTGGAGAAAAGGAATCTTGTCAAACAGGGTCTGTGAACTTCTTGATATCGAGCACCCCATCCTGCAGGGCGGGATGACCTGGGTCAGCGACGCCAGCCTGGCTGCCGCCGTCTCCAACGGAGGCGGCCTGGGCATTATCGGCGCCGGCGCCATGCCGGCGGACCTGCTGCGCCAGGAGATCGCCGCGGCGCGCAAGCTCACCAGCCGCCCCTTCGGCGTCAATCTGATCATGATCAATCCCGAATTCGAGCAGCAGATGGAGGTGGTGCTGGCCGAGGCGCCGCCGGTGGTCACTCTGGGCGCCGTGAAGAGCACCGCGGTCATCCCCGGGATGAAAGCCAGGGGGATCAAGGTGCTGCCGGTAGTGGCGGCGGTGGCCATAGCCCGCCGGGCGGAGCAGCAGGGAGCGGACGCCATCATCGCCGAGGGCTCGGAGTCTGGCGGCCACATCGGCGAGACGACGACGATGGTGCTGACACCGCTGGTGGCGCGCAGCGTCAGCATCCCGGTGATCGCGGCGGGGGGCATTGCCGACGGCGCCGGCGTCGTGGCTGCTTTTGCGCTGGGCGCTGAAGGCGTGCAGCTGGGCACTCGCTTCGTGGTGGCGGAGGAATGCACCGTGCATCCGGACGTCAAGGAAAAGTTTCTCAAGGCCGGCGATCGCGCCACCGCTGTGACGGCGCGCTGCATCGGTTATCCGGTACGCGCGATCAAGAACCGGCTTGCCGGTGTCTATGATGAGTGGGAGCGAAAATATCTGGCCGGACAGTGCTCCGCCATGGATGTGGAAAATCTGGGGCTGGGCAAACTGCGGGAAGCCATGCGTGACGGCGACACAAAAGAAGGCTCGATGATGGCGGGTCAGAGCGTGGCGCTGGTGGAGAAAGCGCAGCCGGCGGCGGCGATCATCGCCGAGCTGGTGTCAGAAGCCGAAAGCCTGGCCGCGGAGCTGCCCTCCAGGCTGTCCCTGCGCCGGTAGGCGGGTAGGCGGGCCGATGGCGAAGCTGGCGCTAGTTTTTCCCGGACAGGGCTCCCAGGCAGTCGGCATGGGGGCCGTGCTTGCCCGGGAAAGCGATGCGGCCGCGGAGATTTATCACCTCGCCGGCGAGATTCTTGGCTGGGACGTCGCCAGCCTCTCATTCAACGGGCCGGAAGAAAAGCTCAACCAGACCACTTTTGCCCAGGCGGCTCTCTACGTCAACAGCGCCGCGGTCATGTCAGCGCTCCGTGAGCGCGGAGTCGCCGGCGAGGCGGTGCTGGGCCACAGCCTCGGCGAGTACAGCGCCCTGGAGGCATGCGGCGCCTTTGATTTCGAAACCGGGCTGCGGCTGGTTGCGCGGCGCGGAGAGGTCATGAGCGCGGCCGCCGCCGCGCGGCCGGGGTCGATGGCGGCGATCCTGGGCATGGCAGACGCACAGGTGGAGGCGATCTGTGAGGAAGCAGGCGATGTTTGGCCGGTGAACTATAACTCCCCCGGCCAGCTTGTGATCAGCGGGGAGAAAGAGGCGGTGCAGCTGGCGATCGGCCAGGCAAAAACTGCCGGCGCAAAGAAAACCGTCGAGCTGGCGGTGAGCGGCGCCTTCCATAGCCCGTTGATGCAGCCGGCGGCCGCCGCGATGCGCGAGACTCTGGCCACGATTCGCTTCAGCGAGCCGCGGCCGCCGTTTTTCTCCTCCATCAGCTGCGACTTTGAAGACGCTGCCGCTTTGCCGCAGCTGCTGGTAAACCAGATCACCTCACCGGTCCGCTGGCGCACGGCTGTGGAAAAGCTGATCGCCGGCGGCTTTGACAGGTTTCTGGAAGTCGGCAACGGCAAGATCCTTAGCGGCCTGATCCGCAGGATAGACCGCGGGGCCAGAACAGCCAGCGCCTCAGACCTGGCGAGTATCGGGCAGGCGCTGGAAGCCCTGGCGGCGTCCGGCTGAGAATTCGGTGTGAGGAGGGGCGCCGGTTTTGCTAGATTATTCATTGATATGGACCAGACTTTGGAACTGAAAGGACAGATCGCGCTTGTCACCGGCGCCTCGCGGGGCATCGGCGCAGCGACCGTGGCGGCGCTGGCTGCCGCGGGCGCGGACGTGGCGATCAATTATCAAAGCAGCCGCGAGGCAGCGCAGGCGCTGGCGGCCAGCCTCAGCGGCAGCGGCGTCCGGCTGCTGCCGGTGCAGGCGGACGTAGCCGACGCCGGCCAGGTCAGCGCGATGGTGGAAGCGGTCGAAGCGGAGCTTGGCAAGACCACGATACTGGTCAACAACGCCGGCATCACCAGAGACACGCTCCTGGCCCGTATGAGTCCGGAGGATTTCGACGCCGTGATCGCCACCAGCCTCCGGGGCGCTTTTCTGCTGAGCAGGGCGGTTGCCCGCGGCATGATGAAAGCCCGTGGCGGCGCCATCATCAATGTGTCCAGCGTTATCGGCCGGCGGGGCAATGCCGGCCAGGCCAACTACGCGGCTGCCAAAGCCGGACTCATTGGATTGACCAAATCTTTGGCGCGGGAGCTGGGGCCCCGGGGCGTGCGCGTCAACGCGGTGGCTCCCGGCTACGTGGAAACCGATATGACCGCGGCGCTTCCCGAGGCGATGAAAGAACAGATTGTGGGTAGAACGCCACTTGCCCGCCTGGCGGCTCCCGAAGAGATCGCCAGCGTCATCGCCTTCCTGGCATCGCCGGCGGCCGGATATATCACCGGCGCCGTCATTCCCGTCGATGGAGGATTGGGCATATGAACCAGCGGCGCGTAGTCATAACCGGCATGGGCATCATATCGCCGCTCGGGATCGGCATCGATGAATACTGGCAGTCGCTGTCGACTGGCAGGTCAGGCGTCGGTCCGATTACCCAGTTCGATGCCAGCGGTTACAAGGTGCGCATCGCCGCGGAGGTCAAAGACTTCGAGCCGACCGACTACGTGGACCGGAAGAGCGCCCGGCGGATGGACCGCTTTGCGCAGCTCTCGGTTGCCGCCGCGGGCAGGGCGGCTGAAAACGCGGGCCTGGACGTGGCTGCCGATGCCGAGAACATCGGCGTCCTGGTGGCAAGTGGCATCGGCGGCGTCAAGACTTTTGAAAAGGAAACGGCGGTGCTGCTGGAGAAGGGCCCTGACCGGATCAGCCCCTTCTTCATCCCCATGGAAATCGCCAACATGGCCTCCGCCCAGGTATCGATACACCTGGGAGCGCGCGGGCCGGTCAGCACCGTCTGCACGGCCTGTTCCGCTGCGGCCAACGCCATCGGCGACGCCTTCGAGATCGTGAAGCGCGGCGCAGCCGACGTCATGCTGACCGGCGGCAGCGAGGCTTCCATCAGCCCGGTAGGAATCGCCGCCTTTGCCCAGATGGGCGCGCTCTCGGCTCGCAACGATGAGCCAGAGAGGGCCAGCCGGCCGTTCGACAGCGGCCGCGACGGCTTTGTGATGGGTGAAGGTTCGGCGATCCTGGTGCTGGAAGAGCGGGAGCGGGCCCTGGCGCGCGGCGCCCGCATCCTGGCAGAGGTGGTTGGTTACGGCATGACGGCGGATGCGTTTCACATGAGCCTGCCGGAGCCCAGCGGCGAGAACCAGGCGCGCGCGATGCTGGCGGCGCTGCAGGAGGCGGGGCTCAAACCAGCCGACATCGACTACATCAACGCTCACGGTACTTCCACGCCGCCGGGCGACAGGATCGAGACGCTCAGCATCAAGCAGGCGCTGGGCGACCACGCGGGCAAGGTGGCGGTGAGCTCCACCAAATCGATGATGGGGCACTGCCTGGGGGCATCCGGCGCCCTGGAGGCTGCCGCCTGCGTGCTGGCGATCGACAACGGCGTGATCCCGCCGACAATCAACCTCGACAATCCCGACCCGGAATGTGACCTGGACTACGTGCCCAATCACGCGCGCAGCCAGCAGATCGAAGTGGCCGCCTCCAACTCCTTCGGGTTCGGCGGCCATAACGTGACCCTGATCTTTCGGGCCGTCTGACGGAGGCATCCGGTGGCGCGAGTCTCGGTTGACATCAGCCGCCGCGGCGGCGACAGCACTTTCGGGGGAGCCCAGAGCTGCCCGGCCTGCAAACAGCTGCTGAGTTCCGAGCAGCTGGAGGCGAACCTGCGCGTCTGCCCGGAGTGTGGCAACCATTTCCGTGTCGGTGCCCGCGAACGTGTTGCCCAGTTGGTCGACAGCGGCACCTGGGGCGAGATCGCCGGCAACCTGCGCTCAGCCGATCCTCTCGAATTCTTCGATCTCAGACCCTATCCCGAACGCATCGAGGAGGCTGAGTATGAAACCGGCCTGGCTGAGGCGATGATCACGGGCACCTGCCGCATCCACAAGATGGATGTGGTGCTTGCGGTGATGGATTTCAGCTTTCTTGGCGGCAGCATGGGCAGCGTCGTTGGTGAGAAGTTCTGGCGCGCCGTCGAAACGGCGATCGACACGCACTTCCCGCTGGTCGCCATCTGCGCTTCCGGTGGCGCGCGGATGCAGGAAGGCATCCTCTCGCTGCTGCAGATGGCAAAAACCACCTGCGCCGTAGAGCTGCTGGGCGGAGTGCCGGTGCCCTTCGTCACCGTTTTGACTCATCCGACGACTGGTGGGGTCATGGCCAGCTTCGCCACGCTCGCCGACGTCATCATCGCCGAGCCGGGGGCGCTGCTTTGTTTTTCCGGCCCGCGGGTGATCGAGCAGACGATCAAGGAGAAGCTGCCGGATGATTTCGGCCGCGCCGAGTCCAATCTGGACCACGGCCAGGTGGACATGATCATCTCCCGTCTTGAACTCAAGGACCGGCTGGTGCAGATCCTGGGAATGCTGGAAGGGGGTGTCGCCTGTGCCCTTGAGCCCCTTTGGGAAGAAGAAGAAAGCCGTCCAGGACGAAGAGGGACGCTTGCGCAAGCGCTTGACAGAATTAAGGCGTTTGCCAACCCTTCCCGGCGTTCATCTTAAAGACGAGATAGCGAAGATCAGCCACCGGCTGATTGAGCTCAACCGCAACCGCCAGCTCGACCGGGCGGTTTGGGACAAGGTCGAGCTGGCGCGCCATCCAAAGCGCCCTTACACGCTCGACTATATTCATCTCATGTTCCCCGGATTCATCGAGCTGCGCGGTGACCGCTGTTTTGGGGACGACCCCGCGATCGTCGGCGGCCTAGCGGCATACATGGGTCGCACGATCATGGTCATCGGCCACCAGAAAGGCCGTGACCTCGGGGCGCGGACCCGCCGCAACTTCGGCATGCCCCGCCCGGAGGGCTACCGCAAGGCGCAGCGGTTGATGAATCTGGCCGACAAGTTCGGCATCCCGGTTTTTACCATGATCGACACGCCCGGCGCGTACCCGGGCGTGGCGGCGGAGGAGCGAGGGCAGGCCGGCGCGATCTCCCGCAGCCTGCTTTGCATGGCGCGCCTGAACGTTCCCACGGTTGCCCTCGTCATCGGCGAAGGTGGCAGCGGCGGCGCGCTGGCGCTGGCGCTGGCCGACCGGGTGCTGATGCTGGAAAACTCGATTTACTCGGTAATATCGCCCGAGTCATGCGCCGCCATCCTTTGGAAGGATGCCGGCGAAGCGCACCTGGCGGCGCAGACACTGAAACTGACTTCTTCAAACCTGATCGAGCTGGGAGCCGTGGACGGTGTCCTGCCGGAGCCGCGCGGCGGCGCGCACCGGGACCATGAAGCGGCGGCGGAAATCGTGAAGGATGCGCTCGAGGACAGTCTGCGCGAGCTGGAAGCAATCCATCCACGGGTGCGCAGGCAGGAGCGGTTTCAGAAGTTCAGGCGGATGGGCGTGTGGAAGGAAAACGGGATGACGCTGTTCTGAGCCGGATGGTAGCCGGCGGCGGCCCGAAGTGCCGGCGTCAGACCGGCCGGTTGTCGGCCTCGTTCTCGCGGAACTTGTGAAAGGCGAAACAGCCGGCGACCTGGCCGGCGATAAGGGCGTCGCCGAAGCGGTTCAGGGCCATGATCGCCTTGCGGAGTTCTGCCGCGTCCCCGCTTGAGTTCGCCTCAATACAGTTGAAGACCGTTTCCTCGAGGGCGGCGCGGAAAGCCATGGCGTTGGTCACAAGATCCGGCAGGCAGAAACCGACGGCAGTGCGGCGAAAGGCATCATCCTGGGCGGCATCGCGGGCGCGGTGAAGGATGTCCCGCTGCTCATAGTCCTCCACCCCCATCATCTCTACCGCGAGGTTAAGCAGCGAAGTCGCCACGGCGCGTCCCATTGGCGTATTGAGCATCTGCTCGTAGTCTTCCGCCACGTGCCCGTGGAAAGACTTGAGCCAGAGCTGCAATATCTCTTCGTGATTCTCTCTCAGTGCATTTGCGAGCGTGAGTGAAATCATAGACGGAAAGGTAGTTTGCCGGCCTGTTTTGTGTATCGGTGCCCGCCAGAGGTTCTTTACCCTTTTTGCAGGATTATTCCAAGATCTCCGCAGACGGCGCTAGCTGCCAGCGGCGCGGTTAGCGATCAGCGCGGCGGTGGCCCCCGCGCCAACGCCGTTGTCGATATTGACGACGACCAGTCCGGGGCAGCAGCTTTGCAGCATCGCCAGCAGCGCCGTCACACCGCCGCCGCCCAGCCCGTAGCCGGTGGATGTCGGCAGGCCGATCACGGGCACCGGCACCATCCCCGCCACTACGGAAGGCAGCGCGCCCTCCATGCCGGCCGCCACGACGACCGCGGCCACTTCGGCTTCGATCATCGTCCTCAGCGGAGCCACCAGCCGGTGCACGCCGGCGACGCCGACGTCATAGGCGGTAAGCACCTCACAACCCATCTCCTCAGCGATGATACGCGCCTGTTCCGAAGCGGGGACATCGGCGGTTCCCGCGGAGAGGATGCCGATCCTGCCACCGGTTGGCGCGGGGGCGCCTGCGGGTTTGCCGAGCACCAGCGTGCCGGCCTCGCGGCTGGTCACCGCCAGTTGTCCGGGAAACCGCCGCTCCAGCTCGTTCCACTGCTCGTCCGAAAGCGAGGCGGCGATGGCGCGGCCTGTCCGGTCCAGCAGGCTTTGGCAGATCTCGACCAGCTGCGTTACCGTCTTGCCGGGGGCAAAGATGACCTCGGGCACTCCCTTGCGAGCGAGGCGCCCGGTATCGAGCCGGGCGAACTCGCCGACCGACAGGATGTCTGACAGCGACAGCTGCGACTGCGCTTCTTCCAGGCTGAGCTCGCCGGCGACCAGCCGGCTCAGTACTTCACGGACGTTCATCGGCGGTCGCCTCCGAGCAGGGCAGCCGCATTGGCGCCCATGATGGCCTCGATCGCGGCGGGCTCGAGGCCGGCAGCGTCGAGGTCGCGCAGATAGCGCTCGGGTGAGATCAGCGGAAAGTCGCTGCCAAACAGGATCTTCTTCGCCCCGAGAATACGCGCTGCTACTCCATAGATGTCGGCGTCATACAGGAACGGACTGGCGGCGCAGTCATAATAGACGCTGGCGAGCGCCGCCCGCACGTCCCACATCTGTTCGTAAAAGGGCAGTCCGCCGCCCCAGTGTGCAAAAACTATCGTCAGATCCGGATTGGCGCTGGCAAAGGCCAATCCCTTGCCGGGAGTGGCGGTCCCCTTGCCCGGATATTCGCGGCCCAGAGGCTCGCTCAGATGCACCAGCAGCGGTAGGCGATGGGCGGCGGCGAAACCGGTCAGCGGCTCCAGCGATGCGGTGTCGGCCAGATCGAAGCCGGCGCCGTCCGGCATCAGCTCCCCGATTCCCGTGAGGCCCAGCGACACCGCGCGCTCAAGCTCCCGAATGGCGCCGGACGCCAGCGGGGGTACCGTGGCAAAACCGGCGATGCGGTCCGGCCAGCGTTGTACCGCGTCTGCCGCATATGTGTTGCATGCGGCACAGACGTCAAGGCTCTCGAAGCCGAAACCACAAACTACCGACATGTCAATGCCGCAGCGGTCCATTTCGGCGATCAGCTCCTCGGCGGTGGCCATCCGCGCCGTGGCGTCGCCGTAAAGCTGGCCAAACCAGCTCTCCTTCTTCGCCAGCGCGGTCCGGGAAGCGATGATCTCCGGTGGGAAGATATGGGTGTGGAAGTCAACGATCATTGTGCCAAGTATACCCGACCCGAATCGATGGCGGCGACATGGCGTCCGACGGCGCGGCCGGGAAACTCTCTCGCTGAATACAAACGGAACGGCCCCGCTTTCTCGCAGGGCCGCTCGATATCATCTTGCCGGAGGCCGCGGGCGATCCACGGCCGCAGTTCTAGACCGGCGTCTTGAAGTCGAGGCACTCGCTGCCCTCGTAGACCTTCAGCGCTTCCTCGACCGGGTAATCGGCCAGGGTGATTGCAGAGATCGCGTCGCACATCCTGACCGCTTCCTCCAGCGGCTTCTGGTGGATGTTGCGGCCGGTGGCGTTGCCGATGGCGCCGCTGACGTGGATCTGGTCGTGCAGCCGCTGCAGGAAGGTGCGCGCGTCAGTGGAAGAGCCGCCGGCGGCCACCACTCCCGTGCGGCCTGCCGCTACTACGGCCTCCTTGAAGATTTCGCTCGATTCCTGGCCTTCCGCCTTCGGATAATTGACCTTGACGAAATCCGAGCCGAGCGTGAGCGCCACGCCGCAGGCGCCCGCGATCAGATGCGGATCCTTCTCATCGGCGACGTCTTTCCCGCGCGGATAGATCCAAAGCACTGTCGGCAGTCCGTGCCGGTGGGAATCGTTGACCACGCGGGCCGCCTGTTCCAGCATCTGTGGCTCGAAGGTGCTGCCCAGGTAGATGGTGTAGCCGACGGCGCGGATGTTGAGCCCCGAATCCTGTTTGAATTCTGCCACCCTGTCAACATCAAGCCAGAGATTGCTGAACGGATCCATGGTAGCGGTCTTCACCAGGTTGGTCTTCGAGTTCACTTTGACAAGATAGTCGACTTCGCGGTAGTCGTTGCCATAGCGGGCGATCATGCCGATCTGGGTCGCGTACACACCGATGGTGCTCTGCCGGGCGATGCGGAACATGTGCTCCGGGTCGGCATCGTCTTCCGGTATCTGCCCCAGCTCGTACTGGCCGACGAAGTCCTTGTTGAGGTGCTCCACCTTCTGGTCGCCGGCAAAGAGCATCAGCCTGCCGGTGCCCTTGGTCATGGCCGTGTAGTTCTGCGCGTACTCGTCCCGCTTCGCGTGCGGAACGTCGAGAGGTATCCGTACGTCCAATCCGTCTGCCATAGCCGAACTCCTTTCACAAACCCAGATCTGTTGACTTGCCGGTGACTTCGCACCGGACCTGACAGCGGCCTGGCGCAAACCCCCTGGCGCCGCCGCCCATGTTATTCCGGACGCCAATAAGGATATTTTATCCATAGGATAAAATCCAACGGCCGGCGACGCATTTTATATATAATATGCGGGTTCATCCAAGGCTAAACCGGCGCGCCCGGTTGCCGGGATGGTGTCCGGGAGTGAGGAAGATGGCGGAATCGGTAATTGAAAAAGCACAGGCGGCGCGTCAGGCTCTCCACGAGCTGTCAGTCCTGCCATCGGCAAAAAAGAACGCGGCGTTACTGGCGATGGCCGGCGCTTTGGAGCAGAACCTGGCGGAGATCGAGGAGGCCAACGCCAAGGACCTGGGAGCGGGCCAGGCCAAGGGGCTGTCGCCGGCGATGCTCGACCGGCTGATGCTCGACCGCGCCCGCGTTGGCCTGATGGCAGCCAATATGAGGGCCGTCGCCGCTGTCGAAGATCCGGTAGGGACTGTCGTCCGCGCCTGGGATGCCCCTAACGGCATGCGGATGAGCCAGGTGCGCTCGCCCATCGGCGTTATCGCCATCATCTACGAGTCGCGGCCGAATGTAACTACCGACACCGCCGCGCTGTGCATCAAGGCCGGCAACTGCATCATTCTCCGTGGCGGCTCGGAAGCAATCCATTCCAACCGGGTGCTTGCCCGGCTGATGCACGAAGCCGGCGAGAGAGAGGGCATGCCCGCGGGCGCGATTCAATTCGTCGAGACCACCGACCGCGCTGCGGTCGACGAACTGCTCGGCCTGGCCGGCCTTGTCGATCTGGTCATCGCCCGCGGCAGCCACCGCCTGATCCAGGCGGTGACGGAGAAATCAAAGATACCGGTGATGAAGCACTACCGCGGCCTCTGTCACATCTACGTGGAGTCGCGGGCAGACCCGCAGATGGCGGCAAGAATCGTGCTCAACGCCAAAGCGAACCGTCCCAGCACGTGCAATTCGGTGGAGACGGTTCTGGTCGACGAATCGGTCGCGGACGCCGTCCTGCCGCTTCTGGCCGAAAGCCTGGGTGCCGCCGGCGTCGAGGTGCGTGCGGACGAACGGGCGCGGCAGACCGTTTCCACCTGGGCTGCCGCTACCGAGGCCGACTGGGATACTGAATACCTCGACCTGATCCTGTCGCTCAAGGTCGTGTCCGGCTTTGACGAGGCCATTGCCCACATCCGCCGGTACCACTCCGGGCTCGCGGACGCTATTGTCACTGAAGACTCGCTGACGGCCGAGCGCTTTCTGAGCATGATCGACAGTGCCGCCACGTACTGGAATGCTTCCACCCGGCTGACCGACGGCCTGCCTTTCGGCATCGGCCCGGCCAGCGGCATCAACACCGACCGCGTGTACCCCCGCGGTCCCATGGGCATCGAGGAGATGACAAGCACGCGCTACGTCGTCCGCGGCTCGGGTCAGATCCGGGAATAAGGCGGCAGGGCGCCTCTCCTCCGCTGGCCGTCTTTCCGAATGACCGCCTCTCCCCGAACGACCGCCGCTCTCCGATCAGCGGTCCCTTCTTTGACCAAGCCCTCCTCTGCGGTCACTTTCTCCGGCCGGGCGACTTCCTAATATTGTTAATGATATTAGGAAGGTTTAATATGAAGATGATTGTGACTTTCGCCACATGCTAAGGGCGGGTTTCGGGGAGCCTGACGAAAATTTATTCACCTGTTCCCCCCGGTTTCAGACTGATTGCCGCCAACGCAAATAAAGGTCCGCACCTGCGGGTCGATAGGAAAGGGTAGGCAGCCGAGCAGAACAGCTGAGCTGGCGACAAACGGCGGGAGCCACATGTTGAGATCCGTGCGATGAGCCGAGTCAAAGAATTCCTGAGCGTCTTTCGCAGCCGGCTGGGACTGAAGATAGCAGTCCCGGCCCTGGCGGTCGTGCTTGTATTTTCTCTGCCGCTGGCGCTTTTTTATCGTTATGTGATTATCTCCAACAGCACCCAGGCGGATCTGGCGAATCGCAACCTGGCGCTGGCCGATCTGGCCAAAATGAAGGATGGCCTGCAGCAGGAGCTGCTGGCCATGCACGAGCTGTTTCTGGACCACTACAGAGGGGTGACGGACCACCAGGCTTCGCTCGCCGCCTTTACCGCCGCCGCCGCCGCGGTCGACAACAGCCATCATCAGGCCGAGAAGATGGCGGCCACCGGCGAAGAACGCAACTGGCTCAGCCAGTGCGCTGCCCTGCACCAGCAGACGCAGGCAACGTTCCTCAACGTCGTTGTCCCGCAAGCGGGCAAGCCCGGCTCCAATCTGGGCGCTCAGGAGGAGCAGTTGCGGCGGCAGTATGACCAGATGTTAGCCCTTCGGTCAAAAATCAGCAGCGCCTACACGAAAGATCTGAACAACACCGCCGCTGTCCAGTCGCGCTCGGAAAATGCGGCCTCCCGGATGGGCTGGATCGGCTCGATCGCCGCCGTTCTCATCGGCCTGGTCGTGGCCGGCATTTCCGGCCGGCGGCTGCTGGTGCCGATCAAACGGATGTCGGCGGCCGCCCGTGAAATGTCCCGGGGAAATCTGGGCTGCCAGGTACCGGTGGCCAGCGGGAATGATGAGCTGGCCCAGCTGGGCAATTCGTTCAATTTCATGGCGGACTCGCTGCTGAGGCGGACTACGCAGCTGGAGGAAGAGAAAGCGCGCATCCGGTCGATACACCAGAGCATCGGTGACGGCATTCTGGTTGCGGACCGGGATGGCGTGATCATTTCAGTCAATCCCGCCGCGGAGAAAGCACTGGGCAAAACGGCGCTGGAGCTGGAACGCACCACCGAGGTTGGCGTGCCGCAGCTGGAGAAGGCGTTGCTGCACAGCATAAAGCCTGCCGAAATGATCCGCTGCCGGGAAGTCAGGAACTGCGAAAAGCAGGATTGCCCTTCTTACAACAGCAAGGACAAGCGCTGCTGGCTGATGTGTGCTACGCACTGCTCCAACGGGATCCAGGGGACTTTCCGGCAGAAAAGGGATGCCTGCGAGCGGTGCGGGGTCTTTCACCGCAACGCCGTGCAGGAGCTGGAGATCGAAGTCGGGGGCCGCTGTTACAGCGTGGAAGTAGTGCCTATCCTTAATGATGAAGGACAGGAAGGCGGCCGCACGGTAGTCATGCATGATATTACAGAGCTGCAGCGTATCAACCGCAATCTTGAACGGCACAGCCGGGAGCTGGCCAGCCTCAACAGCATGAACGAGGCGATGTCCGAGTCGCTGGATCCGGCGACCATGATGCGTTCCGCCCTGGAGAAGGTGCTGGAGATGCGCCAGGCTGATGCCGCCACCATCCATCTGCTGGAAGATGTCAGCGGCGACCTGGTCCTTGCGGCCGCCAAGGGCATGGACGAAAGTTTGCTGGCAAAGGTGGAACGCCTGCCCACGGGACAGGGTTGTCCCCAGCACATCCTGGAAATAGAAAGCTCGCTGATTGACAACGACCTGAGAGATTCGAAGTCGGTTACACCGGAGGTTGTCGAAGCCGGGCTGCTTTCATACGTGGGGGCGCCGCTAAAATCGAAGAACAGGAACCTGGGGGTCATATCCCTGGTCGCCAGCCGCCGGGGAGAGTTTTCCGAGGACGACATGAGACTGATGACTCTGGCCGGGATGCAGGTCGGCTCCGCTCTGGACAATGCCATCCTTTATCAGGAGTCGTTGCAGCATACGGAGAAAGCACTGGCCAGAAGCAGGTTGCTGGCGGCGCTTGGATCAAGCCTGGAGCTGGACGAGGTATTCGATGAGTTCATCAGCGAGACACGGAAGCTTGTAGGTTTTGACCGGCTTAGCATTGCCATCGACGTTGGTGGCGGTATGCTCAGGCGCCTGGCCCAGAGCGGCAAAGGTCCCCGGGAGTGGAAAGAAGAGCTGATATTCCCCGCTGCCGGATCGCTTCCCGGGATGGTCATCAGGTCGGGTGAGCCCTACTTTTCCGGGGATATCACCGCCGGCAGCGTCAGCTTGGGACAGGAGCAGCTGGCGGCCGAAGGATTCCGTTCGCAGCTTTTGATGCCGGTGGTGGCCAAGGGGCAGGTGATAGGCTCGCTGAACCTCTCCAGCATGAAAAAAAATGCCTACCGCGATGCGGATCTGGAAGAGCTGAAACCGGTCGCCAGCTACGTGGCGCTGGCGATCGCCAACCAGCAGCTGTTCGAAGACGTTTCTCGTGCCAAGACCGAATGGGAAGCAACCTTTGACAGCATCACCGAAGGCATCGTGATCGTCGGCAAAAATCACAACATTAAGCGGCTGAATGCCGCCGGCGCGGCGATGTTTGGCGCAACCATTAATGACCTTCTGGGACGGAGTTGCTACGAAGTGATCCATGACTCCTCGCATGAACCAGGCGATTGTCCCATGTCCCGCGCTTCGCTGGGGGACGGACCCGTGCAGGCCGAGCAGGAAACGCCGGATGGGCGCGTGCTCGAGCTTACTGTTGATACGATGTTCGACGCCGAAGGCCGGAGCGTGGGCGCGGTTCATTTCCTGCGCGACATCACCGAGGCCAAACGCATGCGCCAGCAACTTCTGCAGTCAGAGAAGATGGTGGCGGTCGGACGGCTGGTATCCGGCGTCGCCCACGAGATCAACAACCCGCTGACGGGCGTCATCGGTTATTCGCAGCTGCTGCTATCGCAGGACATCGATGAAAACGTGAGGCGCGACGCCGAGGCCATCCGCCGTGAAGCCGAGCGCGCCACCAGGATCGTTCGGCATCTGCTATCTTTCGCTCGCAAGCACAAGGCCGAACGGAGCCCGGTCGACGTTAATGCTGTCGTGAAGGATTCGCTGGAGCTGAAGAGTTATGATTTGCGGGTCAACAACATCCAGATCGAGACCAGTCTCGGCGAAGATCTGCCGCAGACGATGGCCGACCCGCACCAGCTACAGCAGGCCTTTCTCAATCTGATCACCAATGCTGAACAGGCGATGCTGGAAACCAGCGGCTCGGGATCGTTGAAGGTTTCCACCGGAAAAACCCAGGGCAACATCCGCGTTGTCTTTGCGGACGACGGTCCGGGGATCCCGGAAGAGTTGCAGGACCGCATTTTCGAACCCTTTTTTACCACCAAGGACGTAGGCAAGGGCACCGGGCTCGGACTCAGCGTCTGCTACGGCGTCGTCGAGGAACACGACGGCCGCATCTGGGTGGAGTCGGGCGCCGGTCCCGGAGCGGCGATTGTCGTCGAGCTGCCGGTGGTGACGGTCGCGGTGACCGGCGCACCCGAGCGTGAGCCGCAGCGGCCGGAACACCTTACCGGAAAAGTGCTGCTGGTCGACGACGAAAACAGCATCCGCGAAGTGCTGGCGGAAACATTGCGGCGAAACGGCCACGAGGTGGAAACGGCCAAAGACGGCAAGGCGGCGCTGACGATGCTGAAGCAGCGTGCATTTGACTGCATTGTCAGCGACGTCAAGATGCCCGGCATGGACGGCCCCTCGCTGTTCAAGGCTGTGCGCGAAATGGATCCGGCGATGACCGACCGGTTCATCTTCATCTCCGGTGATTCGATCAACCCGAGCACCCAGGGATATCTCACCGAACTCGGCAAGCCCTATCTTTCCAAGCCGTTCAATCTGGAAGAGTTCGAGGCAGTGCTGCAGGCGGTGCTGCGGACAGAGCGTCCCCGGGCCGCCTGAAGCCCGCCCTGCCGCTGCGCTCACTGCGGAAAAACGCCCGCTTTAAGGGACGACGTCGATGCGGCCGGTATCGTCCTCGGCTTCCATGATCCCGATGCGGGCCGCGGTGATCGTGCCGGCCTGGCGCAGCGCCTGTTCCAGCTGGTCGGCCTTTTCCGCCGGGCAGGCGATCAGCAGTCCACCGGACGTTTGCGCGTCGGCCAGTATCAGCCGCTCCTCCTCCGTGATGCCGGGGTCGAAATTCACATACCGCTTGACGTATTCGAGGTTTCTCCTGGAACCGCCGGGCACGGCGCCAAGGTCCGCGCCGATCATGTCACGCGCAGCCTGGATCACGGGAACCGCTCGCGCGTGAATGCGGGCGCCGACTCCACTGCCGCGGGTCATCTCGACCATGTGGCCCAGCAGACCATAGCCGGTGATGTCAGTGCAGGCGCTGACGCCCACGCTCACCATCGCCTCAGACGCGTCGCAGTTTAACCGGGACATGACCTCGATCGCCCGGTCGATGCCGGCCTGGCTGGTGGTGCCGCGCTTGATTCCCGTGGTGAGAATGCCCAGTCCGAGCGGTTTGGTAAGGAACAGTACGTCGCCAGGCTGGGCGGTAGAGTTGTAAACCAGGTCCGCCGGATTTCCCAGCGCTGTCACCGCGACTCCGTACTTGGGCTCGCGGTCGTCAACGGTGTGGCCGCCGATGATCTCGATGCCGGCCTCCCGCGCCTTTTCCAGCCCGCCGCGCATGATCTGCTTGAGGATTTCCAGGGGCAGCCCTTTGGCGTGAAAGCCGACGACATTCAGCGCGAACAGTGGCCTGGCGCCCATCGCGTAGATGTCGCTGAGCGCGTTGGCCACCGCGATGGCGCCGTACTGGTAGGGATCGTCCACCACTGGCGTGAAATAATCGACCGTCTGCACGATGGCCGTGTCTTCCGAGATGCGGTAAATGGAACAATCCTCACCGGAGTCGAATCCACCGAGGATATTTGCGTCCCGGTGCGGCGGCATTATTTTAAGAACTTCCTGCAAGTCCGACGGACTCAGCTTACACGCTCAGCCGGAGCCATGCGCGAGCCGCGTCAGCCGGATTTCCCTGTCAGCTTTCATGCGGTTCTGCACCTCCTTCTGCTCGCAGGTATGTTACCACCTTCGACCCCGTTTTATCCGCCTTGGGTCAGCAAGGCCACCCCGCATGAGAAGCCTGGGGCGCAAGTAAAGGCAAGGGCTTCTCCGGCGAACTGCCACCGGCGGATAAGCCCGCTAGCGCAGCAGCGCCGCCGCTTCTTCCGGCGCCACGATGTTGACCCAGACGTCTGCGCCAAGCTCCAGACCGCCGGGCACCGTCAGTCGCGGCAGGATCTCCAGGTGCCAGTGGTAGGGACGCGATTCTCCGTGGAGCGGATAGCTGTGGATCCAGTAGTTGAGGGGCGGGTCATCGAGCCGGTCGCGGTAGCGTAGCAACACCTCGGTCATCACCTCTGACAGCTCGTCGAGCCGGTCACAGTCCTCGAACCGCGGCTGATGCCTCCGGGGAACGATCCACGTTTCATAGGGCAATCGTGCCGCGAACGGGCTGAAAACAACAAAGCCGCCGGTGGCCATAACCAGCCGGCTTCCCTCTGCCTCCGTGTCGCGGACGATATCACAAAGGATGCAGCCGGCTTCGCCCGGATAGGCGCTGGCAAATCCATTGAGCTCGGCATCGATCACCGGCGGGATGAACGGCAGTCCGAACAGCTGCGAGTGCGGATGTCCGAGCGATGACGCGGCCGCGGCGCCATGATTGCGAATGATGTGCACGTAACTGGTGCGACCCTCCGCCTTCAGGGCTAAGAAGCGGTCGCGGTACATCTCCAGCATCTCTTGCACCTGGCCGGCACCGACTTCCCAGGGCGCTTTGCCGTGGACCGGCGAATCCACGATCACCTCGCTGCTGCCGGTGGCGGGCCGGCGGTCGGGAGAGATGGTGCGTTCGGAGCCGGCGCGGGGCGCGCCGCTGACCAGGATGGGGAACTTGTTGGGCATGGTGCGTACGCTCCAGCCAGAACAGTCCCGGCCGCCGCCTTCGCGGATGGCGCATATCTCGGGCGGGGTGCGGTCTTCCCGTCCGGGACAGAAAGGACAATCTTCAGATGGCTGCTCCTTTTTGCCGGACGGGGCGGGGGCGTGCGGACGCCGGCCGCGGCCGGCGGCGAGTATCACCCAGTCGCCCGTGATCGGATCGCGTCTGAGCTCGGGCTGCGGATGGATGGGAGCTGGTTCAGGCACGGGCGCGCTTGAACGGTTCCAGTGTCCACTGGCCGGTGGCGGCGTCGACGGCCAGATCGTAGCTGCGCCCGTCGTGGGCATGAACGCGGAAGACCGTTTTGCGGCCGCTGCCGTCGGCCAGTTCTTCCTGCCAGGTTTTCCTGATCGAGAGGACCGTGAGACGGCGCCCGTCCAGTTCAAACGCGCGCGGCCGTTCGTTCTGCTTGTAGCCGGCGTGGCTATGCACAACGATTGGCTGCGACTCCGTTTCTCCGCTGGCGGAATTTTTCCCTGAATCTTCTTCAGGGGTCTTTTTTTGCTGGATTGACATGACTTCCGTCCTTCTCGGTTTTAATTGATCGGCATCAGCGGCATTTCATCCTAAATTTGTCCTTAAATTATAGTACCCCGCGCTCGTCAGACAGAAGCAGTGGCTTTGTTGCCCAGCGCGGCCAGGAGCACGGCTGCGGCCAGCAGGCTCAGGCCGGCGCCAAAGACAAAGGGAGCGTACGGGCCGACCGCATCCCAGAGGATCCCCGCGATCAGGCTGGCGAAAAAGGACAGCAGCCCGATCACCGTTTGATAGGTACCCATTGCCGTGCCGCGGATGCGGGCGGGGGCCATGTCGGCAGCGAAGGCCTTGCCGACGCCCTCGGTCATCGCCATGTAAAGGCCGTAGATTCCGAACAGGGGCCACACCAGTGCCGCTCCACCAGCGATGGCAAAACCCAGGTAGACCAGCGAGAAAACCACGAATCCGCCCGCGATCATCCACCGGCGGCCGATGCGGTCCGACAGCGAGCCCGCCGGCATCGAAACGGCACCGTATACCACGTTGTAGATCACGTAGGCGAAGACGGCCGCGAACGCCGACAGACCGAGGTTCTTCGCCCTGAGAATCAGGAATGCATCGCTGGAGTTGCCCAGCGAGAAGATGGCGCTGGCCAACAGGAACATTTTGAAACGGTGGTCGAGCTGCGACAGGGACAGCCGCGGCGGCCGCGAGCGTTTATGCGGGTGGACGTACTCCCGGATAAGGAAGAGACTGCCGACTCCCAGCGCCGCCGGAATGGCCGAGAGGAGGAAGATGAGCCGGTAACGTTCGCCCATGAATCCCAGCGTGGCCAGCGCCGCCAGCGCGCCCAAAGCGGCGCCGGCGGTATCCATGGTCCGGTGGAAGCCGAAGACGCGGCCGCGGCAGGACGGCTGGGAGGAGTCCGCGATGAGGGCGTCGCGGGGCGGGTTGCGGATGCCCTTGCCGAGCCGGTCGCCGAAGCGGAGCACGAGCACGGCCGGCCAGATGGTGGCCAATGCCAGCAGGGGCTTGGCCAGGGCGGAAATGCTGTACCCCAGCATCGTCAGGGGCAGCCGGCGGCGCATGCGGTCAGACAGCCAGCCGGAAAAGATCTTCAGGACGCTGGCGGTGCTTTCGGCGATCCCCTCGATCAGTCCGACAACGAAAAAGGGCGCTCCCAGCACGGAGGTGAGAAAGAGCGGCACCAGGGGGTAGATCATCTCGGTCGAAAGGTCGGTAAGAAAACTCGTGATGCCGAGGATGAACACATTGCGGCTGATGCCTGGTACCGGCGAGGGCGGCTGGGGCGCCGCGGGAAGAGCGCCGGCCTCGACTTCCGCGGCCGCATCCAGCCCTTTGGCATCAGGCGCGTCGTCGACCGGCAGCTGGCCTTCCATCTATTCCGGCATTCCTGCGTGCTCAAGGATGTGGACGAGCTCGCTGATTACCAATTCATCGAGCGGCAGCCGCCTGAGCCTGGCCACTGCTGCCTCGATGTCATATTGCGCCCGCTTGAGCTGCACCTCGCCGTCTTCGATAACCGCGTAGCTGGCCATGGCGATACCGTCCCGCGGCTGGCCGACGCTGCCGACGTTGAGCATCAGTTTCCCGCCGGCGGCGCGCCGGAATGGCCGGTGAGTGTGTCCCATGAGGACGATATCCGCGTCCGTCAGGGCCGCCTCGGCGGCCAGATCCTCGTCGCTTGTTTCCGGGGTCACGTATCTGAACAGGTTGTCGCTGGGCGCAGCATGCACCGCCAGGATGCGCTGGCCGCCGGACTGCAGGTTCAGGCTCGTTTCCGGCTCGCCGATCCAGGCGAGCCTCTCGTCGTCCAGAACGCTCCACGAGTACTCGCGCGTGGCCCGGGAAAGATGCAGAAACTTCTCGCCGCAGCCGCATTCCATCCTGAAGGCGACGGCGTTGTCATGGTTGCCGCGCACGCGGATGGCCTCGCGCTTCCGGAGCCAGTCGATGCAGGCGGCGGGGTCGGGCCCGTAATCAACCACGTCTCCCAAAAACAGGACCGCATCGCAGCGCTCATCAATCGCTTCGAGAGCATCGATGTTGCCGTGGATGTCGGAGAGGACCAGCGTGCGCATAAATACACCCTACCTGATATTTTACATCTCTGACGTATTGGAACATAAATCAACACCCGGCTGTGGATCAAAAAGACCCCGGCAGTCTATGTCAGCAGTTTCTCAATCCACATCAGCCGGTTGTATTTGGAGACCCTTTCGGAGCGGGCCGATCTGGTTAGGTTTGATCAGGATGGCGTTGGTGATGCCTTCCTTTATGCCTTTACGGAAAATCGCGGCATAGGTGACGAAAATATCGTCTCCGACCAGCTCGATTTTTCCACCCAGCCTTTCCGTCAGCTGCCGCCATCCTTCCCAATCATTTTCAGCCAGACCATCTTCGATCGAAATAATTGGATAGGAGCGAACCAGGTAGTCATAATAATCAATCATCTCCCCGCTGGTTCTGTCTTCACGATCAAAAACATACGTGCCGTTCTGGTAAAATTCGCTGGCTGCCGGGTCGAGAGCGATGGATACGTCTTCTCCCGGTTCACAGATCAATTTCGAGCTGATGGAAAACGCGCTGTCCAACCAGCTCAGGTTTGATGATATTCTCAATATTCTCAATCGCCGTTCTGACTCCCTTGCCGCCGAACCTCCGGTCTTCGGAGTCTCGAAGCTCGAGTGCTTCCCGCTTTCCCGTAGAGGCACCCGAAGGCACCATGGCCACGCCGGAGGCTCCCGAATCGAGCCGAATCTCCGCCATGATTGTGGGATTGCCCCTGGAGTCAACACTTTATAAAAAATACCCGCGGACATTTTGCAAAAGGGCATAAATGATCACCACGATGACTGGAACACCAGGAACCCGAGGAGCATCAGCAGCAAAGCAGCCAGCACATATGCGGCATAAGTGTTAAGCCGGCCCTGGTGCAGACGGGCCAGGGTGCGCGCAATCCGCATCAGCACCGCCCTGACGGGATAGAAAACCAGCCGGTCGACCAGGTAGGTGCGCTCTCGCTCGCGCCGGATAGCGGTACGGAAATGCCTGGTTACCGACTCGCTGGTGTCCTCCACGGCCGTTGGCCTGAATACGGCATCAAAGATCACCCGCACCGGATTGGAAAAGCCGGTCGCCGTGTAGGTCATTTCCGGCAGCAGCCGCCGCACGCCGCCGTCCCAGCGTTTGCGCCTGGCCAGACTGCGCCCGCGTGTCAGCCAGATGCGGATGACAACATATGTCGCGAGCAGCAGGATGACCAGGATGATTGCCATGTAAAAGGGAGACATGGCGAAGATCACAGGGTTTTCCGCGCCGCCCCGGTGCAGCACCACCAGGCCCCGGCCCGGCAGCAGGTTTTGCCCCACCTGGGCGCCCAGGCCTTGAAAGTCCTGGACAAAAGCAGGAGGCAAGGTGTTGTGTGCCGGGCTGGAGGTGAAGAAAGGCGGCACCAGGGCATCGGTCGCGCTCGCTCCTGCCAGTGGCCGGACGGCCGGACCAAGCGCCGGGATCACATATGTAGGCAGCAGCCCTAATCCGAGGCAGAGTGCCCCTAGCAAAAACATCGGCACCAGCGTGCCGGATTTAGCCTCAACAACCCGCGGATTTTCATCACGGCGCCGCATCCCCAGAAAGCCCATGGCAAACACTTTGACAAAACAGGTGACTGCCAGCGCCGCCGTCAGCGCCAGGCCGGCGCCGGCCAGGGAGAAAGCCAGCTTCACGCCCGCGGAGGATAACTCTGCCGAGCGCAGCATGGTCTGCAGTATCAGCCATTCACTGACGAAGCCGTTCAGTGGCGGCAGAGCCGAGATTGAGAGCGTGCCGACCAGGAAGGCCAGCGAGGCCATTGGCATCCACTTGATCAATCCCCCGAGTTTGTTCAGGTCACGGGTGCCGGTCTGGCTTTCCACTTCGCCAGCGCCGATAAACAGCAGGGTCTTGAAGAGTGAATGATTGACCAGGTGATAAAGTGCGGCCACAAAGGCAATCGCCGCCGGCACCGGATGGTCCGTCCCCACGAATATCATGCCGGCGCCAAAGCCGGTGACGACGATGCCAACGTTTTCAATCGAGCTGTGCGCCAGAATGACTTTAAGATCATTCTCTGTCGTGGCATAGAGAATGCCGACCAGGGCTGTTATCGTGCCGGCAATAAGCGCGATCAGACCTGGCCCTGAGCCGGTCGCGGGCATCAGGCCGGCATTCACTCGCAGAAGTCCGTAAAGGCCCAGGTTCAGGGTGGCGCCCGCCAGTACTGGCACAAATGCCCGTGATGCGGCAGCATAGGCGCGCGGCAGCCAGAAATTCACTGGCGCCAGCCCGGCCTTGACGCCGAATCCGAAAAACGAGAGCAAAAAAACCGCCCACCTGACACCTGGGCCAAATCCCGGCGCGGCGGCATGGATGGCAGCGAAATCAAGCGAGCCGGCGTTTACGCCGAGCAAGAGAAACCCCAGCACAGCAGCCAGTGTGCCCGCCTCGCCCATGGCCAGAAAAAGATAACCGGCACCGGATGCGTCATTGTTTTGCTTGCGGAAAAAGACAATGAGCAGGTAGGAAAAAATGGACATTGCTTCCCACGCCAGCAGGAACAAAAAGGCGTCACCGGAAATAAAGATCAGGCCGATGGCGGCATAGAGCGCCAGCAGCAGCACCGTAAACACGCGGCCCGTGGGGCTCGACCGCCGCTTCAGCTGGGAGCCGGCAAAAATTGATGCCGGAAACAGCACCAGTCCCGTAACCAGCAGGAATACCGCTGAAAGCTGGTCGAGGCTGATTGTCATCGTCCCAAGGTTGGGCAGCGACCATAGCGGCTGCCTGAAATTTTCGCCCAGGATGAGTGTGGCGCTACCTGCCAGGATCAGCGCCGCTGCCGCCAGGCAACCGGCTACGGCGAGCACGCTGCCCTGCCGCTGGCGCGGCGCAATCAAAGAAAGCAGAACGCCAGCGCCGCAGAGGGCGAAGAAACCGGTGATGACGATGAACACCCGTGCCGCCGACGTTGCCATCATGGGCCGGACCCACCGGATTGGTAGGGTGTGGCCGGCATGTCAACCGGCGCCTTGCGCCCCGTCGCCACCAGGAGGCCGTGAATGATCGCCAGCGGCGGCGGCGGGTTGCCCGGCACCTCCACATCAATCGGCAGCACGTCTGTCACACCGCCGGCGCAGGCAAAGCTTTCAGCAAATACACCGCCGCTAAGGGCGCAGACGCCAACAGCCACCACCAGTTTCGGGGTGGGCATGGCGTTATAGACTTTTTGCAGCGCCAGGCTCATGTGATCCGTCACCGGACCCACCACCAGCAATACATCCGCATGACGAGGCGTGGGGGTGATAAAAAATCCCAGCCTGTGGATGTTGTAATACGGGTTGTTCAACTGTCTGACTTCGTTCAGGCACGAGCCGCAATCACCGGCATCCACGACACAGATGTTGATCGATTTTTTAAAAGCAGAAACGAATCCGGTTTCCCGGCCTGGCTGAAGCGCCCATTCATAAGACTGCTCCCAGAGCGCCGGATGCGGGGCGATGCGCATGCAGCGATAGCAGTGGATGCAGCGGCGGACGTCCGCCAGCACCCTGCCATCTTCCAGGCGGAATACCTCTGCCGGGCAGGTATCCATCAGTGCTTTTGCTTCCCCGGCATCGAGCTTTCTCCCCCGGGGCAGCCCCGGGGTGACGCCGGCGGCGGTCTCGGGGCGGCGGGGATAGGCGGAGGTTTTTATGCCCGTCCGGATGCCATTGAAGACCCAGTGGCTCATATGATCCAAGCCCGTTTAGCGATTGTATTCATCTGTCGGCCTCGGATACGGAAAGGTCGAAGGATGCGAGCATGATGGGAAAATCCTGAAAGGCAAAATTTTCGACGGCGGCATGGAACCCGTGCCAGTTTGCAAACGAAGGCGCCGTGACATGGTAGCGGTCGATGTACCCCTGATCATCGAGGCGCACCCAATGAAACGTGGCGCCGCGCGGCGCTTCGGCCCAGCCCAGGGCGGCGCCCGCGCGAAACGGGAAGGATCGGCAAACGCTGCCGCCCGCGACCGTGTCGAGCGCCTGCTCCATGATGCGCACCGATTGCCGGCATTCGGCAAACAGCACCCGCAGCCGCGCGTAACCGTCGCCTTCCTCCTCGCTGGGCACCTCGAACTGAAATTTCTCGTAGCCTGAATAGGGATGTTCGCGGCGCAGATCATGAGCGTCTGCCGAGGCGCGCGCAACCGGCCCCAGCAAGCCGTAAGCAGTCGCCACCTGGTGAGCCACCAGGCCAACCTCTTCGAGGCGGTCGAGAAAACTGCTGGAAACACGCAGCCGCGCTTCGAGTTTTTCCAGTTGTCGCAGGACTTGTTGTGAGCCTCGCAGCGCCCGCTGGCAGGCCAGGTCTGGCAAGTCGACCAGCAAGCCTCCCGGCGCCAGCATGCCAAACAGGTAGCGATGGCCGGTGAGCTCACCAGAGATGCGCAGCAAATCTTCTTCCACGATCCCGGCCCCGCTGGCGGCAACGACCAGCGCCGTGGATTCGCAGATTTCCTGAATCGCGCCGGCATGCTGCCGCAGCCGCTCGAGTTCCGCCAGAAAAATACGCAGGGCTGCCGCCCGCGGCGGGACTTCTGCCCCGCAAATCCGCTCGACAGCCTGGCAATACGCCAGTCCGTGAGCGAAGGCGGTTGTCGCGGCAAAGCGTTCTGCCAGCAGCAGGACCCGCCCGGCGGGTTTGGCTTCCGCCAGCTTCTCTATCGCTCGCCATTTATAAAACAGGCGGGGGGTAAAGCGGATGACATCCTCGCCCACGGTTTCCAGCAGAAAATGAACTGATTCGGTGGCGCCGGAGAATTTCGGCCCCACCGGCATGACAAACGCGCCCTCTTCCTGCACGATGCGGTGCGGCCGCCAGTCAGCGGCGGGTTTGCGGAAGCGGATAGCCATCTGCGGGTCAAAATGATGCCGCATCGGCTGGACGTTTTCCTGCCAGGCGTCATCGTGCAGGATAAAATCACCGAGGCGGGGATGGCCGGCGAATGTCAGGCCAAACATGTCCTCGGCCTCGCGCTCGTGCCAGTCCGCAGCATGAACAGATTCGACAATACTGGGAAAAGATTCCTCAGAGCAGGGCGAGCTGGCCAGAACATGCACCCACACGGCGCCGGCGCCACCATAAAAAATGTAACGCAGTCGCCACTCCCGGGACGCCTCTTCGACAACAAGAGTAGCAAATTTAAGTCGCATATCAATAAAAAGCCAGCCGCAGAGCTCCGCCAGCGTCTCCCGGGCACAAGTGATTTCATACAGGTGAGGGCCGCCGGTGCAGGTGCACTTTGCCTGGTCCGGCCACCGCTTATCAATTTGTTCTTTCAGCAGGAGCGCCATGATCGCGATTATCTCGTCAGGGCGGCAGTTGCCTGCGTTAGCAGGTTCTGCAGCGGTTGGGGAATATAGAGGCCAAGCACCAGCACAGGCAAGGCCGCCAGTATCATCGCCAGCCGGCAGGTGACAGGCAGATGAAACCTGCCGGCATCACAACTGTCTGACTGCTGTTGCCCGGACCCGGTTCCGGAAACCGGGGGTAGGGCGCCCCCGGTTTCATTTCCCGATTTGCCAAACACCATCTGGTTGATTTTCATCATGATGCCAAAGAAGGCGACCAGGATAAAAAATGACAGGAGTCCCATGGCCAGATAATCTGCCTGCGCCAGCCCCGCCTTCAGAATGGAGAACTCACTTAAAAAAACCGCCAGCGGCGGCGCGCCGGTGATTGCCAAGCCTCCAAAAACAAGCGCGGCGCCGGTAAAGGGAGATTTGGAAATCAGCCCTCGCACCGAAGTGATTTTCCGCGTTCCCAGATTCATCAGCACGATCCCGGCGGCAAAGAAACAGAATGACTTGGTCACACTGTGGCTGATGACCTGTTGCAGGGCAGCGTAGTTCGCGCCGGCGGCGCCCAGTCCGATGGCGGTCAGAATAATGCCCATGTGTTCCACGGTGGAAAAAGCAAACATGCGCTTGTAATCGCTGGCCTGTAGCAGCAGGAAAGCCGCGGTTCCGGCAGAGACCAGGCCAAGAATGATCGCCAGGGTGCCGGCGTGGGCATCCGGTGAAGCGGACATGATCGGGAACAGCCGCATGATCACGTAAAGAATGGCCGAGGTTTCAATCCCGGAAAGCAGGGCGCACACCGGTGAAGGCGCCTGGCTGTGGGCGTCTGGCAGCCAGGTGTGCATCGGCACGAGCCCGGCTTTGGTTCCCAGGCCGATGAGGATCAGCAGGAACGCAACCTGCAGCAAGGCTGGGGGCATCCTGGGCGCAGCCTGGATCAGGCCGCTCCAGGAGAACGTGGCGTCGCTGCCGGAAGCCTGCAGGGCCGAGTACAGCAGCAGGAATCCAAACAGCGCCACGCCGGCTCCCATAAGCGAGAGCACAACATACTTCCATGCCGCCTCCAGCGCTTCGCGCGTATCATCAAAAGATACAATCAGGGCTGAAGTGAGCGTTGTCAGCGCTACAGAGATCCAAACAAGCGTCGGCTCGGCGAGAATGGGAATGGCGAGCATGGAGAAGACAAACATGTTGAAATTGATGTAGTAGATGCGTATTTTGCGGGGCGTGAAGCTTCCGTGCGCCATGTAACCGACAGAATACAGGGCCGCGGTGGCGCCGATAAAGGCGATCAGCAGCAATATCAGGCTGCTTAAGCCATCGACAGAAATCCATTTCAGCAAGCCGATGCCGAGCACGGAAGTCACTATGTTGCCGGCAGAAACCAGCAGCGCCACCCGCGCGGCCAGAAACAGCACCGCCAGCGAAGAGGCAAGGGTGATCATGCCCGCCCAGGCTTGCCGAAGCGGCAGCAGGATAAGCGCCGATGCAATCAGGGGCAGGAACAGGATGAAAACGACGCTCATTCTTCCCCCTCGCCGGCAGCCGGCGCCATTTCTTTCAGGCGGGCCAGCTCGCCGACAGCCGTCGTGCCGATATGCCTTTTTGCGGCGCGGGTCAACACGCCCATGATAAAGACAACGACCAGGCCATCAGTGGCGATGGCCAACTCTACCAGTAGTGGCAGGCCGCGAGAAATGGCAATGCCACTCAAAAATGCGCCGTTCTCCATCGCCAGGATGCCAACAAGCAGCGGGATCGCCTCCCGTCTCACCGTGATGGCAAACGCCCCCAGCAGCAGGCCGGCGATGCCGATCGGCACATTCGGACCCTGAAATTCCGGCGCCACCGCATTCAGCAGCGGCTGGCTGATGAAGTAAGCCAGGATCGCCAGCGCCAAGGCGATGAGCAGGGAAGTCGGGATATTCAGCGCCTGGCTGACCTCCCGGCGCGTATAGACCTCCTCCGGCACTGTAATACGCAACAGCCAGGGAAGGATCAGCGGCTTGATGATGATATTCACCAGGGCCACCCCGTAAAGATCCTCTGACCCGTGACGCAGGCCCAGGATCAGGGCTGACAGGGCCAGCAGAATGGACTGGATGATAAAGAGGTTAAAAACGCCGCGCGTCTGCCGCATCGCCACGATGCCAAAAGCGGTCAGCAAAAACAATCCTGTGACCAGCGCATTCAGGTTATCCAGGAGCTGATCTGTCACATCATCTTCCTTTCAAAGCGGAAATATCTGCGAGACCATCGCCGCTACACAGATGACAAATGCGGCGCCCAGGAACTCCGAGATGCGAAACAGCCGCAGTTTGGCGAGCGAGGATTCAATGATCACCAGCACGAGCAGGAAGACAAAAATCTTCAAAAGCACCTGGGGGATTGCCAGCAGCACAGCGCCGAAGGATTGTTCTCCGGCCAGCCCCCAGGGGGCCACCAGCACATTGAGATAGATGCACATGAGGACGAACAGCTTCATATGGCCGCCCCATTTCACCAGCGCCAAACCACGGCCCGAATATTCGAGCGACTTGGATTCGTCGATCATCGCCAGTTCAAAATGGCCGGATGGATTATCCACGGGGAGGCGGCCTCCCTCAGCCAGAATCAACATGAGAAAGGCAAGCAGCAGCAGCACGTGGGCGGGCATGAAAAAATTCGCCACCGGGTTTATCCATTGTTGCTGGACGATATATGGAATCGTCGAGCCGGCGACAAACGAAACGGTGAAAAACACAATCATGAAAACCGGTTCGGCCAGAAATCCCACCATCCGCGTCCGGCTGGCGCCCATCGGGCCATAAGGATTGGCGGCGTCAATCGCCGCCAGCGTGGCGAAGAAACCGCCCAGCGCCAGCGCAAAGCCGCCGCCGATCATATCGCCCATAAAGGCGAAAAAAAGCGGAAAACTCGTCAGCACCGGGATCAGCAGCGTCACATAGACGGGAATGATAAAAATCAGATATGGAGCAAAGCGAAAGATCCAGGAGCTTTCCTCCGAGACGATTTCGTCTTTGTGAAAGAGCTTCCATAAATCACGGTATGGCTGAAAAATGCCCGGCCCCCGCCTTGACTGCACCACTTCCTTGAGCCGTGCCAGCACACCCGCGGCGAGCGGAGAAAAGGCAATCACAAATAGCACCTGGGCCAGATTCAGCACAATTTTATCTGCCATGAAGCTCCCTGGGATCTTCGTAACACAGATACGTTTATGCGGTGTCAGACAAGTTGTGGCGCAACTGCGCGAGATCCTCGGAGACCTGGTTGAGCACGGCGAGCCGGTTGTTGAGCTCTTCCTCAAACTCCCTTAGCTCCGCCGCGCTTTTTGCCTGGGCGCGCCGGCCGGTGTCAAGCGCCTCCTCGATCCCGCTGCTTGTGTTTTCAACGACCGCCGCCAGTCGCCTGCGAAATGCCTCGACGGTTTCGAGTATCTGTCCGGTCAGGTCATGGCGCAACCGCCCGCAATGCCGGTCGATCTGTTTCGCGGTGCGCTCGCGCGCCTCGCTCAAAATTCTGCGGTGCGCCAGACGCCGGGGCATGATCAGCGTGGCGGCTTCCGTGATACTCTCCAGGGCCACCTTGACGTCTTCATCGATCTTGAAGCTGAACGACGATGCGCCTTCGAGGGATTCACTGACGCTGAAGCCGCTCAGGCTGGCGCCAAAAATCTGCGAGGAGACGGCCGTCAGTCTTTCGATAATGCGGTTGGTGCGCTCCACAAGACGCCTGATGATCCGGGCGAGCTCCTGTTCGATCCGGTCCTGCTCGGCCACGCGCCATTCATTAAAGATGTCATGCACGCGGTCGTGAAGATATTCATTGATCGTCTCGGCGAACTCCCGGTTGCCCAGTTCAGCTGTATCCCGGGCCAGGGCGTTTATCTCCAGGGTCAGTGTGCGCGTCTTCTCCTCCTTGAGCGCATCCAGGTCTGGCAGCAGCAACCGGTCGACCAGGCGCCTTGCTTCCTGCCCCACCAGCGACTCGCTGTCTGAACGCTCCAGCTCGATCTCCTGCCGGGCCTCTTCAAACAGGCTTATCTTTTTTTCCAGTTCAGCCAACGGTTCCTTCAGGGCGCGCTGCGTCAAACTTAAAGAAAAAACCTCCTGGTCAATCACGCTCCGTGTCTTGTTGACAGCCGAGCTGATGATGACATTGCCTTTCTCCGTCAGCAGGAATTCCTCCAGCATGCGTTCGAAGGCCGGCAGGCCGCTGTCCTCGACCGCGTCCAGATCCCCCGCCAGTTTGCCCTCCAGCGCGTTCCTGGCAGAAAGTGGGTAAATCTTGAAGTTCTCAAGCCCCAGATTCTCTTCGATGGCGCGGCGGGTGAATTCCAGCGATTCGACACGGTCGCTTTCGCTGACCGTGTCAATTTTGTTTTGCACGAAGAAAATGCGGTTGGCGTAGGTGCGCAGGTCGTTGAGGAAATGAAGCTCTGCCGCTGTCAGGGGTGGATCGACGCTGACCAGGAAGATGGCGGCGTCTGCTTTTGGCAGATAACCGTATGTGGTCTCGGTATTGTGGCTATGGATCGAGGCCACACCCGGCGTGTCAATCAGCTCGACGTGGTTTTTCAGGTAAGGTGAAGGATAGTGAATTTCAACCCGGTCAACATTTTCCCGGTTTTGTGGATTTTGCTTTTCCGTGATAAAGTGCGGCAGCTCCGCCTGGCTGATCTCCCGGCGGCCGCCGTCCTGGAAGAAGAGTTCAATTCCAAGTTCATCGCCGTATCCGATCACGGTGATAATCGATGTGACCGGGATGATTGCCACCGGTAGCAGATCGCTGCCCAGCAATGCGTTGATGAATGTGGTCTTGCCCCGCTTGAACTGCCCGGCAACGATCAGTGTGAAACGGTTCTGGCTGACATTGTGGGCAATTTCTGCGAGCGTCCGGCGGGACTCTTCCGTGCTCACGACGTCGGCCAGCCTCGCCAGCATTTGCCCCAGCTCTTCCCGATTGGTCGAGTATGTCTCGAGTTTTTTCATAAAAAAAGCCTCCACAGATCTCTGGTCTGCAGAAGCCATTAGTCCTCGGGGACGGTTTAGGCGAGCTTCATCGCCTTACCACTGTTTGATTATATGATACCCGATGCCGCGCCCTGGTAAAACTCAGCCCCACATGCCGGCACGGCAGGGGGTTGCAGCAAGAATTCAACCCGTTTCGGCATTCTCCTTTTTTCGGCAGCACTTGATGACATTTGTATCAGACACTTCGATCATGCCCTTCTCCACGATTTCGGCAATATCGGGCAGCACTTCAAAGATCCTGGCTTCGGAGTCGATGGCTTCGATCTTTACCGGCAGGTCGGTGGAGAGCTCCAGAATCTTGGTCGTGTGCAGCACCCCGTTGGAGCCGTAGCCGCCGATGCCCCTGAACACGCTCAGGCCCAGGATGTGGTTGCGGTAAAGTATATCCACCACGGCTTCGTAGACCGGCTTATGATGAATCTTGTCTTTCTCATCAACATAAATTATCAGCTTCTTCGCCGGTCCGGTAAACAATGCGCCTCCTAGATTATCCTGCCAAGCAGCTCGCCGAGCTTTAGCGCCACCAGGCCGCAAAGAACACTGGCCACGATGTTGATGGCAGCGTAGAGTAGTTCGCCGTCGTTAAGCAGATTACCTGTTTCATATTCAAAGGTGGAAAAGGTAGTGTAGGCGCCCAGAAAACCAATCACCAGCAGCGAGCGCCACAGCGGGTTCACCAGCAGCTTTTCGCTCAGCAGATACATCAGCAGGCCGATCAGGAAGCTGCCGCTTACGTTAATCACGAGCGTTCCCAGGGGGAAGCTGCGGCCCCAGCGCTCACCGATCCAGAAAGCGATTGCGTAGCGGCTGGCGGCGCCAAAGAAGCCGCCGGTTCCGATTACAAGAATATTTTCCATATGATAAGCAAGTCCAGTTTTCTCCGGCGAACGCTGACCGCCGGCGGGCAAAAAAAAACTTCAACAGAATATCCTGAAGAAGCCATTAGCGCCGGCTGGCGCAGTTGCGGTGAGCTTCATCACCTTCGAATTTACGAGAGTATAGCAAAAGTGTTGCCGAAGATAGAAGCCCGGGAATTTCTTCCCCCGGGCTCCTGGTGGCGCTGAAAATATCCGTCGGCCTGGGCGAATGCGGCCACCACAGCCTGGCCGCTCGCCAGTTGAAATGCCGGCTACTGGCCGGCGGCGTAATGGACGATCATCTGATCGGTGAGCCATTCCACCGGCGCCTTGTCGTCGGTGAGGATCGTGCCTCCAGGCTGCACCTCCGTCAGGCCGCCAAGCACCTGATCCGCCAGGCCGCTGATCGACGGAGGCAACAGGTTTTTCCGGCCTGCCAGGTCAGTCACGGCGCTCTGCTTTTTGGTCGCCACCAGCTCCCGGTTGAAGCTGCCGGCGGGAAAGGAATAGACCGAGGGGAAGACCGACCGCATGGTGGCGGAGATTGCGTCCGCCAGGTGGGTGTCGCCGGGCACCATGCCCACGTTGATCATGACGGTGCCACCACTATTGAGATGAGCGTCAACTTCCTGGAAGAATTCCTGCGTGGTCAGGTAAAAGGGAATGTATGGCTGGCGGAACGCATCCACGGCGATCAGGTCATAACTCTTTTTGCTCGTCTTGATGAATGGCCGGCCGTCTTCCACAAAGACCGTCAAGCCGGGGTCGTCCATATCGAAATAACGGCGGCCGGCATCGACGATCCCGGGATCGAGTTCGACACCGTCCACGTGCACCCCCGGATAGGTCTGGATGATCTCCTTGCAGATGGTGCCGGCGGCGCTACCGATGTTCAGCGCCTGGCGCGGCGGCCGGTCCGAGCCGAACCAGGGCGCCACCAGGAAGTAATCCCAGTAGCCTCCCGTTAGCTGCCGGTCAGGATTATAGGCGGAATGTACTGCCCAGCCTTCGTTCAGCTTCAGGTAACGGGTGCCGCCCTGATCGACCACCTGCACGTAATGGTACGGCGACTCGGCTTCGAGGATGGTGCCGGGCGTCGGCTTGATGGCGCCCGGGGGGATCAGCAGGACGGCGAAGATCAGCGGCGGCGCAGCCAGGTAGTAGCCGCCCAGCCCGATCGCCGAGATCGTCGCCAGTGCGCCGGCGAAGATCAGCATCGTATCGCGGGTGCCGATCCAGGGGATGAGCAGCAACACGGGCAGGAACGTGCCCAGGATGCTGCCGACGGTGGAGAGCGCGTAAAGTCCTCCGGAAACGTTGCCTGAAGTCTCGACGCTGGTGATGCGCAGCCGGATGGCAAACGGCGTTACGGTGCCGAGAATGGTCACCGGAACCGCGAACAGAAACACGGTGACGCCGAACGATCCCAGAAAGGCCCCGGCGTTGACCTGGTCGATGCCGTTGATTGCCATCCCCATGATCGGGCGGGCGATGAACGGCACCACGGCGATTGCCACCGATGAGATCATGGTCAGAAAAAAAAGCAGCCGTGGCCGCGGCCAGCGGTCGGCAATGCGGCCGCCGGCGTAGTAGCCGGCAGTCAGGTAGACGAGGATCAGGCCGATCAGGTTGGCCCAGATAAAGAGAGAATCGCCGAAAAAAGGGGCCAGCAGACGCGAGGCCGACATCTCCACCGCCATGGTAGTCATGCCGCCGGCGAATACGATGACATACAGCAGGAACCTGTTGACGGTCTTCAGTTCTTGATCTCCTTGCGCCGTTGCTCGGGCTCCTGACTGCCGGCCGCTCCGGATCCGCCTGAGGGCGGACCGCCGGTCCAGACGCGGAAAGTGCGCGCTTCCGCCGCGCTGCGGACGCGCCTCCTGACGTATCTGTGCGCCCGCCGGCGCGCCGGCGGCAACAGTAGCGCCAGGCCGGCGACGTCGGTGATGTAGCCGGGAGTGATCAAAAGCGCGGCCGCCAGCAGGATGAGCGCGCCGTCGATGAGTGAATCGGCGGGCATGCGGCCGGCAGCCACATCGGCCTGGATCTGGGCGATGGCCCGGTAGCCTTCACGCCTGGCCAGCGCCGCGCCGCTGAAGCTGATCAGAATCAGCAGCACGATGGTGTAGAGATAGCCGATCCGGGAGCCGATCTCGATGATGACCAGCAGCTCCATCAGCGGCACCACGATGAAGAGTATCAGCAGTCTGGGAAACACGGCTTTGATATTCTACCCCGCCTGGCGCAAAAACAAGGGTGGCCGGGAACAGCACCGGGAACAAATCCATGGATCGGGGAATGCCGGCCGGCAGGCGCCGCCTGTCTCAGGCCGGATTTTCCGTCCGGCGGCAGTGCTAGCATTCTGCAGTGAACCCCACGACAGGAAGCAGCTGCAGCGGTAGAATAAACGATGGAGGTGGGATATGGACGCAGTCGACCTGGGGCGGATGCTCGAACGGCTTGAAGGCAAAGGCTACAAGGAATATCACAATCTGGGCGGTAGCCATTCGTTTGCACGCTTCACGCTGTTCATAGACCGGGTTCA
Source organism: Actinomycetes bacterium (assembly GCA_021791195.1). Classification (GTDB taxonomy): domain Bacteria; phylum Actinomycetota; class Thermoleophilia; order BMS3ABIN01; family BMS3ABIN01; genus JACWAD01. The sequence goes on along the minus strand of JAJYXB010000024.1, from coordinate 40,717 downwards.
GGCGGACCCGTTCGCAGCTCCCTCACGGATGCGGGTACGCGTAGCGCAGGAAATAGCCGGCTTCGATCCGCAGCTTTTTTCCGGCAAGGTCAGACGGGTGGCAATGCAGGATTTTCTGGTGCGGCTCTTTGCCCGCTCGATCAGAAAGAACGTCAAGGGCCACCGCGGCACCGGCAAGTCGGGATTTGTGGGAGTAGACAGCGGTGGACAGGAAATTCTCGAGCGCAACGCCGCCACGATCAATGAACGCTACGCCGAGATCCGGTTTGTCGTGGGCCTGCCGGCGGCCGGCCGGCGCTGCCTGGGCCGGGAGGCGGCGGCCGTCCTGCTGGACGAGGTGCCGCGCTTGGTTGAGTCATCGCTGTTTTATGACAATATAAACCGCGAGGAAGCGGCGGCGCACGTAAAGGCTGCCGAGGACCAGGAGTGGCTTCGGAGCCGGCTGGCGCGTGAAAAACTGGTCGCTTTCGTCGCTGACGGCTCCGTTCTGCCACGGGCCAGCGGCATCAGCGAGGCGCCTCTGGCCGGTGATCGCGCGGTGGGATTTCGGAGCCCCCCGGAGCTGCGCGTCGGCTTCGATCTTCCCAATCGCGGCTGGACATCCGGGATGGGCATTCCCGAAGGCGTGACGTTGATCATTGGCGGTGGCTATCATGGGAAGTCGACGCTGCTGAAGGCGCTGGAGCGGGGTGTTTACTGCCATGTCACCGGCGACGGCCGCGAAGTGGTGGCGACACGGGATGACGCCGTCAAGATCAGGGCAGAAGACGGCCGCCGGGTGGAAAAGGTGAATATCAGCCCCTTTATCTCCAACCTGCCGTTCGGCCAGGATACATCGGCCTTCTCGACCGAGAACGCCAGTGGCAGCACGTCGCAGGCGGCGAACATCATCGAGGCGCTGGAAGCCGGTTCCAGGCTGCTGCTGATCGACGAAGATACATCGGCGACCAATTTCATGATCCGCGATGAGTTGATGCAGCGGCTGATTTCCAAGGACAAGGAGCCGATTACGCCGTTGATTGATCAGGTGCACAATATGTACAAGGAGCACGGGGTCTCCACGGTGCTGGTGATGGGCGGGTCAGGCGATTATTTCGATGTCGCCGATACTGTCCTGGCTATGGAGGATTATCAACCGCGGGTGGTGACGGCTCAGGCGCGCGCGGTAGCGTCTTCCCGGCCCGGCCGGCGCCGGAGCGAGGCCGCAGTTTTCGGACCCCTGACCGCCAGGGTGCCGCTGGCGGGCGGGCTTAATCCGCGGCGCGGTCCGCGCGAGAAGGTTTCGTCCAGGGGCCTGGGCACGATCGAGTTCGGCAGGCAGACTGTCGATCTGGCCGCCGTCGAGCAACTGGTCGATCCCAGCCAGACGAGGGCCATCGGCGACCTTGTCTGGAGCGCGCACCGGCGCGGCCTGTTTGACGGGAAGGCGACGCTGGGACAGGTGCTCGACAGGATGCTGGCCGAGGTTGAAGAGGGCGGGCTTGATGTCATCGCGCCTGTTTTTGGGCCGTCAGCCGAAGGCGGCGCGGTCGCCGGCGACTATGCGTTGCCGCGCCGGTACGAGATCGCCGCCATGCTCAACCGGCTACGCAGTCTGAAAGCAGGACCGGCCTCCGGGGGAGCGGCTCAAGTTGTCCTCTCAGGCGACGACAGCCCCAATTAAACCCGGAAATTCGTCAGGGCTTCCGCTAAAATATGGTTTAAGCAAAACAGGGTTGCCTGGCTGCGATGTCAGCTGCGGCGATCCGCAAGCGCCAGGGGTGGATATGAGCAGCGAAAAGTCAGGCCTGACAACGCTTGAGGCCAAAGAAGCAAGAAGCATGGAGATTCTTGAACAGGCTCTGGGGCGTTTCCACGGCAAGATCGCCACGACTTTCACGGGCGGCAAGGATTCGCTGACGGTACTACATATGCTCAAACGCATCGGTGGCGGGCAAGTGGCGATTCCGGTGCTTAATCTCGACACGACGGTCAAGTTCAAAGAGGTCATCGGGTTCCGCGACAGGCTGGCTGATGAATGGAACCTCGACCTGATTATTACCACAAATCACGATGGGCTCAAGAAGATCAATCTCGCCGTCGATCACGAGCAGTGCTGCCTGGTGATGAAGGCGCAGGCTATCGACGCGGCCGTGGAGAAGCATGGCTGGAAAGCGCTGATAACGGGCGTCCGCTGGGACGAACAGCCCGCCCGGGTCAACGAGGAATATTTTTCCGAACGGCCCGGACACACCCGCGTGCAGCCCATCCTTCATTTCAGCGAACTGGACATCTGGGCATACATCGAAAAATACAGGCTGCCATACTGCAGCCTGTACGACCAGGGATACCGCAGCCTGGGATGCGAGCCCTGCACCGTCAAGAGCTTGCGGCCGCGCGGCGATGGTCCCGAGCGGGAGGGCCGGGCCCAGGAAAAGGAACAGATCATGGCTCAGCTGCGGGATCTCGGATATTTTTAAACAGCAACGGAAACATCCAGCGCCTGAATCCCAGGTCGATTCCGCCCGGGGCAGGTGCGAACCTGCCGCTACGGCACTGCGACCTGATATCATTCTTCCATGACAAAAAACGTCAGAACCATCTTGATAATTGTTTGGTCTGTGGTATGCCTTTCCGGCCTGTCGGCTTTCTTGTTCGAGATGCTGGGGCCGGGCACCAGTGATAGCGCCGTCGACAGCGCCGCAATAGCGGTGACACTGGTATTCTGGGCCATGGTCTGGTTCGTGCCGGTTGCCGTTTTGTTTTTCATCGGGCGCAGGGGCTTTCCCGGCGGCGGGGATGAAGGCGGGGCCGGCAGTTGAATTTCTGGCAGGAACATCCGCGTCTGGCTACTGTGGTAGCACTGGCTGTCGGAGTGGGCACGGTCGTGTTTCTTTATGTGCTTTCCGCGGTCGGCGGGCCGGCGCACAAAAGCGATCTGACAGTGGCTGGCAGTGTCGCGCAGAAGACTGCCGGCAGCGGGGCTGCAGGCGGGAGCAAAGCCGCCATCGAGCAGGTCGATTTCTCCCAGGTGCTGGCGCCGGCGCTGACTGGAGGCAAATCCGTTCGGAGCACCCGGTTCCTGGACCTGAAAGGCGACGGTCAGGAAGAGGCGCTCATCCTGGTGCGCGGACAGGGTGCGCGCCGGCCGCTGGACTGGTACGTATACGGGCTGGACAACGCAGGCAAAGCGGTGAAGCTGTTCGGGCGGCAAGGAGTGGCCGCCGGCGAAGTGCAGGTGCAGGGACCTCAGCTCGTGGAGAGCGAAGGCGTCTATGCACCTGGTGACCGGGATTGCTGCCCGTCAGCTGAGAAACGCACCTATTACGCCTGGGCGAGTGGCAGCCTGACGGCCTTCAAGACAGAAGCCGCGCCACCGCCGTCGTAGGCGCAGGGTTCCCCGCCACAGGCGCCCGGTTCCGCGTCGCATCGCCCGTTTACGCATCACGTGCGCGCTCCGGTCATTGCTGGCCACGGATGAGCTTGAGTGTCGTGAGCCGCTCATGCAGGATCCGCTCGTGGTCTTCCTCCCACCGGACCAGCTGCTCGAACAACGTCCGGGTCTCCGGATCGTCCGCTGCCTGCGCCCCCTGACGGTACCGTTCGGCGGCCATCCTCTCGTACTCGATCGCTTCCTCAATAAGCTGAATCACGTTCACGGGCATGTATCCTCCAGTCACACTAGCTTGAAATTGTAATCATTACCGTCAGCGTCGCCAGTAAAACCGCCACGGAAACCCATAAACCGGGACTCTTCCAGGAACGGTTGTGAAGAGCCTTGGCGAGAAAATGAGTGCCGATCGTCGCCCCCAGCGACATGAAGCCGACGGTTGCCATGCGGACCAGCGGCGGGATCTGATCGATTGCCGGCTGACCGATGACGCCCTCCCATGATTTCAGAACATAGTAAAAAAGCAGCACGAACTCGACAAAACCCGCCGCAACCTGCAGCGCCAGGCGCTCCTGTTGCACGACGAGGCTGCGGGAAAGCAGCTCCCGTGTCTGGCTCTGTATCGCTGCCTCTTCCCCGGCCCGCAGCAGCTCCACCTGTATCCTGACGACTTCGATGGCGGCCTGGGCGTTGCCACGCGAGAAGCTGAGTTTGTCCGCCTCGACGTGGGCCGAATCCAGTTCCGCTGTTGCCATGTCCCGGTAATGCGCGCCGATTTCATCTGGCGCCCCGCCGCCGGCGAGACACGGTCTGAGCGCCGCTTCCAGCGCCTCCCGGCTGCCGCGCAGATGATCCTCCGCCTGGCGTATCAGCAGTGAATCGGTTGCCAGCATGCCGAACAACCGCGACAGCGCGGCGATTTTTTCATCCAGCTGCTCGGGCGCTTCCGCGGCGGCGCCGGCCAGGACGACCTGGCGGTGCAGGAGCTCACCTACCTGACGATCGATCACTGCCCGTTCGGCAGCAATGGTGCTGCGCTGCTGCGCGAAGTGGGTGACCTGGCTGACCAGGAATCTGATCGCCGCATCGATCTGCGGCAGATGAGTGGAAAGCAGCGTGTCCGGCTCGGCTGCGGCGACAACGTAGAAGCGGTGCTTGTCGCCATGCCGGTCCAGGTCGAGCAACAGCGGTTCGCTGCCGGCGGCCAGTTCCGGAGAGAGACCGCAGACGAAAAAGCCGTTGCCGTCCGGTTCGGCCATGCGGCCGATGGATATTCGGGATGCGCCCGCATCTTCTGCCGGTGTCTCGTTGGCGGCCAGACCCCGCTCACTTGCCAGGGGTCTGGCGGCCGCGGCCAGCACGTCGCTGCTTTTTTCAGCGCTGACAAGCGCAGTGGTTTCGCCAAACAGCGAAATTCCCAGATCGCCGGTTTTGCGACGAGCCTCGTCGATGACGCCCAACGCCCGCTTCCATCCGGAGATGCCGGCATGCTCGTCTGAATCGCCGCGGACGTAAATCTCCACCACGGCCAGCCGCGGCAGCATTCCCAGGCAGAGATCCATTTCAGCGCCGCGCACCCTATGCACGATCTGGCAGCTGCCGGCAAAACCGGCATTGCTCAGACCGAGATCAAGAGTTCCCGAGGAAGCCGGGCCGCCACCTTCGGTCAACGCATTCCAGAGTGCGGCCAGGTCTGCTTCGGCATCCCTGAGAAGATAAAAGTAGTGAACAGCCAAGGTGTGCCGGTTGTCCGGCATGTCACGCCTCCCGGAGGTGAGCTTCGTCTGATGGGAATTCTACAACATCGCCGGCTTGCTTTGCCCTGGGCATGGAAACCATCAAGTCCGGGATTGACCTGAGCCAATTAAGGATAGAAGGAAAAAACACTGATGAGAATCGGAGCCGGAGATTTTGCCTTATCTAACCGAAACACGACTTTTGGCCATTCAGCCGTTTCATGGGGTCAATCCGGTATTTGCCGGGGAAGTGGGAGCGGAGGCTGCGTCCATATTCGGCCTGCTGGCAAAGGTCAATGACCCGGTCGCGGTGCCTGGGGCGGCCTGGAGCCGCCGCCGCCGGCAGTACCGCTCCAGCGCGTTTCTCGGGATGCTGGCGGAGCTCTTCCCGGCCGCTCCCCCCGGACAGGTGCTGCTGGGTGTCACGCAAGACGACCTGTTCATCCCCGGGCTCAACTACATATTTGGGGAGGCAGACCAGCGCAGTGGGGTGTCGGTCATCTCGCTGGCGAGGCTCAAACCGGAGCGCGGAGATATTACGGCCGGGCTGTATCGCGAGCGCGCCGTCAAGGAGTCAATCCACGAGCTCGGTCACGTTTTTGGACTGGCGCACTGTCCTGAGATCACATGCATCATGCATTTTTCCAATACCATTGCGGACACGGACGTCAAGGGTCCGGATTTCTGCGCGCGATGCGCCGCGCTTCTGTTCCAGCGCGCCGACAAATCGGCGGCCTCCTAGTAGAAACGCTTCAGCTCCGTTTCAGCCTCCGCGCGCGAGAAAGGTTGATGCACTAGCGGATCCTTGCCGGCGATGACCGGGACCAGTTCTTCCAGGGTGGGGCGCTCGTTGCGGTAGATGACACCGGTGGGAATGCGGTCGCCGAATTCGAGCGCAAGCCGGAAGGCGGCTTCACGGTCAGACGGGTCATGGCTGTCGCTGATGCGATATACGCGCTCCTGGTACCAGCGGTAGGTATTTAGCCTGTTAAACGTAATACAAGGATGCAGTATATCAAGCAATGCGAACCCCCTAAACCGCATTGCTTTGGCCATCAGCTCCTGGAGGAAAAGCCTGTCGCCCGCGTATCCCCGGGCGACAAAAGCGGCGTCCATGGCAACCGCCAGCGCGACCGGGTTCAAGGGCTCGAGCAGGACGCCGGCAGGCTGCGCCGTTGTGACCATGCCCCGCCCGGAAGTGGGCGATGCCTGGCCCTTGGTGAGGCCGTAGATCTGGTTGTCGTGCACGAAAAGCTTGACATTGACATTCCGGCGCATGGCATGCAGGAAATGGTTTCCGCCTTCGCCATAACAATCACCGTCGCCGGCAACGGCGATCACCGGCATATCATGGTTGACCAGGCGGATGGCGGTGGCGACCGGTAGTGTCCGGCCATGCAGCCCGTTAAACGTGTTGCACATCGTATAGTGAGGCAGCTTGCTCGCCTGACCGATGCCGGAAACGACCACCAGCTCGTGCGGCTGAAGTCCCAGTTCGGCCATCGCCGCCTTAAAACTCTTGAGGATGTTGAAGTTGCCGCAGCCCGGGCACCATGCCGGTTGCTGGCCCTCGAAGTCGACTGTCTCAGCCAATGATCTTTCCCACCTCCTGCAACATATCTTCCAGCAGGAACGGCCTGCCGTCGAACCGGTTGACCCGGTTGCTGAACTGAAAGCCGGTTTCGCTCCGGAGCAGCCGAGCGAACTGGGAGCCGGCATTGTTCTCGATGCAGATGGTGCGCCGGGCGCGCCTGAGAACCGCGAGATAGTCGTATCTGTCAGTCGCCGGCAGCGGCCAGATCTCACTCCAGTGCAGCATGGCGATGCTGTGACGCTCGCGCAGTTCGTCAACCGCCTCTTTCAGCACCCCGTAATTCGATCCCCAGCCGGCCAGGACGATCTCCGGCCGCTCCTCGCCATAGAGCCGCGGCGGCTCCATCTCCGCTCTTATCAGCGGCAGCTTCTTCCGCAGCCTTTTGTCCACCATCTTTATTCTGGTAGCGGCGTCTTCGATGATATGGCCGTCCTCGTCATGCTCGTCGCTGTCGGTGACGACAAGGTGGCGGGAAGCGCCGGGCTCAGCCAGCGGGGACACACCGCTTTCGGTGAACGCGTGCCGCTGGTAACGCTCCAGTCGCTCCAGGGCGTCCGCGCGCAAACGGTGATCCCGGTATTCGATCCGGGCGGCGTCCAGCCCGTCCAGCGTCCACCCGGCGTCGGCCAGATACGTATCGGAAAGGATGACCGCGGGAACCTGATATTTCTCCGCCAGCTCGAATGCCTTGCCCGTGAGGTAGAACGCCTGCTCGGGACTGCCTGGCGCCATCACTACGCGGGGGAACTCGCCGTGGGCGGCGTTCAGTACGTAGAGGAGGTCGCCCTGCTCGGTGCGGGTTGGCAGCCCGGTCGCCGGCGCCGGCCGCTGACCGACAAAGATGACCACCGGCGTTTCGGTCATCCCCGCCAGGGAGAGACCTTCCACCATGAGCGCGAAGCCGCCGCCGGCCGTGCCGGTCATCGAGCGGACGCCAGCGTAAGATGCGCCGATGGCCATGTTGATTGCGCTGATCTCATCCTCGGCCTGCTCGACGACGAGACTGTGACGCCGGCTTTGCCCGGCCATGAAATTGAGGACGCCGGTCGAAGGCGTCATTGGGTAAGCGGCGTAAAACCGGCAGCCGCTCAGCAATGCGCCCATCCCGACCGCGGAGTTGCCGTCGATGAGCATGCGCCGGGCCGGCGGTTCGCTTGTGGCTGGCGTGAACGCGCAACGGGGGCAATTGTTGAGCACAAAATCGTAGCCGGCGCGCGCGGCGGCGATGTTCCCGTCGACGGCCTCCTGCCCTTTGCCGGCGAACGTTTGCGACAGGAGCTTCTCCAGCGGCGCCAATTCGAGGCGGAGCATGCCCGATGCCGCGCCTGCCGCGACGGTGTTTTCCATCAGCCGCTTGCCTGCTGTTTCCATCGCCAGCCGGCGGGCCGGCACATCGATGAACTCCGGGCGGTCGTACTTCCTGCCGATCGTCTCCGAATCATGGATGACCAGCCCGTCCGGAGCCAGGTCGCCGCGATGAACGTCTACCGTTTGCTGGTCGAGCGCGATCAGGATGTCGACCTGCCGCCGCGAGCAGGCGATTGGGCGGTCGGCAAAGCGAATCTGGGTGAAGTTGTGCCCGCCGCGGATGCGTGACATATAGTCCTGGTGCGTGAACACGTGAAAGCCCGTCCGCACCAGCACCTTGCCCAGGATGCTGCTGATGGTCTGGATCCCCTGACCCGCCTCACCACCAATTCTGACCGAATACTCCATGGAGTGTGAATGTCCGCGGAGGCGGCCGGTTAAACTTCCTGGCTGATTTGCTCAGCGCGTGGCGCAGGAGACGCAGGGATCGCGGGCGCGCCTGAGCTGTTCTACCCAAACTCATCACCTGCTTTCGGTGATCAGGCAGAACCAAAAAGCTCGCTGTATCTGAACAGGGGTTCAAAAGGAACGCCCTCGTTTTCGATCGCCTCCGCTCCGCCCTCCTCCCGGTCGACGAGAGTGTACGCGATGGCAGGCTCCAGACCCTCCTGCCGGCATCTGTCGATAGCCTTGATGATCGAGCCCCCGCTTGTGACCACATCGTCGACGACCGCGACGCGCACGCCTGCGGCGACGCAACCCTCGATCCATTTGCTGGTGCCGTGGGCCTTGGGTTCCTTGCGAACGATGAATCCCTGGACGGGCGCGCCGAGCTGCCAGCTTATCGCCGCTACTCCGGCAACGATCGGGTCTGCGCCGATCGCCAGGCCGCCGACCGCGGCAATGCCTGCCTGCTTCATCCTGTCGACGAGCAGCTCTGAGGCGATCGCCAGCCCCTCCGGATCGAGAGTGACGCGTTTGCAGTCGAAATAATGGTCGCTGTGTCTGCCCGAAGTGAGGATGAAATCTCCGGTGAGATAGGCTTTTTCCTTCAGCAGGAAGCTAAGGCGTTCGCGCAGCGTTTCAATGCGGGACATGGGACCATCCTGTTCTGTGACGTTGACAAAAAGGTTAAGTATGAAAAATAACACGGAACAGCCGGCCGGCTGTCCACCTGAAGTCTATCGCGTGAGAGCGCGGCTGTCGCCCTCAAGCATTCCAGATTGTTCGACTGTCCGCCACCGGTCGAACAGCTCCTGGTGCTTGTATCCGCATGAACGCATGAACTTGCGCGAAAAGCGGTACCAGATCCACTTGGAACGGGCTTGGTGCATATGCTTACGGAGCTTCGATAACCGAAAGCCGGCTTGCGACGGTAAGCGGTACGTCGTCCATGATCGCCCTCTTGGCTTGTTGCAGTCATGCTCCGGGAGCTCCCCCGGCCCGTCATATAGCTGCCCGCAAACCGTGGCCAGGACTCGGGTTTTTCTGCGTTACCTGCTTATAACGAGGTTGCAGGGGGAAAGAAAGGCAAGGCGGTCAAAGGGAGGGTGCCGGCAGGAAATAAGCGGCTCTTTTAGAATTACTGCTAAAACACCGGAGGTTTGACATGAAAACCGATCGTGCCACGATCCTGGCGGCAATTCAGATTCTGTTCGGGATCGTCATTTTCACGAGTGCGTGGTGGCTCTCCAGCGGCCAGGAGGTGACGGCGCTTTATATTTTCGGCTTCATCACCGTATTGCTGGGCATCGCCACGTTCGGGCTTTTGACGTCAAAGCAATAACTGCCAGTTGCAGACAGCACCGCCGCGACAGTGGTCTGGTCCGGGCAAGGAGCGCTGCGCAAATCAGTTTGCGTAGCAGTAGAGGCATTGGGCTGCGCCGCAGCGTTGCGTGTAGCTGCCGATGTCAATGCTGCGCGAACAGCCGCATTGCCGGCGCTGCGAACCATCTTTGGCTGCGGAAGCCTTCATGCCGTCAGGCCTGAGGGCGTTCAGCAGCCCGGCGTCGACGCAGCTGGCCCGGGAGACCCCGGGCACCTGTAACCAGGCTTCCTCGGCACAGCTGTAGAGTCCCAGGCCAAACCCGGTCGACCATTCCGCCAGCTGGGCGGCGGCCTCGAGGCCTTCGTCACCGGCAAGCCGGATAATTTCCAGCCCGGAGCGTTGCGCCCGCCGTTCGTTTTTCCGGTACAGCTGCACCAGAGAAAAGGTGCAGGACCCGACACCCAGCCCGGCCACCTGGGCCGCGATTCGGGGAAACAGCGACAGGTTCGAGCGCCGTTTGTCATCAGATGACCAGTGGACGACCGGATCGAAACGCCAGTTGACTCGCCGGGCGCCAAACAGCCGTACCAGCACCGTCATCTGCGCCAGCGCTGCTGACCAGGGAGGGATTTCCGGCTCCCATCCGGTCCGCCCCAGGCCGGTGATGGTGAAATGGAAATAACAGTTGAGGCGTTGAAGCTGCTTTACCAGCGACGGTCGCTGAAGCAGAGGAGCGTAATCCTTCGACCACAGCACCATCGAGTGAACATCCTCCGGGGCAAGCGAGATGTGGCGGGCGGCGCCGCGTGGAGCCCTGAAGGTGACGCTGCCCAGGGCCAGCACCTCCTCGAGCCAGCCGGAATAACAGCGGGGAATGTCGGTTCTGCGCGAGCAGCTGATCACTTGGGCATCAGGCATTTTAATCAGGGCGTCCGGTTCGTTGGAAAGCTTTCACTGACATTCTAGCCAAATTTGGCGCCCTGCCAATTTTACCCGGTGAAATTTGACGGAGACGAAAATTTAGCGGAGGGAAAATATTACGGAGCGAAAATTTAGCAGTGGAGCGCAATTTAGCGTCCCGTAATTTAAACGCCGCGAAATATGGCGAGGTAAAGATCCGCCCGCAATCCCGCCAGCTGTGTTTTCTTGACGAGTTTCAAATGCGCGTGGGATAATGATACCCGCAGGGGTAACAGCCTCGAAGGCGCCTAAATTCAACTCCCCATATTTATCTTGGGCTGCCGGGCTGATAAAATGCCCGGAATGATTTCCAGAGGAACCTCTTCGCGTGGAGCAAGGTACGCCGGACCGGTTCAAAGACAAGGTGATGGCAGCGGTAGCGAAGACAGACACAGAAAAGGTCATCAACAGGCTTCGCCGGATTGAGGGCCAGGTGCGCGGCCTGCAACGGATGATTTCGGAGGACAAGCGCTGCGAGGATGTGCTCACCCAGCTGGCGGCCACCAGGGCGGCTCTGGACCGGGTCGGTGTTTTTCTCATCAGCAACCGGATGAAAGAATGCCTGCGCCACAGCACTGAGGAGATGGGGCTCGACGACATGGCGGTGGAAGAGGCGTTCGAAGTATTCATGAAATACATCCAGCATGTCAAGTAATCAACGGGTTTGATTGCCAGTTAACCCGGCTGCGACGGCCGGAGTTGCCTGCCAGGGAGGGCGCGGCAGGTTTTTCGTACGCGGTGGCCGCCGTGGCTGCCGGGCCTGGCTTTACACCGGGGCTGCCAGCGAGGCCGCATCTGTGTTAAGATTCGAGCCGAAATTTCCGGAAAACTCTTTTTAAGGTCACCCCTTATGCCCCGTCGGCGGAAGCTTAAGCGCAGGAAACGACACCCTTTCAGACTGATACTGCTCTCCGTCATCGTGCTGGGCCTGGTTTTTTTCGCCATTATGGGGGTCCAGACGGTGCAGGCGATCGTCCATGATCTGCCGAAGCTCCAATCCGACGACTACATGTCGCTGGGCCAGACCTCCAAGATTTATGCCGCGGACGGCAGCCTGCTGGCAGAGATTTACGGCACTGAGAACCGGACCGTCGTCCCGTTCAAAGAGATTCCCAATTACCTGAAGCAGGCCACCATCGCCATCGAGGACGAGCGTTTTTATGAGCACGGCGGTGTGGATTATCAGGCGATTGCCCGCGCCCTGCTCACTGACATCGGTCAGGGACGGCTGGCTGAGGGCGGAAGTACCATAACACAGCAGCTTGTTAAAACGCTGTACGTTTCAGATGCGCGCACCTTTACCCGCAAGATTGATGAAGCGGTGCTGGCCACAGAACTGGACCGCATGGTTTCGAAGGATACGATCCTCGAGCGCTACCTTAATTCAATCTACTACGGCGAAAATGCCTACGGGGTTGAGGCGGCAGCGCAGACTTATTTCGGCAAAAGCGTCAAGCAGCTCGACCTGGCCGAGTGCGCGACACTGGCCGGCCTGCCGCAGGCTCCTTCGGCCTTCTCTCCCAAGGAGGACATGCAGGCCGCAGTGGCGCGCCGGAATACGGTCCTGCAAAAGATGGCGGATCTGGGTTACATCACCCAGCCAGAAGCCAATTACGCGGCCGCGGAGCCGATTGATGTCCACCAGGGAAACAGCGCTTCTGCCAGCGATCCGTATTTTGTCGAATACGTCAAACAGCAGCTGATCCAGAAATATGGGGAAAAGAAGGTTTTTGAAGGCGGTCTCAAGGTATATACGACGATCGAGCCCAACCTTCAGGCGGCCGGTCTGGCGGCGATCAAGAAGACGCTGAACCAAAGCGGCGACCCGGCTGCGGCGCTGGTCTCAATCGATCCGGCCACCGGTTATATCAGAGCCATGGTCAGCAGCACCGATTTTCAGAAATCACAGTTCAACCTGGCGGTGCAGGCGAAGCGACAGCCGGGTTCCTGTTTCAAGCCGTTCGTGCTTACCGCGGCGGTGGAGCGGGGCGTGAATCCCTGGAAGACATTTTACATGTCCAAGCAGATCAAGATCGGGCTGCCCCAGGGCGGCACGTGGAATGTGGCCACTTATGACCATAAATATTACGGAGCATCAAGTTTGGCGCAGGGCATGCTGCACTCAGATAACACCGTCTATGCCCAGCTGGTGATGGACATCGGCCCGGACAAGGCTCGCGATGCGGCCGAACGGCTCGGCATCAAGAGCCCGATGTCCGATAACCCGTCGATCGCACTGGGCGGACTGGACCAGGGCGTATCGCCGATGGAAATGGCTTCGGCGTATGCCACGCTGGACGAAAACGGGAAATATTCGACACCGGCCGCGATCACCCGCGTCGAGATGCCGGACGGGAGCGTCGATTTCCAGGCCCAGCCGGAACAGAAGCAGGTGGTCAGCGATGCGGTGGCCTACACCGTGACGCAGGTCATGAAGCAGGACGTTCAGGGCGGGACATCCCAACGGGCCAAGCTGGGGCGACCGGCGGCGGGCAAGACCGGATCGACGGAAAACCTGCAGGACGCCTGGTTTGTCGGCTTCACACCCGACTATTCCACGGCGGTATGGATCGGGTATCCGGACCAGCAGATTCCGATGACGCACGTGCACGGGGCCCAGGTATGGGGAGGAGGTCTGCCGGTTGACATCTGGAAAGGCTTCATGCTGGCCGCCGAAAAAAACATGCCGAAGCGGGATTTCACGCCGCCGCATGACAAGATCGTCTTCAAGAAGCTGCAGGGGCAGTACGTCTTGTATTCCGGCGGCGACTCACCCGATGCCCGTGGTAACGCTTACGGTAACGCCGGCAGGACGACGCCGAATACCCTCACGACGCCCAACCTGAACGCACCCCCCGATGTCGACGGTTAATTTTGTCTCGCAGGTGGGGTGTGCTTGCCGGCGGCCAAGGCCAGGGCGCTCCCAGGCATAGCGAGCGGCCCGCCTCGGCTCACTGACGGATGAGCCCCAGTATCTTCTTGGCGCCCACTATCACCAGCAGCAGATCTGACGTCAGCGGCGCCAGGATGACTCCCATGCCGTCATTGTCGAGCGCCAGTATGCGCGGCCGGCCGCCGAGTTCGGACGACAGCTCGGCCGTGGCGGCTGCGAGGATGGCAGCGCGGACTGCCAGCGCCTCCAGGTTCACTCCGGCGCCGCCGGCACTTGCGACCGGCAGGCCGTCGCTGGAAACCAGGGCTGCGGTGTTAACACCGCTGATTTCCAGGTATGGCGACAGCACCTGTTCCAGCGATCTCCCAGAATCGCCTGCCATCAGGGCTTGTTCTCCAGCACATCGACCACACGGTGAAGTTGTTCGTCACTGCTGAATTCAACTTCGATGCGGCCGCCGGCCGCGGTCCATCTTACCTTGACCGGCAGCCGGAAGGCGGAATAAATGGCATCAGTGGTCTCGTCCATCAGTTCCTGACTCACCGGAACCACTCGTGGCTCCTTGCGGCGGCTGGTCGCGCCCTCTTTTTTTGCCGCGGCTTCAAGTTGCCGCACAGACATCCCTCCGGCGGCCGCCCGGGCTGCCAGTCGCCGCTGCCGCAAACGATCGGGAATCGACAGCAGGGTCCGGCCGTGGCCCTCGGACAGCTTGCCTTTTTCAATCAGCGACTGCACCTCGTCGGGAAGATCGAGCAGACGCAGGGTATTGGCAATTGCGGAACGGCTGCGGCCCAGCTTGCCGGCAAGCTCTTCCTGCGTGGTGCCGAAATCTTCCTGCAGGTTGGCGTAGGCCCGCGCAGTATCGATCGGATTCAGATCTTCCCGGCTCAGATTTTCGATCAGGGCCAGTTCGAGCGCTTCAGCGTCGCCCGCATCCCTGATTATCACGGGGATCTTCTCCAGACCTGCCAGCTGAGCGGCTCGCCAGCGGCGCTCACCAGCGACAATCTCGTAGCCGGAACCGAGCCGCCGGACCACGACAGGCTGGACCAGTCCCACAGATCTGATCGAATCGGCAAGATCGTTCAGCGCGTTTTCATCAAAAAGGGTGCGCGGCTGCTTGGGATTCCCCTTGAGTTGATTAATGGATAATAGTTGGTATGAACTTTCATCCTGGTTGACATCCGCTACAGACGTAGCTTTACCCGTAGCTTTACCAGCTGTAATATTTGAGTTACTAAACAGGGCGTCCAGTCCCCGCCCCAGACGCTGATTTGCCGGCTGCTTTTCATTCACGTTCGACCACCTCCGTTGCAAGGTCAAAATAAGCGTCAGAACCAGCGCAGGTAGGATCATAACGCGAGATCGGTTTACCAAAACTAGGCGCCTCGCTCAACCTGACATTACGCGGGATGACGGTGCGATATATGAGCTCGGGAAAATGAGTCCGAACCTGGTTGATGACCTGGCTTGAAAGTCTGGTGCGCGGATCGAACATGGTCATCAATAGGCCGGCGATTTCCAGTTTGGGATTAAAGTTAATGCGCACCGCCTCGACGGTCGACAGGAGCTGGCCGAGGCCTTCAAGGGCGTAATACTCGCATTGGACCGGAATGATCAGGCGGTCGGCTGCCACCAGGCCATTGAGAGTCAGCAGGCTCAACGACGGGGGACAATCGATAAACAGGTAATCGAAATCGGGGGCTATGCTCTGCAGGCTGTGCGCCAAAATGAACTCCCGGTTATCCCGGGCGGGAAGCTCGACCTCAGCGCCCGCCAGGTGCGGAGTCGAGGGAACCAGGAAGAAATGGGGTATTTCGGTACTGACGATGGCGGATTCGATGTGGGCGCCATTGAGCAGGACATCATAAACAGTCGGCCCGGATATGTCATGAACGCCGAAGCCATGAGTGGCATTACTCTGAGGATCGAGGTCAATGAGAAGGACTGTGGCGCCCGCTTCGGCCAGGCAGACAGCGGTGTTTATACAGGTTGTGGTCTTGCCCACGCCGCCCTTTTGATTTGCGACCGCGTAGGTCCTGCCCAAACCGGCTCTTGCCTGAAAAGAAGAATTAGCCTGCACGGTGGAATTTTAACAGATGCTCCGGACGGACACTAGAAGCTGAGTCGGGAAAAAGCCAGGATTCAAATGTATTTCCAGAGGAGACCCGCAGGGTTTTCAGGCCAGGGGCCGTTTTTTGGCTACACCGACCCGGCGCGGGAAGCGCTGGGGCGTGGATGTTTTCTTGGCCACCACCCAGATGTGCAAATTTCTGGCGCCGGGATACGGGCTGACTGCCTCAACCCGTTTGAGTTCGCCGCCGAGGAGGGATGAGGCGATTTCAGCTGCCTCCAGATCGCCTGGCTCCCGGGCACCGCGCTGAAGCAGGGAATTTCCCCCCGTGCCCAGTAGCGGCAAGGTAAATTCCAGGACAACAGGCAGCGGTCCTACCGCGCGTGCCAGCGCAAGATCGAACGAGTCCCGAAGTTCCGTACGGGCAGCATCTTCAGCCCGCATTGCGAGCACGCGGACGTTCGACAAGCCAAGAATGGAAACGGCACGTGAAAGGAATGCGCTTTTTCGCTTGTTGGCTTCGATCAGCGTCACGTTCAAATCCGGCCTGGCAATTGACAACGGCAAGCCCGGAAATCCGCCGCCGCTGCCAACGTCAACGGATGAATGTGCACGCGTGGCTTCGGGAAAATCGAGCAGGTTGAGGCTGTCAAGTATGTGGACTTCACCAATCTGGTCCGGTGGAACCGAGGTTAGACCGCGGTTTTCGGGTTCAGAAAGAAGATCATGCAGGGCCACCAGCCGGTCCATCTGCGCCTGGGAAAGCCCGTATCCGGATTGAGCCAGGCCCTGCCAGATCAACGGAACGCCCGCAGAAAAATAGACAGGACTGAAATATCAGCGGGAGAAACGCCTGCGATCCGGGAAGCCTGGCCTAGCGAGGACGGCCGGATGCGGGAGAGCTTTTCGCGCGCCTCGATTGTGATGCCTTCCAGATCGAAAAAACTGAAATCAGGAGGGATCGGGGTATCCTCAAGGCTGGCGCAACGGTCTATCTCCTCCTGTTGCCGAGCGATATAACCGGAGTATTTGAGCTCGATTTCGGCGTTTTTGATGGTTCCGTCTGCCTGGTTTGAAAGGATGGCGATGAACGGCTTAAGGTCTTCGAGGTGAAGCTCAGGCCGTTTTAGCAGCTGCCAAGCGGCCTGGTCCTCTCGAATCGTGGCCGAGCCGCGGGATTTCAAGGCACCGTTCAGCCGCTCTGATGGTTGCAGGCGCGTATTTTTCAAAGTTGCCAGCAAGGCATGAATTCGTTGCCGATGGCTGAAGACCTCAGCAAGGGTGGCATCGGAGACCAGGCCCAGCCGGTTTCCAGTTTCTGCCAGCCTGCTGTGAGCATTGTCGTGTCTTAGTAACAGGCGGTATTCCGCACGTGAGGTGAACATGCGGTAAGGCTCGTCAACTCCCTTGGTCACCAGGTCATCGATAAGAACGCCGATATAAGCCTCATCTCGCCTGAGAATCATGGGTTCGTGGCCCTGGACGCCCAGAGCCGCGTTAATCCCGGCAACAAGCCCCTGCGCCGCGGCCTCTTCGTAGCCCGATGTGCCATTAATCTGGCCGGCCAGGAAGAGGCGCTTCAGTGCCTTGGTCTCTAAAGAAAGAGTGAGCTGGTCGGGAATGACGTAATCGTATTCGACGGCATAGCCGGGCCGCATGAGCCGGGAGTTCTCCAGGCCCGGGACGGTTCGGATCACCTTTTCCTGTACCCACACCGGGAGGCTGGTAGTCAGTCCCTGAAGGTACATTTCTGTGGTATCCCGGCCCTCTGGTTCGACAAAAATCGGATGACGGTCACGGTCGGGAAAATTGATCACCTTTCGGTCAATCGAAGGGCAGTAACGCGGGCCCTTGCTGCTGACAGAACCGGTCTTGATCGGAGAAAGATGAAGATGATTTCGCACCACTTCGTGGGTTCTTGCTGTGGTGTTCGTTAAATAGCAGGGGATCTGCCGCCGGTTATCGGGTTTGCTGGAGATGGAAAACAGCTCGGGATCGAGGTCCCCGGGTTCGACTTTCATCCTGTCAGGATTTATTGAGCGGGCATCGATGCGCGGGGGTGTGGCGGACTGGAATCGTGACAGTTCCAGCCCCTCATGAGTCAGGCTTGCGGAAAGCTCGATGGCCGGCGGTTCTCCCATCCTGCCAGCCGGGAAGATCTGGTCGCCGACAACAATCTTCCCGCGCATGAAGGTGCCGCAGGCCAAAACAACGGATCTTGCGGGGATGAAACTGCCATCGGTGAGAGTGAGGCCCTCAATTGTTTCACGTGAAACATTGAGAGCTGCGACTGTGCCTTCGAGGATTTGCAGGTTCGGCTCCCGGACCAGGGCTCTTTTCATGTTGTCCTCGTAGAGCTTCTTGTCTGCCTGGGCCCGCAATGCCTGAACAGCGGGGCCTTTACCGGTATTCAGCATCTTCATCTGAATAAAAGAGCGGTCAGTGTTGCGCCCCTGTTCCCCCCCAAGTGCGTCTATTTCCCGTGTCAGCTGGCCCTTGCCGACTCCACCGATCGCGGGATTGCAGGGCATTAGGGCAATCTTCTCCAGGGAAAGAGTAAGCAAAAGGGTGGAGCAACCCATGCGAGCCGCCGCCAGGGCAGCTTCGCAGCCGGCGTGCCCGCCACCGACTACGATGACGTCGAAACCGGGCAAACCACAGGCGTTTGTTGATACTTTATTAATTTGTGCTAACATCCGGGCGGCGGTTTTCTGATGGTGACTGGTCGCGCCTGCTGTTCGGCTATGGCGGCGATGAGCTTCTTAATATTCTTCAGATCTTTTATCAACCGACCACCAGCCAGACATTTCGCTCTGACAGCGGCGTTGTCGCCGGCAAACATGCCAAGGACCGCCGCTTCGGCATAGTTGCAGCTCCCGGCGGCCCGGCCGGCAAAAAACAGCCCGGGATGCGGGCGCGACTGTAAATCCCTGCCCACCTGATCCGCCGATAAAATCAGATGCCTGACAGTGAACTGAGAGCGGGTAATCCAGGCACGCGTCAAGCCTCCGGGAGCGGCTGTCGCCGCGGGCGGCTTGCCGCACCCGGGGGAGCTGCGGATGATCTGGAGCGCATGCGCCCGGCTGCCATCCAGCTCGATGCCGAGGGCATAGAGTTCGCCCAGGGCCTCACCGTCGGGTGGCAGGCCGGCGCTCCCTGCGGCGACGCGGGCAAAGCAGGTTGCATTGGCTGGTTCCAGATTTATGCCGAGCGCGGCAAGGCATGCGGCGAGGCTATTTGACGGAATCTCACCATGGCGGCCTCCGGGAACCGAGACACCCGCCTCGGTTACGGTCCCGTTCAAATAGGTGCCCGCCGCGACAATGACGCAGCTGGCGCTGAATGCCTCCTCCAGTTTTGTCCTGACTACCCAGTAACCGTCCTGCGGTGCCAGCGAGACGACCAGCCCCTGCCTCAGCTCAACGCCTTCTGTATGCTCAAGCCGCGCTTTGTACGCCAGGCTGACGCGGCGCCTGTCTATCAGCACCCTTCCCTTTTCGGGGACATCAGCCGTTGTCCCCTCGCGCATGAGAATTTCAGGCAGGACCCCGCCGGTCGCGCGAAGCTCCTGAAGCAAGGCAGAGCGCGGATCGTCTTTTCCGTCCGCAAGCACCGGACCCGCGGGATGAAGGGCGATGCTGTCCAGATTGATGGTGAGGCACAGCGTTTTGGCGCCAAGATTTGCGGCGGAAACAGCGGCTTCGCAGCCAGCTGGACCGGCGCCGACGACTATCACATCATATCTTTTAGGGCTGTTACCGGAAGGACTCATCGTTTGCCAAACGGCTATTTTCCGATGCAGAATTCCTGGAAAATCACGTCCAGGAGGTCTTCCATGAACGTCTCGCCGGTAATCTCACCCAGCGAATTCAGGGCCAGACGCAGCTCCTCGGCGATGAGCTCTTCGCCCAATCGCACCCGCAGACCCTGCTCCGCGCGGCCGATTGCTTCCGAGGCGTCAGCCAGCAAACGGCGGTGCCGCTCCTGTGTCACAACCGGGCTTTGCGGTGAGGGGAAGGATCTTCCCAGCACCTTGTCAGCGACTTTCTCCTTGAGGATACGCAGCCCCTGGCGGGTCATGGCCGAGATCACGACGGGGCGCGATGGCAATAGTCCCTGGTTAAAAACAGGAGGGCGGCCGCGGAACAGATCACACTTGTTGATCACATATATCGTTCTGTCGGCCGGAACCGACGTCATCAGCGCCCGGTCGTGGTCGTCCTCGCGCTGGCTGCCGTCGAACAGGCAGAGTATCAGGTCCGCTTCCCGAATTGCCTGACGGCTACGTTCGACGCCGAGTTTCTCGACTTCATCGTTCGCGGGCCTGAGTCCGGCAGTATCGGTCAGCTTCAGAGGAATGCCGCCCACACTGATGATTTCCTCGATTGTATCGCGTGTGGTGCCGGGGATCTCTGTGACTATGGCGCGCTCCCGCATCACCAGGGAATTCAGCAGGCTCGATTTGCCCACATTGGGCTTGCCGACAATCGCGGTTAGCACGCCTTCGCTAAGCACGCGGCCCGTGAGCGCTGTTTCAATCAGTTCATCGATTCGGTCCCGGAGCTGCCGTAGCTGTTTGCCGGCATCGGAGGCATCGATCTCATCGACATCCTCATCGGAAAAATCGATGCCGGCTTCGAAGGTGGCCAGGACTCTCAGGATGGAACTGCGGATTGAGGCGATCTCCCTGGAAAGCACCCCTTCGAGTTGGCTTACGGCCATCTTCAGACCGGCCTCTGTCTTGGCCGAGACAATGCGCGCGACACTTTCCGCCTGAGCCAGGTCGATGCGGCCGTTCAGGAAGGCGCGCCGGGTGAATTCGCCGGGAGTGGCCAGTTGCGCGCCATGGTCAAGGAAGAGGGAAAGGACTTTTTGCTGGGCCACCGCGTTCCCGTGGCAATTAACTTCCACGATGTCTTCACGTGTGTAAGTTGCCGGCGCCCTCATGACGCTGACCAGGACCTCGTCCACGATCTCACCCGACGTAGTGTCAAATATCGTTCCCAGGTGGATGGTGTGCGAGCCGGCTTCTGCCAGAGGCAGCTTGCCACGAAATACCTTGTCGCAGATACTAATCGCGGCCGCCCCGGACAGGCGGACGATGCCGATGGCGCCGGCCCCCAGAGAGGTCGAGATCGCCGCAATTGTCGGGGCCTCTCCCATAAACGCTATTATAGCAGTGGCCGCCCAGGCAGTTATTGGCACTCGCGGGGCCGCTGGCGGCAGGGCAGCGGTTACGATCGCCGCAAGCTTCAACCGGTCTGCGTTTCGTTTAAAATGTTTCCCTGGCGGCAAATCCGAGTTTAGAAGGTGATATGGCAGAGCAGGAAATAAATCAGGATGGAGGGTCACCGGAATTTCGTTTTTCACCGCGGCCGAACCGCGCCGCTGAGATCGACTGGCGTCCATGGGGCGCAGGGGCGTTCGCCCGGGCCGGCCAGGCGTCAAGGCTGGTGCTGCTGGCAATCTCGGCGCCATGGTGCCACTGGTGTCACGTCATGGATGAGACAACCTACTCAGACGGTGAAGTCATCCGGCTGATCAATGAGAATTACATCCCGGTGCGGGTGGACAGCGACCGGCGGCCGGACATCAACGCGCGTTACAATCAGGGAGGATGGCCGACGCTGGCATTTCTGACCCCGGCGGGGGAGTTGATCGGTGGCACAACATATCTTCCATCAGATCAAATGCAAAAGTTATTGATGGACATCTCCGGACTCTACCGCGCCGGCAGCGACCAGGTGACCGCGGCGGTGGAGGGTATCCGCCGCCAGCGGTCCGAGATGTCGCTTCCCGCAGCCCAGCCGCCCGACGGGACGGTCGCGGCAAATCTTCTGGAAGTGATCGGGGACCTGTACGACCAGGAGTATGGCGGCTTTGGGCCGGTCGCGAAGTTTCCCTACCCCGGCGTGCTCAATCTGCTGCTGAATACGCTGCTGGATGGTTACATCGAAACGCTGGACATCATGCTGCGGGCTACTCTGGACGCGATGGCGACAGGCGGCCTGTACGACCGGATCGAAGGCGGGTTCTTTCGGTATGCCACCGAGCGTGACTGGAGTTCGCCTCACTATGAGAAACTGCTGGAGGATAATGCGGCGCTGATGTCAGTGTATGCGCAGGCGTTTCTGTTGACTGGGGAGCAGGGCTATGAAAGCGTGGCGCGCGACATCGGACGCTATCTCGCGGCGAAGCTGCTTGACCCAAAGACCGGCGCGTTTGCCGGCAGTCAGGACGCCGATGAGACATATTACAATCTGGATGCGTCCGGTCGTGAACAGAAAGAGCCGCCGGCGGTCGACCCGACGGTGTATGCCGGCGCGAACTGCGCGGCGGCGTCGTCTCTGTTGAAGCTATATCAGGTCTCCGGTGACAGCCAGTACCACGAGCTGGCTCTGGGAGCGTTGGGATTCGTCTGGGAACAGCTGTGGAGCGGGGCCGAAACCGGCCAGGGCGTATACCATTATTTCGATGGCCAGGCTCACTTGCCGGGACAGCTTGCCGATGCCGCCAGGCTGCTGGAAGCCTGCATGGACGCGTATGAAACAGGTGCCGGAGAATTATGGCTGGACCGCGCGATCGCTGTTGGCGGCTGGTTGCTGAAAGCGCTCGAGGACGACAAGGATGGCGGTTTTTACGATGGCCTGCCCGGTCCCGAGGGAGAGGGATATCTGTCACAGCGCGAAAAGCTGTTGACGGAAAACAGTGTGACGGCCGGAGGGTTGATTCGGCTTGCGCAGACGACGGGGCAGCCGCGGTTCGGTGATGCCGCTGCCAGGGCGCTTGCCTGCTTCGGAGGCGTTTACGTGGAGCGGGGCGTGCTGGCTGCCGAATATGCGGTCGCGGTGCAGCGGCTGCTCGATCCGCCGGTGCGGGTTACCATCGTGGGACCGCCGGCTGAGATGGCCACGCGGGAGATGATCCGCGCGGCTCACCGCGCCCGCATCCCGTTCCGTTCCGTAGAGATCCTCGATCCGGAAGTGCACGGCGAGGACCTGGAGGCGACCGGCTATGGATATGCCGGCCAGCCCGTTGCCTACATCTGCATCGGCGCCAGCTGCCAGCCTGCGGTGTTCGATCCCGGCGATCTGCCCGAACGTCTGGAAAAGGGCCGCCGCTCCTAGCGCCGGCGCCCGCTGCGTGATGGTCGGCAGATGGCGCGTGCAGGCGCAGGCGGCGCTGGCGAGTGCTGACCGGGCTCAATCGGTCTCTGTGGCCGCCACCGGGTTCAAATTCTGCCGCTGCCGGCGAGGCCGCAGGTACAGCCAGAGCATCGTCACCAGATATAAGCCATAACCGAGCACCTGTGCCAGCGGTGGCGATGAACTGTATCCCAGCAGCGATTTAAGCAGGGCCCCGGCGCCGCTGCCGTCGCCGAGCCAGTTGCCGGCATTCCACAACGGCCGGGCGAAGAACCCCGGCAGGCCGTCCGTCAACTCGCCGAGCGCATTACCAAGCACGCCGGCTGCCAGCACGATCAGGAGCACGCCGGTCAGGCTGAAGAATGTCTTCATGTTGAGCCGGGAGCTGCCGCGGTAGATCCCGGCGCCGACGGCCGCCGCCAGCAGCAGGCCGGCAACGCCGCCCGTGACTGTCGCGGTGGTCCCGGAAGTAGAAGAACTGGCGAAGAGGAACAGCACAGTCTCCAGCCCCTCGCGGCTGACGGCGGTGAACGCCAGCAGCGTCAGTGCCAGCGGTGATGCCGCCT
This sequence comes from Actinomycetes bacterium, assembly GCA_021791195.1. Taxonomy (GTDB): domain Bacteria; phylum Actinomycetota; class Thermoleophilia; order BMS3ABIN01; family BMS3ABIN01; genus JACWAD01. The sequence goes on along the minus strand of JAJYXB010000024.1, from coordinate 17,303 downwards.
TCGCGGCGCGAATCACTTTCTCTTCCAGTTCGTTCTTGACGCCGGCGCCGTGACGCCGCATCCACAAGACCATGTAAGTAAGTACGCCTACCGCGATCAGCGTCACGGCGGTTCCAAAAGCCTCGCCGGTCTCATCGGACATCTCGCCCGCGAGCAGGAACAGACCAGCGCCGGCGCCGAGGCTCAGCAAACCCGCCAGGGCGGAACCGAGCCAGACGAAGCGACGCGCAGCCGCTTCGCCGGTGCGGCTTAAAAAAGAAGCGACCACCGCGATCACGAGCGCCGCTTCCAGTCCCTCACGCAAAGTTATCAGCATCGCCGTTAGCATCATATCCTCCGTTGCATTATACAAGCGATTACTCACTTATAAGACTAACCTAATGTCATTCGTAAGACAAGTCAGTCTCCCTGATTCCCGGCCGGCCGGAGTTGCTCTCCGCCACAGAAACCCCAACAGCTGGTCATTTTGCCAACTATAAAGTTTAACTTGAGCCTTTTCGCTTTTGACTGGCGAATTAGTGCAATTTGCGGAATAAACTTTTCGCGCCGTCTCTTTACCGGGCCAACCCGCCGTTGTAGCATACAATCCACGCCCCTTTCATAGCAGGAGATCGCTATGATGCCACGAAATGTTGTATATTGTGACTAATCACCATCAATATGTAGTCTGTTTTAGGCCAGTAGCGTGAAATGTCCCTTTTGCGAATCCACGGAATTAAGAGTGGTCGATTCCCGAGACACCGAGTCTCGTGATGCCATACGGCGCCGGCGTGAATGTCTCGAATGCCAGCGCCGTTTTACGACTTATGAAAGAGTGGAAGACGCACCGCTGGTGGTGATAAAGCGGACCGGCGAACACGAGGTCTTTTCGCGTTCGAAGCTCTTGCAGGGGCTGCTGCGCGCTTGCGAAAAAAGGCCGATCGAAACAGCGCGGCTCGAAGATCTGGTGGCGGACATCGAGGCGGAGTTGCGCAACGAGTTCAAGACCGAAGCGCCATCCGCGGAGATTGGCGAGCGTGTGCTGGCGAGGCTGAAAAAAATTGACAAGGTCGCCTATGTCAGGTTTGCCTCCGTCTATCGCCACTTCGAGGACGTCGAAGAGTTTCAGCGGGAGCTGTCCAGCCTGTAATCCTGAGTATGCTTCCGGTTGTGGTTAACCGGTAGCATTTTTGTAGCCTGTCATGGTTGGGGGAACCCAAAAACAGGCCGCCGGGAATTTCCGTCCGGCCGGCGGCCCGGAATCTGGCACTGGCCGAAACTGAAAGGAAGGGGAGAGAAAAAATGCTAGTCAACCAATCCCAGAAGGTAGCTGGCAAGGGTTCCCGCCTCGCCGCTTTGCCCTTGCAGCCGCAGCTCTCCCCCAATGCCATGAAGGTGCTGGAGAAGCGTTACCTCAAGAAAGATGAAGAGGGCAACCCGGTTGAAACGCCGACAGAGATGTTCCGGCGGGTGGCGCGCACCATCGCTGCCGTCGACGCCGCGCACAGTCCTGAAGCCGACCTGGAGGCTACCGAGGAAGAATTTTACCGGATGATGGCGAGGCTGGAGTTCCTGCCGAACTCACCGACGTTGATGAACGCCGGCCGCGAGCTCGGGCAGCTGTCAGCCTGCTTCGTGCTGCCGGTCGAGGATTCGATGGAAAGCATCTTCGATGCCATCAAGAATACCGCGCTGATCCACAAGAGCGGCGGCGGCACGGGGTTCTCTTTCTCACGCATCCGGCCCAGCAGCGATGTGGTGCTGTCGACGAAGGGCGTGTCCAGCGGACCGATCTCATTTATGACCGTGTTCGATGCCGCCACCGAGACGATTAAACAGGGCGGGACCAGGCGCGGCGCGAACATGGGCATCCTGCGCGTGGATCACCCGGATATTCTTGATTTCATCACATGCAAGCAGCAAAACAACCGCCTCAATAATTTCAACATCTCCGTGGCGCTCACGGAAGAATTCATGGAAGCGGTGGAGCAGGAATCTGAATACGACCTGGTGAATCCCCGCACCGGCGAGATCGTCAAGAGCCTCGAAGCGCGGCGCGTTTTTGACATGATCGTCAATCTGGCGTGGAAGAACGGCGATCCCGGCATCATCTTCCTGGACCGGATCAACCGTGATAATCCGACACCGCATATAGGCGAGATCGAAAGCACCAACCCCTGCGGCGAACAGCCGTTGCTGCCCTTCGAATCGTGCAACCTGGGCTCGGTCAATCTTGCGAAGATGGTTGACTCGGCTGGCGAGCTCGACTATGAGCACCTCGGCCGCACTATCGACAGCGCCGTTCATTTTCTCGACAACGTCATCGACGCGAACAACTATCCTCTGCCGGAGATCGAGAAGATGACCAAGGCCAACCGCAAAATCGGTCTCGGGCTGATGGGGTTCGCGGACATGCTGATCGGGATGGGGATACCGTACAATTCCGAAGAAGCCGTCACCATTGCCGAAGAAGTCATGTCCTTTATCCAGGAGCGGGCGCGGCGATGCTCCGTCAGGCTGGCTGAAGATCGCGGCACCTTCCCGAATTTCACCGGCAGCATCTTCGATACCGGTGACGGGCTCAAGATACGCAACGCCACGACGACCACGATCGCTCCCACGGGAACGCTGAGCATCATCGCCAATTGCTCCAGCGGGATCGAGCCGCTGTTCGCGGTTTCTTACATCCGCAACGTCCTGGACAACACCGAGATGGTCGAGGTCCATCGCGCTTTCGAGCAGATGGCCAAGGACGGGGGTTTTTACAGCCCGGAACTGATGAAGGAGATTGCCAGGAAGGGCAGCATCGCGAATATTCCCGAGGTGCCCGAAAACATCAAATCGCTCTTTGTCACCGCTCACGACGTCATTCCGGAGTGGCACATCAGGATGCAGGCGGCGTTTCAGAAGTTCACCGACAACGCCGTATCGAAGACGGTCAACTTTCCGCACGATGCCACGACAGACGACGTTGAACAGGTTTACAAGCTGGCTTACCGCACGGGCTGCAAGGGAGTCACGATTTACCGCGATGGCAGCCGCGAGGTGCAGGTGCTCAACATCGGTGGTGTCAGCAAGGCCGAGGCCGCGGCGATCGTGCCGGGCCAGGTGAAGCCGAGGCCGCGTCCCGGTTTCATCACCGGAGGCACTCACAAGCTTACCTCTGGTTGCGGAAACATCTACGTTACTATCAATCAGGACGAACACGGACTGTTCGAGGTCTTTTCTTCGATGGGGCTGGCTGGGGGTTGCAAGGGAGCCCAATCGGAGGCGATCGCCCGGCTGATTTCGCTTGCGCTCAGATCGGGAGTCGCTGCGGATGCGGTGGTGAAAGCGGTCCGGGGAATCCGTTGTCCCAGTCCGGGTTTCGGCGAGGGCGGCAAAGTGAACTCCTGTCCTGACGCGATCGCCCAGGCGCTGCTGGCGCATCTGGAAAAAATGCCGCAGATGGGCGCGGTGACCAAAGCGTCCGACTTGCCGTCGATGGCGGAACTGGCGCATTGTCCCGAGTGCCCTGAATGCGGCAGCACCGGGCTTGAATTCGGCGAGGGCTGCGTTTTCTGCCGCTCATGCGGATTCTCTCGCTGCGGCTAGTGAAGGTCACAGCCGCCGGAAGCTGGCCGGCTCCCGGCGGCCGTGACGGCATGCAGGAAGAAACGAAACTGGCGCGTAAAACATATTTATGACACCATTTGCGGATTCAAGTTCAGCGGGCGGCCGCGGCAGAGCCGCCAGGCCAGGGCGCGGCAGGCCGCGACCTGATGCGGGCCAGGTGGGTTCGCGCGCGGTTGCTGACCGCGGCCGGCTGGTCCGGAGGCGGGCCAGGCGGGGCGGCGGACCGCTTGACGGCGCGCTGGCAAGCCGCCGCGTCAAAATGCTCTTTCTTATCAGCGCGGCATTTTTCTTCCTGTGGGTAGCGCTCAAAGCGATGGCGCTGGCAGATCTCTGGCCGCTGCTGGCAGCCCCCATCCTGTTGTCGGCGTGGTTTTTCTTCGAGGCAGGCGCCATCGGCTCCTTGCTGATCAGCGCGCTCCTGCTGGTGCAGACTCCCTTTGCGAAGAACTCCCAGCTGATGATCGCGGTTTTCACCTTTGCCGCGGTCAGCCTGGGACTCGGCTGGGCCCAGCGGCGGCAGAAGCTGGCGCATCGTCATACTCTGCGCTCGTCGATGACCGATTCGCTCACCGGCCTCTATAATTTTGGCTATTTCATGGATTGTCTGGATCGGGAGGTCCACCGGGCGCAGCGTTACGGCGGCTCCGTCACGCTGGTGATGTTCGACGTCGATCACTTCAAGGCGTTCAATGACCGTTTCGGCCATCAGGCCGGGAATGAAGCACTGAAAGCGGTAGCTGCCACCCTCCGGCGGGAGAAACGCGAATCCGACATTGCCGCCCGTTTCGGGGGGGAGGAGTTTGTGCTTCTGATTCCAGGCGAAGAATCGGCTGGCATCGAGACCGCCGGGCGCCTGCGGCGGTCAATCTCACAGATCCGTATCCCGGTCGGCGGCGCGACGGCAGGAATAACGGTCAGCGCCGGAGTCGCAAGCTATCCACTGGGTGCGGCCACGCGAGAGGAATTGCTTGACAAGGTGGATCAGCTTCTTTATGTGTCAAAAAAGAGCGGTCGCAATAAAGTCAGCGTAGCGCACAGCAGGAGGCGGCTGGCCGTCTAGCGGAATTATCTCCGGAGGCTGGCTTTCACAATAATCTGCAGTTGAAAAGGGAGGCTGGGTTTGAGTGGCAATGGTCCCAAAATGAAGACTGAGAACATCCAGGTCAGCATCGAGACCTGCAAGCACCGGATCGTCGGCACCGTCCATCCGCCGTCACTCGCGTACCGCAGTCGCCTTTCCGATCTGCTGAACCAGCGCGACATCTCCTTCCTGTCTGTGACAGAGGCGGAGGTATACGCAAACAACGACGCCGCAGAACTGCTTTACAAAACCGATTTTCTTTCGGTGAACCTGAGCAATATCGAGCTGATCCGTCCTCTGAACGGTTCGTAGGATTGCGCCGGGACGGCAATTCAGTTCAGGTGGTTGCCGGCTGCAGCAGCAGGACGCTCACGTAAACGAGGAACCCGATCTCCACACAGGTAAGCACTGCACTGACCCATATGCGCATGCGGGCGGCTCCGGTTCGGGAAGGGCCACGAGACAGCCGTCTTTTCTCGAGGCGGCCGCCCACCAGATAGCCGATGTGGATCACGCCGAAAGTGAACCCTCCCCAGAAGAACTGCCATGCCCCACCGTCATAACTTAGCAGCAGGTAATAATAGAGTATCTCGACCAGCACCAGGATGCTGTTGACACGATAGCCGGCTTCGACCATGGCCTCGAAACTCGCTTCCGGCAGATCCTGACGCAGACGTTGGCGTTCCTGTCCGAGGTCTTTGAGCGCTCGCGGCACCAATCCCAGCGTGAAGACGCTGCCCGCCAGCATGAAGATGGTATAGATGAACAGGAATATCCGCATGGCCTGAGGTTATCGCCGGCTAGCGCCGTTGGCAACCGGGTTCACGGCCAGGGCCGGCCTGGGTGTGGCCGGCCGCCGAGAGGGTCAGCTCCGGCCTCTTTTCCGCAGTTCATCCGGTTCCTCCAGAAATCGGCGGTAAAGCAGGTCGGCGTTGGCGAGCACGAAAGAGATCGACAGCAGCGGCAGCGCCGGCACCCCCCGGTCGAGGGTGACACCTACGGCCATCGTACCCACAAATGACGCAGTCATCGCCATCACCGTAGTTATCCGCCGCAGCCGGTAAGTCAGCGTGCAAGCGGTGAACAGCGAAAAAAAGACCAGGTCGCTGATGCCGATTCTCGAAATTGCCGGAACGCCGAAGGTGGGCAGGCTGATCGTAAGGTAATCGAGCCAGTGGCTGCCGCTTTCCACCAGCTTCTTCGTCGGCCCCAGAAACACGCTGTAAAAATCAACCACGATGATGAGGCCGCTGATGAGCAGCACCTGGCTGATTGATGACAGCATCAGGCCGAGCCAGAGTCCGGCGCAGGCGGCGAACACCAGTTTGGCCGCCGTTTCCAGCGGACCCACGCCAAAGACGATGGCGGCGATGGCCACCGCGCCCGAGATAAAAGCCAGAAGCAGCAGCCGGTGCCCCAGCAGGGTCAGGACTGCCAGGCTCGACGCCACCGCGCAGGCAATCACAAAGCCCAGCGTGAAGGCGGCGATGAGATACAGGTTGGAAGTAGAGTCGACGACCGCAGTGCGGCTGAGGAAAAGATAGACGCCGCCAGAGGCCGCGAACAGAAGGACAAACAGGAGCATTGCCTGAAGCTCCCTGCTGAAAGTGAGGAAGGGCTTGCGGATGAGGCTTCCTTTCGGGTCCCGGCGGCGCGTCAGCCGCCCCACGCGGCTTTCTTCTACCCTAGTATGGCGGTAATGATTCGTACCAGTCACCGAGAACCCTGAACGCCTTCCAAAACTCTGTCTTTCGGCGCTGATCGCTGAGCGAATTGTCGATCTCGGGCGTCACCAGCGCTTCCATAGTTGGCGTGAAGGGCTGGATTTCGCCGATTTTCGGCTCCAGCGTCTGGGCCAGGGGGAACTCAAGAGAATTTATCGCCGCCAGGGCTCGTTCACCCATGATCACTACCAGCTTCGGCTGCACGATCATCAGCTCTCGCATCAGATAGGGCGCGCATCGCTGAAGCGCCTCCTCCTCGGGCACGTTGGCGCATTTGATCACGTCCGTACCGTAGAGAATGAGCGAATCGATGCCCAGCTTCTGGCAGCCCTTCATCACGGCTTCGCCGGAACGGCCGTAAAAGGCGACGCCTTCGGAGGACTCGCTGGGCAGCGTCCGGAACTTGATCAGGAAGATGTCCGCCAGCGGATGCCCGGAGCCGATTACCGGTACGGCCCGTCCGTGGGCGCAGCTTTCACAATGGGTCAGCTCACGGCAGAGTTCGTTGATTTCGGAGATGGCGCGGGTGAGGTGTTTGTCGTATAAGTTGTCTTCGGGCATGGACAATGCAAACCTCTTTCGGGAGCGGGGGAAGATCCTGGCGGAAGGCCTCGACCCTTGCTCCAGCGGAGTTTCTGTGCTGCAAACTATTAGTTATTTGCCACCGGCAGGGGGAAATCCTTTAATGCTTGCCGAAGGCCGCGATATCTGTTGTAAAGAGGCAACAATCAGCCGCATCACCAGTTCAGGGCGGCGGCCCGCTGTTTTCGCTAATCCCGCTCGAACCTGGCCACAGTCTCGATATGCGGGGTATGCGGAAACATGTCGATGGCCGCAACACGGGTAAGCCGGTAGCCGCCCTGCCGCAGTTGCGCCGCGTTGGCGGCCATGGTCGAGGCGTTGCACGAGACGTAAACCAGTCTTCGCGCTTCCAGCTTGAGGATGCGCTGCACCTCCTTCTTGCTGGCGCCGGCTCGGGGCGGGTCGAGGATGACGATCTGTGGCAGGACGGCGGGAACGGCGTTCCCCGCCGGTTCGACGATCTGCTTCAGAGCGCTTCTGACTTTTCCCTGCCTGAATGTGGCGTTGCCAAGTCCGTTGGCGCGGGCGTTCTCCATAGCCTGCCGCGCGGCCTCGTCCACGATCTCGATGCCGAAGACTTCCCGGCAGCGGCGGGCGAAGACCAGCGCGATCGAGCCGATGCCGGAGTACAGGTCGAAGACAAGCTCATCCCCGCCGGGCTCGGCGAATTCCAGCGCCTTCTCGTAGAGGCGCTCCGCCATCGCCGTGTTCGTTTGCAGAAATGATGACGGCGTCACCGCCAGTTTCAGGCCGCAGACCTCCTCCGTGATGTGGTCACGGCCGGCCAGGACGCGGAACGGGAATCCGGTGGCCACCGCCGCCCTGGTTTCATTGACGCTCCAGAGCAGCGAGGCTATCCGGGGAAACTCGCCCATAAGCTGGCGGCTGAGTTCATCAGCGCCGGGAAACTCGCCGGGAGCAGTGACGATGTTGACCATGATCTCACCGGTGCGCGCGGCTTCGCGCAGCGTCAGATGCCGCCAGAAACCCCGGTCCGAGTTCTGGTCGAAGACAGCGACACCGCTTGCGCGCGCGAACTCGCGGATGCGGTCCCTGATCCTGTTCGTGGCCTCCGAGTGCAACAGGCAATCTTCAATGTCAAGAATGCGCCGCCACTGGCCGGGGAGATGAAAACCAAGGTTCACCACTCCATCTTCGCCGGCGAAAGAATACTCAACCTTGTTGCGGTAGCGCCACAGCGGCTCGGCGCCGACCGGTGGCTCGGTCTCGAAACCAGACAGGCCGCCGATGTGGGAAAGGCATTCGTTAACCTGGCTCTGCTTGTACTCAAGCTGGGTCTCGTACGCCAGCGACTGCCAGCTGCAGCCGCCGCAGATGCCGAAATGGCGGCAGCGCGGCTCGACCCGGGCTGCCGAGGCCTCCAGCACCGCCACAGTCCGCGCTTCGGCGTAGGAGCGTCTTGATCTGGTCACCCGGGCGCGGACCAGGTCCCCCGGCAGGGCGCCTTCCACGAAGATGACAAACCCATCCGTGCGGGCGACACCGCGGCCGCCGAAGGCAAGGCTGTCTATCCGGAGCTCGAGTTCGTCGTTTGTTTTGGGCTTTTCTGGCATGTCTTTTAATTTAGCAATATTTGCAGGGATAAAGTAACTGAGAGCCCGGTCTCTTCAAATTGACATGCCCGGTAGGGTCGCCTAGAATGACTTAGCCTCAAAGCCGCGGCAGCTGCGCGGCGCGGTTTGCTGCCAGCCGCTACCGGGAATCACGTCACGGACACGGCGCAAGAACAGCGAAGCACTGTGCCGGACCAGCTGTTAAAATCGAAGCAGGCAAGTACACAGAAATCACCAAGCAGCCGGCCGGTACGAGGATCTGTTCCCGGGCCGCTACCGGCCTAATCACTCGGGCCATTGTCTGATTACCGCAACTTCCGGATGTCGATTATCGATCATCTGGAGGAACTCCGCAAAAGAATAATTATTTCCGCCCTTGCCCTTGCAGTCGGGGCGAGCGTCTGCTTCATCTTCAAGGGATATTTGCTGGCGTTTCTGGTCAAGCCACTTCACGGCAAGCAGTTGATCACCCTGGCGCCGGCGGAGTCGTTCATGACTGCTTTCAAGGTGTCAGTCTATGCGGGGGTCCTGATGGCGTCACCGGTGATCATGTATCAGATTTGGGCATTTGTCGCCCCCGGGCTGAAGACGAAAGAGAAGCGGGCGATTTTCTTCGCTGCTTTTTTCACCACTTTGCTCTTTCTGGGCGGCGTCGCTTTTTGCTGGTGGATGGTGCTGCCACGCGGTCTTGACTTCCTGCTCAACTACCAGAGCGATTTCTTCCACCAGCAGGTGCAGGCCTCCAAATATTTTTCATTTGTGACCCTGTTCATGCTCGGGTTTGGTATCATCTTTGAGTTGCCGGCGTTCATCCTGACCCTGGCCCGCCTGGGAATCGTCAATTCCCGGCAGCTGGCCAGGAACCGCCGGTGGGCGATTCTCGCAGGGGCAGTAATTAGCGCGGCGCTGACGCCGTCAAATGACTGGTTCTCGATGCTGGCGATGGGGATCCCCTTCATTTTATTGTATGAGATCAGCATCCACCTGAGCCGTCTGGTGCAAAGATCGAAAAAACAAAAACCGGACATTGCCGAAGAGGGACCAGAGGGGGAAGCGGCAGGTTAACCGCATGAGGTCAGTCGCTGACATTGAAATGGCCACCCGGCCGGCGGGCGCCGCGGAAGCGGTGGATGCGCCGGCCCGGCCTTCGCTTGCCGTCGAGCTCTCCATAGTCATCCCGGTATTCAATGAGGAAGAGCGGATTGTCAGCACCGTCTGCCAGATTTCTGACTACCTGGCGCGGCAGGAACGCAGCTACGAAGTGATCATCTCCGACGATGGCAGCCGCGACGACGGCCCGGAGCTGGTAAGACAGCATTTCGCCAGACGCCGCGATGTGCGTCTGATCCGCGAGCGCACCAACCGGGGTAAAGGGGCGGCAGTGAGGCGTGGTGTGCTGGCGGCGCGCGGTGATCTTATCATCTTCACCGATGCCGACCTTTCGTACCCGGTTGAAACCATCAGCCGCTGTGTCGATGCTCTCAAACGCTACGATCTGGCCATCGGGTCGCGCAACCTGCCTGATTCCGAGATCGCCACCGAGCCACCGCTGTTGAGGCGGCTGGCGGGACCGGCTTTCAAAACTCTGGTGAGGCAGTTGGCCCTGCGCGGTTTTACCGATACGCAGTGCGGCTTCAAGGGGTTCCGCGCGCAGGCCGCGCATGATATTTTCATCAACTGCTGCATCAACGGCTACGCCTTCGATGTGGAGGTTCTGGGGCTGGCGCGCCGGTTCGGATACAGCGTCACAGAGGTCCCCGTGCGGCTATTGCTGGACTCCTCCGACAGCCACATCAACCTGACGACCGATCCGCTGCGGATGATCTTGGATCTGCTGCGAATCCGTGCCCGGCTCAGCAGAGCGGCCGCCGCCGCGGACGAAGCGGTGACCGAGGGCAAATAGCGGCGGCCGGCAGCTACTGCACCAGCGCCTTGAATACCTGCATCGGAGTGGCGTTGCTCATCCGGTAGCGGGAAAGGGTCAGCGGCGCATCGCTGCTTTGTCGATCGCTTACCTTTTCTGTAGTAGCAAGCAGGTAGCCCGCGGCCCGCACATCTTCCACCACCCTGGGATTCAGATCGCCTGAAGGATAGCAGAACCAGTAAACCGGGTGGCCGAGATGGCCGGCGATCGCCGCGGCAGAATTGGCAAGTTCCCCTTGCCTCGTCGCCTCGGACAGGATCGTCAGGTCATTGTGGTCAACGGTATGCGAGCCGATATCCATCCCCTGCCGGTCCAGGCTGACGATCTGGTCCCAGTTCATGTATTCGGGCTTGCCCACCTTCCCGGAGATGATGAAGAAGGTTGCCGTGAATCCGTACCGGTGGAGGATGGGCAGGGCCACCGTGTAATTGTCCGCGTAGCCGTCATCGAAGGTGAGCAGCACGGGATGAGCCGGTAGCGGAACCCCGTAAAACAGCGCCTGGAAAAGCTGTGTCTCGGAGATCGGCTGGACTCCCGCCTGTCTGAGCCAGGCCAGCTGCGCATCCAGGTTGGCGGCCGACAGCGTCAAACCCCGGCGGATACGGTCGGCCCCCGGGGGCGGATTGCCGACGTGGTGGTACATCATGATCGGCACGCGCAACACCCTGGCGGGACGCGGCGGGGCAGGCGGCCAAGCCAGGGTCACAAACGGTTGCGAGGCGGTTGTGGTGGTAGTGGCCACCGTCGCCGGTGTGCCATCCAGCTGCGAAGCACCGGTGTAGGTGGATGTGGCTCCGGACGACTGCTCACCGCAGCCGGCGCCGAAGATGGTTACCGCCAGCAGGGCCAGCGCGCCCAGTGCGATCGCAGCCCGGGAAATTCGTGGGAAGTTTCTTCCCGGGCGGTGCTTCCGGAATTGACACGCCACCAAACTGACCCACGTTGGAAATATCGTCATCATGGCGCGGGAGCAGCCGGCTTCGGCGTTCTTAAAATCGGGATCAGCATGTCCGTGGCCGGCCTGGTGCCAAAGGCGCCTTTTTCGCCCGCGAGGGCATAAACCAGCGATATCTGGCCGATGCGGCTGTCCAGGTTGTCGACGCTGGAGACATCGGCGCTCTGAAATATGGGAATCTCGGTTCTGGGGGCGTCGGAAGCCTCGCCGCCGACCGTGATGATGCCGAGATCTTTGAACGCAAGCGCCAGCTGTTTTTCGATGTCCGCATATGCCGGTGTTTGCTGGTCGTCGGCGCGGGCGACGATGACGACCGCATCGATGGGAGTGTCATACCGGCCGCTGGTCGAATCGATCAGCACGCCTTGCAGTCCGGTGAGAGAGCCGGTGCCGCCGGCCTTGCCGATCTCGTGCGCCAGCTCTTTGGCCACTGCCGGATCGATGGAGTTGGCGTCGACGTTTGCATAAGCGGGCATGCTCTTCAGGTCATTTTTCACCTTGCTGGCCAGCGCAACGGGATCGTAGCGCGAATTGAGTACGGTAGTGGAGACCACCTGTCCGCCGGCCGCATGGATGGCCGACTCCAGGTTGCGGCGCAGGTCGTCACCGGCGACACCCGCCGATATCATCGCCACATTCTTCCCCTGCAGCCGCCCACCAACGATGTAAGGAAAGGCGTCGTCCTGGAATCTCTGGTTGATGCCGTTCTTCTGGCTGAGCAGTTCGTTCTGCTGGCGCAGGCCGTTCAGGTCTTTCTGGATGCCGTTCATGAGGTCGGTCTGTCCGGTATTCACGGTGCCGCTGTCGTTGAGCGCGATGCCGATGAGAACGCCGAGCGCCAGCGCCAGGAAGATGGCAGCCAGAGTCAGGAGATGATATCGCCAGGTAAGCATCAGAGCCGGGTAAGCAGTTTTAGCTTCATTGCAATCAGGCTAACAAAATCTTTCAGGTGTGGCGAGTTGGAGACGATCAGCGCCATGGGAACCAGCGCCGCAGCCAGGAGAGTGCCGAGTTCGAACACGAGCCGCCGTACGCCGGGATCACAAACGGCCTGCCCCGCCGCCTGCCTGGCGCCGAGGCCCTGATGTGACCAGGCCATCAACCGCCGGTAAAGCGCCGGCAGCGCCTCCCTGCCTTTTAGCACAGCCAGCAGCGCTATCGGCGGGCCGAAGACCACCAGTACTCGCAGCGGCTCCTCCACGTTCATCGACATGGGCGCGTGCCACCAGAAACTGTCAAAGAACATAACGGTAAAGGAAAACAACAGCGCCGCCCTGTACATCAGCCGCCAGGGCCGCAGCGCCAGCAGCCCCAGCGCCAGAGTCAGGTACCAGGGCTGGAACCAGAAAAGCGCCAGCGGCGCCAGGAAGGCGATGCCCGCCGCAGCCGACAGCAGGCCGTCTGCGTCTTTTACCCCGAACACATGCCAGAAAGTGAAGCCGACCAGCAAGGCCACCAGCGACAGCTGCACGATCGTGTTCGAGAGAGACAGCTGCAGATGCCCGGCGGCGACATCCCTGAGCATACCGGCCACAGTGAAGTTCGTCTTCTGTCCCACGGTGATCAGATAGTTGAAGGTGTCACGTCCTTCCCACAGGGGCGCATATGAGACTACCGCGGGCAACACCGTGGCCGCCGCCGTGCCTATGCCCATAAACACGCGCCGGCCGAAAGACTTTTGCCTGCGGATGACCAGGGCAATGTAGACAAGCAGGATCGGCAGCGCGATGAACTTGACCAGCGTCGCCAGCATGATGAAGAAGGCTCCCGACAGCAGGCGATTTTCCACGTAGCAGAGAATGCCCAGCAGCACGAAAGTGAGCATGAAGATGTCGTTGTGGGCGTTGGCTACCACCAGCGTGAGGATGAACGGGTTCCAGCCATAAAAGAGCATGGCTTTTTTCTCCAGCCCCGGCCGCAGGCGCGCGGCGATCATGCCGATGAGGGCAACGTTAGCCAGGTTCAGGATGATGAAGAAGGATTTGAACACAAGGATGTTGGTGCCGATGCCGTTGCCCGAGAGCCAGGCCAGTGCCCCGGTGGCGTAGACGTGCAGCGGTCCGTAGACCGAGCCGGTGTTGACCCAGCCACCCATCGGGAAGAAAGGATCGTGCGGGAAGTAAGTGGCCGGCACTATGAGAGGATTCTCTCCATAAAGGGCGAAAATGCGTCCATGCCTGATATAATCGAAGATGTCTGTTGACAAGAGGAAAGGAGTTGCCAGCATCACGAGGTGGAAGACGGCCGTGATCCCGAAGATGTAATAAGTCATCCGGTCGTTGCGCCAGGGACGACGGTGCTCTGGCTGGAGCACTGCGCCGGCGTCATCCCGTAAAGTGGCGACAGCCTTCAGGCTGAGGAAGTACATGCCGAAAAGCAGTAGGGCATTGATGCCAATCAGCAGATACAGCAGGTAATAGTTCTCCAGGTCGAAGCCTCCGTCCGGCAGCGCCATGTAGGGCGGAAAGTGACTGAAGTCTCCCCCGGGGATGAACAGCGGCAGGATGGCGAACACCATGTATGACAGGAGGCTGACGCCGCCCGCGGTGACGATGACCGCTACGGGGCTGCGATGCTTGCCGCTCCAGATCTCATTGAGCTTTTGCAATAAAAGTTTCGGATACTTCATGATTGCGGGCGGGTAATTACCGGGCAAAACCGGGAGTGCTGTCCGGGAAGGATATTCTTTCTGGCCGCAATATCCTATAGAAAGAAGTTTGAATGCTCAAGAAGCCCCCGGGTGCAGGCGGAAATACTTCTGTAAAATCATGTTCTGACAGGTGTTCATGATAACCTGTTCCTCCGGCGGCCAAACACCAGCCACCGGTAAGTGAAGAAAGGTCAGGGATAGCACAGATGCAGCGTCAGGACAAAGGCGTCAGAATATTCCGCGCGGACTGGGTACTGCCGATCGTGGCAGAGCCGATCCGCGACGGCGCCGTGGCCGTGCAGGGAGATACGATTGTCAGGACCGGTCCCGCTGACGGCGTTGTCGCCGCCTATCCGGGCGCGGAGATAGTCGAGTTTCACCACGCGATCCTGCTGCCGGGCTTTGTCAACTGTCACAGCCATCTGGAATACGCGGTCTTCCGCGGGCTGATCGACAACCTCGATTTCGGCCGCTGGCTGCTGCAGTTCATCGATTACCAGCGGCGGCTGTCCGCCGAAGACTACGCGGTCAGTTCGCGCCTGGGAGTCTCGGAATGTGTGAGCTCGGGCATTACGACCGTCGCCGACTCGATGTACTCGGGCACGAGTATCGACGCGATCAAGCAGGCAGGCGTGCGGGCAATCGTCTATCAGGAAGCGTTCGGTATGGACGACAGCCGGCTGCCGGAGACGATGGCCTCTCTGGCGGCGGCAATCGATAAACTCGACGAGCAGCAGGATGAACTGGTCGACGTCGGGATATTTCCCCATTCCACCTACACCGTCAGCGCGCACATGTTCCGGGCGGTGGCTGAGCTCGCCCGCGAGCGCGGCAAGAGATTCGGCAGTCACCTGGCTGAGAGCAAGGACGAGTCAGTCTATATCCGCTCCGGCTCCGGAGTTCTGGCGATGGATCTGCGCGAAAAGGTGGGTTGGGAGAACATCATGCGGGAGCCGTTCGGCGTCACACCGGTGAAGTATCTGCAGCAGTGGGATGTCTACGGCTCCGATTTCATCGCCGTGCACTGTGTGCGCGTCAGCGACCGGGATGTAGAGATTCTTGCGCGCAGCGACGTAGCCATCGCCCACTGTCCCAAGAGCAACGCCAAGCTCGGTTGCGGCATCGCGCCGCTGCCCGAGTTCCTCAAGGCCGGCATTCGTGTCGGGTTCGGCACCGACAGTCCGGCCAGCAGCAACATCATGGACATGTTCGGCGAGATGCGCACCGCCATCTTTCTGCACCGCGGCGTTTCCCGCAGCGCGGCGGCGCTCGGCGCCGATCAGTGCGTCCAGATCGCCACGCTGGGAGGCGCCAGGGCGCTGGGGATGGATGACCGCATTGGATCGCTTGAAGCCGGCAAGCAGGCCGACCTGATCGCCGTCGACATGGAATACAGTCATTTCACGCCGATCCACGATCCCTGCTCGGCGCTGGTTTATGGCGCGAATCAGGAAGATGTCTTTTTCGCGATGGTCGCCGGACGTACTATTTATGACAAAAAAGTGCTGTTGACAATGGACGAAGAGAAGACCTTTGTCGAGGCCAGAGCGGTGAAGGCAAAGCTCTGGGGATAGGTTTGCCGCGGTTCAGGCCGCGGCTGAAACCAGCCGTTGCGCCCGCCCGGGTTTTGACTCTTCCGGCGGCGGGCAATTCAGGGCAAAGGAGGAACAGACGTGCGTATCGGGATTGCCGCCGACCATGGCGGCCTTGAGCTGAAAAACAGGCTGGGAGCCGAGCTCGGCGAGCTGGACCATGATGTCGTCGACTTCGGCGCCGCGGAGCGCGATCCGGCGGACGATTACCCCGACTACATCTTCCCGCTGGCAAAGGCGGTGGCGGCGGGCGAGGTGGAGCGCG
Source organism: Actinomycetes bacterium (assembly GCA_021791195.1). Taxonomy (GTDB): domain Bacteria; phylum Actinomycetota; class Thermoleophilia; order BMS3ABIN01; family BMS3ABIN01; genus JACWAD01. The sequence goes on along the minus strand of JAJYXB010000024.1, from coordinate 1,362 downwards.
GCATCGCCATCTGCGGCAGCGGCGTCGGCGCCTGTGTAGCCGCCAACAAGATCAGCGGCGTCAGGGCGGCGCTGATCACCGACCCGTTCTCCGCCCATCAGGGTGTCGAGGATGACGACATGAACCTGATCTGCCTCGGGGGGCGTGTTACGGGGCATGCGCTTGCTCTGGATCTGGTGCGGATCTTCCTCTCGGCGCGCTTCAAGGGAGAAGCGCGTTTCCGCCGCCGGCTGAAGAAGGTCGAAGCGGCGGAACGCGGGAGCTGAAATCCGGCGATCTCCTTCACCTCGCTGAATTTTCAGCTATAATATTTAAAGTCTGATTCCTTCAGTATTTTCTCTTGATCCATGCTTCTTGACCGTAAAAAGATAAATCGCATTTCGCGCTGGTTCGCGATAGCGCTGGCTACCATATTCGCTCTTAGCGGGATATTGCTGGGAGTCGGCTCGAAGGTAGGCGGCAACATCTTCGCCGGCTGTGCCCAGAGCACGCCCAGCGCCGATTCGCAAAGTTCTGTCGGTGATCGTGAGAGCTACTTCCTGACCCAGCTCAAGCAGAATCCGAAAGACACCGACGCCATGCTGCAGCTGGCGAACCTGTACGCCGGCAGTAACGTCAAGCGGTATCAGGACGCCATCACCTGGTTCAACAAGTATCTGCAGATCGTGCCCAACAGCGCCGAAGTGCGGCTGAGGATGGGCAGCATCTACATGACCGACCTCAACGATCCCGCCTCGGCTGTGAAGGTTCTGACTGACGCGACCAAGATCGACCCAGGCAACGCTGACGCATATGTGCAGCTGGGGCTGGCGGCAAAAGCAGCGCTCCAGAACCAGGTTGCCATCCAGGCCTGGAACAAGTATCTGCAGCTGCAGCCGAACGGCAGCTATGCTGCCGACATCAAGAATCAGATCAACCAGCTGGAGCATCCGGCTTCGTCCAACACCGGCACAACCGGCACCTCCACCGCTCCGGCGGCTTCAGCTCCAGCCGCTCCGGCTGCGCCGGCGCCCTGATCCGCGGACGTCTTTCCCGCTCCGCCCGCACGCGCCAGACTTATTCGCGTCGCTAAATGAGGCGCACCGGCGGGCGGATGACGCTTCGCCTCTTCATCCGCTGCTCCGCGCCCGGCCTCAGTTTGCGCCGTCCTGGCGCCCAGGGCATTACCATCAGGGCATTACAATCTTCCGCCGCTTGTGCTATAAAGCTTATTTGCGTCCCGGCGTCAGGCGGGCGCTAAAGCTTTTCCGGCTGATGACGACGCAGTTGCATGTTTAAAAAACCGGCCCTGGCGGCGATTAAGAAGAATCGTTCTGCCGGCGATATCCGGGAGCGGAACCAATATGGAACTTATAGTCACGG
>JAJYXB010000016.1:18222-114722 GCA_021791195.1 Actinomycetes bacterium | reverse complement strand
GCCCTTACCGTTTACTCTGGCCATCGTCTCTCCTTTGATATTGGACTCGATACCTAATATCTTGGAGAACGATGGCCGCTCTTCCTTTAGCGGCTGTTAGAATTTACAGAAGTTTAAGGGCACGACCGGTTCGTCACTACGCCAATGACTTTCGAAAGTGCTTGGAATAGGCACCTCGATTGCAACTTTTTCGCCAATTTTCACATTCTGGATTGCTTCCTTCCATTTGCCTCTTTCGAGTAGCTCCGAAAAGGAGATCCATTTTTCATCTTTCTTATCATAAAGACCGCGTTCTGAGGGATTCCTAGCGAGCTTCCATAATTCCTCTACATCAAGCATGGGCGCTGGCTTATCGACATGAATCATGAAAGGGACAAATGAAAGGTCGCCAAAGCCCTTGAATAGATAAACAGGCCTGAATATATTAACTTGCAGCCCAAGAATCGCATTGGCGATCTCCTCCTCAGAAAGACGAGATAAAGTCTTAAGAATTACCCCTCTTACGGCAGCCTCGGCGGAAGCATCCTTTGAGAAACCGTTGCTCGATACAGCTACAATGGCCGAAGCTCCGATATCATCTTTCTTAGTGGCAAGTTCACGAATCCAGTTGACATCCTGATGACCGGAACGGTCGCGACACTCGATTGCAACAAGAATTTCCGTTGAACCAATTTTTCCACGAAGGGTGACGTCAACTTCGACTCGGTCACCCGTATGGCGATTAGGGATATGCTCCGGAGATCGAACGATCAGTGTTCCGGATCCAAGAAGATGCTCAAGCTGGCCGGTCAGTTGTTCAAGATAGCGACCTGCGCGCAAATTATCTCATCCCTTTATTGAAACGCACTTACTTTTTCTTGAGAGGTTTCTTTCTCTTGTAATTCTTTTCCCACGGTTGCTGACTTTTTCTTTTTCGATCAACTTTTTTCTTTTTTAGATCGTCTGGCATTCTTCACTCCTTCCTTAATCTTGGGGGGCTGTTGCCTCGTGCTTGCTTTTTTCTTTGTGACCTTCTTCGCGGATGCTGTAGATACTTGTCGTTTTGTTTTTGTGGCTGTTTTTTTCTCCAGCTCTTTTGCTCTATCTACCAGGGGCGAATTTGCGAATGAAACTGCTGGAAGCATAACGCCAGGATATGGACCACGGCTGGTTGCAGAGGCTACAACCTCTCTCGCAGTTGAATAGAGTAATGATGTTGCATTTACGCGAAGAACGATTTCATCTTTTCCAAGTGGCTCATCAAAAAATACCTTAAAAAAACCTACTATTTCTAAAGAGAAGTCGTAAGGATAATTGCTTTCGGTTGGAATATCTGACTTTAGTTGAAGATGAAATCTCCAACGACTAATATCCTCGCTATTTGGCCCTCCTCCACCATTGAAGTTGATAGTGAGCGGGTCTATTTCTTGTATTTCACTTGGAAGATATTGCAAGCCGAGCGCGGCAGAAAAAGTCGACGCCTCTTCAACACTTGGTCTTAGCGAGAATTCAAGACTTTTTACGTAATAGCCCTCAAGCTGCAATGGACTCAGTTCCATTATCCGCCTCCTCATCGTCATATTTCTCGGGGCTACCGTCCTTTATAAGGCCTCTCAGACTCGTTTCGAACGTTACATAAGTGCTATCCGCGACGAAACTGCTAGTCATTTCATCTTCCGTTACTGACATTGTTATTTGATCAACCTCGACTGCTAGGCGTAACCCAATCGACTTTAAGACAGCAAAAAGACTGGACAAACGAGGATTGCCTTCTCGTGACAACATTCGGTATAGACTTTCTCGATTCAATCCAGCTGACTCAGCAACATGGCGCACGCCAAATGCATCAACTACGTCCCGAATCGCTAGCATTAAAACCGGCTCGTCCGCATATTCCAAAACAGCATTTAAATAAGCTGATGCTTCTTCTTTATCACGGAGTCTTATTAAAAGATGTTCCCTATAATCTGTGCCCGAGTCCGTCATGATAACCCCTTCGACTTTTTTCTTTTCTGCATTGCAAGATGATTATTCCAATAATCTTTAGCTTTCCTGATATCTTTGTTCTGGCTTTTTTTGACACCTCCGCAAAGGAGCAAGACAATCTCTCTTCCTATCTGCCCAAAGTAAATCCGGTATCCAGCCCCATAATGATCTTTCATCTCAAAAACTCCCGAGCCAACTGGATCGCAGTCACCCAAATTGCCAGTCTCACGAACCATCGCAAGTCGTGCATCTATCCGCGCACGGGTTTGTCGGTCTAGGGAGTCTAGCCATTCCGCGAACGGTATGGCTCCGTTTTCTGTCTTATAAAACTTAACCTGCCGAGGCTGTACCTCCACAGTACTCCCCAAAAGTTGTAGTTTATAAACTACAGTTTCGGCAATTTGACCACGGATGTCAAGGTGGGAATACACAAAATGTTCGAGTCCTGCCAGGGGTTTACATTTTTCAGGAATTTTTTGGCTTAACCAAGCCAAAAACAAAGGGCAAAACGTTGGTAGCGGTGGTAGGACTCGAACCTACGACACGCGGATTATGATTCCGCTGCTCTGACCAGCTGAGCTACACCGCCGTGGTTGCTATTCTGTATATTCATGCCATCCAGCCGGATGGCGCGAAACATTCTGGAGCCCGGTTACGGACTTGAACCGTAGACCCCCTCCTTACCATGGAGGTGCTCTACCAACTGAGCTAACCGGGCTTGAAAAGCGGGCGGCGAGTTCTCTCCGCATCCCGCGGCTTTCCGTTAATGGTGGAGGAGGCTGGATTCGAACCAGCGTAGGCGTCGCCAACGGATTTACAGTCCGCCCCCTTTAGCCACTCGGGCACTCCTCCATCCCGATGCTGCGCGGCCGCCGGACGACCCGACGGCAATCGCATAATTTAGCATCCTGGGCTCCCGAAATTCAAACGGGCAAACTGTTTCAGGATGCCCGCGGGAAGCAAATTATAACATAGGCGCCTGAAGCGGTAATATAGCTGCGCGCTGTGCTGCGCGCCGCCGAAAACACCCTCTGCCCCGCCGGGCCCGGCAGCCAAGTCGCCGGCAGCGGCACCTTTGCTAATCCCGCTCCGGCTAGTACAATTTATTTATGACCTGTATCATCTGCTTATGAGGACTATCCTCCTTCTGTGCCTGGCGGCCGCCGCCATCAACCTCCCTTTCGGATACTACCGGGCGGGCGTTCCCAAGCTCTCACTGCGGTGGTTCCTGGCAGTGCACCTGCCGGTGCCGCTGATCATCGTGATGCGGATCAGCAGCGGCCAGGGCTGGAGCCTGGTGCCGCTGATGTTTGCCTGCGATGTGCTGGGACAGATCATGGGCGGCATGCTCCGCACGGATAGCGGAAAAAAACAGGCGGAAAAGATAACTGTAGAAGAAGATGAACGTTAAGATAACCAACAAACTGCGGCGGCTGTTCGGCGGCAAGCCGGTGCCGCTTTGCCCCTCCTGCATGTACGACTGGCGCTCGGCCTGCCACAACCTCGACCGGCCGCGGGTCACCGAGTGCGAAGAGTACAAAAAGCGCTACTAGGGGCGCTGGCGGTCATCCCTCGGGGCTGCCATAGCCTCCGCCTCCCGGAGTCTCGACCGTGACCTCGTCGCCGGCCTGAAGCGAAACCGTCAGCTTGGCGGCTACCTCCCTGCCGTTGATCAGGTTCCTGCCGGGTTGACCCGCAGCGCCGCCAGCGGCGCCCCGCGGCCCATGCCGGCGCCGGTCGCTGAGCAGTGACAGCCGCGCCGGCTCAAGCAGCCTCAACGACCTGACCAGGCCGTCGCCGCCAGGATGACGGCCATTGCCGCCGGAGCCGTCGCGCAGCTCGTAACGCATCACCCGGACGGGAAAGCTCATCTCCAGGGCTTCTACCGGGGTATTGAGAGTATTTGTCATCCCCAGGTGGATGCCGCTGGCTCCTTCACGTTCCGGACAGCCCCCCGCGCCGCCGCCGATGGTTTCGTAATAATTGAATGCGGCCTCCGGCTCCTCGCTGCCGAGCGTGAGATTGTTCATCGTCCCCTGTCCCTGGGCCGGGAGCGGCAGAGCCTGTGAAAGCGCCAGCAGCAGCACGTCGACGATCCGCTGCGAGGTCTCCACGTTCCCGGCCACCACGGCGGCCGGCGGCCGCGCATTGACCAGCGAGCCCGCCGGAGCGCTGATGTTGACGGGTTCGAGCGCGCCTGAGTTCGGCGGAATGTCCGGATCGGTGACGGCCCGCAGCACGAAATAACAGGCGGAGCGCGTCACCGCCAGCGGGCAGTTGAGGTTTCCCTCTTCCTGTGCTGAAGTACCCTCGAAGTCGATCACCATGCTGCCGCCGGCTACCGTCACCTTCACGGCGATGATCAGGTCGCGGCCATCGCGCTCCAGATAGTCGACGGCGCGATAGGTCCCTTCGGGCAACTGGCTGATCGCCGCCCGCATGCGCCGCGCCGAGTAGGCCAGCGCTGCCTCCATCGCCTCCAGCACGAGGCCCTGACCACGCTGCGCGATCAGCTCCGCCAGCCGCCGGGCCGCGATTCGGCCCGCGCCCAGCTGGGCCCGCAGATCGCCGCGACGCTCCCGCGGCCGGCGCATCTGCATCATCAACCGGTCCAGGAACTCTTCCTGCGGCACGCCGCCCGCCTGCAACCTCGTAGGCGGGATGACCACCCCTTCCTCCTCGAGCCGCCTGGAACCAGCCGGCATGCTGCCCGGCTCGCTGCCGCCCACGTCGGCATGATGAGCGCGGCTGGCGGCGAAGGCGATGATGCGGCCGCCGGCGCTGATCGGTGAAACCAGGGTGATGTCCGGCAGATGTGTGCCGCCATTGAAGGGATCGTTGAGGATAAAAACGTCGTCCGGTTGCGGTCTCTTTCGCATCACCGCCCTGACTGCGTCAGGCATGGCTCCCAGGTGCACAGGGATGTGCTCGGCCTGGGCGATCATCCGCCCCCGCGCGTCGAACAACGCCGTGGAACAGTCGCGCCGCTCCTTGATGTTGGTGGAGTACGCAGAGCGGATCAGCGCCGCCCCCATCTCCTCGCAGATGGAGCGGAACGCTGAGCTGAGCACCTGTAATGTCACCGGATCAATCATGCTCCGGCTCCAGGCGCTCTAACCACAGATTGTCTGATTCATCAATGAATGCCTCCCAGCCCGGCGGCACTACCGTGGTTGCCTCGTCCTCCTCGATCACAGCCGGTCCGGCGGCGCGCGCTCCAGCCAGTCCGTCCCGCCACCAGACCTGCGCCGTCAGCCAGCGCCCGTCGAAGTAGGCCGGACGCCCGGCCGCCGCCGCGCCAGCACGGCTGCGGGAGATGCGCGGCCGCTCCAGCGGCGCCAGCGCCGTCAGGCGCAGGTTCACCAGCTCCACGGCTTCACCCTCTGCCCGGTAGCCGTAAGCACGCTCATGCTCGTGCTCAAATCCGGCCGTCAGCAGCTCCACGCCGAATGGCGGCCGGATATCGATGGTAAGCTCATGGGACTGACCCTGATACCGCAGATCTGCACGGTAAACAAAAACCGCGCCGGGCATCTCCGCCGCTGCTTTCTTCTCCATGCCAGCGAACGTCTCCCCGATCAGACGCGCGTCCCAGCCGCCGGCGCCCAGAACGGTCCGCGACCAGTCGCGCCGCCGGTCGCCGACGACCATGCCAAGGGCGGACAGGACACCGCAGCTGGCGGGCACCAGCACCCGCCGCATGCCCAGCTCGGCGGCGAGGTCGGCCCCGTGCATCGGACCAGCGCCGCCGAAAGCGGCCAGCACGAGCCCGCGCGGATCGTGGCCGCGCTCGACGCTGATCACCCGGAGCGCCTTGACCATCTCCGCATTGGCCACCCGGCGCACGCCCAGCGCGGCCTCCTCGGGTTCCATCCCCAACTCTTCCGCCAGACTGTCAACCGCCGCCTGCGCTGCCCCGGCGTCCAGTTCCAGCCCGCCTTCGCCGCCCAGGCGCCCGCCAAGGTATCCCAGGCTGAGGTTGGCGTCGGTGACTGTCACCTGGCTGCCGCTGCGGCCGTAACATGCCGGGCCGGGATCGGCGCCGGCGCTCTGCGGTCCCACCCTGAGGGCGCCGCCGGCATCGACCCAGGCGATGGAACCGCCGCCGGCCCCGATGGTATGGATGTCCACCATCGGCAAACCCACGGGCGCACCCCCGATCTCGCGGCCGGCAGCGACATCGGCCCGGCCGGCGCGGATGAGCGTCACGTCGGTGCTCGTGCCGCCCATGTCAAAAGCGATCAGGTCCTCGATGCCGCTGCGCCCCGCCGCAAACACGCTGCCGACCACGCCCGCGGCCGGTCCCGAAAGCAGCAGCGGCGCGGCGCTGGCGGCTGCCTGCCCCAGCGGCAACACCCCGCCGCTGGACTGCATGATCACCGGCTCCGGCAGCGCCGCTTCCCGGGCGCGCCGGCCGAGCGCCTCCAGGTAACGCGCCACCACCGGCGTCAGGTAGGCGTCCACGGCGGTGGTGCTGAAGCGCTCGTACTCCCGGAACTCCGGCAGCACCTCGCTGGAGATGGAGATGTGCACTTCAGGCAGTTCGCGCCTCAGCAGCCGCGCCAGCCGGCGTTCATGGGAGCCGTCCAGGAAGGAGAACAGCAGGCAGACCGCCACCGCCTCCGGATTTTTTTCTTTGAGCCCGGCCACCAGCCGCTCCAGCTCGCCTTCGGGCGCGACCCGCTCGCGAACGGTCAGCCTCAGGCTGCGCGGCACCAGCGGTTCCGGTCGCCGGGGACAAAGATCGTAGAGCCTGGGGCGGTTCTGGCGGCCGATCTCGAGGATGTCACGGAAGCCGGCGGTCGCCACCGAGGCGGTTCTCGCCCCTTTGCGCTCCAGCAGCGCGTTGGTGGCGGTCGTCATCCCGTGCGAAAAATAATCGACCGCCGCGGCGGCCAGCCCGGCGCGCCCCAGCGCCTGCCGCGCCGCCGCCAGCACTCCTTCCGACTGATCCCTGGTGGTCAGGACCTTGGCGTGAAAGAACCGCCCGCCGCCGACCAGTACGGCGTCGGTGAAAGTGCCGCCGACATCGACCCCGAGCAATACCGGTGAGCCGCCATTTTTTGATCCAGAATCAGTTTCGGGGTTAAAAGAAGCCACGGCGACCCGAGCCGGCGCTAGCGGTTCTGGATGTAGGCTACGAAGTTAAGCGCCTCCCACAGCACCATCCACACCAGCATCCCCTCCGCCAGGAAACGGGCGCGTTCGCGCCGGAGCAGCCGGTCGATCCCGAATATCAGCAGGAAGGCGATCACCGGCAGCAGCGGATAAAGGTAACGGCCGGGGACGCCGCCGATCCCGGAGCCGAATGGCAGCATCAGGTTCACGGATACACCGATCACCAGCGCCAGCACGAGGAAGAGGATGCGGATCTGCACATCCTTGACCTGCCGCCGCCAGCTCTGGGTCAGAAAAAAGAGAACGCCGGCAATGGCAACCACCATCGCCGGACCGATCGCTATCCAGGCGAGCGTCCAGTAAGAAAACGGAAATACGGGTTCACCGAACCAGAAGGTCGGCAGCAGCTCGTTGAGCCGGAGCGTCCCCAGCGACGTCAGCGGCGAGGCGAAGAACGAAGACATCAGTGGCCGCGCCGCGCTGGCTCCGGTGGTGTCGCCGTAAAGGAAAAGATTATGCAGCATCCAGGGGGCCATCAGCACCGCCACCGGCGCCGTCATCAGGCCGGTTTGAAGCAGCGCCCGGCGAATGCTCTCCCGCTTGTAGTACACCAGCAGCACCGGCGGCAGCAGCGCCAGCGGCAGCAGAAAGACGGTTGTGAGCTTCGACAGCAGCGCGGCAGCGATGACGGCGCCCGCCAGCAGGCTGCGCTTCGTGGCAAGGCCACGGCCGGTCATGCGCAGCAGCAGCAGCACTCCGGCGGCAGCCAGCGGCACCGCCAGCGCGTCATTGCTCATCTGTGACATATTAAGGGCGAAGCCCTGGGTGAGCAGCACTATCACTGGCGTCCCCCATAAGGCCAGACGGCTTTCGGGGAAGGCCTCGCGCGCAGTCAGATATGAGAGCGGCAATATCGTGGAAGCCAGCAGCGCCGCCAGCAGCCGCATGCCGTACAGCTTCACCAGCGGATCGGCGGGCAGCGCCGCGTAAAGCGGAACATTGACCGCGTAGTATAAAGGTGGTTGCATCGCCTCGTAATTGAAATACCAGAGGTTGCGCCGCACCCATTTTTCCTGATTCTGGTCGCTGAGCCCCGCCGGCAGCATCGACCACTGCGAGGGGTTGAGCCGCGCCGGCGTCGACAGCAGGCCCGCTGGCGCCCAGCCCCACTGATCCTCCTCCAGCGAGATCTGAACCGCCGCTGGCGTGATGAAGGTCTTGCCTTCCACCGGCAGCGACCGGTTTTCCGCCAGATACTGCACGTAACTGTAATGCTGGGCCTCGTCCACGCGGCTCCACACAGGCTGGATCAGCGCAAAAGTCACGCACATGAGCAGCATCACAAGCCAGAGCGCCGCCACCACCAGCCGCGGCCGTCCCCTCAGGCGGCTGCCGGTTTGCGCTGCAAGCCGCTCTTCCTCGCCGGCCGCAATGCCTGGTTCCGCCAGTTCTGTTGATGGCGCCCGGCTCAGGCGATCCACCTTCCCGAGGCGAAAACAGCAGTCGAAACCGCCAGCAATCCCAGCGAAAGCGCTGACATCACCCAGTAGAGCCGGCGCCGGCCAGCCAGCATCGCCAGCAGCACGAAGACGGGAAAGACCACCAGTGCGTACCGGCTCATCGACTTCATGGTACCGCCCGCAAGCGGAAAGAGCAGGCTCGCCAGGGTGTACAGCGCGTAGGATGCCGGCAGTTTCTTAAAGGCCAGTACGGCGCAGACCGCCATCAGCAGCGTGGCCGCCACGTCCCAGATCACCCACCATTCAGATTGGGCAAACAGATGATGGAAGTCACCGGTGAAGCTGCTCAGCAGCGGCGTCATGGCATGGCCCCAACCGGCCGACTGGCTTTCTGCGAAGGCGAAGGGCCGGCCGAAGCCGAAATACAGGTAGCCCATGTAGACGGCGAGCCCGCCGGGCACGAGCGTCAGCCACAACAGCGCCGGCCGCAGGCTTTTAAGTGGAGAGAAGGAGCGCTTTGACAGATATTCGTAAGCGAGCGGCACGATCAGCAGCAGTCCGGCGATCCGGGTCAGCGACGCCAGCAGCCCGAAGGCGCCGGCGGCAGCCCAGCGCCCGCGTCGGCCATAATAGAAACACGCGACGCTCGTCAGCAGGAAAAGCGATTCGGTGTAAAACGAGCTGAAGAAAAACGCGGTAGGAAAGATCGAAACCAGCCAGACCGTCCGCCGGGCGACATCCTGACCGAAATCCATCCGCACCAGCCGGTAGAGGAAGGCAAGCCCCGCCACCAGAAAGCCGGCGGAGAGCAGCAGGCCCGAGAGCAGGTACCGCCGGCCCAGCAGCAGGCCAACAGCCTTTGCTGCCCAGGGATAGAGCGGGAAGAAGGCGACGTTGGACTGGTCCCCCGAGACCCATTGGTACCCATGCTGGGCGATCGACATGTACCAGTTGGCGTCCCATTGGTACCACATCGACAGGAACCAGGGAGCATGTTCCGAGAGAGGCACAGACGCCCCCTCGCGAAAGGCGGGAATGAGGAAAAAGCCCAGCACAGCAGAGAGAAAAACCAGCGCCCGGCTCACGGTAAAAGAGCGCCCCACGGAATTTAACATTTAAAACCTCTCGACAAACCTGCTTTGTCCCAGACGGGTCCGGCTCGCCAAGAAAATGATACTAGAAGCCCGCCGTTGCTTTGTCAATCAGGGTTTACTTTCCGTGCCGGCCCGGCCGCATACGACGGGAGACTGATATAATCCGCAATAAGGAGGGTGTTTCCCTACCGGGCCGGCGCCAAAACCGGCGCCGCCTCTGGTTTCTCATCCTCAGACCTGACGCCAGAAGCATGCTCGCACAGGAATATGACATCATGTACGGCCTGGAACGCACCTACTGGTGGTTCACCGGCATGAAATCGATCATGGACCGGCTCATCGGCCCGACGATCGGCGCCGGCTCGCGCCTGCTTGATGTCGGCTGCGGCACCGGTGGCCGGCTGGAGATCCTCAGCCGCCGCTGCCAGACCTGGGGCATCGACTACCATCCGCGCGCCATCGAGTTCTGCCAGCGACGCGGCCTGAAGAACGTCGTCCAGGGCGATGCCGCCAGGCTCCCTCATGAAGATGCGATGTTCTCGCACGTCACCTGCTGCGAAGTGCTGCAGAACCTGGGGGACGACGCCGCGGGCGTCGCGGAGGCCTTCCGCGTGCTGGAGCCCGGCGGCCTCTACTTTGTCTCCGAGCAGGCCTACCCGGTCCTCCGCAGCCAGCACGACATCTCGCAACAGGCGGTGCGGCGCTACACGCGCGCGCGGATGCGGCGGCTGATGCAGCAGGCAGGTTTCCGGATCGAGCGGATGACCAGCGCCAACACAGTCCTGTTTCCCGGGCTGGCCGCCGTGAGGCTGGCGAGCAAGGCGGTCCATCCGCCCTCGAAGGTGGATCCGGAGCAGGCGCATTCAGATCTCTCCGCGTTGCCCGGTCCGTTGAACGCGGCGTTCAGGTCGCTGCTGGAGCTGGAAGGGAAGTGGATCGGTTCGGGCAGGAACCTGCCCTTCGGGCTGACACTGATCACGCTGGCGCGCAAACCGGTTTAGCGGGGCCTCGCGCCGGGGGCCGGTTTAACCCTCCAGGACCTTCTCCTCGTGGTATTCCCTGGCGCGGTTGACATCCAGCACGTCCTGCCTGGACTCGCCCAGCAGATTGTGCGCCGCCAGGATGCCGGTCTTCATCGAGTGGTCCATGTTGTTGTACTTGTAGGTGCCATAACGGCCGACGATCTCCAGGTTGGAGAAGCCGCCGACGTAGTCGAGCACCTTGCGCAGCGGCTCTTCGTAACCAAGCTCGTACATCGGATAAGCCTTTGGCGTCCTCACCACGAAAGCATCGATGATGTCTTCCTTTTTCAGGAAGCCAAGGCGCGTGTCCAGATCGCTCACGGTCAGGTCGATCAGGTCTTGATCGTCCATGTTCCATACCTCGCCATCCTGGAAGCAGAAATATTCGGCGACGATGGAGCTCTTGCCGGCCGGGGCCATCTCCGGACTCCAGTTGCGCGGTTCGTGGATGCGGCCGAGCGTGATCGTCGGCTCGTGGATGTAGATCCAGGTGTCTTCGGTGACGCGCGGTTTGTTGATCATCAGGTTGACCGTGATCAGGTCGCGGTAGCGCAGCTTGTGCGCCGCCGCGATGACATCGGCCGGCGCGGCCGGCCGCATCGCCGTTACCAGCTCGGTCAGCGGCATGCTAGAACAGAGACTGCCAACCTCGAGCGTATAGGGGCCTTCAGGAGCTTCGATGTCCACCGAAGTGACCCGGCCGCCATCGTGGTTGACCGCTGTCACCCGCGAGCGCATGCGCACCTCGTTGCCGAGTGTCTCCACATCCTCGGCCAGCCGCTCGCTGATGCGGCCGATGCCCAGGCGCGGGTACATGAACTTGTCGATCAGTGTCGTCACCTTGCCGTTGTTGGAGGGGCGGATCGCCTCCTTGACCGCCACCCGCAGCGACAGCCCCTTGATCCGCTGCGCGGCCCACTCGGCACAGATCTGGTTGCAGTCGATGCCCCAGACCTTCTCGGTGTAATTCTTGAAGAAGAGCTTGAACAGTTCGTGGCCGAACTCATTGCTGACCCAGTCTTCCAGGGAAACGATCTCCGGCTGGCGAAAGAGGTTCCTCACCTTCAGGCTGCCGTAATCGGCGAGGCAGCGGGCGGTGGTGCCGATGCCCATGCCGAAAAGGGCATTGGCCGGCTTGAGCGGATAGTCAAAATATTTGTCGCGGTAGAAGATCTTGCTGGTGCGGTTCACCCAGATGATCTCATCGCCGAGAATCTCACGGAAGAGCTGGTCGACCTCGTCATCCTTGGTGAAAAAACGGTGGCCGCCGATGTCGAAACGAAAGCCGTCCCTGACAACCGTGCGGGAGATGCCGCCAATCTGGTCGCTCATCTCCAGGACAACTGTATCTTTTTTGTTCTGGGTTAAAACAAAGGCGGCGCAGAGGCCGGCGGGCCCGGCACCGATAACGCATACGTCAGTGGATGTTTTTGTCATGTACTCTCCAGTACCAGAATGCTTACGGTTTCCAGGGGACGTCCGGCTCGCCCGCCCCCTCCGTGTACAGGCCCGGACAAAATTCTAGCCAATCCATGGCCGGCGTAACCATCCTGATATGGATGCGAAGCCATCCGGAAGAAGCCCTGGCAGTTATCGTAAAACGCAGATTAATTATATCGGCTGCCAATGAAGGCAACAAGCGAAGTGCCAGAATCCGCGGGAGGGAAAAAAAGATGAGCCCGTAGGTGGGGGGAGGCTAAACTCACAACCTACGGGCTCCCTTTTAGGGCGGAGGCTTTTGCCTCAGTCCTTGTAGTGGGTCTTTCAATTAAATTATCGACCCGACTTTGCATTACTTTAGAAATGGGTTTTACGGTTCTAAAACCAGTCTTTGAATCGCTGCCGGGCGGGGCGGCGGCAGGAGAAATTCTCCCGCAAACGATATAGGATGAATCCAGTGTTTCCCTTGATACTGTCAGGATCAGGGAAGCATCCTGTCTACAGAACCCGGGAGGACGAGATGAATGAACCGACAAACGGCGGCAACGGCGACCCGGCCGCGCCACGCGGTCCCCAGGTGAAGGTGAATGTGCCCCCCGAGATCCAGCGCGGCGTCTATGCCAACATGGCGCGCGTGAACCATTCCGAGTTCGAATTCTCGATCGATTTCGCCAACGCCGATTTCGCGGGGCAGGACCATGAAGGCAACATCCCGGCAGTGGTGGTCGCCCGGCTGATGATCAGCCACGAGTTCATGCCGCACCTGCTCGACGCCCTGCAGGAGAACTTCAGCCGCTTCCTTACCCGGCGCGACATTGAAGGGCTGCCGGAAACCGAGGATCCATCCTGAAGCGGGCGATGCCGTTTTCTCGCCCGCCAGAGGCCGCGCGATAAAATCCCCGGGCTTCAGGCCGCTTCGCGCCGCTTGCCGGCGGCCTGCCAGTAAGAACTGAAAAGTTCGACCATCAGGCGGTTGAACACCGGCAGATCCCGGGGATTGCGGCTGCTGATCCAGTTGCGGTCCCAGACGCCCTCGCGGTCAAGCCACTGGCCGCCGGCATTGCGGATATCATCCTTGAGTGTGTAATAGCTGGTCATGGTCCTGCCACTGACCAGGCCTGCCGAGATCAGCAGCCAGGGCGCATGGCAGATCACGGCCACCGGCTTTCCCTGTTCGTCGATCCTGACGACGAAATCCTGCGCCCGGCGCACCTGCCGGATCCTGTCGGCGTTAATTACGCCTCCCGGCAGCATGACGCCGTCAAAATCATCGGGAGCGGCTTCATCGAGCGTCATCTCGACGTCGAAGGCATCGCCCTTGCGGTCGTGCTGGAAAGCCTGCACCTGGCCGGCGTGCGGCGCTATCAGAAAGGTGATGGCGCCAGAGTTGCGCAGCGCCTCCCGCGGCTCGGTCATCTCCACCTGCTCGAAATCGTCGCTGGCTATTATCGCCACCTTCATCCCTTTGAGTCGTTGATCAGCCATGTCTGTCCTTCCCTCATTTTTTCGATATCTACCGATTGCCCCATGGCGGCGATTTCAAACTCGGTCAGGCGGCTCGCCGTTTTTCCCGGTCATGCATAGGAAGCCGGAAATCGGGAAGCAGAGCGTTAAGCTCCGGCCCGGGAGGACGCGCATGCGCATATTGTCAATAAACAGCGGCTCATCAAGCCTGAAGTACGCGCTGCATGACATCGGCGCGGACGGGGGCGAAGTGGAGGTCGAGCGCGGCAATCTGCGGCGCATCGGCCTGGATGACAGCGTCTTCGAGTGGCGCGTGGCCAGCGGCCAGCCGGCACGGCGGGCGTCCCTTCCCCGCAAAACACCGCGCATGTCAACGGGCGCCGCCAGGCGGATACCGCGGAGGAAATCCTTACGGCTGCTGCCGCTGCCGGACCACGAGACTGCCATGGAAGAGCTGGTCCGCCATCTGCGCCGCCGCGGACTGGAGCAGACCATCGGCGGCCTCGGGCACCGCGTGGTCCACGGCGGTTCGCGCTACCGCGCGCCGAAGCTGGTGACGCCAAGGTTGCTGGACGGCCTCCGCGAACTGGAACGCCTGGCGCCGGACCATCTCCCGGACGAGATCGCCGCGCTGGAGTACTTCGGCGGCCGCTTCCCCGGAACCGGCCAGGTCGCCTGCTTCGATACCGCCTTCCACCGCCACATGCCGGCGGCGGCGCGCGCCCTGCCGTTACCGCGCGATCTGGAGCGGGACGGCGTCGTGCGCTACGGCTTTCACGGACTTTCCTGCGAATACGTCATGGGCCGGCTTGGCAGTGAACCGGCGGGGGCGGCGCGGCGGGTGATCATCGCCCACCTGGGCAACGGCGCCAGCATGACGGCGGTGAAGGACGGCCGCGGCATCGACACGTCCATGGGCTTCACCCCCACCGGCGGGCTGATGATGAGCACCCGCTCGGGCGACCTCGACCCGGGCGTTATATTTTTCCTCCTGCGGGAAAAGGGACTGGACCGGGATGAGCTGGCGGCGCTGATAAACGACGGCTCCGGACTGCTGGGCGCCTCCGGCATCTCGGGCGACATGCAGGATCTGCTGGCGCTTGAGGAAAAGGAGCCATCCGCGGCGGCGGCGGTGGCGCTTTTCTGCCATCTGGCGCGCCGGCAGCTGGGTGGCCTGACATTCGTCCTGGAAGGACTGGACACCCTGGTGTTCACTGGCGGCATCGGCCAGAAATCGCCGGCGGTGCGCGCGCGCATCTGCGCCGGCCTGGAGTTTATCGGCCTGCGGCTGAACGCCAGGTTGAACCGGCAGAACGCCGGACTGGTCTCGGCCGCGGATTCGGCGATCGAGGTGCGGGTTGTCGAGACCGACGAGGAGCTGATGATCGCCCGCCACACCGCGCAGCTGCTGCGGCAAACCCGGAAGGAGAGCCATGACTGATTCCAGAAAGACAGCATCGCGGGCCCCGGCGCCGTCGATGACCAGGGCGCGCCTCTCGCAGCTGATGCGCTACTGGCGCGCGGCCAACTTCCTGGGCGCGGCGCAGCTTTACCTGAAGGACAACCCGCTGCTGAGCGAGCCGCTGAAGCCGGAGCACATCAAGCCGCGGCTGCTGGGCCACTGGGGCACCCAGCCGGGCCTCAACTTCATCTACGCGCATCTGAACCGGCTGATCCAGGATTCCGGCGCCTCGATCATGCTGATCCCGGGGCCGGGGCACGGTTCGCCGGCGATCCTGGCAAATCTCTACCTGGAGGGCACGCTGGCGCAGTTCGACCGCTCGCTGACTTTCGACCTCGACGGCCTCCGGCGGCTGATGCGGCAGTTTTCCTGGCCCTACGGCGCCCCGAGCCACGTCTATCCCGGCACGCCAGGGATGATCCAGGAGGGCGGCGAGCTCGGCTACTGCCTCTCACATGCTTACGGCGCGGTTTTTGACAATCCGGATCTGATCAGCGTCTGCATCGTCGGTGACGGAGAAGCCGAAACCGGACCGCTGGCGACCGCCTGGCACTCGAACAAGTACCTGAATCCGGTTGACTCGGGCGCCGTTTTGCCCGTACTGCACCTCAACGGCTACAAGCTCGGCGGACCGGCACTGATGGGCCGGATGAGCGACGACGAGTTGTTCGACCTGTTTCACGGTTATGGTTACGAAGTCAGCCTGGTGGGAGGCGACGACCCCGGAGAGATGCACCCGCTGATGTGGCAGGCGCTGGACTGGGCGTACGGCCGCATCCGCCACATCCAGGAAGAGTCCCGCGCCGGCAGCACGCCGGAGCGGCCGGCCTGGCCGATGATCATCCTGCGGACACCCAAGGGCTGGACCGGGCCGCGCGTGGTCGACGGCCGCCGGATCGAGGGTACTTTCCGTTCCCACCAGCTGCCCATCGACGACCCGGCTGGCAATCCCGAACACCTGCGCGAGCTGGAAAAGTGGCTGCGAAGCTACCATCCGGAACGGCTGTTCGATGACGGCGGCCGGCCCCTGGCATCGACCACGGCGCTCTGCCCGCCGGACAAGCTGAAGCTAGGCCGCAACGGGCACGCCAACGGCGGCCGGCTGCTCAGGCAGCTGACGCTGCCAGGCCCGGACGACTACGCGGTATATGTCAGCAGCCCCGGGCAGGAACGCGCCGAGTCCACGGCCGAGCTGTCGAAGTATCTGCGCGACGTCTTCCGCGCCAACCGCGATCCGAACAACTTCCGCTTCTTTTGCCCGGACGAGATCACCTCCAACCGCATGGGGCACATCTTCGAGGCGACACAGCGGGCTTTTGTCTGGCCCATCCTCCCCGGCGACGACCATCTGGCGCCAGACGGCAAGGTGATGGAGATCCTCAGCGAGCACACCTGTGAAGGCTGGCTGGAGGGATACCTTTTGACCGGCCGCCACGGGCTGTTCGCCTGCTACGAGGCTTTTATCCCCATCGTCGACTCAATGCTCAATCAGTATGCCAAGTGGCTCAAGGTCTGCCGGGAAATCACCTGGCGGGCGCCGCTGGCGTCGCTCAATTACCTTTTGACATCACATGTCTGGCGGCAGGACCACAACGGTTATACGCACCAGGTGCCCAGCTTCATCGACAACGTGGTCAACAAGAAGAGCTCGGTGTCGCGGGTATACCTGCCGCCGGACGCCAACTGCCTGCTGGCGGTCGCGGACCACTGCCTGCGCAGCCGCGACTATGTCAACCTCATCATCGCCTCCAAGCATCCGGCGCCGCAGTGGCTGGGCATGGAGTCGGCCCGGGAGCACTGCAACCGCGGCGCTTCCGCCTGGCAGTGGGCGAGCCACGGCGCCAGCGAGGCCGACGTCATCCTCGCCTGCGCCGGCGACGTCCCCACCGAGGAAACGCTGGCGGCGGCATGGCTGCTGCGCCGGGAGCTGCCGCAGCTGCGCTTCCAGGTGGTGAATGTCGTCGATCTGTTCTCGATCATGTCCCATCATGACCACCCGCACGGTCTGGGCGAGGAGGATTTCACCCAGCTGTTCACCGAGGACAAGCCTGTGATCTTCGCCTTCCATGGCTATCCGCGCGTCATCCACGAGCTGATCCATCACCGGCCCAATCCGGGCAGATTCCACGTGCACGGCTACATCGAGGAAGGCTACACGACCACGCCGTTCGACATGCTCGTGCTCAACCAGATGAGCCGCTACCACCTGGCAAGCGCCGCCGCCTCCCGGGCCAGCCGGCTCAGCTCTGTCGCCGGCGACGTCATCGACCTGTTCCAGGAGCGCCTGCGGGCCCACGCTTCGTATATCAGGGAGAACGACCAGGATCTGCCGGAGGTGCGGGAATGGAAGTGGAGCGCCAGCTGACCGCGCCCAGGCCGAGTCTCAACCTTCGCTGCGGCCGGGCCCCTGCAGCCTGTTGCTTCCCGGAACGGAGCTCGGTTGCTTTGGGGCAACCGGGACTGACCGGGCGGGCGCGGCGATGCCCGGATGTGTATTTGATTTTGCCGGATGAAGCGTCGCCAGAACGACGCCCGCAACCGTCAGCAATACCAGCAGGCTGAAAACGGATATCAGTTTTTTTTCACCCGATGTCAACCACCTGCGCACCCTCTAGGTAGCAAAGGACGGCTTGCTTTAAGCGCCGGTTGCAGGGATGCTGCTTCTAAAGCTGGTCCAATCCGAAACTCTGTTTCATTTGAAGGATTCGCATAACAGAAGCGTTAATAATTTCCTCGCTGATCCTGCCAGATTTGACGGCAGCGACTATAGCGTCATAAGCCTGCTGCTGCTTCTGAGGTGTATGGGCAAACATAACCATATCCGCGCCTGCCGCAATTGCGCTTACGGCTGCTTCGCCTGGCGCAATACTGATAGCGCCCATTTCCAAATCGTCAGTGATGATTACACCCTGGAAGCCAAGCTGGTTTCGAAGCAAATCGGTGATAATCGGCCGCGATAGCGAAGCCGGAGTCATGGAAGGATCAAGAGCAGGAACGGAAACATGGGTTACCATGACCATTGGAGCCTCGTCTTTAATTGCTTCTGTGAAGGGTGGCAAATCCTGCCTATCGATCGTGCTTTTGTCAGAAGCAATTGTCGGCAGCTCTTCTTCCGGGTCCGTAACAACTGAACCGAGACCAGGAAAGTGTTTGACGCACGAAATAAGCTTTTCCTGATTAAAACTTTTTACAGCGGTGCCGGTAAGCTCGCTCACCAGGCGAGGGTCATTCCCAAAACTGCGATCAATCATGATCGACTTATCGCCGCTTAAAACATCGGCGACCGGAGCCAAATCAGTATTAACGCCCAACTGTTTCAGCTGCCGCGCAGCCTCCAAGGCGCTCTGATGTAGGTAAGCAGCACCCGAGACAATTCCCATGCTGCCAATAACCGGCTCAGAATATTGAGGACCGATATCTGCAAGGCGACGAATCTTGCCGCCTTCCTGATCGGTGGCAATCATCAATTGGGCAGGTTGCTTATCCGCAACGGCAAGCTGTTGCAGCGAGGCATCAAGTGCAGCCACCTGCTGATCGGAATCAATGTTGGGGCCAAACAAGATGACGTTGCCGATGTGGTCATTTGCAATCATGTTCTTAAGCGAAATGTTAATGCTCTTTCCCTCAAAGCCGATCATCATCATCTGGCCGACCTTCTCCTCAAGTGACATGGAAGCAACTTGCTTCGCGATGGAAGACGAAGGACTTTCTTCGGAAATGCTATTCGTAGTTACGACCCGCGTTGCTGTCATTGTCTCTGTTCTAGCATCTGAGGAAGGCGTGGGGCCATGAAATTTCGCAGCCAGCAGGCTGCCCGCGATAACCATGAAAAGGACTGCAAGCCCCGCGTATACCAAAAGCCGGCGAGATTTAAAAACGGCCATCAACATTGCCTTTCAAAGAATTTCAATAACTAAGCGAATCCCCAGTTACGATGTCGAAAAATAGCTTTCAATTCCCAATAGCAGCGCCTTGGCAATCTGCTGCTGGTAATCTGACGAGATCAGCTTTTGCTCCTCAGCCGGGTCCGTCATAAACCCGCACTCCACAAGAATAGCCGGTACCTTCGACCAGTTAAAGCCGGTCAAGTCGCTCCTCTTGACAATGCCGTCATCTTTAACACCCAGATTATTAACCATCGAAGATTGGACAGCAGCAGCCGCCTTCTTGCTTTGTGCGTATATACCGTTTGTCCAGCCGGGGATATCTGCAGGATAAAGAGTACTGGCGCCGGTTTCAGAGTGATTCGTCGATCCGTCAGCGTGAATCCTCAGGAATAGATCGGCGTGGGCATTGTTCGCAATCTGGGCTCGCTCGATGTTTCCCCCATGAAATATCTCACCTTCCCTGGTCATAACTACGGTAGCGCCCTCGGCTTCCAGAAGCGGCTTTAAATCTTCGGCGATGGCGAGTGTGACCACCCGTTCACCAATGCCTGTTACCATTCCGGCAGTTCCCCCTGGATCTTTAACTTTCATTTGGGAGGACCCCGGACCGATCGGTTCGGTTCCCAGATCTGGATTGGATGCGTGACCCGGATCGATGCAGATTACTTTTCCGGCAAGCTTGTTTGTCTTTAATGGGGCAGCGGTTTGAGTTTGAATCACGGCGGCTGGTTGTGCGCTTTCTGCTGGCTCAGTCTGAGTGGCGGCTGTCTGGACAGAGACAGGGCTGTCAAGAGCGTCAGTTGAGGTTTTAATAGGTGTGCTGTTTTCAGAGCGGCCTTTTTCAACCGCAAAAGCTCCAGCTGAAAACAGTAACACAGCAGCAAGAACCAAAAGCGCTGATATGCGCTGCCGCCGCCTTTTGAGCAGCTGCTTTTTTCGTAACTCCTGCTGATTGTTCATTGGCTTACCAGAAAGCATTTCTTCTCATTAAATATTGACTGTTTAGGGCTATAGCCATGCGATAGTTTTCAAATTATATCAAGCAAGTCATTCTGCTTTACGTCGAGAAGATTGACAAAGGTGACTGGTTAAATGGGCTTTTGTTCATACTGTGGGAA
The DNA here is from genome assembly GCA_021791195.1 of Actinomycetes bacterium. Classification (GTDB taxonomy): domain Bacteria; phylum Actinomycetota; class Thermoleophilia; order BMS3ABIN01; family BMS3ABIN01; genus JACWAD01. The sequence continues at coordinate 94,692 of JAJYXB010000016.1, read as the reverse complement.
AGAGCTACCAAGAGGCAATGCGCGTTTCTGCGTGCACTGCGGCAAAGGGCTTATAGCTTCAGACAACGGGGCAGAAGAATCGTCAGGTTCACAGGATCATGCGAGCGGTTCTGTCACAAAGGATGAAATCTCTCAAGGTAAAACCGATGCGTTTTCAAAGGATCATGCGCCTCATTATCAGCTATTAAGCAAGAAATTTCTAGTTCCTGTAATTGCCGGAGCCTGTGTATTTGCCATCGCAGGTGGCGCTGCCTTTGCATTGATCAATTCCAATGGCGATAAGCCGGCAGCTCCGCAAACCTCAAATTCACTTAGCGCAGTCACAACCTCAAGTACATCTTCCACAAGCCCTGTTTTTACAAATTCAACTCCTATAACCACTGCCTCTTCTCCGAACCCGTCGCATGACTCCTTTCCGATCGAGATCTCTGACGAGCTTCGCGCCCAACCCGGTGCCGGCGGTGTGGTTGCGACACTTGGGACTTACTTCTGGGGGGTTAATTCTCGCAGTTGGCAGACGGTGTGGCAGCAGTTTACAGCGGCGGGCCAGCAGCGGGTGGGCGGCGTCGAGAAGCTGGCCCAAGATGATGCTACAAGTAACGATTTTAAAGTTGCTGTCCATGACATTACACCGGTGGACGCGGCGACGCTTCAGGTATTTGTCACTTTCACCAGTACGCAGGATCCAGGTTATGGGCCAAACGGCGAGACCTGCGATAACTGGACGCTGGACTATACATTCAAGCGCGAGAACGGCTCCTGGCTGATCGACGTCAGCAGACCCCATAACGGGATCAGCTATCAATCTTGTAATGGCTCCGCAAATAACGCTCTGCCGGCAAGAGTTGGTCAGTGCTCGATTACGACAATTACGAATATTGGAACCAGGTTGACCTCAGGTGGTGTGCCTGTACCAAATAGCGGTATTACAATAATGTATGCCAATGGTGGTTATCAGGTCTCGTACGACCTGAGCCCGAGCGTAAGTGACTGGCGAGTTGGCGACCAGGTACAGCTTTGTCTTGTTTCACTTCCGTCCAACTGCCCCCCAGGAGACGACCGCGGCAAGCTTTATAAGGCCACCAACTTAAGGACCAATGAATCCTGGCAAGCGTATGATTCAGAACATAGTTGTGGCGGTGCCTAAGTGCCGTCGGAGCGCTCGAATATAGTGACTGACTCTATTGGGGTGGTTGGTTAAGATGGAGCCGACGTGCGGAATCGAACCGCAGACCTGCTCATTACGAGTGAGCTGCTCTACCAGCTGAGCTACGTCGGCTTGAGAAGAAAGAGCGGGCAAGGTCCCTGCCCGAGATTTAATTATAGCGGAGGATGCGGGTAGTGAGAACCGCTTACTGCTGCGCCAGCTCGCGATAGAGATCCAGCGTTTTGGCGGCGGCGGTATCCCAGGAGAACATCGAGGCGCGGGCCATGCCGCGCTTGCGCAGGCGCTGGCGCAGGTTGTCGTTGGTGAGCACCTCGGTGATGGCGGCGCTCAGCGCGGCCGAGCGCGGCGCCACCAGCAGGCCGCCGTCTCCCACCACCTCCGGCAGCGATGAGGAATTGGAACAGACCACCGGCGTGCCGCAGGCCATCGCCTCCAGCGGCGGCAGACCGAAGCCTTCATAAAGTGAAGGAAAACAGAACAGATCGGCGGCGGTATAAAGCGCCGGCAGGTCCGGCTCCTCGATAAAGCCGGTGAAATTCACCAGGTCGCCGACGCCGCGGCGCACCGCCTCCTTGTGCACCTCCTGCCAGTCGCCGCTCTTCTCCCCCGCCAGCACCAGCTTGTAGTGCGCCCGGATCTTGGGCGAGAGCGCCGAATATGCGCTCACCAGGGCGGTGACATTCTTGTGAGCGATGTACTCGCCCAGCCAGAGGATATGCGGCCGGCCGATGCCGTATTTGGCGCAGACAGCCGCGGTCTCCTGATCGCTGCGCGGACCGAACTCATGGCCGACTCCGTCCAGGATCACGGAAACCTTGCCTAGCGGCAGGTTGAAATGGGCCAGCAGGTAAGACTGCGAAACCGTTGACACAGTGATGATGTGATCAGCTTTGCCGACCGCATCCGCCAGCAGTCCCTTGTAGGTGCGGCGCAGCCAGAAGCTGGGGATGCTTTTGGGAAACAGCAGCGGGATGATGTCATGAGCGGTCACCAGCAGCGGACAGTCGAGATTGCCCGGAGCGACTACATAAGGGGTATGGAAGAGCTGGCAGCCGGCTTTTTTTACCGCATGTCCGATCTTTGTCAGGTTGCGCGTGGTAAAGACTTCCTCGTTAAGCGCCACCTTGACGAAATTTTCGCCGCTGGGAATGCGGTCGCTGGTGCCGTCGTTGTAGAAACAGACAACCTCCAGGTCAGGAACCTGGGCAAACTGTTTCAGCATGTTGCGCGAGTAGGTGCCCACTCCACGCCAGGAAATCATGCGCGCGTCAAAACCGACTCTCAAACAATTCTCCTTCAGCGATTCGTCCTGCCATCATGCCTGTTCTAATCCTACCACGTGCCGTGTGCCGGCGCTCCTGGCAGGATAAAACCAGTCTACCCGATCGGCGGGACGATCCTGCCGACCAGGTTGCGGATCTGCTCCAGGCTGAACGGCTTGGCGATCACCGCGTCGACCTTGCTCTGTTTCATTTTTTCCGGATCGAGCTGGTCTCCCCAGCCGGTGATAAGCGCTACCGGCGTTTCGGGACTGGCGCTCTTGACGATTTCCGCCACATCCCAGCCAGACATACCGGGCATGCCCAGGTCGGTCAGGACAAGATCGAATTCCCGGCCGGCGGCAATCGCTTTTTCAAACAGGCCGATGCCATCCTGACCGGAGCCGGCGGTCTCGACCTGGTGCCCCATGCCGCGCAGCATGCCGTCCAGCAGGCGGCGGATCAGGACTGCGTCGTCGATGACGAGAACCCGCACCGCCCGGACCGGCTCCGGTTCCTTTGCTTCAGTCTGTTCCGCTGTTTCGACCGGTTCCACAACCGGCAGCTCAACCGTGAACACCGAGCCTTTGCCCCTGCGGCTTTGAGCCGAGATCTTTCCCCCATGGCGGGTGATGATGCCATAAGCGACACTGAGGCCCAGGCCGCTGCCCCCCGAGCCCTTGGTCGAGTAAAATGGTTCGAAGACGCGCCGCAGCTGCTCCTCGCTCATGCCGCAGCCTTCGTCGCTGACACTGACGACGACGTGATCATTCTCCACATGTGACGCAATCGAGATATGTCCGTTCTTATCCGTGGCATCCGCCGCGTTGACCAGCAGATTGACTATTACTTCCCCCAGCTCTGATTCGCTCGCCCTGACCCAGGGAACGTCGGCGATATCCAGTTCAAGTCCGATGGCGACGCCGCGGGCATCGGCTTCATCCTTCCAGCGTGGCCGCGCCACCTCGATCGCGTTGCGGATCACCTGGTTGACATCGACCAGCTCGAAGCTGCGCGAAGTCCGCACCCGGGTGAATTCCTGGACGCGGCGCACCGTTTCGGCCGCGTCGCCCGCCACGCGCTCGATCGTTTTCAGCAGCTCGCGGTCCTCGCTGTCCAGCTTCGAATCCCCCAGCAGCAACTGGGCGTTGCCCAGAATTACAGTGAGAAAGTTGTTGAAATCATGGGCGACGCCGCCCGCCATCTCTCCCAGCGCACTCAGCTTATCAGCCTGGTTCACCTGATCGCGCAGCTGCTCCTGCTCGGTGATATCGCGTACATCGTGAACCGTGCCTCTGACCAATCCCCGGGAACTGAAAAAGGGATCGGCAGAGATGCTAAGCGTTTTTCCCAGAGTTGGCTCATCCACTACCAGCGAAGCGCTTTTCCCGCCGGCAATCGCCTGACGGTGCGGACAACCATCGATCGGCTGATCAAGTCCGTGAAAAACCCGGTAGCACTTTTTACCTATTAGTTCTTTTGTGGTTGTACCCAGCAGTTCCGCCAGCGCCCGGTTGGCGCGAACGATGGTGAAATCCGGGCTGTGGATGGATACACCATTGGTCATCGCGTCGAAGGTGGTCTCCCATTCGCTCTTTGCCTCGACCACACTGGTGAACAAACGGGCGTTGTCCACGGCGGCGCCGATGGTCTTTCCCACCGACTCCAGCAGGTTCTGTTCATGCTCACCGAAGACGCGGCGCTCGACCGTTCCCACCATCATCACGCCCATCATCCTGTCTTTGGATAGCAGCGGCACGCCCCCCAGCGAAGCAAAATCGAGCCGGTCGGGCATCCCCTCAAGCCGGATGCGGCTGTCGCGGCTGTCATCGATGAAAATCGCCTCACCCGTGGCGGCGATGCGGCTGACGTAACCGCTACCCACCTCGATTCGCCGGACACGGGCCAGCATGTCATCGGGGATGTTGACCGGCACGTGAGCGTCCAGGTATTTACCATCCTCACTCAGGAGGAAGACCATGCCGGAGTCGTAGTGCATCGACTCCACCACCGAATTGATGCACGAGCCCAATATGCTTTCGAGATCGAGTGATTTCGCTGCCATCGATGTAACCGCGTTCAGCACCGCCAGCTCACGGTTGCGACGCAGTATTTCTGTGGTCATGTGGTGTTCCGCGGAAATGTCCCGCGAGATGGCCACCAGCGCCAGGGGATTCCCGCCGTCGTCATCGACGCGCTGCGAGGAGACAAACGCGGGAAACTCACTGCCATCGGCACGCCGGTACCATAGCTGGCCCTGCCAGCCGCGGCCCAGCGAAGCCCGGATGATCTCCTCCTCCAGACCCGCGGGATTGCGGCCGGCCCACAGATCGGTCAGGCGCATGCCATTCATGGCTTCCTGAGCGTAGCCGAAGTAACCGGCGCCGGCGGCATTTACCGAGAGCACGCTGCCTTCGAGGTCGGTAACTATAACACATTCCTGCGCATTTTCAATGGCGGCCGCCAGCAGCCTGACGCGCCGCTCGACCTCATGCTTGTCGGTGACATCGCGCCCGATCACCCGCCACTGGTAAGCCTTCTCATGTTCGTCATAAACGAAGCTGGCGTTCATCTCGATGGCCACCGGATCGCCGGCAGCGGTGATAAAGCTCCGCTCGGTGGAAAACACCCCCTGCCTGAACGTCTCCTCCAGGTCGAGCCTGGCCCGGCCACGTTCATCCTCATCCTCGAAATCATAAATGTGCCGGGACAGGATTTCGTCTTTCGGGTAGCCCAGCCTCCGCGCCATGGTGTCGTTGCAGTCGAGGACGCGGCCTTCCCTGTCGAGGGTGTACATCCAGTCAGCCGCCGTATCATACAGATCGCGGTAGCGCCGCTCGGACGCCGCCAGTCGATTAAAGATCATGTCGCTGCCGGCGATCGATGCCGCCACTCCCGCGACCGCGCTGAGGAACTCGAGCTCGGCGGCATCAAAGCCCTCAGCTTTGCAGCTGCAAACGGTGAAGACGCCGAGCTGCTCGCCGAAATATTCCATGGGCGTCGCCACCACGGACCGGAAATCATATTCACTGGCGGCTTTCTTCAGCAGCGGGTCGGTCTCAAGCACCGGAATGTCGCTGAGCACCTCCTGGCGGCACTTGAGAAAAGCCTGCGCGGCCGGAGTGCCGGCAAAACACTTATTGTCCAGCCTGAACGTGCCATCATCATTCAACTGCCTGACAAACTCCGCGTCGTAACCATGGTTCACTACCAGCTGCAGCCTGGTCCCATCGGCGTCCGGCATGAAAATGGAACACAGCGGATAGCCAAAGACCGCCACGGTTTCATCGACCAAGGTCTGCAAGGCCTTGCCGCTGGCAAGGCCGGAGACGCTTCTGGCGGTCACCGACTGCAGCAGACTGAGCCTCTGATTCTGTTCCATCAGCCGCTGTTCCAGGTTCAGTCTTTCTGTGATATCGGTGATGACGCCGATCGCTCCGACGATCCGGCCGCCTCGCCTCAGCGGCGAGACTGTCTGGCTGATGGTGATTCGCCTGCCATCCTGGCGGATGACGTCCACGTCGTAACGGTCGGTGTGTCCTGCCCGGCGCCGGGCGATCATCGCGCTGACCAGTTCGCGCTGATCCTCGGCGACAACGCTGAGAACACTTTTACCACATAAATCTTTTGAGGTATAACCAGTGATTGCTTCCATTCCGGGATTGATATAACTGAAACAGCTATGCTCGTCCGCTGTGAAGACGCCCTCGGCCATGCCGTCCATGAGACTGGTGAGAAAGGAACCGGTTTCGCACGTTTCCGTGTACAGCTGCGCGTTCTGGAGGGAGATGCTCAGCTGGTCTGCCAGCAGCTCGATAAAATCGACTCGCACTGTGGAACAGATGCCTTCACTGGATGAGTATGCGGCAAGCACTCCCAGGATCTCATCATTGGTCTTGAGCGGCACGGCCACCATGCTGGCAAATTCTGGCGTCTGTTGCCTGAGCGCCGCGGTAAACGCGCAGGCTTTTTCCAGACGCAGGTCATAGGCGACTCTCGTTTCCCGCGACTCAGCGGCGGCGCCGACGGGGCCCACCCCCATTCGGACACGGATGCCGAGCAGGCTTTCGGCTGCCGCCTGGCCGGAAAACTGTGCCGGCAGGAGGAAACTCTTTTCCGGGCCACACAGGAAGATAACGATCAGTTCGGCGCCCGCGGCTGCCTTGAAAGCGTCCGCGGCGCTGGCCAGCACCGCGTCTTTGTCCAGCGTGCTGTTCGTGGTGGTAATCAGCTCGTTGATCGCCTCCAGCTCGCGCATATGGCGGTTGACCTGGCGGCGCAACCTGTCTTCCTCGGTGACGTTCTCGCTCAGGACAAGGGCGCCGCCGATCTCGCCCAGGGCGTTTCGCAGCGGGGTGACCGTGCTGCTGAGGACGACATTGCTGCCCCCGGGAAAGTCAAAGTTGACCGGCTGGCCGTGTCGCCAGGCTTCGCCGCTGGCAATGACCCCGCCGACGATCTGGCAGAATTCCGGACCGCCGGCTTCGCTGAGAATGTCGCTCAGCCTTCTGCCCACGGCGGCGACCCCGGGTATGCCGGTGATCGTCTCGGTGGCCTGGTTCCAGACCGAGATCCTCAGCTCCCGGTCCACGGCGATGATGCTGGTGGCGGCGCTGCTTAATATGCTCTTGTCCAGCTCCCGCGCCTCGGCCAGCTCCGCCTCCCGCCGCGCCATGTCGATGACAGCTTCATCCTTGACGCAGATGTTGCAGTAAAGGCTGCCCAGGGAGCGGGCCAGCTGTTCCAGGTGCTTGCGGGCGGCGTCATATAAATAATCAGGCTTGTGGTAGAACTGTGCGGCGGCTTCCTGCAGCTGTTTAAAATCTGCCTGGCACTGCCGGGCGGCGGTCCGGATCTCAGCCGTGCCGGTCGGCGGTTCCGAGACACAACCGACACAGGCGCCGATCGTCTGGTCGATCGCGATGATGGGGTAGGCAACGATTGTCATCCCGCCCGGGCATTGCATCTCTTCACGGCTGCCAGCGATCGCTGCCCGCGCCACCTGGGCGGCGGCTGAGCAGCAGCTCTTGCCGGCCTGTTTGCCGGCGCTGTGAAGGATGCGGCAATACTCGTTGCCGGTGAGGACTTCCCCTACCTGGGCGCCATCCACCTCATGGACGGAAACTGCTGTCTCCAGATAATCAATGAATGGATGCAGCGCGTTGGCGATCATTTCCTCGCCAAGGACAACGGCCAGGCTGGGCCGGCCATCTGCAGCCCCCCGCGATTTCAGGGGATCTGCTCCGGAAGCGCTTGCTGGTTTTATTTCCATCTGTCTTGCCGGCGAAATAGGATGAGGCCGCGCAGGAAACCCGATTCCCCGGTGATGAAAGCGCGCCTGCCGGACTGGAACCTCCAACTTACTAATGCGCCAATCGACGGGAAGTTCCTCTAACTTGAGGGATTTAAGGGAAGGCTAGCCAGCCGGAGCGGTCTGAACAGCGTGATACTGGCCGGCGCCGTTTTCTTTTTTCAGCGAGACGATGGTGGCGCCGGAATCGTGCGCCTGAGACCGGATCAGATACCCGCTGCAGCTGGATCTGACAACCTGGACACTGTCCGGCAGCGCCGGATCCTCGGTGCGCAACTGGTCGAGGTCGGAGGCATAACAGTTATTGTCCAGCACGTAAATCTCCTGGGCAAACTCTGCCTGCTTGAGACGGCTTTTTGCCGCGGCCAGGTAGGCCCGGTCGATCGGGTTCATGGAAACGTGGCTGTCACTGTCCGGCCAGCCGCCGTCAGCGGCAGTGGTGGCAGCCGGCGGCGCAGGCAAGCGCTCCGCCGCCAGTGAATAGGCAGAAAAACCGACCACGCCGCACCAGACGGCAAGGCCGATGACGATGGACAAAATGCTCCGCATACAGATCCCTTTTACCCTGTTCACGGCGAGAGGCACGCCGGCGCCGCCAAACCGCGGTCATCGTTGACGCCACGGAAATGAATATTAAGCCCTGTCCCGGCGACATGCCGGCGCCGCCAACCCCTGGAGCGGCAAGAAGCGCGAGTATTATAAAACAAAACCTGTTTGTGATAAATACCCGGTTTTACCGGTCAGGATCAGCCGTTGAATTTCATCCTTTTTCGTAACGCGACGGCCCCGCCGCTGCAGCCGCATTTCCGGGTGTAAATGCCATCGTGGCCGGGTAAGGCTTATTTATCTGCAGTATGCTGAAAAAAGGGAGAGAGAATGACGATCACCGGAGACATGAAGCGTTATCTTGACGATCAGGGCATGCCATATGAAACCGTCATCCACCACGAAGCTTATACCGCCGGCGACGAGGCCCGCGCCGTGGGCACCGTGGCCGCGCACGTGGCCAAAACGCTGGTAGTGAAGGCCAGGGACGGCGACGTGCTGGCAGTGATCCCCGCTTCGGAGCGCATCGACATGCACAAGCTCCACGACCTGCTGGGAGACAGTCACGCGCGGCTTGCCACCGAAGACGAGATGAAGTCCGAATTCCCGGATTTCGAACTGGGCGCGGTGCCGCCGCTGGGCGAACTGATCGGAGCGCCCGTAATCATCGATGAAAAACTCCAGCAGGCGGACGAGGTCATCTTTACCGGCGGCACTCACACAGAGTCGGTCAAGATGTCAACAGAGGATTTTCTGAAGCTGGCGCATCCGCAAGTGGCGGATCTGACCCGGGAGCCCGGGGCAGAGATGCTTTATTAAGCGGTCCGGCAGAGGCCGGCGTGATTGGGACCGCCGGAACACCACATGCAATGATGTGCGTCAAAGCGGTCCAGCGGCTGGAACTCTCCCCCACTCATGCTGTCGATGACCGCAAGCAGCTCGCTTTCCAGCCCGGCGATCTGGGCGGGCTCGTAATCCTGGACGATCTCCACCGGCTCATCTTCGCCGAGGAAGATAACGATGACGCGCACCGGCCCGGGCTGCATCCTTCCGGCAGCCAACGCGTAGGCTGCCATCTGCAGGCGGTGGGGTCCGAGCCCGTGGCCGCCTTTGGCATCTGGTCCTGTTGACCCCGCGTTAGAACCCGTCTTGTAGTCGACGACGGTGACGCCGTCCGGTGCGGTGACGCCGGAGGTGTACAGCGCATCCATCTGCCCCTGGATGATGGTGTTGCCCACCAGCGTGGAAAAGGAGACTTCGCGTTGCAGCGTGCCGGACCTGGCGGCGCCAAACAACGCCGTCGCGGTCCGGGACCGGCTGAAATTCCCGATCAGATGCAGCAGGCGCCCGCGGTCCTGCGGCGTGAGCCCGGCCTCGATCCGCTCATCGCGCGCACGCTGGTCAAAAAGTTCGTTTGTTGCCATTCCTGATTCGATGGCAAGCAGGTCTTTTTCCAGTATCGCGTGCACCAGCACACCCATCTGGGTGCTGGAAAGGCCGCCGTGTCCATCCCCGCCCACCGGCGCCTGCGCCGGGAACACATCGCCGGCCCTGAGGACATTGTCCAGATAGTAACGCCGCGGACAGCCAGCGTACGTATCCAGCGCGGTGGGCGAGATCACGGGGGGCACATGGATCGCCGCATCGGGCGGGCGAATGATCGCGGGATCGACTTGAGGCAGCTCCGGCGCGTGCCGCTTCAGACCCCGTTGACCCGGGCGCGCCGCTTTTTCGGCATCAGTGCAGATATGCAGGCCCACGCTCGCGCCGGCCACGGCTTCGATGCGGTCGGCTTTGCCCAGGTTTTCATCGCGCGGCCACTCAAGCTCAAAAATTGTGCGCAACCAGTCGAAAGGCGAGCTGCGCAGATTCTCCTCATTCGGCGACCGGTCAGCCGGAGCCGCGCCGGAGAGGATGAGATGGTTCCTGGCCCGGGTCATGGCCACATAGGCCAGCCGCCGCGATTCCTGATTATTCCGGCTGACCTCCTCACGCCACAACTCGTCAAAGTCGAAGGCATTGCCGCCGCCATCGCCGTTGGTCCTGTACTTGAGGCCGATGCGATTTTTGCTACTACGATCCAGCAACAGCACCGGCGGGTCGCTCCGGCCGGGAGCCTGCAGATTGGGAAGCACCACCAGGGGAAACTCCAGCCCCTTGGCGGTGTGCATCGTCATCACGCGCACCGCCTGCACGCCCTCGGCTTCAGTAGGCGCCTCCACTTCACTTGCCTCGCGGATTTTCTGGCGCTCGAGAAACGAAGTAAAGTCGGCGAGATCATTGCTCCAGGCCGTTTCGAAATCGGCCGCCAGATCAAGCAGTTTCATCAGGTTGGCAAAATCCTGCTTGCCGCCCGGGCCGGCGGCGATCCTGGCGGCGTAATCGTTCATGTTGATCACATCCTCCGCCAATTCCCGCAGCGACTTTCTGCCAGCGCTCCGGCGCCATTGCTCCAGCCGGGAAACAAACGCCAGCGCCTTTTGCCGGTCGGCGCCGTCAAGGTGCTCAAGCCTGGCCGGAGACTGAAGCACGGGCCAGACGGGCTGATACCCTTTTTCGCCGTCATCGGGCTGGTAGAGCCGGTAAAGCGCGTCGTCGCCCAAGCCGACGAGCGGCGACCGCAAGACGCCCAGCATGGCAAGATCGTCAAGCGGGTTGTTGATCAGCTTGAAGATATTCATCACATCATGGAGTTCCAGCTTGGCAAAATATCCCTTGCCCACGGAAAAATGTGTTTCGATGCCGGCCTGATCCAGCGCGTCCCGGTAGATTTCAGCGTCGTTTGCCGTCCGCAGCAGGACCGCCATGTCGCCCCTGCTGTATCCCTGGCGCTCGAGCTCCTGGAGGCGCCGGACGATCAGCTGCGCCTCCGCCCGGCGGGCGTCCGCCGCACCGACTGCCTCGAGACCCTCTTTCCTGCTCTTGCGCCGTGCATCGACAAACAGGATCTCGACCCGGCAATCCTCGCTTTCGCCGGCGACCGCCGCCGCCGGATTCAGTTCCAGATAACCGGGCAGGAGCATGTCCTCGCGCTTGAAGACATGATCGATGAACCGGATGATCTGCGGCTGGCTGCGAAAATTATCCTTGAGCTCGACCAGGCAATCGTCTGCCCGGGCTTTCTCCTTCTCCTGCTGGAATAACGCCACCTCTGCGTCGCGAAATCCGTAGATGGCCTGGTTCTCGTCGCCGACAACAAAGAGATTGCCGTCCGCTACCAGCCTGATGACCTCCAGCTGCAGCGGGTTGGTGTCCTGAAACTCATCGATCATCACCAGCCGGAATGCGGATGAGATGCGCCTGCGGATCGCATCGTTGCCTTTTAGCAAATCTCTGGTATGAAGCGCCAGATCGGCAAAATCCATCGCGCCCATCTCGTGCTTCTTTTGCGAATAGCGCAGCTCGAACTGCTCCAGCAGCTGGCGGAAGTGATTCAGTGTATCGACCGCCAGATGCGAGCGCAGCGCGTTGAGCAGCGTCAGGCGCGGAAGCTCCAGCCGGGAGAACTCCTCCTGCGCCGGGCCCATGCTCTTGAACTTGACCTCGCCCGTATCCGCCGCTTTGATCCGCTCGACGGGATCGGTGAGGGAAAGAGCCTGCTCCAGCCGCTCCAGCCGCGCGATGCCGCTGCTCTGCAACCGGTTCGGGCTGGCGATGCGGGCCACGGCGGCGCGGGCGGCGCGCACGGCCTTGTTCAGCTCGCGCCCGGCGGCGCCGATGTCTGGAAGCTCCGGGTTCGGCAGGGTCACCGCCTGCCCCCGGCTGCGCAGCGTTGTCTGCGCTCTGGTCACCGCGCGGAACAGGGATCCGTCCAGATTGGGATCGTAGGCCGTGATGAACTCCACGGCCGCGGGACCGTTTTTCCTGATCAGGTCCTGGAGGCAGAGATCGAAGACCTCTTCCTGGATCAGGGCGGCTTGGGAATCGTCGATCGCGGCAAAATTCGGATCGATGCCGGCGCTGAGCGCATTGGCGCGCAGCAGGGAAGCGCAGAAACTGTCGATCGTGCTGATGCGGGCCTGTTCGATCTCGCGATAGGCGGCGGCCATGCGGCTCTTTCCCTCTTCCGTGACATCGACACTGTCGCGCTGGCGCAGCAGGTCACGGATGCGCTCCATCATCTCCGCGGCGGCTTTTTTGGTGAAGGTGATGGTCAGGATCTCGTCCACGGTGGCATAACCGGACGCGATCGCGTGCACGAACCGGCGCGTGACGACACCCGTTTTGCCTGAGCCGGCTCCAGCCGCCACGAACAGCGGACCGGCGAGGGTCGTGATGGCGCGCTTCTGTTCCGTGGTCAGCTCGATCTCAGGCATCGCTGGCCTCACTGCCTTCCAGCCTGGCGCCGGCAGCAACCCGGCAGACACCGGCCAGGCCGCACCAGTGACAATCTTTCTTTTTGTCAAGCGGCTGAGCGCGAAAATCACCCGCGCGGATCCCGGCGACCGCCTCACTTGCCAGCGTCTTCGCTGCCTCCAGATGCTGTTCAAACTCATCCGCGGAGACAAAGTCTTTCTGTTTGATCTGGGAGGAAGCCGCGCCGATCATCTGCTCGTATCCCGCCAGATACAGGCCACCGCGTTCGTCGCCGCGCAGGGCATAGTATTCCCCACCGACCGGCTCGAGGCCGAAGGCTTCCCGGAGCGCGAGGATGTAGAGGGGGATCTGAATCTCTTTCCGCTTCCCGAAATCCGCCTGCGAGATCGCCGACCGCGACGACTTGTAGTCGATCACCAGAGCGTGGCTGCTGCCCGCCTCCCGGTCAACGCGGTCGAGCCGCCCCTTGAGGTAAAAATCTCCCACGGGCAACACGTTCTCCGTGTTGTTCCTGCCGCCGCACTTGCCGCGTGCGCCGCCGAAACCAACCTCGAAATCAAAGTATTCCAGGTCACGGTTGCTTTCCACTTCCCTGTCTATGTAACGGTTGAGATGAAATTCAAGCTCGCTCCTGAGGATCAGGGTCTCGAGACCCTGATCCGCGTCCAGGAATTCGTCCTCGATGAAATCCGACATCTGGCGCCTGGCGGCGGCGATCTGCTCCTGGCCGGCTTCCGCGTTGAGAAACAGGCCCGAACGCTTCAGCTGGGCGCCGAATCTGCAGAGGATGTCGTGGATCACCCGGCCACGCTTCAGGCCACGCGCCGCTGGCGTGATTTCCACCGGCTGAAGCAGCGCTTCCACGAAATAGCGGAACGGACAGCGCAGGTACGTCTGCAGCTCGGTGACCTGAAAACCGGCCCGTTCCTTCAGCGCCGAAATGATCTGCGGGTCGCTGACAGACGCCTCATCCGGCCGGCTGGCAGCCAGGCTCGCCGCCAGGCGCTCACCGAGCCCTGCCGGGTCGCTCGCGATCAGTGCCTTTACTGACGCGTCATCCCGGCGACGGGACCAGACCGCGAGCGAGCGGAGCGCTTCGCTGATGGTGGGCGCCTCGCCGGGCGGATAAGTCTGGTCGCTGAGCGTCCTTTCGGCGGTGATGACTGATTCTGGATCGAACAGCCGCAGGGTGTCATCAACAAAAAGTGATTTTATTGATGGCCTTCCTTCTTTGTCGCAGGATGGGTAACAGAGATACACCCGCTCCCGGGCGCGGCTGAGTGTGCGGAAATAAAGAAACCGCTCCTGATCCAGACGGTGCTCGCGCCTGTCGAGGCAGAGCCCGTGCCCTTCTGCCAGTACACGGCGGTCGCTGTCGGAAAAGAAAGAATCCTCCCGGCCGAGATTGGGAAACTGTTTTTCCACCATGCCACAGACAAAAACAATATCAAAACGCTGGTTGAGGATCCGGTGTGGATCGAGCAGGCGTACGCATTGCCGGCTGGCGGCGGGGATCCGGATTACGGCCTGTTTGATCGCGCGCTCCAGCAGCCTGGCGGCGGCATCAGACCCGCGGGCGCCGCGGCTAGCCTCACTGGCGATCAGCTTGCCGACCTGCCCGGCCTGCCGGCACAGCAGCTGGAGAACCTCGAGGGCGGCCAGGCCGGTGTGCAGCTCAGCCAGAGCGGTCCCGGCGGCCGCCTGCTCCCGGAGCAGGTCCTGGAGCAGCCGGCAAAGCTCGTCCGCCAGTTCTCCCACCCCGCGCGCGGCCGCATCCGTCAGGCGGTTGACCTCATCGAGGGGCCGGCCGCCACGAAGCTTCCATTCCATCAACAAAACAGCAGGCTCTTCAATCCCGTAACGCCGGCAGCGGCTGTCGAATTCATCGACTGCCGGCAGGGGCATACCGGACAGCGGGCTGCGCAGATAAGCCAGCAGGCTCGCCCGCGAGCGGCTGCCCGTGGCAAAATCCAGCAGGGACAGCGCGGTTCTGCCCACGGCGGTCAGCGGCAGTGGCAGTGGCGCGTCAAACTGGTGCGGCACATCGTAAGCCTTCATGACCGCGGAGAGGATATGAAGATCCGGCCCCAGGTCACGGCAGACGACGGCGATCTCATCGAGATTCTGTCCACTGCGCCAGAGTTTGAGAACCTCGGCGGCAATGACCTCCGCCTGCCCCCGGATGCCGGCGCCGGTCAGGACCCGCAGCGAACCCCCTGCCGGAAAGTCAGTCAGCCTCTCCCGGAAAAGGTTGCCGTCCAGATGTTCAAGCGCCGGGCTGCGGCCGCTTGCGGACGGCGCTTCCAGCATCAGCGATTCGCTGCCCGCCAGGCTGGCAAGCCGGGCAAAATGCAGTGACGGCGCGGCATAGGCCGGATGGCCGCTGGCGTAGGGCAATGTGACCAGGACTTCATCCGCAGCCAGCGCCAGCTGCTGGATCAGGTCGTGCTGCAGGGAAGTAAAATCCCAAAATCCATCAACGATCACCGCCCGGTGCGCCAGCAGGCCCGCATCCGCGGCCAACGCCGTCAGGGCTTTCCGCTGCGATCCTTCCACGTCGATGATCCCGGCGTCAGCCAATGCCGCCTCGTATCGATCCAGCAGCCGGTAAAGGTCCTTATTGAGGCCTTTCCGCCATTCGTCGCCGCCCGCCCACGAGCGGAGAGCCTTGCCCAGCTGTTCGACGCCGATTCCCAGCGACGCCAGCTCGGCGGTGAGCTCTGAGAATGACCGCACGAACCCGTCGAAGACGGACGATCCGGCGAGGCTGTGCAGCTGCGTCGAATCGACTACCGCGCGCAGTATCAGAAAGCGCTCGCCGGGGCTGATGACCCTGGCCCGCGCGCCGCTGGCATCCAGAACCCCGGCGCACAGGCTGTCAAACGTCCCCACCCTGCCGCCGGTGAGGACGCCCGGGCCGCCGCCGCTGCCCGCCGCGCGCAAAATCTCGCGGTGAAAGTGGCGCGCATCCGGACCGCCGGGAGCGATGAACAGCGGGTTAGCCCCTCGCGCGGCAGCATCGAGAAAAGCCGCGACAGCGTGCGCCGTCTTGCCGGCGCCGGTTGGACCGCAAACAAGCCTAAGGGACAAAAATATTCTCCTGCGAAATGATTTTCACCCGTGACCGGGAAACAAAATGCAACGCCGGCAGAGAACCAGGGGGCGGCTGTGTGCCATCCGGACCGCGGTACCAAATTATACGCCTGTCAACATCGCATGCGAAGCCGGCGCCGTCAGGACAGCCGCGCCCGGCCGCCAGACTGAACTCTTCCTCGCCGCGTGCGCCGGCGCGCCCGGCGCGGCCGGGTCTGGCTTCCCGCGGAGCCCGCGTCAGCAACAGCCAGCGGACACTGCCCAGCAGCGCCGCCACAAGGCAGCCCATTGAAAACACAAACCAGAGATCGGACATCACAGCTGCATCCATCATCTTCCCCAATCATCCGTGAGCGGTTAGAATCCTGATGGAATTGTATCGGTTCGTCCGGACGGAAAAATTCGCCCCGGTGACGGGACTGCTGGCAGTGGGAAGGCGGCGCCATCTCTTCGGATAAAAGCAAACTTATCAGGCAGCTCTCGCTGGTAGCTTACCTGATGTCGGTTGGCGGCAGGAAAGCCGGCACCTGGGACATCCGCCGCAACGTGGAGGAGTACGCCGGCATGAGCGACCAGGCGTTCGACCGGCGCTTTTACGCCGACCGCGACGAACTGGCGCGACTCGGCATCGATATCCTGAGCGACGCCGGCGAAGCGCAGGCGCACGCAGGCGGCTTTCCCGAAAGCACGCTTTACTGGCTGCCGCCCGAGAATTATTTCCTGCCTCCAGTCGAGTTCACGCGCGAAGAGCTTTCGGCGCTGAGCTCCTGCCTGTGGCTGCTGGAAGGCCAGTTCGCCTATAGCGACGTCCTGCGGCTGGCGCTGCAGAACCTGGCGCTGGGCAGCGGCAATCCTCTCGGGGATCCCGCGGCCGATTACATCAACATCAACCTTCTCTCCACCGGCTTCGACGCTGCCGCGGCCGACCGCCTCGCCAAGATCGAGAAGGCTATCTCGCAGAACAAGACCATCCGTTTCGAGTATCAGTCGCTCGCGCGCGACACGGCTGAAGAGCGGCGCGTCGACCCCTACTGCCTGATGCTGACGCGGGGCGACTGGTACGTCGTGGGACACGCGCACGAACGCGGCGGCATCCGGGTCTTCAAGCTGGGACGCATCCAGGGAAAGATCCGCAACGCCACCCGGGCCGAGCATGATTTCACCGTCCCGGATGATTTTGACCGCCGGCGGTACGAGATCCTGGAGCCATGGCAGTTCGGCCGGCAGCAGGGAACGGCGGCGATCCAGCTCTCGCCGCGGATCAGCTGGCTGGTGGAAAGAAACCTGGGCCGTGCCGGCGATTTCGAACCGCAGGCCGGCGGCGGCTCGATCTTCAGGACCGCGTACTCCGACGGAGGGCGCCTGTGCGATCTGGTGCTGGGCATGGGCGCCGACGCCGAAATTGAGATGCCGGCCGGATTGAGGCGATGCATGCGCGAACGCCTCGAGCGGCTGCAGTCGCTGCACACGGGTGATTACCCTGAAGCCGGCACGGACGCGCCGGCGCCGGCCGCGGCGGCGGTTTCGCCGGCGGCGCCCCGGCAGGTGAAACCGGAGCGTTTCGCACGGCTGTCAACGCTGGTGGCCTATCTGCTCGACCGGCTGGCAGACCAGGAGACTGCTTTCCTGCCGGCCGCGGCGGTGTGCGCCGATCTTGGCTACGACGGCCTGGACTCCCTGGGCCGGGATCTGGATCTGCTGCTGCTGGTAAGCGTGGACGCCGGCGGCTATCTCGTGGAGGGATATATCGAAGGCGACCGCCTGCGTGTCGAACGCTGCGTCTATGGGGACCTGCTGAAGCGGCCGGCCCGCCTGTCGCGGCTGGAGGCGCGCGCGCTCCTGCTGGCGATCGATCTGGTGGGCGGCTATCTGATTTCGGGCGAACACCGTTCGCTGCGGGCGGCGCGCGAAAAAATCCTGCGCGCCGGCGGCCTGGACGAGCAGCGCTCCATCCTGGTGGTGGAAGCTCAGGGCCGTGACGCGGTCATGGCGGAGGCGATCTCCCGCGGGCTAAACGAGCACAGGCTGCTCGAAATCGAATACCTGTCGGAGCAGGGCCAGCAGGCGCGGCGCCGCCAGATCGAGCCCTACCTGCTGACCAGGACCGCCGGCGACTGGTATCTGATCGCCTGGTGCCGCAGCGCCGGAGGCGAGCGGGCCTTCCGGTTGCAGATGGTGAAAGAGGCGGCGCTGCTGGATGAGGTGTTCACCCCGCGCGACATCGATCTGGAGTTCTACCGCGCCAACCCGGCGCTGCCTTCCGGCAGCGCGGCCCCCTGCCATGCGCGGGTGCACTTCTCACCGGCGGTAGCCCGGGTTGAGGCGGAGAAAAGGCCCGCGGCGGCGGTCCGCCCTGACGGCGGTCTGATCGACGAGATTCCTTATTTTTCCCAGAAATGGCTCGTGCGCGAAATCCTCCGCTTCGGCGGCGAAGCGGTCGTGGAGTCGCCGGTGGCGGCGCGGGCGGCGGTCGCGCGGGCGGCGGCGCGACTGGCGGCGCAATATCGTTGATTTATTTGTGGACGCGTGATGCCATTATTGCGTGGCGATTGTCAAACTGGCTGTTTACGTCTTCATCCCTCTGGGCTACAATGAACCAGCGGGCCATCCGGCCGGATGTCCCAGGCTTCACGGGGGCTTCCGGATAAGGCCATTTGGATGAGGGATGAGGGGATGCGCGTCATGTTTTTAAAAGTAGCTGTCTTTTTCAGCGTTTTGTTTTCACTGACAGTGGTGCTTCAGGGGGCTGCCTTTGGCGCCATCACTCCCGTGCGGATATCTTCCGGCTTCTACCAGGGACGCGCGGATGTCAGCGGCAGCATGGTCACCTGGAAAAGGAAGATCCAGCGCTCTGACGGCACGCTGGATTACGACATCTTCAGACACAGTCTGACGGACCCCCTGGGGGAGGCATATAACCTGAACATCACCGATGCTCAACCAGGCGATCAGATCAACCCCGTGACCAACGGTTCCGACATCGTCTGGGAAGACTGGCGCTCGGGTCACGGAGACATCTACATGAGCTTCCTCGGCATCGAGCAGCCACTGGTGACCGCGCCCGGGAATCAGGGCATCCTGTGCATCAGCGGCGATACGGTTGTATATGTCAGCAACCCGGCAGATGCCAACCTGCCGATGACCGACCCCGGCAACAGGATTTATTACATCGATTTAAGTGACCGCGTGCCTCATCCGGTCGATAACGGCCCGGCGGCGACCGGGGCCCAGTGGGAGCCCCGCATCAGCGGCAACCGGGTCGTCTGGATGGACTACCGCAACGGGAACTGGGACGTCTATGAAAAGGACCTGCCCTCCGGTCCGGAGCGCCGCTTGACCACCAATCCCGGCGATGATGAATTCCCGGATATCAGCGGCGACATCGTCGCCTGGCGTTCATGTCAGAATGGACGGTGGGACATCCACTGGATGAATCTGGCCAACGGGGTCGAGCACGCCGCTACCAACGACGCTGCCTACCAGGACTCCGTGCGGATCAGCGGCAGCCTGCTTGTCTGGATGGACGGCCGCAGCGACCCGAATCCCGCCAGCCCCTCCGCCTACGATCTGTACATTGAGGACCTGAACACCGGCGTCCAGACAAAGATCGCCGACCGCAGCGTCTCGCCGGCATATCCGGCCATCGACGGCAGCACGCTGGTGTGGCAGGAGGCAAGCTCGCGCATTATGGAGGCCCAAGTCCCCACATCCAACGTAAACCTGTCACTTGGCATCCAGAATGTCTATTGGGCTTCGGACGCGGATTACGCCGGCCGGCTGCTTTCGATCCGCTACGCCATCTCGGCCGCTCCGGATTCGGCCCCGGCCGGGTCGGTGCAGATCCTTGGCTCGCCGGCCACATCCGGGGTGATGTTGGGCAGCTCCACGCCGGTGGCGGCAGGAGACATCCAGCCCGGACAGCAAAGTGCCGTGGTGCTCAAGTACCTGGTGCCGGCGAGCGTCTTCTCGTTTAACACCACAGTCTACGCCAGCGCCCTGAGCGGTTCCGGCGACCTGGTCTATTTCCCCGGACCGCCGGCGTAAGACAAGGCGCGCGGGGCTCGCCCGCCAAAAGCTACAATTCCCTCCAGATCCCTGATAAAATATTTGCGCCTCAAGGCGGGGGCGCGCCAGCGCCCGTCATCCGCCGGCAAAGCTTTTCCAGGCAGAATCGCCCGGCCTGGGGCCGGGACGGATTTTTCATTCCCTGAAGGAGGTTGAAATGCAGCAGGTAACAGAGATTCGCTGGCACGCCCGTGGCGGTCAGGGAGCTGTTACGGCCGCCAAGATGACGGCGGAGGTGGCGCTAAGCCAGGACAAGTACTTCCAGGCTTTCCCGGAATACGGCCCTGAGCGCTCGGGGGCGCCAATCGTCGCCTTTACCCGCATCTCGGATGAGCCTATCCAGATCTACAGCGCCATCGAGCACCCTGGTTACGTCCTGGTGCTGGACCCGACGCTGCTGGACGCCGTCGACGTCACCGCCGGCACCGGCAACGGCGCCGTAGTCATCATCAATTCGGAGGAGGACGCGGGCGCTCTGGCCGCGCGCGCCGGCATGGAGGGCAAGCAGGTCTACACCGTCCCCGCCACCAGAATCGCCCTGGAGACGATCGGGCGGGCCATCCCCAATACGCCGCTGATCGGCGCGCTGGCGAAGGTGAGCGGCATTTTTCCCCTCGAAGGCGTGCTGGATGAAGTAAAGACCTCACTGGGCAAGAAGTTCAGCGACGAGGTGGTAGGCGCCAACCTGGACGCCGTCCGGCGGGGCTACGAGGAGGTCGCGGGATCATGAGCAAGAAATGGAACTTCGAGGACATCGCCACCTGGGGTCCCGGCAGGCATGAGCCGGGTGCGACCATTCCCGACTCCGGCACCGCTGACGAGTACGAGACCGGCGGCTGGCGCACGGACCGGCCGGTGCGCGACCGGGAGAAATGCAACGACTGCATGATCTGCTTCTTCGGCTGTCCCGATTCGGCCATCATCGTCGAGGAGGGCAGGATGGCCGCGATCGACCTGAGGCACTGCAAGGGCTGCGGCATCTGCGCCCAGGTCTGCCCCCGCGACGCCATCGAGATGAGGAATGAGATCGAGGCCCGCAAGGAAGAGGAGGAGGAAGAATGAGCCGCAAAGCCATGACGGGCAACGGCGCGATCGCGCTGGCCCTGAAGCAGGTGGATCCGGACGTGATGTCCGCCTACCCGATCACGCCCCAGACCGAGATCGCCCAGAATTACGCCCAGTTCGTCGCCGACGGCGCCGTCAAGACCGAGTACATCGCCGTTGAGAGCGAGCACAGCGCGATGAGCGCCGCCATCGGCTCCTGCGCCGCCGGCGCGCGCACGATCACGGCCACTTCATCGCAGGGCTTTGCGCTGATGTGGGAGATGCTCTTTATCGCCGCCAGCCTGCGGCTGCCGATCACCATGCCGGTGATCACGCGGGCGCTCTCCGGCCCGATCAACATCCACTGCGACCATTCCGACTCGATGGGCGGCCGCGACTGCGGCTGGATCCAGCTTTACGGCGAGGATGCCCAGGAGGGTTATGACAACGCCATCCAGGCATTCCGCATCGCCGAGCACGCGGACGTGCGGCTGCCGGTGATGACGATGATCGACGGTTTCATCATCAGCGGCGCCATCGGCCCGCTGGAGGTGCTTCAGGACGCGCAGGTAAAGCAGTTTGTGGGTGAGTTCGAGCCGCTGCATCCACTGCTAGACGTCGCCAACCCGGTCACTGTGGGCGCCTTCGACAGCCTCGGCGGCTGGTACTTCGAGCACAAGGTCACCCAGAACCAGGCCATGGCCAGGGCGATGCAGGTGATCGAGGATGTCGGCCGCGAGTACGGCGAGCTGACCGGCCGGCCCTATTCGCATTTCAAGACGCACATGATCGAGGACGCCGAGATCGTGCTGGTGGCCATCGGCTCCGCCGCCGGCAACGTCAAGACGATGGTCGACAAGCTGCGGGCGCAGGGCAAGAAGGTCGGCCTGCTGAAGGTGCGCACCTTCCGGCCCTTCCCCACCGAGCAGATCCGCGCGGCCCTTTCCGGCGCCAGGGTCATCGGCGTGATGGACCGCTCCGACTCGTTCGGCGCCCAGGGCGGCCCGCTGTTTACCGAAATCCGCTCGGCGATGTTCGAAGCCGAACCTCGGCCGCAGATCTTTAACTTCATCTACGGCCTCGGCGGCCGTGACCTCTTCCCCGACGACATCGAAGGCGCGGTAGCGCTGCTGGAGAAGGCCGCCGCGGGCGAGGAAGTGGCACAGACAAGACATTATCTCAACGTGAGAGAGGGGTGAGCCCTGATGGCCAAGCCTAAGGAGATAGCAAACAAACCCGAGCGCCTGACCGGCGGCCACAGGCTGTGCGCCGGCTGCGGCGCCCCGATCAACGTGCGCCAGATCATGAGCGTCTGCCCCGGGCCGGCGGTAGTCACCGTATCCACGGGCTGCCTGGAGGTATCGACGACCATCTATCCATACACCGCGTGGAAGGATTCCATGATCCACTCGGCGTTCGAGAACGCCGGCGCCACCATCAGCGGCGTCGAGACCGCCTACCGCTCGCTGAAGAAGCAGGGCAGGATCAAGGATGACATGTACTTTGTCGCCTTCGGCGGCGATGGCGGCACCTATGACATCGGCCTGCAGGCGCTCTCCGGCGCCGTGGAGCGCGGTCACAATTTCGTCTACGTCTGCTATGACAACGGCGCCTACATGAACACCGGCTTCCAGCGCTCCAGCGCCACACCGTGCGGCGCCTGGACCACGACCAGCCCGGTGGGCAAGGAGTCATACGGCAAAACCCAGAACCGCAAGGACCTGGCGCAGATCCTGGTGGCGCATGACATCCCGTATGTGGCCACAGCCTCGCCGCACAACTTCAAGGACCTGATGAGCAAGGCGGAGAAGGCCTTCACCACGCCGGGTCCGGCGTTCCTGAACGTCATCTCCCCCTGCCCGCGCGGCTGGCGCACGCCTGGCGACCAGACGATCGCGCTTTCCAGGGAAGCGGTGCAGTCGTGCTACTGGCCGCTGTACGAGGTCGAGAACGGCAAGTACAAGATCAACTACAAGCCGAAGGCGGAGAAGAAGACGCCGGTGGCCGACTGGATGAAGAAGCAGGGCCGCTTCGCCCACCTGTTCAAACCGGGCAATGAAGCCGTGCTGGAGGACATCCAGGCGTACATCGACCACAAGTGGGAAGAGCTGCTGAAGAAAGAGGAGTGCCTTTAAGGGCTTCCGGTCATTTTTCTTTAGAGCACATCTGAACGTTATATCAACGGGAAAAACAGGAGTGGCCTTTCAGCAGGCCGCTCTTTTTTTTGAGAGCCGCCGGCCTGGAACCGCGCGGCCCCGGCGTCTGAGATGACCGCGCCACCGTGCGCCAGTTAGCGGCCCGGCGCTCAATGTTTTAGAATCGAAATGCCAATTAACCGGGCCTGGCGCGGAAACGGAACGGACAGGCCCATCTGTCAAGAGCCGAGCATATGCCCATAATCGTCCAGAAATACGGCGGCACCTCCGTGGCAGACACCGAGCGCATCAAGAACGTGGCGCGGCGGCTGGTGGCGGCGCGCGGCGAAGGCTACCAGGTGGTGGCCGTGATCAGCGCCATGGGCGACACCACGGACGAGCTGCTGGCGATGGCGCACGACATCTCCGCCGAACCGCCGGAACGGGAGCTGGACATGCTGCTGTCCACCGGCGAGCGCGTCAGCGTGGCGCTGCTGGCGATGGCCATCCACGAACTGGGGCAGACGGCCATCTCGCTCAGCGGCAACCAGGCCGGCATCCAGACCAACACCGTGCACACCAAGGCGCGCATCACCGGCGTCGAGACGCGGCGCTTAATCGAAGAGCTCGACAGTGGTAAAATTGTGCTCGTCGCCGGTTTCCAGGGAGTATCGCCGGAGGAAGACGTCACCACGCTGGGCCGCGGCGGTTCCGATACCACCGCGGTGGCCCTGGCGGCGGCGCTGGAAGCCCAGCAATGCGAGATCTACACCGACGTCGACGGCGTCTACACCGCCGATCCGCGGATCGTGGCCGATGCCCGCCGGATCGCCGCGGTCTCTTACGGCGAGATGCTGGAGATGGCGGCCACCGGCGCCGAAGTCCTGATGCTCCGCTCGGTGGAATACGCCCAGAAGTACGGCGTGCCGCTGCACGTGCGCAGCAGCTTCACCGATCAGCCCGGCACCTGGGTCAGAGAGGAAGATGAAAACATGGAAAAAGCTGTTGTCAGCGCTGTAACACATACAGATGATGAATCAAAACTGACCCTGCTCAGGGTGCCGGACCGGCCCGGAGTGGCGGCGACGGTTTTCGGTGCGCTGGCCGGCGAGAACGTCAACGTCGACATGATCATCCAGAACGTCAGCGAGCAGGGCACGACCGATATCTCCTTCACGGTCAACCAGCCGGAGCTGCCGGCGGCGCAGAAGGCGCTGGACGCCCTCAGCGACGAGCTCGGCGTCGCCTACATCATCGGCGAGCAGATGGGCAAGGTCTCGATCGTCGGCGCCGGCATGAAGAGCTATCCTGGCGTCGCCGCCAAGATGTTCAAGACGCTGGCGGACGCGGGTATCAATATCGAGATGATCAGCACCTCTTCGATCAAGGTCTCCTGCGTGATCGAGCGGGCGCAGGTGGAGGATGCCGTCAGGGCGCTGCACACGGCGTTCGCTCTGGGTTAGGGACGTTCCTTTACTTTCTTGACTTATTTGAATTTAATCATCAGTGATGTCCCTCAACGAGGAATAAGTCAAGAAAGTAAAGGAACGTCCCGGAAATCTGATTATGCCTGACTTATACAACATAGCAGTGGTCGGCGCTACAGGCGCGGTCGGTGGCGTCATGCTCAAGCTTCTGGAGGAGCGGCGGTTCCCTGTCGCCTCGATCCGGCCGCTGGCCTCGGCGCGCTCCGCGGGCCAGAGCGTGCCCTTCGCCGGCGAAGAGATCGAGGTGCTGGAACTGACCCATGACAGTTTCGCCGATATCGACATCGCCCTCTTCTCCGCCGGCGGCGCCCGCAGCAAGGAGTTCGCTCCCGCCGCCGTCGAGGCCGGCGCCGTGGTCATCGACAATTCCAGCGCCTTCCGCATGGAGCCGAACGTGCCGCTGGTCGTCCCCGAGGTCAACCCCGGGGACATCAAGTGGCACGAGGGCATCATCGCCAATCCCAACTGCTCGACGATCCAGATGGTGGTGGCGCTGAAGCCGATCTATGACGCAGTCGGCATCGACCGCATCATCGTCACCACCTTCCAGTCGGTGTCCGGCACCGGCAAGTCGGCGATGGAGGAGCTGTTCAGCCAGTCGGAGGCAGTGCTGGAATCGGGCGAGATCGAGTGCAACGTCTACCCGCACCAGATCGCTTTCAACGTGCTGCCGCAGATCGAGCACTTCCATGATGACGGTTACACCAACGAGGAAGTGAAGATGATCAATGAGACGCGCAAGATCTTCGGTGACCCGCAGCTGCGCGTCACCGCCACCTGCGCGCGCGTGCCGGTCTTCACCGGCCACAGCGAGTCGGTGAACATCAGGACCACGCGGCCAGTGAGCGTCGAGGAAGTGCGCCGCCTGATGCTGTCTGCCACCGGCGTCACCCTGGTGGACGACCCGGACAACCTCATCTATCCGATGCCGATTGCCGCCGCCGGCTGCGACGACGTCATGGTCGGCCGCATCCGCGCCGATGAATCCGGCGAAAACTCGCTGAATCTGTGGGTTGTCAGCGACAACCTGCGCAAGGGCGCCGCCACCAACGCCGTGCAGATCGCCGAGCTGCTGGTGGGCACCGGCGTGCTGGAATAGGCCGCAGGCCGCGCCGGCGCGATCCTGCCAGCTGCCGGATCAGCCCTGCAGCTTGCCGCCCATCCCCCACTGGTCCCTGGGGACATCGCGGAAGACGATCCAGACGTGCTCTTTGGGGGTGCCGGAGATCTCCACGAACGCCTCAGTGATCCGGTCAACCAGTGCCTGCTTCTGTTCCTGGCTGCGGCCCTCGTAAAGTTTAACCTCGACGAACGGCATCAGGAACCGATCCAGGGGCCCAGCTCTTCCAGCAGCTTTTTCTTCGGCAGGGCGCCGATGAGACGCTTCTTGACTTCGCCGCTTTCGAACAGAAACATGGTGGGGATGCTCAGCACTTCGTATTTCGCCGCCGTAGCCTGGTTGTCATCGACGTTGAGCTTCAATACTTTCAGGTTCTCGTATTCGCCGGCGAGCTCTTCCAGTATGGGAGACATCGTGCGGCAAGGGCCGCACCAGGGAGCCCAGAAATCCACCAGCACCGGCGCCGCGGCAGCGAGCACCTCGGCGTCCCAGCTGGCGTCATCGACTTCAGCGATATTTTCGCTCAACGCTTCCTCCTTAAAAAGGTTCCGTGACAAGGGCAAGTCAAGCGGCACTATTATAAAAGGAAAAACGCCGCTAGTCGAAGTTTTCCTCGACGTATTTCTCCGCTTCTACCGCCGCCAGCGCCCCTTCGCCGACAGCGACTGCCACCTGCTTGAGCAGATTGGCGCGGCAGTCCCCGGCGGCATAGACGCCCGGGACGTTGGTCTGCAGCGATTCGTCAGTGCGGATAAACTCACGCTCATCCAGGTCCACGACGCCCTCGCAAAACTCGGTGTTGGGCACGGAGCCGATGTAGAAAAAGACGCCATCGATCTGGTAACTGGTGCGGTCATGCGTATTCTTGTTCTCCACCACCATCTCCTCGACCTTGCCTTTGCCAAGGATCTTCTTCAGATGCGCATCCCACACGATCTCGACCTTGCCGCTCTCGGCGACGCGTTCACGCAGGATCTTGTCGGCGCGCAGCTCGTCGCGGCGGTGAACGATATAAACCTTGCTCGCGAACTTGGTCAGGAACAGCGCCTCTTCGACCGCCGAGTTGCCGCCGCCGATGACCGCAACCACCTTGTCCCGGTAAAAGGCGCCGTCGCAAGTGGCGCAGTAGGAGACTCCCTTGCCCCGGAATTCGGCCACGCCGGGGATATCGAGCGTCTTCGGCTCGGCGCCGGTAGCGATGATGACCGACCTGGCACTGATGGCGGTCGCGTCCACCTTCACCAGCTTGAGACCGTCCTCAACCTCGAGACTGCTGACTTCCTTGATCTCCTGGATCTCGGCGCCGAAATGGAGAGCCTGCTGTTTCATCTTCTCGGTCAGCTCGAAACCGCCGATCCCTTCCGGGAAACCGGGGTAGTTCTCGATCGCGTCTGTGGTGGCCGCCTGACCGCCTGCGGTCGCCTTCTCCAGCAGCAGGGTCTTCATGCGGGCGCGACCGCAGTAGAGACCGGCGGTGAGACCCGCCGGCCCGCCGCCGATGATAATAACGTCGTAGTCTGCATTCATGGGTTCGCCCCTTTGGGAGTTTCTCGAATTCTAACAGAGGGAAAAAAGAGTTCCCAGTGCTCCGGCTTCAATAACATTAGTCGCCGGCAAGCCCCCAAAGGGTTCAAGGATGTGAGAAGCCGGGAGTGGCGGCTTCCGCCGCCGCCCCAGAGGCGCGGGAACCGGTCTGGCAGAGGAAGACGGGCTTGTCATTCTTCTTGATCGTGCCATCGGCCACCAGAGTGTTCACCCCTGTCAACGCCGACAGAACGTCATAATTTCAAATATTCGCATACAATAATATAGTTGATGATGCGGATTACAATAATGCAAAAACTTGATATAATTAATTAGTTTGCATCAATAACGAGCCGCCCCGTTCGGGAATTGAACTATTTTCGTTCCTGTAATAATATGTAGGTAAATTGGTCATATTTAAAGCGGCTGTTTTTTCGTCGCCAGCAGTCAAAGGAATACGTTGGATCCTGAAGTTAGAGATGGCATTTATCGCATGCATGCCCAGATCTGCAAGGCCCTGGCCGACCCCAAGCGCCTGCTCATCCTCAATGAACTGCGCGAAGGAGAGAAAACCGTAAGCGAGCTGGCGGCCGCGCTCGACCTGGCCCAGGCGACAGTTTCGCAGCATCTGGCCATCCTGCGCCAGCGTTCGCTGGTGTACTCGCGGCGGCACGGCGTTAATATCTTCTACCGCATCGCCAACAAGAAGGTCCTGCGCGCCTTCGATCTGTTGCGCGAGGTGATGTCCGAGCAGATGGAGAAGGAGCAGGAGCTGCACGAGGCATACAAAGAGGTGGCCAAGCCCAAATAATACGTCTCGGGATGCCACTGGCAGTCGCGGGCTGAGGCCCGTTTTTTTATCCCTTTGACGACTTCCGGGTGCCATTTGATATCATGCTGATGTATCAGCATCCAACGGCAAAGCGACTCCCGATCGGCGACATCGAGTCCATCACCCCCCTGGGGAGCTGGGATATCTGCTGGCGCGCTTCTACCTCGATGCCGGCGATCCGGTGGCTGCCAATTCGTATTATTGACAGCCAATGCCTCTGATTCTATAATTCGGCACCAAAAATACAAACGTGGTTACGATAATACTGAGTCGTGTTGGTTGTTGGGGACAAAAGTGTGACCACTCTGTTCTATAAAGGAGGCTTATGGGTCTTATGAGAGATTCTGTTTGATGGGGGAGTTATATGCTAGGATAGGAATCAATTCTAGTAAAGACTAGTAAGGGGATGGGAAATGAAGAACATGATTCACCGGCCGGCCAAATGGCTGGCCCTTCTGGCTTGTTGCAGCATCGTGGCGCTGGTCTTTTTTGTCGCCATCAGTTCTGCCTCGCCGCCGGCCGGCGACGAGCAGTTCGGCATAATTGCCGACAACAGCAACGCGTTTTTAAATTCCAATCCGTCTATATACATTTCCAGTCCGGCCTTGATGGCGCTGCTTGATGACAACAATAATGGCGTCATCGGTGACGCCGGGGACAATCCCAGCAATGACCCGCTCGTGATAGACATGCGGAGCTGGACCGACTACCAGGCTACCCCGGGTACTGGCATGAGCCATGGGCACATCCCGGGAGCGATCAATCTCGGGATGGTCAATCCTGCCTACACTTACAAGGATATCGACCAGCCTGACAGCCTGCAGTTCATCCGCAGCGAACTTGCCAAACACGCCAACAAGACCATCGTGCTGGCCTGTTACAGTGGTCATACCGACAAGCTGGCCGAAATGGCGCTGGGGTCTGTGGCCCAGGCGGGATACTTTGGCAGCCCTGCTCCTGATATCGCCGCACTGAAGTGGGGCAACCTGGAATGGAACTCAGCCGCTGAGCCCAGCGTGCTGGCGGAAGTGACGCCCGGCACCAAGGACATCTATGTGCATACGTATGGCATGGAAACGACGCCGCATCCGCTGCCGGCCCCGGGTGCGTATCCGGTAATCAATAACACCACTTCGACTGAGCCGGCGGAGATCACCAGGGCGGCGGACGATCTGTCCCTCCACGCCACAAACCCGCCCTTTATCTTCCCGGGCACAGGCACCGGCCAGGTCAATGACAGCAACATCGGCAACTACACGGTCGTCGATGTCCGCAGCGCTGCCGATTACGCCTACGGGCATATTACCGGCGCAGTAAATATCCCGTATCAGCAGCTGTTTGCCAAGGATGGCGGCGGCAACTATACCAACCTGCTGTCAATCGACACCAGCAAGCCCGTGATTGTCTACGCCAACGGCCAGCAGGAATCCAACGCTGCCGTAATTGGTCTGAACGCGCTGGGAATTCGCAACGCCGGCGCCCCCGACCAGGGTCTCAGGTACGGGCTTGCGGCATGGAACAACAGCTACGGGATGGAGTTCAACGCGAACACCGAGGAGCATAACTATCCGGTAGTCACCGGCTCTGCCCCCGGCGGCGTCGCCTACAGCCTCCCGAGGGGCAACACCGACTACGTCTACTACTTCCCCTGGTACGATACCAGCAACGACGGCTTCGGCGCGGGCACGTGGATCAACATCGCTAATGACGGCGCCAGCACCGCCACTGTCAGCATCAGCCTGGGCGGTACGTTCAAGACCGACTTCACGCTGGCCGCAGGTGCGGAAAACAACCAGATCTGGTCCAACTACAAGGGAGGTCCGGTCGAGGTGCGGTGCGTGGGTTGCACCACCAGCGGCAATCATCTGACGGTTGCCGAACGGGCACTGTATAACGGCACGTTCAATGAGACGATCGCCCCCGAACATACCGAGGGAGGCGGCGCTTCCGATCTGGGAACGAAGTACAGCTTCCCGTGGTATGACAACAAGTCGGACAACATGAACGGCGACTGGATCGTGGCTACTAACGCCGACCCAACAAACTCCGCGACGGTAGATGTGTATGTGGGCGGTGTTCTGAAGCAGACACTCGGTCCGATAGCGCCACACGCGACCAATACGAATCCGCTTCAGATCAGCCCGCAAATGGCGGGCGGTCCAATCCGGGTGGTCTCGCGCGGCGGCCAACCGATCGTCGTCAGCCAGCGCGTGCTGTACGGCAACAGCTTCAACGAGACCTTCGGCAGGAAGCTCTCCTAACCCGCGAAGCCCGTGAAGCAACACTGTCCTGATTAGAGGACGCCGTTCGCAGCAGCGAACGGGATGCGTGAACCAACAGGGCGGCCCCTCGGGGCCGCCCTTTTAATGATCGAAGGCGGCAAACCGGGGGGTCCATGCCGCCGCACGCAGGAAAACGCTCGCCGGACGCAAGCCTCTTGAAGCGGCAGCCAGCAGATGTGCATTTTTTATCCCTCTGACGACTGCCGGGCGCTATTTGATATCATGCTGATGTATCAGCATCCAACGGCAAGGCGGCTCCCGATCGGCTACATCGAGTCCATCACCCCCCAGTTGGGGAACTGGGGATATCTGCTGGTCTTCGTGATGACCTTCCTGGAGACCTCGGCATTCGTCGGCCTGGTCGTGCCCGGAGAAGTGACGCTGCTTCTTGCCGGGCTGCTGGCGTCGCAGGGTTACTTCGACCTGTCGGCGCTGATCGCGTTGGCCTCGGCCGGCGCCATTCTCGGCGACAGTACCGGCTATGCCATCGGCCGCTACGGCGGCATCAAGTTCCTGCGCCGCTTCGGGCGCTTCTTTTTTTTCCGGGAATCCTATCTGGAGACCGCCGAGCGATATTTTCAGCGCCATGGCGGCAAGACCGTCCTGTTCGGCCGCTTCGTCGGTGTGCTCAGGTCCTTCGCGCCGGTGGCCGCCGGCATCAGCCGGATGCCATACCGCACTTTCCTTTTCTACAACATTGTCGGCGGCATCGGCTCGGTGACGATCGTCCTGCTGCTGGGATATTTTTTCGGTCAGAGCTGGGAGCTGATCAACCGCTGGCTGGGCTGGGGCGGCGGCATCGCTTTCGCGCTGGTGGTGGTCGCCGGCGTGATTTATCTGTTGATACGCCGCCGTAGGAGCGGTAAAAACGACACAAACCGGTGAATGAGCATGAATGAAAAAACGTCCGGCGGATAAAGGCCTGGCTGGCTGGCGGCCGGGCACGCCTGTTTCGCTGGCGCTGCTGACCGCGATTGCCTGCCTGATCACGCTGCCTTTCATCTTCAGGGCCTTCCATGCCGATGACACGGTCTTCGTCTGGCTGGGGCAGCAGAGGCTGAAAGATCCTCTTCTCGCCGTCTTCCGGAATCGATGAGCCGCTCAGACGGTAATCCGCTCACCGTCTTCCAGGATCGCCGTTGCCGGGAAGACCGCGCGGGCCGTGTCCAGCATCCGGCTGTGATACTCCGGCGAACGCACGGGATTCAGATGACTGAGCACCAGCCGTTCGACGCCGGCCTCAACCGCCAGCGCGGCTGCCTGGCGCGCGGAGGTATGCGCCACATAAGCTTCGCGGGCGATATGAGCCGTGCCGGGATCGTCCTCCTCGGCGCCATCGATCCAGGCCTCGTGCACCAGCAGGCGCGCGCCTCTGGCAAATGCGGCCGTCGCCGGATCGGCGGCGGTGTCGGTGGCAAAGACCATGAGGTCCGCTACGCGCCAGGCCGCGGAGGCATCCGGATGCAGCTGCTGGCGCGCTTTCACCTGCAGACCGGCGATCCGTTGGCTGCCGGCTCCTAATGGTTCTACCGAAATGTCAAGGGGCATTTCCGCCAGCGTGCCGGGGTTGAACGGCTTGCGCACCAGCGCATCGATCGTTTCCAGCGGATCGAGGCCGGTGATGTCCGCCCCCGGCGGATGCAGGTAGAGCCCCCGGCCCCGGAACATCGCCGCCAGGTAGACGAGACCGCAGACATGGTCCAGATGATAATGACTCAGGAAAAGGTGGACCTCGCGCGCGGGTGGTTCCAGCTCGCGGCGGAATTCATCTTCCAGCAGCCGCGCCAGGCCGGTGCCGGCGTCGAAGATAAACAGCGCCTCGGGCATGCTCAGCAGGCAGCAGGTCGTCGCCCGGCGGGCGGTGGGGATCCAGCCGCCGGTGCCCAGCATGGTGAAAGTCGCGCTCATCATGGCTCCTCTCCGAACCAGACACAGTCAGTTGCCGTAAACCGGAAAGCCGCGGCAGGAAATGCCGGCGTTTCTGTCTGCCGCCCTGCCTATGATATAGAATAAACAGGCTTGTGCCATCCCAAACCGGGGTTTTCCCGGCGGGCGGGCGGCCGGCAAGATAGTAAACCGCTGATATCGGCCAAAAGGACGCGTGCAACCCTTCGAAGAAAACCAGCGCGTGGAGGATGTTT
The DNA here is from genome assembly GCA_021791195.1 of Actinomycetes bacterium. Lineage (GTDB taxonomy): Bacteria > Actinomycetota > Thermoleophilia > BMS3ABIN01 > BMS3ABIN01 > JACWAD01. The sequence continues at coordinate 62,368 of JAJYXB010000016.1, read as the reverse complement.
TCATCTGCGCGAGCAAAACCGTCCGCGAGGACAAGAACGGCAACACTTTCCTGGTGCTGCAGCTGATGAACGCCCACGGCAAGATCAGCGCGGTGATGTGGCGTGTGGATGAATCCGTGGCGCAGTCCTTCGAGCAGGGCCAGGTCATCAGGATCAGCGGCACGGTCAAGAAAAGCAGCTATCGCAACCAGCTGGAGATCGAACTCGACAGCATCGTCCCCGTCCCCGAAGATGAGGCGGACCCCGCGGCGCTGCAGCCGGTGAGCCCACGCGATGTGGACGTCATGCGGACCGAATTCAGGGAGATCCGCGGCGACATTTCCAATCCGCACCTTCAGGCGCTGCTGGATGAGATTTTCACCGCGGAGACGCTGGCCGCTTTCTGCCAGGCGCCGGCCGCCAAGGGCATGCACCACAATTACATCCACGGGCTGCTGGAACATACGATCTCGGTCTGCCGCGTGGCCGGCGCCATCGCCCACCAGTACCAGGACGTGGATGTCGACCTGCTGCTGACAGCGGCGATACTGCATGACATCGGCAAGACGCTGGAATTCAGATATGTGACGGCGATCGACTACTCCGACCGCGGCCGCCTGCTGGGACACATCGTCATCGGCGAGAAGATCATCGCCGACGCCATCGCCCGGCTGGACTCATTCCCGGACGAACTGGAGCTGCAGCTGCTTCATCTTGTCCTTTCCCACCACGGTGAGAAGGAGTACGGCTCACCGGTGCGCCCCAAGACGCTGGAGGCGTTCATCCTCAACCATGCCGACGACGTCGACGCCAAGGCAAACATCTTCGAACGCCATCGCGGCAAGACCGACGCGCCCTGGAGCGAATATCACCGCCTCCTGGACCGGTTCCTGTACCTGAAAAAAGCCGAGGACTAGAGCGCCGTGCAGAGGATAACCAGCCGCCTGCCGGAGGCGTGGCGTGAGGCCGGCTTCATCTTCCTGATCACACGCGGAGCCCTGTTCCTGCTGGCGCCGCTGGCCTATCTGACGATGCCTCGCGTGGATCCGATGTTCCTTGACGTTCCGCCGAAAGTTGATACATCCCTGACCGACACCTTCACGGGCCTGGGCCACTACATCTTCGACATCTGGGCCCGCTGGGATTCGGTCTGGTACCTGGAGATCGCCCACCACGGCTACTCGGCCCATGACAGTACGACCGCCTTCTTCCCGCTCTATCCGCTGCTGCTGGCCGCATTCAGGCCGTTGCTTGCCGGCAACGGCGTCGTGACCGGAATCCTGATCTCGCTGCTCTGCTGCCTGATCGCCTTCTACCTGCTCTACAGGCTGGTCGAGATCGATTTCGGCGGCAAGGTGGCGCGGCGGGCGGTGCTTTACCTCGCCGTCTTTCCAACATCATTCTTTTTCCAGACCGTCTACAGCGAATCGCTCTTCCTGGCACTGACGATCGGATGCCTCTACCTGGCCCGGCGGAAGGAATACCTGCTGGCGGGGGTCCTGGGCGGCCTGGCGACGCTGACGCGCAGCGCCGGCCTCCTCCTCCTGCTGCCACTGCTGATCATGTATGTCCAGGACACGGGTTTCAACTGGCGCCGCATCCTGGACGCGATGTTCCTGGTGCTGGTGCCGCTGGGGCTGGCGCTGTGGATGCTCTACCTCGGGATCAGGTTCGGCGACCCGTGGCTGTTTCAAAAGGCGCAGAGCAACTGGTTGCGGCAGTTCAGCCTTCCCTTCGGGCCGCTGGGCGGGCTGTGGAGCGGCATCGTCGCCGCCTACAACGGCATGAGCACGGTGCTGACCAGCAAGGACATCAATTACATGCCCGTGGACCTCGACCCGCGCCTGTGGGCGACCTACAACGTCATGAATCTGTTGTTCACCATACCGTTCCTGGGACTGGCGATAGCCGCCTTCCGCCGCCTGCCGCTGGCCTATTCGGTCTACTCCCTGGCAGTACTGCTGCTGCCGCTGTCGATTCCGTCCACGTACGTGCCGCTGCTGTCGATGCCGCGCTTCGTGCTGGCGGCGTTCCCGCTGTTCATCCTGATGGCGATCTGGGGCGAGAAGCATCCCTGGTTCGACAAACTGGTGATGGTCTGCTCGCTTACTTTCCTGGGCGTGCTGACGGCGAAATTCGTCGTCTGGACCTGGGTAGCGTAAACCGGGGACGTAAACCGGGGACACCTTACATTTTTTCATCTTGCTCTGAAGCTCCGATGGAGAAGCTCTGATTTTACCGGCAGCTATCCTCCCGCAGAAGGTCTCACTTCATCGTGGAGGCGATTATTTCCTTCGGCGGACTCGCCGCCAGCCTGCGTCAGCTTCTTCCGTGGCCGTCCGCATTTGTGGCGTTGCAGGTTGGTATTCAGCTGCTTTTCCAGATCCTGGATGAACTCCGAAGAGCCAAGCGGCAGCCCGCTTCTCTCGTGAGCCCTGAATCTGTCTGCTTCCTCATCAGCGACAGTCGCGCTGGCGAGCAATGCTCTGGTCCGGACGTCATCAAATACAGTAGTCGTTATCAACCGATCCTTCTTGCCGAGGATGCGGGCTCGAGCGCTGCACCACAGATAATCCTCCGGCCGCACGGACAAACCGGCCCTGACAGGGTTCAGCTCGATGTAACGCACCGCGTGAAGCAGATAAGACTGGTCCATCGGATAGGAGAAGAATCTTCCCTGCCACAAATGCCCGGTCCAACCCTCGCGCTGGTTGATTCTGGTGGTGTAGCGGCGGTGAGTCTCGCTGACAGCCTGCCGGAGGCTCTTGACTGTGGGGGGCACAAGAACCAGATGAACGTGGTTGGGCATGAAGCAATAAGCCCAGATTTCAACGCCGGAAACATGGCACATTTCCCGGAGCAAGGATCTGTAGAGCATGAAGTCCTCGTCCCGGAAAAAAGTCGGCTGCCGTCTGTTCCCGCGTTGCGTAACGTGATGTGGAATACCGGGCGCAACCACCCGCGCGACTCTCACCATAGACAAGCTTATAGAACAAATTCATGCTTCTGTCAAATCCGGATGTGTCCGGAATAAGCACGTGCGAGAACAGCCAAAACGCAGGGTTCGAAAAAACCGGAGAACCTCGCTTTGGGCAAGGTGTCCCCGGTTTATATTTTGGGGATCTTTGCCATCGACTCCCTGATCTTCTCTTCCGGGTAGGCGTAATCGCTCAGCTTGCCGGAGAGGTACTGATCGTATGCGCTCATGTCAAAGTGGCCGTGACCGCTCAGGTTGAAGAGGATCACCTTCTCTTCCCCTTTCTCCCTGCACTCCAGCGCCTTGTCGATCGCGGCCTTGATCGCGTGCGAGGATTCCGGCGCCGGGATGATGCCCTCAGCGCGGGCAAACCGGACGCCAGCATCGAATATCTCCGTCTGGCCGTATGCCACGGCGCTCATCAGACCCTGGTCCACCAGAGCGCTGATCAGTGGCGCCATCGCGTGGTACCTGAGGCCGCCGGCGTGAATCCCCGGCGGGATGAAGTCGTGCCCGAGCGTGTGCATCATGAACAGCGGCGTGGAGCAGAGTGTGTCGCCGTAGTCATAGGTGTAGGAACCCTTGGTGACCGTGGGGCAGGAGCTGGGCTCCGCGGCGAGGAACTCGGTGTTCCTCTCACCCGCGAGCCGGTCGCGCATGAAGGGGAAGGCCAGGCCGGCGTAATTGCTGCCGCCGCCGATGCAGCCGATGACGATGTCGGGATAGACACCGGCCATCTCCATCTGCTGGCGGCATTCCTCGCCAATGACCGTCTGGTGCATCAAAACGTGATTGAGCACGCTGCCAAGCGAGTAGTTGCAGTCGTCGTGGGTGGCCGCGTCCTCGCTCGCCTCGCTGATGGCGATGCCAAGGCTGCCCAGCGATTCGGGATCCTGCTCGAGGATGGCGCGGCCGGAGTTGGTGCGATCGGTGGGGCTGGCCAGCACCTCGGCGCCCCAGACTTCCATCATGCTGCGCCGGTAGGGTTTCTGCTGGTAACTGATCTTGACCATGTAGACGGTGCACTCCATACCGAACATCTGCGTCGCCAGCGCCATCGAGCTGCCCCACTGGCCGGCGCCGGTCTCGGTAGCGATGCGCCTGATGCCGGCCTCACGGTTATAATATGCCTGCGGCACGGCGGTGTTTGGCTTATGCGAGCCGGCCGGGCTGACACCCTCGTATTTGAAGAAGATCTTTGCCGGCGTATCCAGCGCCTTTTCCAGCCGCATGGCGCGGATCAGCGGCGTCGGCCGCCACAGTTTGTAGATTTCCTGCACCTCTTCCGGAATGTCAACGTACCGGTCGGTGCTGACTTCCTGCATGATGATTGACATCGGGAACAGCGGCGCCAGCGCATCGGGGCCCACCGGTTCGCCGGTCGCCGGATTGAGCGGCGGCTTGAGGCTGCCGGCAGGCATGTCGGGAGCGATGTTGTACCAGCGCGTGGGCAGCCGGTCTTCGGAAAGTAACGTTTTTACCGTCATAAGATACCTCCAGAACGTTTCGGGTAAAAGGACATTAACCTGCGGGAGCCGGCTTGGCAAGCGCTGCGAAGCGGCGGCTTTCAGTTGTCGAAGGCGGAGCCGGTGCCAACGCGGTGGATCAGGTTCTTAAACCACGGCAGCCGGTAGAAGACCCTGGTCTGCACGTCAGTGGAGCAGGTGACCTGATAACCGTGCTCGGGCTGGTTCAACACCTGGAAATCATCAAAAACCAGGCCGTGGCTCTGGCAGTAACTGGCGGCGACATCGCGGGCGGTGAAATCGTTTTTATTCTGCTTCCACTCCATCTCCGCCGCGCCGGCCGCCTCATGCGCCACCGCATTGGTGTCGCGGTATGAATAGTAGACCGCAAACCCATCCCTGATCATAACGGCAGCCGCTGCGACCACGACTGCCAGAATGACCACCTTGATAACGAAGCTGCCTTCCTCGTCCCCAAGGAAGCAGGCGATTTTTTTTCTGGATTTCATTGATGTGTATCCAATTATATTGCCAGCCGGAGGAATTGTCCCGGCACTAGCGGCGGCGGACCACCAGCAGCATGTAAGCGGCCCCGGAAACCAGCGCTGCCAGCGCCACGATGATGACGATCCAGGCGCGGCCCGAAATCGGGTGGATGGTGGCGCTGTCGTCCACGATTACCTGCCCGCCGGACTGGATGGAGGCCTTCAGGCGCGTCCATCCGGAACCACGGTAAGCGACCTTGAACTGTGCCCGCCCGGGCTGCAACGTCACATGCTGAATCCCACCACCAGGAAAATTGACGTTATCGCCCTCAAGAACAATATCGGCAGTAACCGGATAAGAATCGTCATTATTTACATCCATGGTCGCTTCGCCGGTGGCCGATCCCTGCAGCAGCGGCAGATGCAGGGCGATGGAAAGCCGGCTGAACTCGGTCTGGGTGAAATCGGTGATGTCCTGCAAATAGGGCAGGCCCCGGTTGACCGCGCCAGGCGTGGCGTCCGGCCGGGTCCAGTAGCCACTCTCGGCGGTGAACATCTTGCGTGACAGCGACATCATCCCGGGTTCATCGGCCGAGACTGCCAGGCGGTAGCCCTCGTAGTAGCCGTGTGCCTCCTGCAGCTTCTGGAAATAGGTTTGGGAGATGTATCCCGAAACCGCATCGATGTACCGGTATAATGTCGCCGGCTCGGCGCTGGGACGGTATTTCTGAGCCGCCTCCCCCAGTGTCAGGGTCCTGATCCAGGACTCGCGGCTGAGAGTGTCGTAGACCTGGTTGCGCTGCTGCTCGGTGAGCCCCGGGTCGGGCGCAGGCGATGAGACGATCTCCAGCCTGCTCCCGCCGGAATCATAGGCATTGGCCAGCGAGGCGAAGAAGGCAGCCGGATCGGCTTTCTCCCCCAGAAGCGCCGCCGAGGCATCATCAGCGGCAAACAGGGCGGTGATGCGCTCGCCGCTGATGTCGCGCAGCCGGAAGGTCTGGGCGCCCGCCAGCTCGGGCGGGCTTTTCACGGCCATCCGCGCGGCGCCAGAGAGCACCGTGTACTGGCCGCCGGTGACGGCGAGATAACGCAGCGAATCGGTGGTGACATCGTTCCCCGGGGCATACGCGCCCGCGGGCGCCTGCGCCAGGCCCAGCTGGTTTTGCAGCACATCATTGCCGATGCGGTACTGGCCGTCGCCATCCGCCCAGCCCTCTTTTGCCAGCAGCGCCAGGTCGGTGTAGGTGTAGGGAGCCGAGAGGAATTCGACGTTAGCCGCGCCGGACATCTGTTTCAGGCTGTCGAGACAGCCGGCGGCCGCTACCGCCTGGGGTGAATCCGCCCCGTACTGCTTGACGCCGTCGCTGGTGTTCAGTGTAAACCCGGATGCCAGCGCGCCGAGCTGCTCCAGCAGCGCCGGTTCGATCGCGTAGGTGGTCTTGATGCCCGGAAATTTCTGCTGGATATCGCGCTCCTGCAGCAGCGTATCGGTTGTCCTGGGAGTCGCCTGGCAGCGCCCGATCAGCGAGGTGCCCGTGAACTCTCCCCGAGGGTCCCGCTCCGGCGGCGCCGTCACCGCCCAGACCAGCACCAGATCGAGCGGATCGTGCGCGCCAGGGTCGATCACCGCCACCCAGGCCGTGCCTCCCAGCTGCTCCTTGCCGCCGTGCACCAGGCTCACCCTGACGGGATAGCCACCCGCGCCGGCCTTCAGGTCCTTGAGCGAAGCTGTGAACTCCAGCCGATCCTTGCCGGTCAGACTGTAATTCTTCCTGACGCTCAGCTGCGCCCGCGGCTGGCCGTGAAATGGATTTGTCTCAGCCGGCGATGCCGGCGCGTAGACGCTGAGCAGGAGGTCGCCCGAGAGTTTCTGTCCACCCGAGTCGAGCGAGATATCGAAAGTCACCTTGTCACCGGGATGGTAGAGGTACTGGCTGGTGGCGACGCTGATGCCTGTATCGTCGGCGCGTGCCGAAGAGCTTCCTTCTGGTTGACCGGAAAGAAATATTGTAATAAAAAGGATGAGGGTGAGCGCCGCCGGCGCCAGCGCCCGAGGTGCCGGCAGTAGCCGCGTCCTGTCATGTAAAAGGCGGTATATCAATCTGGAGCCGTGCGCAATGGATTTCTTCAGGTCCGTTTACCGGTGCGGCATCGCTGGCAGTCGCCGGCGCGGCGGCCGGACGCAGTCACCGGGCTTACCGGCTTCAGCGCCGGATAAGTCGCCCCGGAGAACCGGCGCCAGCGCCTGCCTTGCGGTTACGCTGACCAGCTTGCCGGGCATATGATAGCATAGCGCCACGAAACGTGAGCGTGGCGAGCCGCCGCTTCCCATGATTAAACATTCTGGCACATGACGCGTAAATCCTTGAAAGAAAAAATACCCGCACCGGACTCCCTGGACGAAATCCAGGAGAAGCTGGCGCCGTTTACCGAAGACCCCGCCGCCACGGCGGTCTTCTTCGACCTGGACGGCACCCTGGCGGCAATCAAACCGAAGCCCGAAGCGGTGACGCTGCCCCAGGAAGTCGCGCGTCTGATCCGCAAGATCGAACATCGCTATCTGGCGGTGACGGTGGTCAGCGGCCGGCCGGCTACCGCGGCCAAGCGCATCGTCGGCAACTCACAGCTGGCTTACATCGGCAATCATGGCTTTGAAACGATGCTGCCGGGCCGGACCCTGGTGGTAACCCCAGAGGCACAGCCTTACATCGGCGTGGTCCGGGAGCTGCTGAAATATGCCCGCTCCCTGCCGGACATGGTCGATTCCGGCATCATGCTCGAAGACAAGACTGTCACCCTGTCGTTCCATTACCGCCGCGCGCCGGATCCGGACCGGGCCCGGGCGCTCATCCAGGAGAAGCTCATCCCCAAGATCGAAGAGCTCGGCCTGGTGGCGCGCGAGGGCAGGAAGGTGCTGGAAGTCAGGCCGCCGGTCCCGATCGACAAAGGGGTCGCGGTCGGCCGCCTGCTGGACCAGCTGGGGGCAATGAAGGCCATCTACGCCGGGGACGATACCACGGACATCGATGCGCTCAAAGAGCTCGCAAAGCGGAAACGGCGCAAGCACAACTTCATGGCCGGCATCGGTGTCATCTCTGACGAGATGCCGGCGGAACTGCCACGCTACTGCGACCTCCTGGTCGACCGCCTCAGCGGCATGGAGCTGGTGCTGCAGATCCTGGCGGACGAAGAATTATGAGCTCGCGGCTCTGGCTCTGGCCGCAAACCGGCCAAACCGCCGCCGCGTGTAGTATTCATAAGCCGGGCGGCCCGGATGCGGCGGCGCCGTATAATCCCGGCCGGGCGGAACCTCCCGGTAAGGCTCGCCGCGCGGGTGCAGCATCATCGGCCCTCCCTTGATGGCAAGCAAAGGATAGACTATCAAGCGCTGACTGGCGTAAACGCGCGCCAGTTTCTGCTTCAGCAGCCGGTCCCGCAGTTCGACCGGAGTCTGCTGAACCGGCGCCGCCGGATCCTCCAGCAGGCTGCCTACCGCAAGCAGGCGGCCGGCACGGCGGCGATAGAGCGGAAACTCGTAAAGCCGCGGCTGCCGGCGCGACTGCAGCCCCGGACGCGCCAGCGCCAGCGCCGCCGCCAGCTGCGCGGTATCGTGGTCCTGGTGTCCCCCCTCGAATGCCGGCACAAAAACCGACGCCGGCTGCCAGCGGCTGAACAGGCGGCGGAGCCTCTCAACAATTTCCGGCAGGTAGTCAAGCAATCTGTTGTCCGGCAGCCGCAGGAAGAACAGATTGCGCCGCGGCACACCGATGATATCCATCGACCTGACGGATTCTGCGGGACGCCGGGGACCGCCGAGACCCCCCTGGCTCAGCCAGAGCACGGCCACCGGACCCCGGCGCGCCAGCCGCCGCATGGTCGCGGCGATGAACAATTCGTCGTCATGATGGGCCAGCAGGAAGAACGCGGGTGTGGTCGGTAGATGCGGCAGGCAGGCCCCGCTTCTCCGGCGTCAGCGGATGCCGGCTGTGCGCCCGAGGCTGAGGAAGAAATCGCGCGAGGCATCATCGCGGCCGGCGCCGGCTTCGCCTTCGGTACGAACGGCAGATAGCGGCTGCCACCAGTTGACGAGTTCGGCGTAGGTGTCGAACATGTCGGCGAAGACCTTTTCCCATGAGCGCGCCTCGGCCATCCGCCGGGCTTCCGCCGACATCGCCGCCATGGTGTCCCCGGAATCCAGCAGCTGCTCGATCCCATGCGTAAAGCTGCTCAGACTGCGGCTGGAAGCCGTCAGGCCGCTGCGGCCGGGAACGATATTCTCGCAGGCGCCTCCCTCATCGCAGAGCACTACCGGCAGCCCGGAAGCCTGGGCCTCCAGGATCACCTGGCCAGCGGTGTCGACACTGCTGGGGAAGACGAACAAATCGGCTGATGCAAAGGCCGCCGCCAGTTCTTCTCCTTCCAGCCAGCCGGTAAACGTGGCGCGGTCGCCAAGCAGATCTTCCAGCTCCCGCCGCTCGGGGCCGTCGCCGACGATTGCCAGATGGACGTCATCACGGCGCGATCTGATGTCCAGGTAACACTCTGCCAGGAAGCGCAGGTCTTTTTCACGCGAAAGCCGGCCCACGAACAGCAGGACCTTCTTGCCATCGCCCCCGCCCAGCCGCTCGCGCCACCGGCGCGAACGCATCTCCGGCGAGAACCGATCCGCGTCGATGCCCTGATAGAGCACCGCCATCTTGTGCCGGTCAAGACCGTGACCGGCGAGATCGCGGCTGGTGTAAACAGAGGGCGCGAAAGTGAGATCGCTGCGGCGGTAGAACCAGCGCGTATACGTCCAGGCGACTTCCTCGTTGAGCTTGTCGTCGGTGATGCGGCCGACGCAGCGGGGGACGTCGGTGTGATAGCTGGTCACGAAAGGCAGCTGCAGGATGCGTGAGGCGAGAAAAGCGGTCAGCCCCATCGGTCCGGGAGTGGCCGCATGGATCAGGTCAAACTCCTGCTCCTCGCAGTGTTTGACGACCTCAAGCACCGGCGGGATGCTCAGGTCCAGCTGGCCGTACTCCGGCAGGTTGGTGGCAGCCACGGCGGGGAATCTGACTACGCGTCCTTCCGACTGCTGGTCGCCGGCGCAGATGATGTCCAGCGGCCGTTCCTCTTTCTGGCAGTATTCCGCCAGGCGCCGGAGGATGCTGGTGACGCCATTGACCTCGTCATAAGTGTCGGTAAACAGGCCGATCCGGGGCTGCCGGGCCTTGTGGTTGCCGGACCGCCCGTTGAAAATCTCCTTGTCCAGCCGGGTAAGAAAGTGCCGCTGACGGCTGTGATAATTGGCCGACAGCGAGTGCGGCAGCAGCAGCGTCTGCAGCGCCACCAGCCGGCCGATCTTGTCAAGGTTGTCAATCGCGTTGAAAAATGTTATTTCCGAAAGGTCGGAGATAGTCGAACCCATGCCGGACGCCCAGGCCGCGTTCACCAGCGAGAAGACCTGATCGTGATACCGGTCGCCGCCACATTTGCCGGGCTTCGCCGACGCCGCCATTAGCGGCAGCAGCGCTTTCCGCAGCCGCGCATCCCCCATCACCGTTCTGATGCCGCCGGTGCGGGCGCCGCCACCAAGCGCCAGCGACGCCAGATGCATCCATTTGCGGGCGCCGCCGGAGGCCCCCCTGAAGCCAAGCGACGCCCAGTCGGCCAGACCGCCGAAACCGCTCGCTTTCTCCTTGTGCTCAAAGCTCTCGACACCATGAGCCAGCAGGCCGAACATGGTGTGGGCCAGCTTCAGCGTGCTGCCATGGGAGCCGTCGATCTCGGTGCGGCCGGAGCGCACTTCCTCCAGGAACTCAGCGATACCGCGCGTCGGCGCGGCTACCGTCCAGGCGCTGGCCAGATCGAAGCCGCCGTGGTCGTCGGAGCCCGCCGTGAAAGAGATGCGCTCGCGGGTGACCGGCTCGAGGTTGTGCTTTTCCGCCAGCTGTTGGATGAGCTCACGCGAGCAGCGCTCCGCCAGCCGCCTGGACATCGAATTCTCGCGCTCGAGGGTGGAGCCGTTGTGCACCTCCCAGATGGGGAACAGCAGCATCAGCCGCTCGATATGACCGGGGGTAAGCTCGCCCCCCAGCCGCGTCAGCGGATGCGAGAGAACGTAAAGGATGCCCTCCTGGTTCAGGTACCGCACCAGCTCGTAGAGATTGCGGCGCAGCTCCTGGATCTCCCCATGCTGCTTTTCGTCGATGCCTAACGCCAGCAGGTGCAGCTTGACATCCTCGCCGGGGAAATAAGTGGTGACTTCCTCGCTGAGGAAGAAATCCTCGTGTTCCTGCAGGCGCAGGCCGCCCTCGATGGTGTTGTGATCGGTGAGGGTGACATAGGTCATCCCCCGTTCCTTGCAGACCTTGTAAACGGTTTCGGGGTCGGTGTTGCTTTCCCCAATGCCGGCCTGCCGGAGGATCCACAGGTCAGATTCCGTGGAAAAACGGGAATGTAAATGAAGGTCGACCCGGGTAAGCTCGCCGGACCGGATGGAGTTACGCGTCTTCCCGGGTTGTCTCAACGGGCCCTCCCGATTCTGAGCCCACAGGCCATTATTGATTTGATTGATGGTTCTGTCATATCAGGACCGCAGGAGAAAACTCCCGCCGAACAATTGCCCAGCTGGTCCTCTCAAATGTATATATTACTTGAATCGCGGCGTTATGGGCAAGACCGGCAGGTCTCTTTACACCCTGTCTGCCGCCCGTTAGAGTACATAAACAGCAATCCGCGGAAGGGAGATTCATGTGCAACAGTGAGCTTACCGATTCCCTGCGGGAACAGGTGCGCGATATGATGAAGCATACCAGCGAACTCCGGCTCAAATTCAATGATTTGCAGGAAGAATTCCGGGAAGGAAATCTGGACGAAGCAACCATGCACGAACTCAACCGGGCCGTGCATCAGATCGAGGGCGATGCCGCCGGGTTCGAGCAGCTGGCGGAGAGCGCCTGATGATGACCGCCCCCGGCAAAAAGAAACCCGGTCCCGTGCAGCAGCAGGCGCTGAGATCGCTGCCATCGGTCGAGGAACTGCTGGAGGCAGAAGCGCTTGCGGCTGATGCCGTCAGCCATGGCCACCGGCTGGTCGCCGATGCCGCCCGCAGCGTGCTGGCGCGGCTACGGCGGGATATCCTTGCCGGCGTGCCGGTCGATGCCGCACAATCTTCGCCCGAACGGCTGGCGGCGCAGGTGCGGCAGGAGGCGGCGCGGATCTACCGGCCCACTTTAAGGCCGCTGATCAACGCTACCGGCGTGGTCGTTCACACCAACCTGGGCCGCTCGATACTGGCGCCGGAGGCTATCAGGGCGGTTGAGGAAGTGTCGGTTTCCTATTCCAATCTGGAATACAACCTCGAGGCGGGGACCCGCGGTTCGCGGCACGACCATATCACCAGGATCATCACCGAGCTCACCGGCGCGGAAGATGCCCTGGTGGTCAACAACAACGCCGCCGCCGTGCTGCTGGCACTGAGCACGTTCGCCAGTGGCCGCGAAGTGGTGGTCTCGCGGGGTGAGCTGATCGAGATCGGCGGCTCGTTTCGCATCCCGGAGATCATGGCCGCCAGCGCCGCCCGGCTGGTGGAGGTCGGCACCACAAACAAAACAAAGATTAACGATTACCGCAAGGCGATCGGCCCCGGGACGGCGATGCTGCTGCACATACACACCAGCAACTATGCCGTGGTGGGTTTCACTGCCGCCGTCGAGGTAGCGGAGCTGGCGCGGCTGGGGCACGAACGCGGCCTCGTGGTGATGGACGACCTCGGCAGCGGCGCTTTGGCAGAACTGCCGGTTTTTGCCAGCGAGCCGCCGGTGAAATCAAGCCTGGCCGCCGGCGCCGACATCGTCACTTTCAGCGGCGACAAGCTGCTGGGCGGACCGCAGGCAGGCATCGTCGTCGGCTCCGCCGACGCGGTGGGCCGGATGAAGGCGCACCCGATGGCCCGCGCGCTCAGGGTCGACAAGATGACACTGGCGGCGCTGCAGGCCACGCTGGCGCTCTACCTGAAGCCAGAGGAGGCTGCCGCGCGGATTCCCACGCTAAGGATGCTGAGCGAGCCGGAGGAATCGCTGCGGGCGCGGGCCGAAGCGCTGGCAGCGGGGCTCAAGGATCTGGAGCCGGCGGTGACGGCTTCGGTGGAAAAAGCTGTCTCCAAGGTGGGCGGCGGCGCACTGCCGCTGCTCGAGCTGGATTCCTATGTATGCGCGGTGGCGCCGGTCTCGCTGTCGGTGGACGAGCTGGCCGCGCGGCTCCGGAAGACGGACCCGGCGGTGATCGGACGCATTCATAAAGACCGCCTGCTGCTGGACGCGCGCACGGTGCTGCCGGGGCAGGTAGAGGCCGTGACCGCGGCCTTTGGCCAGGCAACCGGAATTTAACAGGAATCTTCTCCGTGATGGAAACCATACCAGTCAGTCCGCCCGCCCGGCACCTGGTACTTGGCACCGCCGGCCACATCGACCACGGCAAGACCGCCCTGATCAAGGCGCTCACCGGCACCGACACCGACCGGCTGCAGGAAGAGAAGCAGCGTGGCATCTCCATTGAGCTGGGCTACGCCGAGCTTGAGCTTCCCTCCGGCACCACGATGAGCGTCGTCGACGTGCCCGGCCACGAGAAATTCGTACGCAACATGGTCGCCGGCGCCAGCGGTATCGATATCTTCCTGCTGGTAGTGGCCGCCGATGACGGCGTCATGCCGCAGACGCGCGAGCATATGGCCATCATCAGGCTGCTGCAGATCCCCCAGGGGGTGATCGCCATCACCAAGACCGATATTGTCGACGCGGAGATGGCGGAGCTGGTGCAGACCGACGTGGAGGATTTCCTGTCGGAGACGCCTTATGCGGATGCGCCGGTGATCCCGATAAGCTCCAAGACCGGCGAAGGACTTCCCCTGCTGCTGGGAGCGCTGGAGGATGCGGCGGCGAAGGCGGCGGCCGTACACCGCGTGGCGGCAGCGGCGCGCCTGCCTGTCGACCGCGTCTTCACGCTCAAGGGCATCGGCACGGTGATCACCGGCACCCTGTGGTCGGGCCGCGTCTGCGCGGATGAGACGGTGCGGGTGCTGCCGGAGGACCTGCCGGCGCGCGCCCGCTCGGTACAGATTCACGACCGCGATGTCAAGTGCGCCGATGCCGGCTACCGTGTAGCGGTCAATCTTTCCGGCATCGACAGGCAGCGCTTGCACCGCGGCCAGATGGTGGTTGCCGGCGCGGCAGTCGAACCCAGCTATATGGTGGACGCGCACATCAGCCTCATCGATACGGCGCCGGTGCTGAAGTATGGCGCCCAGACGCGCTTCCATCATGGCACGGCCGACGCGACCGCCAAGCTGATGTTTGCCGACCGGGACCGGCTGCGGCCCGGTGAAGACTGCTATGCGCAGGTGCGGCTGAAGACGAAGATCGTGCCGGCCCCGGGCGACCGCTTCATTCTCAGGTCGCTGAGCCCGGTCACCACTATCGGCGGAGGGGTAGTCATCGATCCGGCGCCGCGCAAGCACGGCCGGGGCGATGAATTCGTCCGGCGGCTGACCGTGCTGGAAGATGGCGATCCAGCCGGGGTCGTGTCGCTGCTGCTGCGCGAGGCGGGAGCGGGCGGCATGACCGGTGAAGAACTGCAAACTCGCAGCCATCTTGCCGCCGAATCGCTTGAAGCTGCCCTGCGCGACTCCGCGGTCGCGGCGAAACGCGCGGGCTCAGGGGGGGATGTGTTCTTTTCACCCGATGCGCTCGCCGCGAACGAGCAAGAGATTCTGGACACGCTGGCGCGGCGGCAGCAGGAAAACCCGGCCGAGCCCGGTGTGCCCCTGGAAGAAATCGCCAGGAGCCTGAACGTGCCCCCTGTATCCCCGGCTTTAGGAGCGGTGATGGCATCGCTGGTGCGGAACAAGCTGGCGGCCTTGAGCAAGCAAAGATATTTTCTGCCGTCAGCCGAAGCCAGGCTCTCGGAGACGCAGCAGCAGCTGTTGCGCGAGTTTGAAACCAGAATCGCGGAGGCCGGACTGGCGCCTCCCTCGGTAACCGATATGGTGGCGGATGCGCGAGCCGGCGCGCAGGATGCAAAGCTTGCCCTGGGTCTGCTGGAAGAAAAAGGCGCCGTGGTCAAGGTCAAGCCAGACCTGTATTTTTCCACTGAAGCGATCACCCGGGCCCGTCAGATCGTTACTGATGGCTGCCAGGCCAGCGGCCGGATAACCCTGGCGGAGTTTCGCGACCTCATCGGCGTCAGCCGCCGGTTTGCGCAGGCGCTGCTGGAATATTTTGACCGCACGGGACTGACGATGCGACTGGAGGACCACCGGGTGCTGCGCAAGAAAGCCAGGCGTAAACCCGGATAAAAAATCCGGCCGGGCCTGTCCCCCCGGCCGGATTTGCTGCTCGACCAAACAACCAAGGCCGCGCCCCGAAAGGCGCGGCCTTCGCCTATGCCGCGGTTTTATCTGATCACGCTTCTCTTAAACCACCGGTCGGTCAGTTATCGCCGCCTCCGGAACCATAGCCGCTGATCTGCAACCAGTAGCTGTAGTTGAATGTAGTGCCACCACCTTCCGACGAATTCGATGCCGTGCCAGTACAGTATGTAAAGAAGCTGGTGATGCCAGCCGGCACGTCGTATGTCAGCGTGAAGGTGTTGCTGTTGCTGCCAGAGCTTATCTTGGAAGCTACGCTGTACGGCAGGCCGGGTTTAGTGTATGTAACTCCGTCGCTATTGGTATCAGCGGTCAGTCTGACGGTATAAGCCGTCTTGCTGCCAGCGTTGTGAACCCGCATCGGGATCTGCAGCTGCGTGCCGGAAAGCTGTGCAGTGCCGTTGACCTGCAGAACCAGGTCCGGCTTGTTGCTAACGTTCACCGTGAAGCTGGTGCTGGCGATGTCCGCGTAGTTGCCAGCGTTGTCGTAGATCCTGCCGGTGATCGTGTGCGAGCCCTGCAGCAGGCCGGTGATCGGGCAATTGACCACAGTTGACGTGTATGTGCAGCCAGTCATGGGCACACTGTCGAGATAGACATACGAAGCCGCGCTGTTGATTCCCGAACCGGTCTCGGCGTAGTAGACCTGCACCGTCGCCGAGTCAGTCGTGATCGTGCCCGTGGGCTCGATCGAGGTAATCGAAGGTGGCGTCGTATCCGCACTCACCACCGTAAAGGACCCGGTGCCGGTGCCGGTGTTGCCGGCGTTGTCGGCGACGCTCACCGTGATGGTGTGGGAGCCGTCGGCCAGGCCCGTGACCGGGCAGCTGATGGATGTGGCCGTGGCGGTGCAGCCGCTTAGGGCCGCGCCGTCCAGAGTCACTGCCGCAGAAGCGGAGTTGATGCCGGAGCCGCTATCGGTGTAGTTGGCGTAGACCGTCACGGAGGCGCTGCTTAGCGTGCCGGTGGGCGCGATGCCGCTTACCGCCGGCGCAACGCTGTCCACCGTAAAGGAACCCGAGGCCGCGCCGGTGTTGCCGGCGTTGTCGGCGACGCTGACGGTGTAGTTATGGGCGCCCTGAGCCAGGCCCGCGACCGGGCAGCTGATGGATGTGACCGTGGCGGTGCAGCCGCTTACGGCACCGCTGTCTAGGTAGACCTGGGCGGTGGCTGAGTTGATGCCGGAGCCGGAGTCAGCGTAGTCGGCGGTGATGGTCGTGCTGGTTGTGCTGATCAGGCCGCTGGGCGCCAGATTGCTCAACGCCGGCGGCGTGGTGTCGGAGCTGACCGTAAAGGACCCGGTGCCGGTGCCGGTGTTGCCGGCGTTGTCGGCGACGCTCACCGTGATGGTGTGGGAGCCGTCGGCCAGGCCCGTGACCGGGCAGCTGATGGATGTGGCCGTGGCGGTGCAGCCGCTTAGGGCCGCGCCGTCCAGAGTCACTGCCGCAGAAGCGGAGTTGATGCCGGAGCCGCTATCGGTGTAGTTGGCGTAGACCGTCACGGAGGCGCTGCTTAGCGTGCCGGTGGGCGCGATGCCGCTTACCGCCGGCGCAACGCTGTCCACCGTAAAGGAACCCGAGGCCGCGCCGGTGTTGCCGGCCAGGTCCTTGACGCTCACACTAAAGGTGTGAGCTCCCTGGGCCAGGCCGGTAGTCGGGCAGCTGACAGTTGACTGGCCAGCGGTGCAGTTGTTTTCGACATTGCCATCGAGATAGACCCTGACCGAGGCGGTATCGATGCCGGAGCCGGAGCCATCGGAATATGTGGCGCTGATCGTTGCCGCGGTGGCGTTGATCGCGCCGCTCGGCGAGAGATTGATCAGGGTCGGTGCAGTCAAATCAACCGAGAATGACCCGGTGGAGGTAGCAAGATTGCCAGCCAAGTCCCTGACGCTGACCGTATAGTTATGCAGTCCGTTTGCCAGGCCGCTGGCAGGACAGCTGATGCTGCTGGCCGTCGCGGTGCAGCCGGACAGCGTACCGCTATCAAGATAGACCGACGCACTGGCTGCGTCTATGCCCGAGCCAGAATCGGAGTAGCTGCCCGTAATGGTCGTGCTGGCCGTATTGATCCAGCCGGTTGGAGCCAGCCCGCTGATCACCGGCGGCGTCGAGTCGACCGCTACCATGAAGGAAGCGCTAGCGCTGCCGTGATTGCCGGCATTGTCGTCTGCACTTATTGCGATGGCATGTGAACCATTGGCCAGTCCGGTGACCGGACAGCTGACCGTGCCCGCGTTTACCGTACAACCGGCAAGAGTGGCACTGTCCATCTGGACCGTGACAGTAGAGGCGTTCAGGCCTGAGCCGGCGTCATTCAGATACGCACTTATAGTAGCCGAGTTAGTGCTGATCGCACCGCTAGGCTGGATGTTTGTCACAGCCGGCGCCGTGGTGTCCACCGAGAAGGAGCCAGTGCCGGAGCCGGTATTGCCGGCGTTGTCGGCGACAGAGACCGTTAACGTATGGCTGCCATCAGCAAGGGCCGTGACCGGGCAGCTGACACCGGTTACGGTAGCCGTGCATCCGGACACCGTCATGCCGTCGAGATACACGACAGACGAGGCAGCATTGACGCCGGAGCCACTGTCAGCGAAGTTGGCGTTGACGACCGGGCTCGCTGACGCGATCCAGCCGGCAGGCGTGATGTTGCTGACGACCGGCGGAACCGTATCGAGCGTGACGGTGAAGGACGCGCTGCCGGTGCCCACGTTGCCGGTATTATCGGAAACATACACGTTGATTGTATGGCTGGTTCCTGCTAATCCCGTGACGGGACAGCTCACGTTGCTTGTGGTGGCGGTGCACCCGCTAAGGATGCTGCCATCGAGATAAACGACTGCCGACGCGGCCTTGATCCCGGAGCCGCCGACGTTGTCCGCATAATCCGCGCTGATGGTGACGCTGGAAGTGCCGACCGTGCCGGCCGGCTGGATGTTGGTCACCGTCGGCGCGGTCGTGTCAGGCGCGGAGCCGCTGCCCACATAGGCACCGGTACGCGGCATATTGTCAACGCCGCCGGTGAATGTGTAACCCGTGTCGCAGAAGCCGTCGGCATTATTGTCAACGCAACCCTGCGCCGCGGTGTTGAAATTACTCCAGTAGTTGCCGCCGGCCGGCGCCGGAAGGTTGAAGACGTTTCCAGTACCCGATGCGGTCGCCTGAGTGATGTTGTTGAGGAAGTTGTTCTCGTATATCTGATCACCGGTGCCGCCTGAAAGGTTGACGCCGGTGGTGTTCCCGTTAAGCGTATTGCCCGTGATGATTATCCCGTTTGAGGACATCAGGTTGAACCCGTACTGGAACGAACTAACGGTGATGTTCTTGACGGTGTCATTCTTGTGCATCACGACATCGATGCCGGTCGTGTATCCAAGGCTGCCGGTAATCGTGTGACCGGCGCCGTCAAGCGTGACGCCGTCTCCCGAGACTTCAATGCCGTTCTTGCCCGGCAGGATGACAAGGTCTGTCTGCAACGTGCAGGTCTTGGTCGTGTTGTCCCACACGCCGATAGAGGGACAATCCCCGCCAGTGAGATTGTTGTAGATGAACTTGGTGCCCACGGTCTGGACCGTCGTCACGGTGAACGAGCCCGTGGCGGAAGCCGCATTGTTGTAGATGTCCTTGAGGTTGACGGCAACGTTGTAGGAGCCATCCGCCAGAGAGCTGACCGGACAACTCACGCTTGAGGCGGTCACGGTGCAACCTGTGACCGGGCTGCCGTTAAGGGTCACGGCCACAGAGGAAGTGTCGACTCCGGAATTATCCGTAAAGTCGGCGCTGACGGTTGTGGAATTCGTATAAATCGTGCCACTCGGCTGCAGGTTCGAAATCACGGGCGGCGTGGTATCGGCCAGCGCCACAGTGAAGGAGCCGGAAGCGGTACCGGTATTGCCGGCATTGTCATTGACGCTCGCGACGATGTTATGCACGCCTGCGGTCAGACCCGTTATTGCGCAGCTGACGCCCGAAGCCGTCACCGTGCAGCCGCTGACGGCGTTGCCGTCCAGGGTCACCTGAGCAGTCGAGCTGTTTACTCCGGACCCGCCATCGGCAAAGTTGGCGGAAACCGTGGTGTATGTCGTGGTGATGCTGCCGCTGGGCGACAGGCCGCTGACCGCCGGCGCCCCGGTGTCGATGCTGAAAGTGCCGGTGGCGGTGCCGACGTTGCCGGCATTGTCAGCCAGCGAGATAACGGCGCTGTAGTTGCCATCCGCCAGCTGACTGGTGGGGCAGCTGATGTTACCGGCAACTGCTGTACATGCCATGGCGGAACCACCGTTCAGACTGAGCGTTGCGCTGGCCGTGTTGACACCGCTTGAAGGCGCCACATCATTGTATGCCGCGGTAAGGGCCGGGCTGGCGTTATTGATCCAGCCGCTCGGGCCGGTGTAAGTAATCGCCGGGGCGGCGGCATCGTTGACGAGGAAATTGCCGTTTATCGAAGTGACATTGCCGGCGTTGTCAGCCACGGTGCCGCTGATCGAATGCTGTCCCACGGCCAATCCGGTGACCGGACAGCTGATCGCGGTCGTAGTGGCGCTGCAGCCATTCAGCGTAGTCCCGTCGAGCTTTAATGTTGCCGATGTGGCGTTGATGCCGGAGCCGGAATCAGAATAGTCGGCGCTGATCGTCGCGGCGACTGTGGTGATCGTGCCGGCGGGGAGCACGCCAGAGACCGTCGGCGCCGTGGAGTCGACCATGAACGAACTCGTGGACGAACCGGCGTTGCCGGCGTAATCGCTGGCGCCAATCACCAGCGCGTGACTGCCCTGGGCCAGCCCGGAAACCGTGCAACTGAGCTGGGATCCCGACAGGCTGCAACCGGACACCGGTGTGCCGTCAAGCTGCACGCTCACTGAGGAAGCGTTGACCCCGGAGATATCATCGGTGACGCTCGCGCTGATGGTCGTGGACGAAGTGTTGATGCCGCCGGACGGCAGGACATTCGTGATCGCCGGCGGTGTGTTATCCACCACGGCGAAACTGCCCGCGATCGGCGAGGTATTGCCCGAATTGTCCGCGACCGAACCGCTGATAGTGTGTGTGCCCTGCGTCAGACCCGAAACCGGGCAGCTGACGCTGTCGGCGGCCACCGTACACGAAGTCAGTGTCGTACCATCCAGGCTGACCAGGACCGTCGAGGCCTTGATGCCACTGCCTGCGTCGCTGTAGCTGGCGCTGATGATGGCAGTGGAAGTGTTGATCGTACCGCTCGGCTGTACATTGGTGACCATCGGCGGCGTCGTGTCGTTGCTGCTGAGCTGCACCGTCCACGGCAGCGGATCGGTGCCGCCACTGAAGTTATAGGCCGCATCGCAGAAGCTGTCGCCATTGGCATCGACGCAGCCCTGTGCCACCGTCGAATAGTTGCTCCAGTAACTGCCGCCTGCCGGAGCCGGCTGATAATAGATGTTCCCGGTGCTCCCGGAGGCGGTAAGCTGCGCCACCGTGCTGCCCAGATAATTGTTGTTATAAACCTTGTTGGAGCTGCCGCCACTCAGATAGATGCCGTACTGGTTGCCGCTCAGCGTATCCTTCACAAGCGTCGCCCCCGAGGACGACATCGTGTAGATACCATATTCGAAAGAACTGATGTTGAGGTTCTCGACAGTGGCGTTGCTATGAAGCATGATGGAAACACCGGTCGTGTATCCCATGCCGCCGGTGATCGTATGGCCGTTGCCGTCGAGGGTGATGCCGTCGCTGGCGATGTTGATGCCATTCTTGCCGCTCTGTACCACCAGGTCCGTGTTGAGGGTACATTTCCTGGCGGTATTGTCCCAGCTGGCGAAAGATGCGCAGTCGCCGCCGGTGGCATTGTTGGTGATGTTCTTCGTGCCGATGGTCTGGACGGTCGTCACCGTGAAGGTCGACGATGCCGTGCCAGTGTTATTGGAGTTGTCCATCACACTGACAACCACATTGTACGTCCCGTCCGCCAGGCCGGAAACGTTGCAATTGACGCCAGTGGTGCTCACCTGACAGCCGGTCAGCGCCGTGCCGTTGAGCGTCACCGACACGGAGCCGGTGTTGACGCCGGAGCCGGTGTTGACGCCGGAGCCGGTGTTGACGCCGGAGCC
Source organism: Actinomycetes bacterium (assembly GCA_021791195.1). Lineage (GTDB taxonomy): Bacteria > Actinomycetota > Thermoleophilia > BMS3ABIN01 > BMS3ABIN01 > JACWAD01. Next base: position 40,971 of record JAJYXB010000016.1, on the reverse strand, counting down.
GGTGTCGGAATAGCTCGCGCTGATGGTCGGAGCGGACGTATATATAGTGCCGGATGGCTGGACGCTGGTTACCACTGGCGGCGTGGTATCGGCCAGGGCGACCGTGAAAGAGCCGCTGGCCGTGCCGGTGTTGCCGGCCAGGTCATTGACGCTGGCGGTATAGTTGTGCGTTCCGTTGGTCAGGCCGGCGACATTGCAGCTGACGCCGGTGGCGGAGACGCTGCATCCCGAAACTGGGTTCCCGTCCATCGTCACCGACGCCGAAGAGGCATTGATGCCGCTGGCGGCGTCACTGTAGCTGGCGCTGATCGTGGCGGACATCACCCCGAGAGTGCCGCTGGGCGCCAGACCTGTCACCGCCGGGCTGACCGTATCGATGTCGAACGACCCGGTGGATGAACCGGCGTTGCCGCTGTTGTCATTAATGGTGACGGTGGCCGAGTAGTGACCATCCGCCAGTCCGCTGGTCGGGCAGCTGATCGAGCCCGCCAGGGCCGTGCATGCAATCGCCGCCGAGCCGTTCAGGCTCAGGCTGGCGCTGGCGGTGTTCACGCCGCTGGAAGGCGCGGCGTCCGTATAGCTGGCGGTGATTGTCGGGCTGGCGCTATTGACCCAGCCGCTCGGTCCGTTATAGACCACGGCGGGCGGCGCGGCGTCCGCGACAGTGAAGCTGCCGCTGATGGCGCTGACGTTGCCGGCGCTGTCGGCCACCGATCCACTAATAGTGTGTGCGCCGACAGCCAGGCCGCTGACCGGACATGAAACGCCGGATGCTGTCACGCTGCAGACCAGCGAAGATCCGTCCAGGCTGACGCTGACACTGCCGGCGTTGATGCCGGCGCCTGAATCAACATAAGAGGCGCTGACGGTGGCGGTAGCGGCATTGATGGTTCCGGACGGTTGCACGTTGCTGACCACCGGCGCGGTCGTGTCTATATTAAATGAAGCGGAAGCGCTGCCGGTGTTGCCGGCAACGTCCGCGGCGCTGATCGTAACGTTGTGGGCTCCGGCTGCCAGGCCGCTCGTGCCGCAGCTGACGCTCGACGCCGTCACGGTGCAACCCGGCACCGCGGTGCCGTCGAGTGAAACGGAAACCGACGCTGTGTTCACGCCGGTCAGGTCGTCCGCCAGGCTGGCCGTGATGGTCGGTGAAGTTGTGCTGATGGCGCCTGTCGGTGCGATGCTGGTGATGGCCGGCGGCGTATTGTCCACGACACTGAAACTGCCGCTGATGCTGCTGGTGTTGCCCTTCTTGTCCGCCACCGAACCGCCGATGGTGTGCGCCCCCAGGGCGAGCCCGCTAACGGGGCAGCTGGCGCCGGCGGCAGTGATATTGCACCCTGTGAGCGCCGAACCGTCAAGTGTAACGCTGACCGCGGATGTGTTGACGCCCGAACCCGCGTCGGCATAGCTGACGCTGATGGTGGCCGAACCGGTGTTGATGTTGCCTGTGGGGAGAACGCTGCTTATCGCCGGCGGCGTCGTATCCTGCCAGCCGGTCTGCGTGGTCCATGGCAGCGCATCCGAACCGCCGGTGAAGCTGTAGGCGGCATCGCAATAGCCGTCGCCGTTGCCGTCGACGCATCCCTGCGCCGCGGTGTTGTAATTGCTGTAGAAGTTGCCGCCCGACGGAGCTGGCTGGCTGAAAAGATCGCCGGCGCCGCCGGACTGATATAACTGCGTGGTGTTGCCCAGAAGATTATTGTTGTACACCCGGGCGCTGTTTGCGACCGAGAGGTAAACGCCATAGCCGTTTCCGGAGAATGTGTCGCCGGTGATGACGGCGCCGCTGGCAGCCATCACATAAGCGCCGTACATAAAATTGTTGATAGTCAGATTCTTTAACGTGACGTTCGAAGAACTGATGGCGATTCCGGTGGTGTAAGCCATGCTGCCGGTAATCGTGTGCCCGGCGCCATCGAGCGTGATCCCCGAGCCGTTGATGTTGATGCCGTTGCCGCTGGCGATGATAACATCACCAGTCAGCGTACAGGTCAAAGTGGCCTGATTCCACGTGCCGATTGTGGAACAGCCGCCGCCCGTAGTACCGATGGTCGTGGCCGCAAAGGCGGAGCTGCCGTGAGAGAGGATCAGAAAAACAAGAGCAAGTCCGAGGGCAATGAAACCTAGAGGGGGTTTTACCGCACGCTTTATTTCATGCTGTATGACCTTCACCCGTTATCCCTTTCTATATTTTGACTGGGGGGTAATCAAAAATGGCGTTTAATTTTACCCCCGGGGTATTTAGTTGTAAATAGTTTCACAAATAAAACCGTTCTCGTCGGATTTGAATTTAATCGCTCACCGGGGTGGCAGAGAACGCGCGGCTAAAACTGGGATTGTGCCTTTTTATCAACCGGTCATGCGGTGGCGGCGGGCGCCATCCATTCACTTTAAAAGCCTGTATTTGAAGGAAATAATCGCTCACCGGCGTGCGGAAATACGACTACCGCCGTCAGGTTTTTTGCCGCCGGCCAAAGACGCCCGCGGGGGTCGCTGGAAGCGGCGCCGGATATAACTTCTCAGTTTCTCCAAATCCATAAGTAATTCTTATGTTTAAAACTGCAAGAATTTTAAAGGAATTTCATTTCCGGAAGCCAATATAAAAAGTCTTTCGCTGTTTTCTTCGCTCCCCCTGTCCGGCAGCTCATGGAACAATCAGGCGCCCTTTTCTGACACATTACATATTAATGTCAACTAAAAATGGCCGCGTCCAGGGTTTGGCTGATTCGTCCCGCGGCGAAGATTAGGTTAGAATCACACTGGCGCATGCCGATCGCGGGAGGGCACGGGTCTGGTGGCCCACCCGGTCTTCAAAACCGGTAGGCGGCGGTAACCCCGTCGTTGGTAGGTTCGATTCCTACGCCTTCCCGCCAAAAAATTTTCCAGACTCCAATGCTTCCCGCGCACGCCGGTTTCCGGCGGCGCCTCTCCCAATCACATCCGCGTGATGATAAACTTGCTGTGCATTATCGTTTCACAGGGGTGCGGGGAAAATGAATTCCGATCAAAAGGCAGGACGGCGTCCTGTCATCTACTGGGCAACCTGTCCGGATTGCTTCACTTACATTTGGGTGGATGAAGGGGCGCTTCGCAGAGAGGAAAAAATCAACTGCCCTTACTGTGACTCCCCCATGTCGCTTGAGGGAGGTACCCGTCTGTCTGAAAGCTGCAATCAGCTTCAGGCGATCCTGGAGGATATCGAGGTGCAAATCTCTTCATTGCCTACCGCGATCGATGTCCACCGCTTCATCTCCGAACAGGTCGGCCACATCGCTGGCTCTTTCAATGACCGGCTCGACGAGATCCAGGAGACCAAAGACGAGAACGGTGGTCTACCAGAGGAAACAGTCGACCCCCGCAGGAAAGCCGCAAGCTAGCTCGCCGCTCTGGGTATAACTGCGGTCATGGACTTCAGCAAATCCACGGCCATCGCTCACAGTACTCCTTCCTCCCGGATAGTATCCCTGCTCGGCTCCGATGCGGCCGCCGGTCTGACCGAAGCCGGCGCGGCCAAACGGCTCGCCAGCTTCGGCCCCAACCGCATCCCTGAAGCCCGCCGGGAAAGCGTTCTCGTTCTTTTCACGCGCCAGTTCCGCAGCCTGCTGGTAATCGTGCTGCTGGTCGCCGCGGCGATTTCCCTGGCGGCCTGGCTTTTCCGGCCTGAAGAGCCGCTCCCCTATGACACCCTGGTGATCGCCGCGATCGTGCTTGCCAATGCCGGCATCGGTTTTTTCCAGGAGTACCGGGCGGAGATGAGCCTGAGCCGGCTCGAGCGGCTGAGCGGGCCTGAGGCCATCGTCGTCAGGCAAGGCTCCAGCCGGCGGCTGCCGGCCGAGATGCTTGTTCCGGGCGATCTGGTAACGCTTGCTGCCGGTGACCGCGTCGCCGCTGATGCGCGCCTGCTGGAGGCAAGTGCGCTGGAAACCGACGAGAGCTCCCTCACTGGTGAGAGCACGCCGGTTCCCAAGTCGGTTCTCCCGGTCGCTGAGGCTACGCCCGTCGCGGACCGCAGCTGCATGGTATTCGCGGGCACCGCGGTGACCGCCGGAAGGGGCCGGGCGCTAGTGATCGCTACCGGCGCGGCAACGCAGGTGGGACAGATCGCCGAGCTCATCAATCAGGCGCCCCGGCGCGAAACGCCGCTGAAGCAAAACCTGGATCAGCTGGGCAGGAAGCTGGCTCTGCTGGTCCTGGCGATTGCCGCCGTGGTGGCCCTGACCGGGCTACTGGTATCCGGCGCCCGGGATTGGGGCAGCATCCTGGACATGATGCTGTTCGGCGTAGCGCTGGCGGTTGCCGCCATCCCGGAAGGACTCCCGGCGGTGGTTACCGGCGCCCTGGCGCTCGGTTCGCAGCGCATGGCGCGCCGGCACGCCCTTGTGCGCCGGCTGCCGGCGGTGGAGACTCTCGGAGCCACCACGGCGGTCTGCTCCGACAAGACGGGCACGCTCACCGTGGGGGAGATGACCGTGCGCGAGATCGTGGTGCCATCCGGCAAGGTCCTGCTGAGCGGCGCCGGTTACCGGCCGGAGGGCGATGTCTCAGGGCCGCCCGCGGCACGCGAGGAAGCCGCCCGGCTCGCTATCAGCGCCGTGCTTGCCACAGACGCAGCCATCGAGGAAAGGGACGGCGGCTGGCAGCCTGCCGGATCGCCCACCGAAGCTTCGCTGCTGATCATGGGCTTGAAGCTTGGCATCGATCGCGGGCAGCTGGCGGAACAAAACCGGCGCATCGCCGAGCAGCCATTCTCGCCCGAGACGAAGAAGATGACCGTTGCCACCACCGCCGGCGGCGGCCTGGTAGTGCTGCATGCCAAGGGAGCGCCGGAGACAATCCTGCCCCTGTGCACCCGGGCGGCGGTCGCGGGCGGCATCGCGCCGCTGGATGAGGCGGCGCGCGCGCGTTATCTGAAAGCGGCGTCCGCCCTGGCCGCAAGGAGCCTGCGGCCGCTGGCGGTCGCCACGCGGCCGGTCCCCCGCGACGGCTTCGACGGCATCGACGGCGCCGGCCGCGAGCTGGTGTTCCTCGGGATCGCCGGCATCCAGGACCCGCCCCGCCCCGAGGCTGCTGCCGCGGTGCAGGCCTGCCGGCGCGCCGGCATCCGCGTGTACATGGTCACCGGCGACCACCTGGAAACTGCCCGCGCCGTCGCCACCGAGATCGGCCTGCCGGGCGTCTCCATGACCGGCGACCAGATCGACGGCGTCAGCGACGCCGGGTTGAAGAAGATCGTTGATAAAGTGAGGATATTTGCTCGCATCTCGCCCGGACACAAAGTCAGGATCGTGGAAGCGCTGCAGTCTGGCGGGCACACGGTGGCGGTAACCGGCGACGGCGTCAACGACGCGCCGGCGCTCAGGCGCGCCGACATCGGCGTGGCCATGGGCCGCGGCGGGACCGACATCGCCCGTGAAGCCGCCGACATGGTGCTGGCCGACGATAACTTCGCCACCATCATCGCCGCCGTGGAGGAGGGCCGGGCGATCTTCAGCAACATCCGCAAAGTAGTCGCCTATCTGCTGTCCTCCAATGCCGGCGAGGTGCTGACGCTTTTTCTGGGGATCATCCTCGCCGGCATGCTCGGTTCCGGCGCCCAGCGACTGCTGCTGCCCCTGCTGGCGGTCCAGATCCTGTGGATCAACCTGGTGACCGACGGCTTGCCGGCGCTGGCGCTGGGTGTGAACCCGGCTGATCCGCAGGCCATGATCAAGCCCCCCCGCCCGCGCCGCGAACCAGTGATCGACGCCGCGGTCTGGCGTCTCGTCGCCGTCGTCGGCTCCGTCTCGGCGCTGGGCACGCTTTTTCTCCTGGACGCATATTTCCCGGGAGGACTGATCAGCCTGTCTTCCGCCAGCGTCACGCACGCACGAACCATCGCCTTCGTGACGCTGGCGTTCTCCCAGCTGTTCAACGCACTCGGCAGCCGCCGGCTGAGGCACAGCTCGCTGCCGCACCTGCTGGAAAATCGCTGGCTCCTGGGAGCGATCGCGGTATCGGTGGCAATGATGATCTGCGTGGTGCAGGTGCCGGCGCTGCGGCAAGCCTTTGGCACCGAACCGCTCTCAGTCCGGCAGTGGCTGGCGGCCACCGCCGTCGCCAGCATGGCATTGTGGTCGGTGGAGCTGATGAAAGCGATTGCGCACGCCCGTGACTGGGGGGCGCGCTCCCTCCCGCTGCGCTAGGAACCCCGGAGTTCAGCTCCCCTTTCCCCGGGAAGCCGGTGTGGCGCTTACAGCCGCCGGCTGGGGTAAGATTAGGCATGGTTCGCCTCTCTCCGGAAAAATATCCCCAGATCGTAGCCATCAGTCATCAGGCTGCCAGGCCCGGCCGGTTCGCGGAGATGCCCGCGGCGCTGGCCGGCAGCGTCAGGCAGGCGCTGGCGTCGGCCGGCATCAGCCGGCTCTACAGCCACCAGGCACGCGCGTTCGAACTCGCTTCCGCCGGCAGGAATGTGGCGGTCACCACCGCCAGCGCCAGCGGCAAGTCGCTCTGCTTCAACCTGCCGGTGCTCGACCGGCTGGCCGGCGACGATCGCTCACGGGCGCTCTACCTCTATCCCACCAAAGCGCTCACACAGGACCAGGTGCGCAAGTTGCAGGCGCTGCGTCTGCCGTTCGCGCGGCCGGCGGTCTACGACGGTGATACCCCCGCGGCGCACCGGCCACAGATCCGCAAGCGGGCCAACATCCTGCTGACCAACCCCGACATGCTGCACGTCGGCATCCTGCCACACCGCGACGCCTGGGAAGATTTTTTCTTCAACCTCAAATACGTGGTGATCGACGAAGCGCACTCGTACCGGGGCGTGTTCGGCTCCGGGGTCGCCAATGTCATCCGGCGCCTCCGGCGCGTCGCCTCGTTTTACGGCGCCAGTCCGGTTTTCGTCCTGACGACCGCGACGATCGCCAACCCAGCAGAACTGGCATCGGCGCTGACGGGGATGGATTTCGAGCTGGTGTCCGGCGACGGCTCCCCCAGCGGCGAGCGCCAGATCGTCTTCTGGAATCCTCCACTGCTGGATGAATCGCTGGGGATCCGCAAGAGCACCTTTGGCGAAAGCTCGCTGCTGCTGGCCGAGCTGCTGAAGAAGAAGGCGCGCACGATCGTCTTTACGCGCACGCGCAAAGGCACCGAGCTGGTCTACAAATACGCCCGCGGGCTACTCGAGGACGGACAGCCGGAGCTGGCCGGAGCAATCGCTCCTTACCGCGGCGGATACACCCCGGGCCAGCGGCGGCAGATCGAAAAGGCCCTGTTTGACGGGGAGCTGCTCGGGGTGGTCTCGACCAGCGCCCTGGAGCTGGGTATCGACGTCGGCGGCATCGACGCCGTCATCTCGGCGACTTTCCCCGGCACCGTCGCCAGCCTCCTGCAGCAATGGGGACGCGCCGGCCGCGGCGGCCAGCAGAGCCTGGCGGTCTTCATCGCCGGCATCGATGCCCTGGATCAGTACTTCATGACGCACCCGGAACAGCTGCTGGAACGGGACGTCGAAGCGGCCATCCTGGATTTCAGCAACGAGCAGATATTCGCCGGGCACCTGAAGGCGGCGGCGTTCGAAGCCCCGCTCACGCCCGTAGACAGCGCCTTCTTCGGCCCGGAGATGGCGGCGGCCGCCGGCCGGCTGGCCGATGCCGGCGAACTCCGGCAGACGGGCGACAGCTTCACCTGGGCAAAGCCGGAATTTCCCGCGGCAGCGGTCTCGCTGCGCTCCTCTTCGGCGGACTCGTTCACGATCGTCGAGCAGGGCACTGGCAATATCATGGGACAGGTCGAGGCCGAGCGCGCTTTTATCTTCGTCCATCCGGGCGCCGTCTACCTGCACCTGGGGGAGACTTATCAGGTCGACCGCCTCGACCTCGCGGGCCGGGTGGCGCTGGTGAAGCCGGTCCTGGTTGATTATTACACGCAGCCAAAGAAGGAGACCGACGTCGAGATCGAGGAGCGCACCCTGCTCAGACGCGCCGGGGGCGTGGAGCTGTCCTTCGGCAGGCTGCTGGTGACCGAACAGGTGACCGCCTTCCAGAAGAAACAGCTGACAGACAACCAGGTGCTGGAGATCATCGAACTCGAGTTGCCGGCGCAGAACTTCCGCACCGAGGGGCTGTGGTTCACACTGCCGGAGGAGATCGTCGGCGCCGTGGAGCCGCAAGACCTGCCGGGCGGACTTCACGGCGCCGAACACGGCCTGATTGCGCTCCTGCCGCTGTTCGCCATGTGCGACCGCTGGGACATCGGCGGCCTGTCAACCGAGTTCCAGTGGCAGACTGGCGGCCCCAGCATTTTTATCTATGACGGGCATCCGGGCGGCATAGGCATCACCCGCGCGGGCTTCCATCGGTTCGAAGAGCTGGTGGCCGAAGCGCGGCAGCTGATCGAGAGCTGCCCCTGCCAGACAGGTTGCCCCTCCTGCATACAATCGCCCAAATGCGGAAATCTGAACGAGCCGCTGAGCAAGCAGGGAGCGATCAGTCTCCTGGCGGGGGTGGGCGGCAACTGAAGCCGCAGCAAGGTCTTAATCCCGGAGCGAAGGCGGCGACATCGTCATCGCCATCAACGGCGAATCCGGCGCCTGCCGGAGATCGGTCACGCGCGCAAATGCGGCCGCGTTGCCATCTCGCTCGATTCCCGGCGGATTTCCGAAGGCGGGGAAGCGGCGGTGGGATCATCCCTCAGATTAATAGCAAGCGTCAGGTTATTGTCAAATCTGAAAAATGATGGTATGCTTCATTTCCTGCTCCGGTCAAATGCGCCAGGGCAGGCTACGAATATTTGCTGGGACGCGTACGAGGCACGAGGAGGTGGGGATGAAAACGGGGGCCAAAGCCATATACAGTAAACCGCTGCTTGTAAAGCACTCGAATCTGAAGGAAATCACCTTCGATTGCGTCAACTGGCAGTGCAGCGTCGCAGTGCCCAAACAGCCCTAAGGAAAACGGCGCACGAATGCAAAAGGACGGTCTGAGACCGTCCTTTTTTGTAAACTTTTCCGGACCGGCGCCCGCTGCGCAAGATCAGGTCCAGCCGCCGCCGTCAGCCCCGGCTTCGCGCCGGACTTCCTCGAGGATCGCGGCGCCACCGTTTTCGTGAAGCCGCCGCGCCAGGGTTTCCCCCAGATGCTCGGCATCGCCGCGCGGGCCCGCGATCGAGTCACGCACTGATTTCGCGCCATCCAGAGAACCAAGAAACGCCTTCAGCTCCAGTTGCCCGCCGGCTATCCGCGCATGTGCTCCGATCGGCACCTGGCAGCCTCCTTCCAGCCAGCGCATCAACGCCCGTTCGGCCGCCACGGCATCGGCCGAGTCGGCATCGTTCTGCGGCTTGACCAGCTGCCTGATGAACGAATCATCCTTCCTGATCTCGATCGCGATCACACCCTGGCCCACGGCCGGCACCAGCTCGTCCAGGGAAAAATGGAACGAGATGCGGTCCTCGCGCTCCAGCCGCTTGACGCCGGCAGCCGCCAGGATGGTGCCGTCGAGTCCCAGTTCCGCGATCTTGGCGATCCTGGTATCAACATTCCCCCTGATATCAACGATGTCCAGCTCAGGCCTGAGTGCCAGCAGCTGCGACCGCCGCCTCAGGCTGCTGGTGCCGATCCTGCCGCCAGCGGGGATCTCCAGCAGACTCTTCGCCTTTCCCAGGAAGACATCGCGGGGATCCTCGCGCTTGCCAAAGGCGCCGATCATCAGCTCGTCGGGCAGGATTGTGGGCAGATCCTTAGAACTGTGGACGGCCAGATCGATCTCGCCATCGAGCAGCGCCTTCTCGATCTCCTTGACGAACAGTCCCTTGTCGCCGATCCTGGAGAGCGGCGAATCGAGGATCTTGTCGCCCGAGGTGACGATCTTCTTTATCTTGACCGACAGGTCGACATGTTGTGTCTGCAGAAGCCACGCTACCAGCCGCGCCTGATACATCGCCAGATCGCTGCCGCGCGTGCCCAGCACGACCTGGCGGGAGGTTGCTTCAGTACTCATCTTTCTCCGATTTGCGCAGTTTCGGCCGGCTCCCGCCAGAAGCCCTGTTGCTGCCGTTTAGCCCGAACAGCCGACGCATCGACTCCACATAAAGATATCCACCGCGCTCGTTCGATGCTTTTTTCAGTTCGACCGTGGGATCGTGCAGGAGCTTGTTGACGATTGCCGCCGCCATCGCCTCGATGCGGTTGCGATCCCTGTCCGAGAGCTGGCCGTCGAACCTGGCCAGCGCTTTGGCCAGTTCGGCTTTCTTGACCTCTTCCGCCATCTCCCTTAGCGCCGTGATCGTCGGCACCACGTCCAGCGTACCGAGCCAGTGGCTGAAACTCTCCACCTCCTCGGCAATGATCTTCTCGGCCTTCCTGGCCTCTTTCTGGCGCGCCCCGGCGTTCGCCTCCGCGGCCTCCCGCAGGTCGTCGATGTCGTAGAGAAAGGCGTTATAGACGTCATTGACTCCCGGATCGATGTCCCGGGGGACGGCGATGTCGATGAAAAAGATCGGCCGGTTATGGCGCTGGCGCATGGCCCGCTCGACCTCGCCCTTGCGCAGTACATAATGCGGCGCGCCGGTTGAGCTGATGACGATATCGGCCAGCGGCAGATAATCGGTCAGCTCGTCGAAAGGAATGGCGGCGCCGCCCCATTTGGCGGCCATCTCTTCCGCGCGGCTGTAGGTGCGGTTGCCGACGAAAATGCTGTTGATGCCATGCGAGAGCAGATGCGTGGCGGTCAGCTCGCCCATCTTGCCGGCGCCCAGCAGCAGCACGGTCTTGCCCTCCAGTTCATCGAAGACTCTTCGCGCCATCTCGACCGCTACGGAAGAGACCGATACCGGGTTCTCGCCGATGGCGGTCTCGGTACGCACCCGTTTGCCCACTTCGAGCGCGTGCCGGAAGAGCCGGTTCAGGAGCACGCTCGTGCTTTCCTGCTTGTGGGCGAGATGATAGGCCGCCTTGATCTGGCCCATAATCTGGGCCTCGCCCACCACCATCGAGTCGAGGCTGGCAGCCACCTTGTACAGGTGACGCACCGCGCTCTCACCCTCGTGGAAATAAGAACATTCCTCCAGGTCCTGGCCGTCGACGCCGCTATACCCGGCCAGCGCTGCCAGCACCGCGGCATAGCCGTTCTCCGGCCGGGGCACCACCATGTAGACCTCAGTGCGGTTGCACGTGGAAAGCGGCACAACCTCCAGTACGCCGGCCCCGTCAAGAAGCCGGCGCGAGAGCGCGCCACATCCATCCCCGTCGAGTGAAACCTTTTCGCGCAACTCCACGGGGGCTGTTTTATGATTTACGCCAAATACCGCGAGATGCATCTGTCAATCTCCGCCTGGGCGGCGATGTCGCCGCCAGCCTTAAGAACGCCTACCAGATCCAGTCCCGCCAACTCGCCCAGGCACTCCTGCTTGCGCCGCTCGTCCCGGAACTGAGCCAGCACCCGACGGCGCGCCTTGCCCAGCAGCACGAGCGCCTGGGACCATTCCTGGGGAAATTCCTCCTCCAGCTGAAGGCGCAAGCGTTTGGCGAGCGCCGGCAGCTCGCCACCGGTAGACATGGTAAGCATCAGCTCTCCGCGCCGGATCGTCGCCGGCACGAAAAAATTGCACTGCTCCGGCTTGTCCACCACGTTGAGCAGCAAATGCCGGGCGCGCGCCTCTTCCTCGACGGCCCGGTTGGTAGTGTTGTCGTCGGTGGCCGCGATCACCAGGAAAGAGCCCTCGAGATCGCCCCAGCGATACGGCCGGGCCACATGCTCGAAACGGCCGTGCAGCGCTTCAAACCCCTCGTCGATAAACGGAGTAACGAGTTTGACCTCGGCGCCGCACTCGAGCAGGCTCTCCACCTTGCGCAGCGCCACCCGGCCGCCGCCGATAACGGTACAGTGACGACCGTCCACCTTCAGGTTGACGGGATAAAGCGGCAAAGTCTCCTCCTACACTTTTGCGTAAGAGTGATAGCCCGCGAGCAGGTAGTTGACTCCGATGTAAGTGAACAGCACCACGACCAGGCCGATGATCGAGATCATCGCCGAGTGCCGGCCACGCCAGCCCCAGGTAAGCCGGGTATGCAGATAACCACCGTAAAACAGCCACGTGATCAGCGACCACGTCTCCTTGGGATCCCAGCTCCACCACGCACCCCAGGCCTTGTCGGCCCAGATGGCGCCGGTGACGATGCCGATCGTCAGCAACGGGAATCCCAGCGCCACGCCTCTATAGCTAACCTCGTCCAGCACATCAAGCGACGGCAGCCGCTTGACGAAGCCGGGACGCGAGGCGCCCTTGCCGGCGGCAAACCCGAGGATCAGCGCTATCACCAAACCGGCGCCCGCCAAACCCAGGATCTTGTAGATATCGCCGCTAGAGTACTGGTTGAAGTGCTCGCCGGTCTGCTGGTTGACGGCGTCCGCCGGATGCGCCCAGATGAATCCCAGCCAGAGCCCGACGGCAAGGCCGATGGCGGCGAACATGATCACGAACGCCGCCAGCGCATGCTGATACTGTTTTTTCAGCAGATATTCCTGGATCAGGTAGAAGAAGCCGGCTCCAAACGCCAGAGCGAAAAAGCCGTACGACAGCATGGCGATGGAAACATGTATCCACAGCCAGCCACTGTTGAGGATCGGCCGCAGCGGTTCCGGGCCCTCATTCAGGACCAGGGCGATGCTCTGGATGATGAAAGCGGTAGGCACCACCACGGCGCCAGCCGCCTGGATCGGATATTTACGCTCGCTGATCAGATAGAAGAGCACCAGCCCCCAGCTGAACAGCGACAGCGACTCGTACGAATCCGACAGCGGCGGATGACCGGAGTCGATCCAGCGCATGCCAAGGGCCATCGTGTGGCAGAAGAAGCCCAGCACCAGCAGCATCGAGGCCAGCCTGGCTGCCCTCCGGTTGCTGGTGACAAGGTACCAGATATAGATCCCGCCGGAGACGAGATACGTCAGCAGTGTCACTATTGCAAAGATACTTTCGAGCTTAACCATCTGCTCTGGCCTCCTGCCTCAGTCTCAATTGTAGCTCCTTTGTCATGCGTTCGAATTCCCGCCGGAATCCCAGCTTGGACCGGCTCGTCCGGCCTCCCACCAGCAGTTGCCCGTCGGAGCCTACCTTGGCCCAGATGCGGCGCTGCGGCAGGTACAGGGACACCATGATCGCCAGCATCAACAGTATTCCGCCGATGTAGATCAGCGTCTTGAAGGGCTTGTGGTTCACTTCGAGGATGGAGATCGGCTGCCCTGATGACGGGTCGTACGTATAGCTTTTCTGGTAGAAAGTGGCCCCGTCGACTTCGAGCGGGTCGCCTTCCCTGATCGTCTGGCGCTTGACCGGCTGGTTATTTTTGTAAACCTCGATATCGCTGAAAAAGGACGATGGCGCCAGATCATACACCTGCGTCACCTGGCTCATGTCGCCGCCGTCCTCACGCTGCACGGTCTTGCCGTCCGCCAGCTCCCTGACGCGCACGATCGAGCCGTTTTTGAGCAGCCCTTTTCCTTCGTATTCTATCTTAAAGCTATAGTTCATCACCTGCAATTGAGTATTGGGAACGTTCACGACCTGACCGTTCGGCACTATCACCGAATCGTCACTGAAGCCCAGCTGGCTGCTCAGCAAGGCGCCGGCCGCGATAAGAATGAAGCTGGAATGAAAGGCGATCGAAGCCAGCGGCGCGAACCGCCCCCGGAGCCCCATCACCGACCCGCTGGAGCCGGTGTGCAGCCGGTAATGATGGGCGCGGAAAACACGCCTCGCTTCCTCGAGCCCCCGCTCGCCCGCGCCGGGGAATGCCTGCGCCTGCGGCTGGTTGGCGACAAATGCGTCCTTGACGTCGACGCGCAGTCGAAACGTCTTCTTGACGGTAGTCGGCACGCGGTTGCCGATGCAGAGGATGAGGCTGGCGATCAGCGTGAAGAGCAGCGCCAGGAACCAGCGCGAATGATAGACGTCGAAGAGGCCCAGGCTATTGTAGAAGTGATAGAGCGAGCTGTTGTAGAGGTCCGACTGCTGCACATCGGCCCCTTGCGGCAGCAGGGTGCCGATGATCGACATGATCGCCACCACGAACAGCATGGTAACCGCCAGCTTCATGGAGATGAGCATATGGAACACCCGTTTGCCCGCGGCGGCCAGCACTGAGATCACCACCATAATGTCGATGGTGGCCAGCAGCCAGCGCATGTCGTACCCGGTGTTCCGGTAGTAGATAATCGACAGGTAGATGTCCAGCGTGGCCAGCGCCAAAGCGATGATGACCGCGAACATGACGTCGGCGGGCTTCCGCCCGAGCTGCGCGCCAGGCTCCTTTACCGGTGATATTGCATTTGCTTTTTCAGCGTTCAATCTGTTGACTCCGGCTGTTCCGGTCGGTGCTTACTGGGTCGCCGGGCTCAGCGCCTTGGCGAATTTGTCCACATCCGCGCTCGAAGGCCTCGGCAACTGCGAGTTTAGCTGCCAGGCCTGGACGCGGTCGTTCTCCCGGTCGGCGATGTAGAGCCTGTCCATGGCGCTGACGAACACGCCTTCGGGGAAATTGAGCTTGGTCTCTTCCGTGCCGCGCTCGCCGATGATGGAGATCAGCTTGCCGTTCTTGTCCAGCACCACGATCCGGTCCGGCGAATCAGAGATGAATACGTTTCCGTTCTTGTCGACGGTGACCGACCGGAGCAGGTGCCACGGACTGGGGATGTTGCCTTTTTGCTGCCGGCCCAGTGTCCAGCGTATCTTGCCGTCCTCACCCAGGCATACCAGCCGCCAGTTGTTCGTGTCCGCCACATAGATGTTGCCGGTGGTCGGATCGGCGGCGATGCCGTTGGGATAATCGTACTGCCCCAGGCCGGTGCCGCGCGTTCCCCAGTGGGTCACGAACTGGTCGGTGTTCTTGTCCCAGATATAGATGCCGTCGCGGCTGGTGACGTAGACACGGTTGTTCAGGATGGCCACCTGGTTCGGCCGCATGCGGCTCTTGTCATTCGGATCGGGCTTGACCACGCCGGCGGGGACGGTGAGCTCGTCGAGGTACTTGCCGCTCTTGTCCAGCACATAGACGGAGTAATCGCATACATAGAGCTTGCCGGTGGAATTATCGATCGCCAGCCCGTAAGGAGAGGGGAAAGAAATCGTCCGGTTGCCCTTGTCGTCGTGGACGCTGTCCAGTCTGTACTGGAAACTCCCGTTCTTGTCATAGACCTTGATCATACTGTTGCCGGTGTCGGCAACGTAAACGTTATCATTGGAGTCAGCCGTCACGCCCAGCGGCGTCCGCAGGTCATAGATCGTAAACGCGAGATTGAAGGACGTTCCCGCAATCGCCTTCGGCGTATTGACGAGTCTGTGGGAGAGCAGCAGGCCGACCACCGCCAGCGCCACTACGAGAATGCCCAGGATGATCAATCTTCCCTTATAATTTTGCCAAATCATTTGCTACCGCCTTCTGTCTTCCCTTAGGTTTGATGGTTGTTGGCTGACACGCCTGATATCAGCCCGAGACCCGCTTGAGCGCGGCCTCAAGATCCTGGTCGCCTGGAACGAACTTCTCCGCGGCCTGATATTCCTGCTTGGCCTGAGCCTTGTTTCCCTGTTTCTCATAAATCTGCCCCAGCAGGTAATGCGAGTTCCAGAGCACATCGCTATCCTTGATGCTGGCCTGGACGTAGGTCAGGGCAGTCTGCAGGTCTCCCATGTTGAAGGCGGTCTGCGCGGCTTCGAACTGGTAGTTGTATTTCGAACCCGCCGGCGCCAGATCCGCTGCCTGCTTGAACTGATCGAGCGCGTTGGCGTTGTCCTTGGCCTGAACATAGGCCAGACCCAGCTGGAACATGTATTCGAAATTCTTGGGCTGCTGGTCGATCGCCGTCTTGAATTCCTGGATGGCGCGATCGGTGTTGCCCATCTGCAGCAGCGTTTTTGCCAGGTTGGCCCGCGAGAATGAGTCATCCGGATTGGTGCTGACCGCATCCGACCATCTCTGATAAGAGATACCCAGCTCCGTTGACGGCGGTTTTGGATGGAAATGGAAATAGATGAGAAAGCCCACGCCAATCAGCAGCGCGGCCCCCACCACACCCAGGGCTATATTGATTATCTTTGACAAAACTTCACTCCATGCTCAAAAAATTTGATAAACCGGGCCATCAATAACTCGCGTTGTTATGGTCTTGGCCGTGACACGTCAGCGTGCAGCTGCCTTTGTTCGCTCCCCCCGAGACATAGGCCGGTCCCGTCCCCGCGATCGTGGACGGGAAGACGTAAGTGGGGTTGAATCTGATCAGCTTGGGACCGGCGACGCCGTGCGGGCTGTAATGGCACGCCGAGCATGAGGCCCTGTCGGTGATGATATGCACCTCATGTAGGGGAAAAAGCGTCTTGTCGGTCGTGATCGTGTTCGAATTGTGGCAGGTCCAGCATTGCGCGTAAGGATCCGGCGAAGTCGAATAAGTGACATATTCGCTGGTGTTATATGTTTGCTTCAGCAACTCCCCGTTGCCGACATCTCCATGAGGATTATGGCACTGGCTGCAGTCATACGGCCCGGGAGGCGCAATGCCGGCGGTCGTGTTGGGCGTGTATGAATAGGTGCCATTATTGTTCGGCAGATTGACTTTGATCGGGTGCAGAGCGTTGCTGTTGGGATCGAGATTCATTTCCGCTTCAATGTTGAGGCTGGATCCGGTTCCATTATGACAGGTGAAACACACCGCCGACTCCAGCGCATACGGTTCCAGGCTGACGCCCGCGGCGTTGTGAGTCGTATGGCATACGAGACAGAACGAGGTTGAATTGGTGAAACCTCCGTGCGGGCTGGGGCTGGTCTGCGCCGCTGCGGCCCAGCCGGGCAGCACCGAGAAAAGAAACACACCTGCCAAAAAAACAACTGAAAAGGGGATAACCCGCCTGCAGGCGAGGCGCAAGTTTTCTGTCCTTTTTGTCAGGTTTCTGATGATTTCGCAAAAGAGGATCAAGACATCGAGAGTAATTATGCACCAAAATGCCCAGCTAATCCAGTAAATCCACTCAGCTCGCCGAGGGCGCTCTGTCAGTAGTGGTGGCGTTCGGCGAGAGAATCATGCTGATCTTCCAGCGATTCCCCTCTTTTTGCAGCGCCAGGGCATAACTGCGGTGCTGAGCCCGCGGCTGCCCAAGTTGCGCGCCAGTCCTGGCGTCGACATAGTAGCTGCTGTCGTCAAACTCGGCCGCTACCTCCGCCACCGGCGCCGTGAAGTCCTGGATCTTGACGACAATATTCTGGAAATCACGTTTTTTGTACTTTCCCTGCGCCAGATTGCCGTCGATCTCGGCCTCCATGTCGCTCAGCGCTTTCCCCGTCAAAGCGCTGGTCAGCGTCGCCGGATTCTGGCCGACGGCCGCGATCTCGTTCAGATCCGTCCTGGCGTCCGCAACGATCTGCTGCTGGTCCGCGCCAGAAATCTGATGGGGGGAGGTGACAGTTGCGGTGGTGGCCCCATCCGTTGCGGTGCCGTTCGAACCACAGGAGATCAGGAAAATGGCCATCGCCGTCACTATCGCTGCCGCAAGCGGTGAAAAAACTGAAAATCTGCGCAAGTTGGTTCCAATCTACTTATCTGATGAAGGGAGAGGCATCGGTTAAGATGCCTCTCCCGTTTCTACCTTCTACCAACCGGCCCCGTTTAGGGCAGTGTGCCAGGAGTATGGCATTGCAGACACAGCGCATCCGGCTCCGTGGTGAGGAGTCGATGGTTAGTGCTGGTGTGCGGGAAGTCCTGCGTACCACCTCCGCTAGCCTCGTCACCGTGACAGTTCAGGCAGAACTGAGACGGGTGAGTCTTCTGGCTAGCATCGACGCCGAGGTTCTTGTCGTGGCAAGCCAGACAGAACGAACCGTCGTCGTAACTCGCCACTGGCGTGGTGATGTGGTTCGGACGTGCCGACAGCAACATTGTGTTGCCGGTGATCACGTTACCGACGCCACCATCGGCGACCGCGCCGTGCGGCGAATGACAGGAAGCACAGTACAGACCCTGCGTACCGGTGAACGAGGTTACCGACGTCCCGCTGTAGTAGCCGAGATTGTAACCGCCGTACTCACCGGAGATCATGACCTTCAGAGTGGAAGAACTATCGGGAATGGAATCGCTGTTCCTGACAATCGTCCCACCGGCCATGACACCGAGGCTATGGCCCGGGATGCTGTCCATATACTGGGCCGTCGCGCCGCTCATGTTCACGTTATACGCGAGCAGATCGGACGTCGTCGGCGGAGTGCCGGTCATCGGCGACGGGTTGCCGGACGGGTTGGCCGCGCCTGTCAGCGGGTTGTGCGTCCAGTCCGGAGCCTGGCCCGGAGCGGGAGCAGCCCCGAAGAGCGCATGACAGGTGTTGCATGTCGCCGTCACGGTCGACTGGCGCGTAAGCACGTAGTCACCTTGTGCCTGGTGAATGTCGTGGCACTGGATACAGTAATCGGTTCCACCGCCGGTATTGAAACCGTCGTGAGGAGCGACGTCTGTCGCCAGAGCGGCGCCTCCATCGGGAGGCTTCACATTATACGCCAAAGCCGTGGCCGAAAAAGCCAGGATGAGGATCACGGGCAGAACAATGGCAGCCCTGATTGCTATCCTTCGCATGTTTTTCACCTCCTTTCGCCTTAAATTCGCCCAAATATTGTGAACATAATCACAATTATCCGGGCATGCTACCACGCATTTCCTTGGTGACAGTGCTGGGGCGCCGTCTCAGGATAGGCGTCGTGGCCAAATGGAGGTTGCAGTTACCTGCTATGCGGGGTGAAACTTATATATATCCTGGTTACTGAAGATTCTTCATGATGTGACATTATCAACGATCCGCTTCCGCACGAGTGTCCGCTATTGAGCCCGCTTATACTGCAACGCATACTACCCTGGGTATGAAGGATAATACCTGGGCGGGTAAAAGTCAATCACTTTTTGTGGTCGCTAACTCATTATTCATTCGTATTAATTAACCGGCAATTCCGATATATTTTAGCTGCTTTTACAACATTCCCGGAACTGGAGCGCTTTAGGGTAATTTGTTGACTTCGGTTATAACCATAAGTAATAGCAGTTGTGAGCGATTTCCGCGCGGCTGGCTTCCATATGCCCGATCATGGCAACACGCCGGCGGCTGTTACCGGCTGCCACAACGATAATACTGGCGGAGGCCTGCCTTGGAAATCAGGGTATTCCCTGATTACCCGGCTTCGTGCCCACGTAGATGACGTCCGTGTATGGCCGGTGCGTCGGCACCTCAACGACTCGGGCGCCGAAACCGGTGGCCTCCATCATCGCCAGCGCTTCCGCGCGGCTGGGGAAGTGCAGGCCCCGCCGCTTTCCCTGCGTCAGACCTGCGGACGTAGCCAGCATCTCCTGCAGCCAGGTGAATGCGAACTTCCACCGTGGCCGGCGTTCCTGCGCCTTCCACACCAGCACGCCGCCGGGCCTAAGCAGCCGGCGGCACTCTTGCAGCAGCCGCTGCTGCTCGCCGGGTGGGAGCAGGTAAGTGACATCGACGATGGTGATGGCGTCGCATGCAGGCAGCTGGAGCTCGAGTATGTCGCCGCAGATGAATTCGATGTTGCCGCGGCCGCCGATGGAGGCGCGGGCATGCCGGATCTTTTCCGGCGAGAGGTCGATGCCGATCACCCTGCGCCCCGGCGAACGCAGCGCCAGCAGGTTTGAGAACAGCCCGTGGCCGCACCCCAACTCGAGGATGGTGCCGGTTCGCGGTGTTTCGCGCTCGACCCGCTCCATATCGCTCAGAAGCAGGCGGATGCGCATGAACAGCCGCGTTGCCGGCGGTGCATCGCCATAGAGCCGCAGCAGATCAGCCGGCGCTTTCAAGGGAGACCTCCTGCCTGTTCCAGTCGATGACGACGCTACGCTCGCCGGGCCGCCGCCGGATGATCGTCAATTTCTGATCGGCCGCCAGCGGCAGCGCCGTGGACAGGTTCCCTGATCCCGGGCGCAGGAAATCGTCGAAAATGACAACGGCGCTGATACTCGGGCCAAGCTCGAGACTGGCGCGAGGCTCCTCCATCGGGTCCATGCCGAAATGTCTGAATCCCGGCAGGTAATATTCCACCTGCTGCTCGTCGAAGATGCTGACGATCAGGGTAGTCGAGGGATTGAAATTCTCTTTTATCGTCTCGATCTTCGAGCCTAGAATCGTCTCCCGCGCCGCCAGCCGGTCGGCGCTCATCGCCGGCGGAGCCAGCAGGAACAGGCCCATGTTCAAAGCTGTCATCAGCGCCACGGGGACCGCGAACGCGGCCCGGCCGAACCGCTCTCCCCGGGAAGCCGCCGCCGAACGGGCCAGGCGGGAGACGCCCCAGACAGCCGCCAGCAGCGCCGCCGGCAGAAAGCTGAAGACGTAGCCGTATTCCCCCACATGGATCAGGACGTAGAAGAGGACGCTGGGCAGCGACCATGCCGTCAGGAACAGCAGGCGCCGGTCGCGCCGCTCCTGGCGGAACCCGGGCCGGGACAGACAGATGAGAAAAGCCGCCAGCGCCGGAATCGCTGCCGCCAGGGCCCAGCCCAGAAAGCGGAGAAAGGCGAAGGTGTTGTCGGCGAGCGCTCCCAGCCCCCCGCCGAACACCGAGGAGTAGTGCAGCAGATAACCGGTCTGCGCCGAAGACGCCGACTGATAGGCGGCAAAGCCGCCGGAGAGCAGCGCCGCGGGGACATACCACGCCATGATCGCGGCCAGCAGCACTGCCACCGCGGCGGCAACGCGCAGCCGCGGCTTGCCGAGCCAGCCAAGCACCAGCAGCGGCAGCAGGAACGGCAGCAGGTCTTCGCGAAACCCGGAGGCGACGCCCAGCACCAGCGCGGCGGGCACCACCCATCCTGCCCTGCCCTGCCAGGTCTGGTAGATGGCCGCGGCGCAGGCGATGCTGAGGAAGGCCAGCAGGGTGTAGGGGTAGGCAATCTCGCTGTAGACCCAGAAGCTGAGGCTGGTCGCCAGCAGCGCCGCCGCGCCCAGGGCAACCCCGCGGCTGAACAGCGTCCGTCCGAAACGATAGAGCATTGCCACGGCTCCGGCGGCGGCAAAAGCGCTGATCCAGACCATGGCGGCGTTCGGATCGCCGGTCAGACGGTTGATAAGCCACACCAGGCCGACGTAGAAGATGTGACCCGGCGGCTGGGGATGACCGGCAGTGACATCGAAGCCGTCGAGAGCGCGTGTATAGAGCACCGAATCCCAGGCGTAAAGCAGATCGGTGCGGAAGGGGATGCGCGAAAGCAGGGTGATCAGAAAAAGCGACCCCGCGACCAGCCGGTCGCTACCGTTCCAGGAAGCTGATGCCGGCCGCCCGCCCCGCTTCATTCGATGAAATACTTCATACTGATCTTTTTGAATTCGCGGCTGCTGTAAAGAAGCCGGTAGCTGGCGATGCCGGTCTTTTCCGCCAGCGCCGCGGCGACCCGCTCGCAGTCCTCGGCGCTGGGGCCGTGAATCATCGCAAACAGGTTGTAATCCCATTTTTCCGCCTTGGGCCGCTGGTAGCAATGGCTGACCTCAGCCGCGGCCGCGAACGTCTCGCCGACTTCGTCGACGCGCTCGTCCGGAACATCCCAGGCGCACATGGCATTGGCGGTGTAACCGAGCCGCTGGTGCCGGACCATGGCGCCAAAGCGCCGGATGGTGCCATCAGCCTTCCATGCCTTGACCAGCTCCAGCACTTCACCGGGGTCCATCCCCGTCTGGGCGGCGATCTCAGCAAACGGCTGCGGCGTCAGCGGGATGCTCTCCTGCAGCGACCGCACCAGTTCCCGTTCCCTGTCGCTGAACTCCCTAGCCATCGATCACCGGCAGGTCCACCTGGATCTTGAACAGGCGCGTCGCGGGCAGGTTCAGCACCGGCCCGATGCCGGCCCGCTGTTCGATCTCCCGCAGGATCTGGTCGATGCGCTCCAGGCTGGGGGCGATCAGCGTGAACCAGACGTTGTAATAATGATTGCGTTCATAATTATGCGTGACATTGTGATAGCCGTTAATCGCCGCTACCGCCGCATCCAGCTTTTCCGGCGGTACGTGGACGGCGCACAGCGTGCTGCGGTAGTTCAGCCGGCGCGAGTCGAATGACGCCCCCAGACGGCGGATCTCGCCCGACTCCATGATCGTCCGGATACGGTCGATCACCTCGTCTTCGCCGATGCCCAGTTTTTCGCCGATAGCAGCGTAAGGCCTGTCGACGATCGGAAAGTCGGCCTGGATCAAAGTTATAAGTTTTTTATCAGTCTCGTCCATAAAAAGTGCGTGAAACCGGTGGAGGGTGTTTTTCGGAGTGGTTCGGCTTGCCGCCAATAAATTCCACCCCTCCACACCAGTCATTCAGTCAAGACAAACTCCCAACGGCAAACGTAAACGGAGAAAAACACCCTCCACCGGAACCTGCCGCTCAACGCTTCCGAGCCTTCGGCTGATAAACGCAGAACGGTTCCTCGCCCAGATAGTCGCCCGTCACCTCGTAGGCGCGGGCGCGGCAGCCGCCGCAGAAACGCCGGTACTCGCAATAGCCGCAGCGGCCATGATAGCCATCCAGGTCACGCATCTGCTTAAAGACCGGCGAGTTCAGCCAGACATCGCCAAAGCTCTGCTCATTCAGGTCGCCGCATTTTACATCAAGAAAGCCGCAGATCCGAACCTCGCCCTGGTAGGAGATGAAGCAGAAACCCTGGCCTCCAAGGCAGCCTTTGCTCATGGCGTCCATGCCATGCGTCTCTACGGTAACCTTATTGCCGGCCGCGTGCTCGC
>JAJYXB010000016.1:0-18122 GCA_021791195.1 Actinomycetes bacterium | reverse complement strand
AAGCCGCAGATCCGAACCTCGCCCTGGTAGGAGATGAAGCAGAAACCCTGGCCTCCAAGGCAGCCTTTGCTCATGGCGTCCATGCCATGCGTCTCTACGGTAACCTTATTGCCGGCCGCGTGCTCGCGCTGGCGGAGGATGCGGTAATAATGCGGCGCGCAGGTGGGTTTGAAGTTGAGCGGCAGGCGGCCGCGCTGGTCATAAACCCAGTTGAGGGTTTCCTCGTACTGCTCCGGCGAAAGCTCCTGGTCGGCCAGCTCCTTGCCGCGGCCGGTCGGCACCAGCAGGAACGGGTGGAAGGCGACGGCGCCGACTTCGATCGCCAGCCTGAGGATGTCAGGCAGCTCCGCCAGGTTGACCTTTGTCACCGTTGTGTTGATTTGAAACTCGATGCCGGCCTTCTTCGCCGCTTCGATACCCCGCATGACCTCGTCAAAGGCGCCGGGCACACGGCGGAAATCGTCGTGTGTGACGGCAGTGGCGCCATCGATGCTAAGGCTGATGCGGTCGATGCCGGCCTCTTTCAACCGGCGCGCATTGGCCTCATCGAGCAGCGTGCCGCACGGCGACATCACCATCTTCAGGCCCTTCTCCGTGCCGTAGCGGGCTATCTCGTAGATGTTCTCGCGCAGCATCGGATCGCCGCCGGTGAGGATGACGATCGGCTTTCCCGCCGCGACGATCTCGTCGATCACCTGGAAACATTTCTCGGTGGAAAGCTCGCCGGGATAGGGTCCCTTGTCGGCGGCGGCGCGGCAGTGCCGGCAGGAAAGATTGCAGCGCCGGGTCACCTCCCAGGCCACGAGGCGTGGCACTGGCGGCCCGCCAGGATTGGCGCTTCCCGGGCGGCCGTGGGGATGTCCGCCCGGGATATCTGGTTTGTCTGCGTGTTCAGCCATCATGAAATCCTCTGAGTCACCGGCCAACCAGGCTATCAAGCCTGTACCTCCGCCGGCTCTGGGCTACAGCCCGATCTCCTCATCGGTCAGATAGCAGGCCGGATCCGGCGCCCACGGGTCGCTGCGCACCAGGTCGGCGCGCACCCTGAGGGCGCCGCCACAGGCATCGAACCACTTGCACTCGCGGCAGCGGCCGTGAATGTGGCCGCGCCGGTCTTTCAGCCCCGCCATCAGCGGGTCGGAAGTGTCCATCCAGATCTCGCTGAACGGACGCTCGCGGACGTTGCCGAAGCTGTAGTGCATCCAGAACTGGTCCGCATGGACGTTGCCCAGGAAATCGATGTCGCCAAAGCCGACGCCGGAACTGTACATGCCGCCGCCGTTCCATTTCAGCAGCCGCATGACCGCCTCAGCGCGTTCCGGCGCTTCCCGGAGCAGTTTCAGATAGAGGTAGATGCCATCGACGTGGTTGTCAACGGTGAGGATGTCCTTGTCCAGCCCCCGGTCGTGCATCTCCTTGGTGCGCGCCAGGATGATGTCCAGCGCGTCGCGTGATTCCGCGTGGGTGAGATCGTCGCTCTCTTTACCGCGGCCGGAATAGACCAGGTGATAGAAACAGGCGCGGTCGATCTCTTCCTCCTCGATGAAGTCGAAGATGCGGTGCAGATCACGGTAATTGTGCCTGGTGAGCGTCAGCCGCAGGCCGACGCGCTGTCCCACCGCCTTGCAGTTGCGGAAGCCGGCCATCGCCTTCTCGAAGGCTCCCTTGTGCCCGCGGAAGGCGTCGTTGACATCGCCGATGCCGTCGAGGCTGATGCCGACATAGGTGAAGCCCAGATCCTTGATCTGCTGCGCGACCCCGGGCGTGATCAGCGTGCCGTTAGTTGAGAGCGTCGGCCGGATCCCGAGCGACACGGCATGCGCCGCCAGTTCGAACAGGTCCTTGCGCATCAGGGGCTCGCCGCCGGAGAAGAGCAGCGCCGGGATCTGGAACGCGGCCAGCTCCTCGATCAGGGCCTTGCCCTCGGCGGTGTCCAGCTCCCCCCCATATTTCTTGGATTCGGAATCCGTATAGCAGTGTACGCATTTGAGATTGCAGGTACGGCTGGTGTTCCAGGCGACCACCGGCCGGCGCGCGGCCGCTGATTTCGGCTGCCGCGGGATGTGCGGCGCGCCCGCCATCTCCCTGCCCGGCTTGGGGCTGTGGCCGTAACGCAATGAGTCCGCGGGAGTGTCGCGGTCGCAGTAGAGTCGGGTGATGTCGATCATGCCTTAATCTTTCCTTGGATTTTCCGGCCACAGAGGCCGCTGTCAGCCAGCTTGCGCCTGGGATATCAACGCCTGAACCAGTCCGGGGATGGTGTAATCATCCGCAACCAGATCGACGCTCAGTCCCAGCTCCCTGGCTGTATCCGCGGTCACCGGCCCGATGCAGGCGACTGTCACGCTCCCAGCGAGGCTCGAAAGATCCATTCCATCGAGGAGTTGTGCGAAGTTTTTGACCGTGGATGAGCTTGTAAAAGTAATGATATCAATTTCACCGGCGCTGAGCATCTGCTTCATGTCTTCGGTGCCGGTGCCCTCCAGGACGGTCTCGTAGGCGGTGACGACGTCGACCTCGGCGCCGGCCTGGGCCAGCTTTTCGGGCAGGACCTCGCGCGCCTCCAGCGCCCGGGGGATCAGTACCCGGCTGCCGGCGATGCCCTTTGCCAGCAGCCCCTCGATAACCGCCTCGGCGCGGTATTCCGGCGGCACGTAGTCCGGCTTCAGCCCGCGCGACCCGAGCGCCGCCGCGGTCGCCGGCCCGATGGCCGCCAGCATGATCCCCTTGAGGTCACGCACGTCGCCGCCGCGGTCCAGGCGGCTGAAGAAGTGCTCGACGCCGTTGACGCTGGTGAAGACGATCCAGTCATACGCCGGCTCCCCGGAGCGCAGCCGGGCCACCGCCTCGTCCAGGGCGGCGTATCCGTCGGCGGGCGGCACGACCCGGATGGTGGGAAACTCAACCGGCTCGGCGCCGGCCTGCCTGAGCGCCTCCACCAGATCGCTGGCCTGAGCGCGGGAGCGGGTGACGGCCACGCGCTTGCCAAACAGCGGCCTTTCCTCAAACCAGCGCAGCTGGTCTCGCAGCGACACCACCTCTCCCACGATCGTGATCGCCGGCGCCTTAAATTTGTGTTCTTTGACTAATTGAACGATATCTGACAGCGTTCCGGTGAGTGTCTGCTGCCGGGGCGTCGTGCCCCAGCGGATCAGCGCCACGGGCGTTCCCGGCGGACGGCCGTTGGCGACCAGGTTCTCGACGATCCAGGGCAGGTTTTTTACACCCATCAGAAACACGATCGTACCGACGCCCGTTGATAATTTGTCCCATTTGATTGATGACCCGGTCTTGGCCGGATCCTCGTGGCCGGTGACGAAGGCCACGTCGGTGGTCAGCCCCCGGTGCGTCACCGGGATGCCCGCGTAGGCGGGCACGGCGTAGGCCGAAGAGATGCCGGGGACGATCTCAAAGGGAACACCTGCCTGGCGCAGCGCCAGCGCTTCCTCGCCGCCGCGGCCGAAAATGAACGAGTCGCCGCCCTTCAGGCGCGTCACCACCTTGCCGGCCAGGCCCCTGTCCACCAGCAGTTGATTGATATCATCCTGCTTCATGGTATGATCGCCGCCCTTCTTGCCGACGTAGATCACTTCGGCTTCGGGCGAGACGTAAGCAAGCAGTTCCTTGCTGGCCAGGTAGTCATAGACGACCACCCCGGCGCGGCGGATGCACTCCACGCCCTTGAGCGTGAACAGGCCCGGATCTCCGGGACCGGCGCCGACCAGGTATACCTTGCCCGCCCCTTTGTCCTTCCCCTTGCCCATCCGGCTTGCGTCACTCATGCTGTTTCACCCATTCCTTCATGGTCCAAAAAATCCCTGCCGCTGTGGCGTCCAGCGGGCGATGCCGGCGGGCATCCCGCAACTGGCGGCGGCTTGGGCCCTATTCCGGGCAGAGACCAAGTATCTCATCAGGCTTCTCAAAATAGAAGTCCGGCTCCATCTCTTTCAGGCGCACGGCGGGAAAGATCCCCCAGTCCACAGCCACCGTTTTGACGCCAGCCGCCTGTCCGGCCTCGATGTCGAAAGGGCTGTCGCCGATGTACACCGATTCTTCCGGGACCACGTCCAGGCGGCGCATGGCCAGCTGGATCGGCTGCGGATAGGGCTTGTGCAGCTCGGTGTCGTCCGTGGCCACTACCGTCTCGAAGAAATGCTCGATCGGCACCGAGCGGAACGCCATGTTGACCGTCTCGCGGCTCTTGGAGGTGACGATCGCCATCAGGGCGCCGCGGCGCCGCAGCTCCCGCAGCAGGTCCTCGATGCCCGGATACGGCCGGATGAGATCGTCGTGCACGGCATGGTTGTACTTGCGGTAGACCTGGTACAGATCGTCCGCCTTGTCAGCGTCCAGCAATTGCATCTGCCGCATCAGTGGCTGGCCCACATTGGCCATCAGCACCTCGTCCGGAAGCTGCCGCCCCAGCACTTCCCGGCTGGCGTGCCGGAACGACTCCCGGATCAGGTCGATGGTGTCTACGATCGTCCCGTCCAGGTCGAAAATAAAAGCCTTGAAACATTCTTTGACAGGATTTATAAAAATGTCAACCTCATTTTCTCACGGCTGCGGAACGAGTTCATCCAGATTCCAGTCACGGACTGTTTCCATTCCCGCCAGGTTCGTCAGGGCGAAGTGGATCGGCGTCACCGAGATTTTCTTCAGGTTGAGCGCATGAAAATCCGTGCCTTCCTCCACGTGGTAGGAAGGGTCGTCACCGTAGATGTGATAGCGGCGATGGCCGTCACCCTCGCCGGGCTCCTCCACCAACTGGTCCCGGTAGATACGCTTTCCCAGACGCGTCACCTCGGCGCCTCTCACCTCGCCCGCCGGCAGATTGGGAGCATTTACATTCAGCAAAATCGTGCCGGGCAGGCCATTCTCCCGCAGCTTCTCCGCCATCCTGGCGGTAAAGGCGGCAACGGTGACGAAATGAAACTCGCCCTCCTGCAGCCGCCAGTTCTCCGGCCTCTCGATTGAAACGGCGATCGCCGGCAGGCCGAGCATGATCCCCTCGAAAGCGGCGGCCACCGTGCCCGAATAGGTGATGTCATCACCGAGATTGGGGCCGAGATTGATGCCGGAGACAACGATGTCCGGCCGCCAGTCAAGGAAGCCCAGGGCGGCGAGGCGGACGCAGTCCACCGGAGTGCCATCCACCGAAAAACCGCTGCCGCCGTCCGGAAACGTCACTTCGCGGACGTTGAGCGACTGGCCGATCGTGATGCCGCGGCCGATGGCGCTGCGGTTCTGGTCGGGCGCGATCACGGCGACCCGGCCGCAGCTTTCCAGCGCCTGCTTGACGGCGAACAGGCCCGGTGAGTCTATGCCGTCGTCATTGGTGACAAGTATGTTCAAGGGGTTAAGTATAAGGGACGTTCCTTTCCTGATTTTCCTAATTTATAAATTTTCTTCCTCTTGTTAAACCAGGAAAATCAGGAAAGGAACGTCCCCTCTTCTATTCGGAGCCGGCGGCGGCCTTTTTCTTCTGGTCCTTGCTTTTCTTTTTTGGCTTTTCTTCAGATTTGTCCCGGGGAGTCGATTTTTTCCCGTAGTCGGTGCTGTAAAAACCGCTGCCCTTGAAATGGATTGCCACCGGATGGAACAACCGGGTGACCCGGGCGCCGCATTTCTCGCATTTCTTGACCGCGTGGTCGGAGATGCTCTGAAGCTTTTCAAACTGATGCCCGCACTTCAGGCACCGGTATTCATAGATAGGCAATTTTGTTTCAATCCTCCTTTCGCGCTGAGGGCGCTGATGAAAATCGCTTCGGACAGTCTCGGCCGGCTGCCCGGAAATAGTCTTTTTACCAATCAGACATTATAACATCTATGAAAACCGGCGGCATTTGTGCCGTTCACCTGTCCATGCGGGTAAACAGGAAAAGGGTTTTTCGGGGCGAAACCGGCCGGCTCGCTCTCTGCCGCCGGTAGCAAAAGTCGGCACTTGTGTAGTAAGATTCTGGCAGATTGTATCGGTAGCCCGTCCTGTGACGTGCGGTTTTAAAATAGTCTTTTTAGCCTAAAATATTGAATATGAAAGTCGCACTCGTATCTGAGTATTATTATCCCCTGCTCGGAGGCATCACCGAGCATGTTCACAATCTGGCACTTGCTCTGAGCAAACGGGGGCATGAGGTCGTTGTCATCACCCACAACCTCAAGCCGAAAAAGCATCACCATTACCCGAACGGTCCGGAGATCTTCCCGGTGGTCCGCTTCGGCAAGGGTTTCCCCATCTACTCCAATGGGTCCATCGCCCACATCACCCTCGGCAGGGGTCTGGGCGCGAACCTGGAGAATTTCTTCCGGCAGGAGAACTTCGACGTTATCCATGCCCATTCGCCGCTGACGCCTATCCTGCCGGTCATCGCGCTGCGCCGCTCGAATGCGCCGGTGACCGTCGGCACTTTCCATACTTACTTTGACCGCAGCCGCGGCTATTCCTGGCTGCAGAAAAAAGCGGAGCGGCACATGGAGATGATGGACGGCAGGATCGTCGTTTCCGAAGCGTGCGTGGAGGCGCTATCGCGCTATTTCGAAACCGATTACAAGGTCATTCCGAATGGCGTCGATCCCGATTGTTTCCGGCCGGACGCACCGGTGCTGCCGGAGTTCGATGACGGCAAACTCAACATCCTCTTCGTCGGCCGGTTCGATCCACGCAACGGCTTGCGCACCATGATAGATGCCTTCAAGATCGTCAAGTCGCGGTTCGACAACTGCCGCCTGATCGTAGTCGGCGGCGGGCCCCTGCGGCCATACTACCGTTCGCTGGTGGGCAAGGGGCTGGCCAAAGACATACATTTCGCCGGTCTGATCAATGGCGGACGTCCGAATTATTACGCCTCCGCCGATATTTACTGCAGCCCTTGCACAAAGGCTTCGTTTGGTGTGGTGCTACTGGAGGCCATGTCTTCCGGCAAGCCGATCGTCGCTTCTGACATCAACGGCTACCGTCTGGTGATGGAGGATAACCGGCACGGGATCCTCGTCGGCGAACCGAACCCGGCCGCCTTCGCCGAAGCCATCCTGCGGCTCCTGAACGACCCCGAACTGCGGCAGCGGATGGGCCAGAACGGACGCGACACCGTGATGGAAAAATATTCCTGGGACCTGGTCGCCAAGCAGGTGGAAGCGCTTTATCTGGAGCTGCTGGGACGCAAGCCGGAAACAGAGCCGGTGGCGCTCGCGCCCACGGATGAAATCGCCTACGCCCTGAATGACTAAGAAAGAGGCGCTGTGTGTGCTCGGCTCGCTGGCCGGCACCGCCCTCCTCCCCTCAGCCGGGCTGTCGCATGTTCTCTGGCACCGTGGCCGGCGCGGGCTTGCAGCCGCGACGCTGGCGGCAGGCTTCGGCGCCGACGGCCTGCTGCTCTCCGCCTTTCTGATTCCCAACCTTCCGCTCACCGGCCGCATGTTCTTCCGCGGCTGCCGGACCGGAGGCAGCATCGCCCTCACTTTTGACGACGGCCCCCGCCAGCCCTTTACCGGACAGATCCTCGACGTGCTGAAGCAGGAAGAGGCGCGGGCAACCTTCTTCGTGCTCGGCGAGAATGCCATGCGCTCTCCCGAAACAGTCAAACGGATGGCCGCCGAAGGACACCGGGTGGCCAATCACGGCATGGACCATGATATCCTCATGTGGGCCTCAGCCGGAGCCGCCCGGATGCAGTTGCAGCTGACCGACCAGGCGCTGCGCGAGGCGGGAGCGGATGATCCGGCGCCGCTGTTCCGGCCGCCGCATGGCTGGCTGAGCCCGTTAGCCCACCGGGCGGTGACAGCCGCCGGATACACGGTGGTGGGCTGGACCAAAGGAGTCTGGGACACGGCCTCTCCCGGTGTGGAACAGATTGTTTCCAGGACGGCTGAAGTGCTCGAGCCGGGCAGTATCCTGCTGCTGCACGACGGCTGGCGCGGCAGCCGCGCAGAAGACCGCTCCCAGACGGTAGCGGCCCTGCCCCGGATCATCAGCCAGGCCCGCGCCCGCGGACTTGCGTTCGTCACTGTCGAAGAGCTGATCAAGCAGGCGGAAGGAGGTTGCCCCGCTTGAGATTCGTCCGCGCCTTCCTGCGCTTCGTTCGCCGGCGCTGGATTCTGCTGCTGATCGCGGCCCTCGGCTACGCCCTGATCACGCGGGTGAATTACAGCGAGGTGCTGGCGGCGTTCGCCGGCGTCTCCTGGTTCTACGTCTTCCTGGCCATCCTCGCCAACCTGGCTTCGATCATGCTCAAGGTCGCCAGCTGGAAGATCATCTTCGACTTCACTTTCCAGGGACTGAAAACGCGCTGGCGCGACCTGACCTCGGCGCTGATGATCGGCTTCCTGGTCAACGCGCTGGTGCCGGCGCGCCTGGGTGAGCTGGCGCGCGCGTACGTCATCTCCCGCCGCGAAACCATCGAGGGATATTACATCTCGCGTTCGACGGTGTTCGGGACCATCGTCCTGGAGCGCGTCTTCGACGGGTTGGCCATGGCGCTGATCGTCACCTATGGCGTTGTTAACCTGGACCTGCCGGCCTGGGCCGACCGGGGGGCGCTGGTGCTGCTGCTCATCGCGGTACTGATCGGCGGGGCGCTGGTGCTGCTGGAGGTCAAGCGTGAAAAGTTGCAGAAAGGCGCGGCGGAAGCCCAGGCCAGGTCCAGGGAGGAGCACCCCTGGTGGCGCAAGCAGCTCACGCATCTGCGCGGCATCGTCGCCCGTTTCAGCGAGGGTCAGCAGGTGCTCAGGAGCCCAGGCCGCGTCATCGTCATCTTCTGCACCACGTCGGCTTCATGGATATCCCAGCTTACCGCCGTCTACCTGTCGCTGCATGCCTTCCATCTGGGGTTCATCGGCTTCCTTGGAGCCCTGCTCCTGCTCATCCTGATCAACATCGCCGGCGCGCTGCCGGCCACGCCCGCCAACGTCGGCATCTTCCAGCTGGCCACGGTCATTCCCCTGACGCTCACCTACGGCTCGGCGCCTCCGGGGCAGGCCTGCAGCGTCGACGTCAAATGCATCACCGAATCGACGGCGCTGGCATTTTCCATCGGCCTGCAGGCGATCGAGGGCTCGATCGGGCTGGGGATCGGCAGCATTTTCCTGCTCAAGGAGGGGCTTACGTTCAAACAGGTCCGGACCGAGAGCCTGCGCGAGATCGACGCCCGGCACTGAAGGCGCACCTCGACGTGCAGGGAATTTGCCAAGAGCAGCCAAATCACCTACTATCACTTAAACTTTCCGGATATTTTTTTCAGGGTCACGGTTAGATGTCAGTGAAAAAGGGAAAGTCTCCCACCAGAAACGATCCCAGCCCCGCCTGCATCCGCCGGGACCGGTGTTGCCCTGTTCAATTCCAGTTAAGGCTGAAATGCGCGTAGGCATTCCCAGATCGCTGCTCTATTACAAATACCTTCCTTTCTGGAAGACCTTCCTTACCGAGATCGGGCTGGAAGTCGAGACATCTCCGCTCACCAACAAGCAGATCCTCTCCTGGGGCGTAGAGGTGGCGGAAAACGAGCTGTGCGTTCCGGTGAAGGCTTTTTACGGACATTGTATGGCGCTGCGGGGCCGGGTGGACGCCATTTTCGTCCCCCGGGTGGTAAGCGTCGAGGAACGCGAATACACCTGCCCCAAGTTCCTGGGGCTGCCGGACATGATCGGCGCGGTGGCTGACAACCTCGGGCTGCCGCCGCTGCTGACGCCGCGACTGAACCAGCGCGAGAAGCCCAGCGAGTTCAAATGGCAACTGATCAATTTCGCCCGCGAAGAGTTCGGGCTGGGCAGGCTGGAGGCGGCAATGGCGCTGGAATCGGCGCGCCGCGCGCAGCGCCGCTACCACGACAGCCTGGTGGCGGGCCGCCGGCCGCTCGATCTGCTGCCGGCCAGCCGGCTGAACCGGCCCCGCTGGCGACCGGCAGGCAAGGGCACCCGGCGCGTCGGCCTGCTGGGCCATCCCTACAACCTCTACGACGGCTACATCACCCAGAACCTGATCGCCCGGCTGGAAGAAGCCGGGGTAGAGCTGGTCGTACCGGAAATGACCGACCAGCATGTGCTGATGGAGGCCGCCACGGACGTCCCCAAACAGCTTTACTGGACTTATGAGAAAGAGATCATGGGCGCCATCAACCACTGGACCGAGCAAAAGAAGGTGGATGGCGTTATCTACGTGCTTGCTTTCGCCTGCGGTCCCGATTCGCTGGTCCAGGTGCTGATCGAGCACCGCGCCCGGGAGCACAAGGTGCCGCTGATGTCCCTGACGATCGACGAGCACAGCGGCGAAGCCGGACTCGTCACCCGCATCGAGGCATTCGTCGACATGCTGATGCGCAAGAAGCCGGCGGTGAGCGCCGCATGAACGCGCTGACTGGCAGCGGCCGCGCGCGACCGGGCACCGGCATCAAGGTGACGACGCCCCACATGGGCAACCTCCACCTGCTGCTGGAGGACCTGTTTGGGCGGCTGGGCGTGGAATACATCAAGCCGCCGCTCTCATCAACAAAGACGCTGCAGATCGGCGTGAAACACAGTCCTGAGTTCGCCTGCCTGCCGCTGAAGATCAATCTGGGCAATTTCATCCAGGCGCTGGAGAAGGGGGCCAACACAATCGCCATGGCGGGCGGCCACGGCCCCTGCCGCTTCGGCTACTACGGCATCGTCGAGGAGCGCATCCTCCGCGACCTGGGTTATGATTTCCGGTTCGTGATGCTCGAGCCTTTCGGCGACGGCCCGTGGACGTTTTACAAGACTTTCGAGTCGCTGGCGCCCGGCCTGAGCATTCCCAGCCTGTGGAAGATCCTCAAGGTATCGTTCGCCAAGGGGCGCGCTATTGACCGCCTGGGACGGCGTTCGTTGCAGGTGCGGGCATATGAAGTAAACCGCGGCGATACGACCCGGGCGCTCAAGGAAGCGGAAAAGATACTGGCCCAGGCCGGCACAACTGAAGAGATCCGCGAGGCCGAGGCGGCAGCCGTGGCCGTCATCGAAGGCGTCGAGCAGGATCCGGAGCGGGACGTATTGAAAGTCGGCATCGTCGGCGAGTTCTTCCTGCTGCTGGAGCCGTTCAGCAATTTCGACCTGGAAGAAGCGCTCGGCCATATGGGCGTTTATCTGGAGCGCTGCGTCTGGGTGACCGACTGGATCGCCCCCAGGAAGGACAACAAGATCTTCGGCTATCCCAAAAAGCTGATCGAGGAGAAGGCGGCGCCGTTCCTGAGCCAGAACGTCGGCGGCGAGGGCCGGGAGACGATCGGCAACACGGTAATGTTCGCAGAGCGCGGTTTTGACGGTGTCATCCAGCTGCTGCCCTTCGGCTGCATGCCGGAGAACATCGCCAGCAGCATCCTGCCCAAGGTGCAGCAGGTGCATGACATCCCGGTGCAGACCCTGGCCTTTGACGAGCAGACCGGCAAGGCCGGCATGGTGACGCGGGTCGAAGCGTTCATGGATCTGCTGTGGGCCAGAAGAAACGGCCGCCTGATATCCGTGCCTCGCCGGGGGAAAAAGCCGGAAGCCGCCTGCGGCGGCTGCCAGCGCGCCGGAACCGCTTAAAACCCAAGTATAGGAGCAACATGGACTCGCAGGTCAAACCAGGCTATCTCGGCATCGACGTCGGCTCTGTCAGCACCAATCTGGTCATCCTCGACGATGACACGAACGTGCTGGCGGCCATCTACCGCCGCACCCAGGGTCAGCCGATCAAGGCGGTCCAGGAGGGCCTCAAAGAGCTTACCGAGCTGATGCGGGGCCAGGAAGTCGACATCCGCGGCGTCGGCGCCACCGGCAGCGCCCGGCACCTGACCGGGGTCATCGTCGGGGCGGATGTGGTCAAGAACGAGATCACGGCGCACGCCGTTGCCGCCTCACAAGTAGTGCCTGATGTCAACACCGTCCTCGAGATCGGCGGCCAGGACTCCAAGCTCATCGTCCTGCGCGACGGCGTCGTCACCGATTTCGCGATGAACTCCGTCTGCGCCGCCGGCACCGGCTCTTTCCTCGACCATCAGTCGGCGCGCCTGGGCATCCCCATCGAGGAGTTCGGCGACTACGCGCTCAGATCCGAAAGCCCGGCTCACATCGCCGGCCGCTGCTCGGTGTTCGCCGAGTCGGACATGATCCACAAACAGCAGGTGGGCGTATCGGTGCAGGACATCATCTACGGTCTTTGCCATGCGCTGGTGCGTAATTATTTGAACAACCTCGCCAAGGGCAAGGAACTGCTGCAGCCGATGGTCTTCCAGGGCGGCGTCGCCGCCAACGCCGGCATGAAGCGGGCGTTCGAATCCGAGCTGGGCATCGATGTCTTCATCCCTGAACACCACAACGTCATGGGTGCCATCGGCAGCGCCATCCTGGCGATGGAGCTGGAGCTGGACTCGGGCGAGAGCAACTTCAAGGGCTTCGAGGTCACGGGCCTCGATTACAAGACCTCGACGTTCATCTGCGAAGGCTGTTCCAACACCTGCGAGGTCGTCCGCATCCGGGTGGACGGCAAGACGCTGGCGCGCTGGGGCGGCCGCTGTGGCAAGTGGGAAATGCAGGACTCCGCGGGTTCGCGGCAAAAAAGAGAGTTGCTGGCGGCCCGTTGACGGCCGCGCTGATATCAGTAGCCTGACACAGGGGGACCAGTGAAC
This sequence comes from Actinomycetes bacterium, assembly GCA_021791195.1. Lineage (GTDB taxonomy): Bacteria > Actinomycetota > Thermoleophilia > BMS3ABIN01 > BMS3ABIN01 > JACWAD01. The sequence continues at coordinate 5,508 of JAJYXB010000016.1, read as the reverse complement.
GAAGAGTATGATGACGTGCGCAAGGCCTTCCAGATCGATTCCGGCAACCGGCGCTTCCGGGTAACGATCTATATGGGCGGTTTCAAAGTCGTCGGCACGGCGATCCTGACCATGGACACGCGCTCCTCCTCCCGGCGGACCTCCGATTTCCTGCGAAATTTCCCGGAAGACTACATGACGCTGACAGAGGTGCAGATCCACGACGTCGAGCTCAACACCGTCATCGACGAGCCCGACTTCATCCTCCTGAACGTAAAGAAGATCGACCTGCTGTACGCAAAGGAAGTGGAGAACCTGGAGGCCGGGCACGAAGGTGAGCCGCGGGCGTAGACCGCTGAGCGATCGGGGACGTTGCTTTCCTAAAGTTCCTGGTTTTTTTCCTTCCGGGAGAGCATTTTCGTCACTGCCGCCGGCTGAACTGACAGGAGCGTTGCTATTTGGCTTCTCGTCAGACCCGATTGCATCGACATCCTCTTCGCCAGATGCCGACGGGCATTTGCAATCCTCCTCGTTCTGGTGTTGCCAAGTAACTCTATTTTTGTTACATCATGCCTCAGGCAGGTTTCCCTGAATAACTTTTGAACATCCACTGTTTCACCCATATTGACATGTTTCTTTTCATGGATCAGACAGCTTCCGGATCCGAAAATCGTGAGAAGATTCGCATCATGAAAATCATTTTGCTTATCCCGGCACGCGCCTTTTGCCGGCGCAGCGCATTCATCCTCATCTGCCCCATCAAGCCCTTCAGCGATGAACGCCGCATAGAGGTTCCTTGCCTGTTCGGGAGATTTGCTGAACAGGGAGAGTACCGCCTCAGAGTCAAGCCAGGATATTTTGCGATTACCCATAATGCAACCATGACCTGAGTAGCGATAATTTGCCAGTTCCGGGAATGAGCAACGTCCTGCCCGGACCGGATTGAGATTGATGTAGCGCAATACTTCGGCAAAGTAGATCTCATCGCCGCATGGTATGGATTTATAGCGGCCCTGGAAGAGATGGCCGCAGCGCCCGCGCTTCTTGTTGACGTACAGGGCGTAACCGGTGAGAAGGCGGCGCATAAGCGTCGCCAGCGGCGTCTTCCCCCTGCGGACAAGCAGATGGAAATGGTTGGGGATCAGGGCGAAAGCGTAAACGGGATTTCCTGTTTCCACGACGAGATCGCCCAACCGCTTGAGGAAAAAATTCCTGTCCTCGTCATCCACGAAAATCCGGCTTTTTTCGATCCCTCTGGCCATCACGTGATGGACCATCCCCGGGGCATCGATTCGCGGCTGCCTTGGCATGCGCCCAGTATACAATACTGGCAACTTTTGTAAAGCCGCCTGCTGGCAGCTTAGTGTCCCCTCAGGTGGCTCCAAGCCAATAAAGTAGGAACTTTAGGAAAGCAACGTCCCTAAGCGTTGCCGAAACTTTAGGAAAGCAACGTCCCTAAGCGTTGCGCTGCCAGGCTCCGTACGCTGCCGCTGCCATCCAGATGAGCTTCCAGATGCCGCCCACCGATATCACATAGCCAAGCGTGGCGGACGTCAGCCCGTAAACGCCCAGCGCGCTGAGGAAGAACGGGAAGACAATGCCCACGGCGGCGCAGGCCGCCGCCCAGCCAGCCAACTGCGAACCGTGGAAACGGCCGCTGGCGCGCGACACCGCCTCACCGACACCAGCGCCCAGGCCAAAAGCGATGATGATCGCAAAGAAACTGAGCGTCGTCACCAGCAACCCGAACACGTAACCGCCGATGGCCGCGGCGCCAATTCCGGCGGCAATCACCAGAACCAGCCGGTCCGGCTTGATGCGTACCAGCGCCGCCTTCGGCATCATGGCGCAGCGCGGGCATTTGGCCGACACGGGCGTCTGCACCATGCACTCGGGGCAGATGGGCTCGCCGCAGGCGCTGCAGGTGACAAGTGTTTCTACGGAAGGGTGATTAACGCAGTTCATCTTAATATTAATTCTAGCAAAAACGCGGGTTTCAGGACGCTGCGGTAAATGACGTACCGGCAACAGCAGGGGCCGACGGTGGCAGTCGGCTCATAATCCCGATTTTCCAATCACTTGTTGGATGAAATTTATAAAGTAGGAACTTTAGGAAAGCAACGTCCCTTAATAGCCGGGGCGGGCCCGAAGGCCCGCCCGAATCGGCTTTCCTACCTGCAATGTTTTGGTATTACTCCGACTCTTCCAGTCCCAGTTCTTTCAGCAGCGATTCCTTCGGAAGCGCTCCGACGACTTGTTTGACAGCTTCGCCGGCTTTGAACAGAATCACCGTGGGAATGCTCATGATGTCGTACTTGGCCGCCGTCTCGCGGTTGTTGTCGACATTGAGCTTCGTCACTTTCAGCTTCCCCGCGAATTCCTCTGACAGGTCCTCCATCAAAGGGGCCACCATCCGGCAGGGCGCGCACCATTCCGCCCAGAAATCAACCAATACCGGGGTTTCGGAATTGATGACCTCCGCCTCAAAGTTGGAGTCGGTTACCTCAAGCATGTTGCTTCCCGCCATTTAACACCTCCTTTCCACACAATATCCCCTCCCCAGTCAATAACGGGGCGCGCAAGTTTCAGGGAACAGGAGGTCATGACCGCAGTCATGCGGCCACGCGGGAACCAACAACCTCAGCCTCCAATTCCTCGGAGCTCCCTCTCCTCCGGCTCGCGGCTAGACCGCCGGCCGCGGAGCGGGCTGGCTAGGACTGGGGAAATACCGACCCGCCCAGGTAGCGGGCCGCCTCTCCTAGCTGCTCCTCAATGCGCAACAATTGGTTGTATTTGCAAACCCGATCGGTTCTCGACGGAGCGCCGGTCTTGATCTGTCCCGCGTTGGTGGCCACCGCGATATCCGCGATGGTCGTATCTTCCGTTTCCCCCGAACGATGGGAGATAACCGCCGTATATCCCGCTGCCCGCGCCATCTGGATCGCGTCCAGCGTCTCCGATAGAGTACCGATTTGGTTCACTTTAATGAGGATAGAATTGGCTACTTTTTCCTCAATTCCTCTTTTTAGACGAGCGGTATTTGTGACAAAAAGATCGTCGCCCACCAGTTGGATGCTGCCGCCGAGCTTCCGGGTCAGGAGCCGCCAGCCCTCCCAGTCATCCTCGGCCAGGCCATCCTCGATCGAGACGATGGGATAGGAACTGACAAGATCGGCATAAAAGTCAACCATCTCCGCGGGGCTGAGCGTGCGGCCCTCGCCGGCCAGGTTGTATTTGCCATCCGCGAAGAACTCGCTCGCGGCGGGATCCAAAGCGACCGCCACGTCGGTGCCCGGCTTGTAGCCCGCCTTATCCACCGCCTTGAGGATGTATTCGATCGCCTCGCGATTGGAGTCCAGATTGGGCGCGAAACCGCCCTCGTCACCGACAGCGGTGCTCAGGCCTGCCTCGTGCAGGACCGCCTTGAGCGCATGGAAGACCTCGGCGCCCATCTGCAGCGCGTCGGCAAAACTGCGCGCCCCCACCGGCAGGCACATGAACTCCTGGATGTCGACGTTGTTGTCGGCATGGGCGCCGCCGTTTAAGATGTTCATCATCGGCGTCGGCAGCACGAAGGAGTTAACTCCGCCAAGGTACTGGTATAGCGGCAGGCAGACGCTGCTGGCCGCCGCCCTGGCGGCCGCCAGCGAGGCGCCCAGGAGGGCATTGGCGCCGAGCCTGCCCTTGTTGCCGGTGCCGTCCAGGGCGATCAGCACCTGGTCCAGCTCGCGCTGCGAGGATGCTTCCAGGCCAACTATCTCCTCGGCGATGGGGCCGTTGACGTTGTCCACCGCCTGCATAACGCCCTTGCCGCCAAAGGCGTCTCCGCCGTCGCGCAGCTCCACGGCTTCGAACTGGCCGGTGGAAGCCCCCGAGGGCACCGCGGCGCGGCCGGTGGAGCCGTCCGCCAGCTCCACATCCACCTCGACTGTCGGATTGCCGCGCGAGTCGAGTATCTGCCGCGCGTGGACATCAATGATCATGGACATGGCAGCCTCCTGAGAAATCGGTAATGGAAAGGTTCCCCAAAGGCCGCGGGGTCAGAACCCCTCAGGCCTCCGTTGCTTTTGCCCGCTGATAATATTCCTCCTGGCGCGCCAGAGACAACCCGCTGAAGTCCTCGCCGCCGGCCCGGGCCAGTGCCGCCGCCGTCTCGACCCGCTTCTGGAAGCGGCCAGCCGCGCTTCTGAGCGCCAGCTCGGGATCGATCCTGAGCTTGCGTGACAGATTGACCACGGCAAAAAGGACGTCACCGATCTCGTGGTAGGCGGCGGTTTCCGGACCGCGCTTCTTGTCGGTGCCCTCCTTTTCCGGCGGCTCGGCCGCCAGCGCCTCGGTGAGTTCGCCTATCTCCTCCGCCAGCTTGTCGAATACCGGCTCTGCCCGGACCCAGTCGAAGCCGACGGCAGCGGCGCGCAGCTGCAGCCGCTGGGCATAGAGGGTGGCCGGCAGCGATGACGGCACGTCGTGAAAGATGCCCCGGCGGCCCTCGCGGTCCCGTTTGATCCTCTCCCAGCGCTCGACCACGTCCGCGGCGGTGGCGGCGCTGGCGTCGGCAAAGACATGCGGATGGCGCCGCACCAGTTTGTCGATGATGCCCCGCGTCACCTGGGTCAGGTCACCCCAGCCGCGCTCCTCGGCCAGATGTGAGAGGAAGAAGATGTGGAAGAGCAGATCCCCGAGTTCGCCGGTGAGCTCGTCGCCACGGCCGGCATGAGCGGCATCAATCAGCTCATAGGTTTCTTCGAGGGTATGGGTGACGATGTCGTCGACGCCCTGCTCGCGGTCCCAGGGACATTCGCGCCTAAGCGTCCGCACCAGCTCATCCAGCTCCAGGAGGACCTGCGCCAGCGGCTGCCCGTCCGGCGCAGCGACTGTATCGGTCACCTCAGTGGCCGGCGCCGGTGGTGCCGGCCGCTGTCTGCCCGGCGGCCCCGGTGGTCTGAACCGGTCCGTAGCCGTCCGAATAGGTGATCTTGTACTGCGGGCGCGTATCCAGGAGCCATTTGTCGAAAGCCTGGCGTTGCTGCTCCAGCATCAGCCCCTGCTTGAGGTTGTCCTTGACCTGGTCGAAGGTCTGCGTGCCGGCCGGGATAATCTTCTCCACCTGGATGATGTGCCAGCCGAACTGGGTCTTGACCGGATCGGAGATCTGGCCGGCAGCCAGCTTGTCCATCGCCTGCTCGAACGCGGGCACGAAACCGCTGTTCTGGCTGGGCACCGTGCCGAGCTCGCCACCCTTGTCCTTGGAGGCGGTGTCGGTCGAATACTGCTTGGCCAGCGCCGCGAAGTCGGCGCCGGATTTGAGCTGCGCCTCGATCTTCTGCGCCGTGGCCTGATCGGCCACGAGGATATGGCGTACCTGGCGCTGTTCCGGCGCCTGGAAGGTGCCGTCGCTCTTATGCTGGTTATAGTAGTCCAGCGCCTGCTGGTCGGTGACGTTGGCGGCGTCCCTGGTGACGTCGGCCAGCAGCTTCTGGAAGTAGATATTGTCCTTCATCATGCTACTCAGCTGATCGTCGCTGACGC
>JAJYXB010000017.1 GCA_021791195.1 Actinomycetes bacterium | reverse complement strand
TGGCTTTCTTCTTCATCAACGCTGGCTCCGTCAATTCACTGGTGTTTGCCGGGCTCGCCGCCGCTTATGGCTGCGGCGGCGCCTGGGGTTGCTGAGCTGGTGCGGCCGGCTGTTGTGCCGGGGCCGCGGCCGGCGCCGAACTGGCGGCCGGCGCTGAACCGGCTGCCGCGGGAGCCGTACTGGTTCCCGGCAGCGCCGCGGTCCCCGTGCCGCCGGTCACCGGCGTCGTGATCGCCGGATTGAACTCGTCGGCATATTTGATGTCATAGTTTGCCTTGGTTTTATTGAGCCAGCTCATGAAGACCTGCTGCTGGTTGTCCTGCTGCATCTGCTGCTTGATCTGGCTCTTGGCCTGGTCGAAGCTCTGCGTGCCGGCCGGGATAATCTTCTCCACCTGGATGATGTGCCAGCCGAACTGGGTCTTGACCGGATCGGAGATCTGGCCGGCAGCCAGCTTGTCCATCGCCTGCTCGAACGCGGGCACGAAACCGCTGTTCTGGCTGGGCACCGTGCCGAGCTCGCCACCCTTGTCCTTGGAGGCGGTGTCGGTCGAATACTGCTTGGCCAGCGCCGCGAAGTCGGCGCCGGATTTGAGCTGCGCCTCGATCTTCTGCGCCGTGGCCTGGTCGGCCACGAGGATATGGCGCACCTGGCGCTGTTCCGGCTGCTGGAAGGTGCCGTCGCTCTTGTGCTGGTTATAGTAATCCTGGGCCTGCTGGTCGGTGACCTGCCCCTGGTTCTTGGTGACCTGATCAAAGAGCTTCTGGTAGATCAGCCCCTTGCGCACGTTGTCCTTGAGCCGGTCCAGCGTCATGTTGCGCTGACTGAGCGCCTGCTGGAACTGCTTGTCGCCACCGACTGACTGCTTGATCTGGTCAATCTGCTTGTTGACATCGTCATTCGTGACCTGAATGCCCATCTTGTCAGCCTCGAACCACATGACCTCCTCGGTCACCAGCTCCTCAGCGACCTGTTTCTGAAAATCGGCGTATTCCGGCGTACCCGGCTGGGGCAGACCGCCCTGACTGCCGTACTGCGCTTGCAGATCCTGGATTTTATTGTCGAGATCTTCCTTGGTGATGACCTTCCCGTTCACTTCCGCCACGGCGCTTTTCGGCAAGCTGCCACAGCCCGCGACCAGCAATGCAGCCGCGATCGCCACGACCACGGCGAGCAGCGCAATAATCATTTTTTTCATCATCAAAGAATCTCCCATCAGGCTAGAGCTTGGCAACTGGAGTCAAAAGACTATCAATTATAACATCCAGCGTTCTCTTTACAACAGAAAGGCCTTCCTCTTCACCAGGCCATATTGTCAACGTGCGCTTGAGCGGATGGAAGGCAAACTTGAGTCCGGATTTTTCCAGCGCGGTCCGCTGGCCGGAATCAAGCCTGATGTCCCCCAGTTCCAGCCGGTTGCGCCGGTAGGTGACCGTGGCCGCGCCAAGAACGGCGGCACGGAGGCGAATTTCCTGCATACTCATGAGATTATACACCATCTCCGGCGGTTCCCCGAAACGGTCGCGCAGCTCTTTGAGCAGTTCTTCCAGCTCCTGTTCGTCGCGCGCGGCGGCGATGCGGTGATGCACATCGATGCGCGCCGCTTCGAAAGAAATATAGTCAGCCGGAATGTAGGCGTCGGCGTCGATGTCAAGCCTGGCAACGCTCAGGTCCTCAACCGGCTTGTCCCTCAGTTCGGCGACCGCCCGCCTGATCAGATCGCAGTACATGTCAAAACCGACCGCAGCCACGTGGCCCGACTGCTCGTCGCCCAGCAGGTTGCCGGCGCCGCGGATCTCGAGGTCCCGCATGGCGATCTTGAAGCCGGACCCGAGCTCGGTGTAATCGCTCAGGGTGGAGAGGCGCGCCATAGCCTCGTGCGTCAGCTCCGCCTCCGGCGGATAGAACAGATAGGCGTGGGCGATGGTCTCGGAGCGGCCGATGCGGCCCCGGATCTGGTACAGCTGCGACAGCCCCAGCAGCTGGGCGTAGTTGACGATGAGCGTATTGGCGGTGGGGATGTCCAGGCCGCTCTCGATGATCGAGGTGCAGACCAGCACATCGGCCTCGCGGCTCAGGAACGAGACCATCACCGTTTCCAGCTGGCCCTCCGGCATCTGACCGTGAGCCACCAGAAAGCGCACCTGCGGGAACAGCGCCCGCAGCTCATCGGCTTTGGCCTCGATCGTCTCCACGCGGTTGTGGAGGAAGAAGGCCTGCCCGCCACGGCGGATCTCGCGGTCGATCGCCTGCCCCACCAGCTTGTCGTCATACTCGCCGACATAGGTGCGGATCGGATTGCGGCCCGGGGGCGGCGTCTCCATGATGCTGATGTCACGGATGCCCGACAGCGACATCTGCAGCGTCCGCGGAATCGGTGTGGCCGAGAGGCTGAGCACGTCGACCTTCAGCCGCAGCTGCCGGAGCGCCTCCTTCTGCGCTACACCAAACCTCTGCTCTTCGTCAACGATCACCAGCCCCAGGTCGCGGGGCGCCACATCGGACGACAGCAGCCGGTGCGTGCCGATCAGCATGTCCACTTTGCCCGCATGAAAATCGGCGGCGATGCGGCGGCTTTGCGCCGGCGAACGGAAGCGGGAGATCATCTGGACCGTCACCGGGAATCTTTCGAAGCGGCTGCTGAAAGTGTTGTAGTGCTGCAGCGCCAGGATCGTCGTCGGCACCAGCATCAGCACCTGCCTCCCCTGTGAGACCGCCTTGAAGGCCGCCCGCAGGGCAACCTCGGTCTTGCCGTAACCAACGTCGCCGCAGACGAGGCGATCCATCGGATGCGGCGATTCCATGTCTTCCTTGACATCGTCGATGGCAGCCGCCTGATCGGGGGTCTCGCCGTACGGGAAGGCGGCTTCCAGCTCCAGCTGCCACTGGTTGTCGGCACTGAAGGCTACGCCGGGCAGGCTCTGGCGCACGGCGTACAGCTGCAGCAGCTCGCCGGCCATCTCCCGCGCCGCCGAGCGCGCCCGAGCCCGCGTCAACTGCCAGGCCCGGCCGCCCAGCTTGTTCAGGGTCGGCGAACCGGCGCCCGCTCCGATGTAGCGGGAAACCTTGGCGATCTGCTCCTGGGGAACGAACAGGCGGTCCTCGCCGCGAAAGATCAGCAGCAGATAGTCACGCGTGACACCGGCGACGGTCCGTGTCTGGATCGAGTCAAACAGGCCGATGCCATGATCATCATGCACGACGTAATCCCCGGGGCGCAGATCGCGGAAACTGAGCACGGCGCGCCCGCCCAGCGCCAGCTGCTGGCTACGGACGCTGCGCGAAGGCCGCAGCAGCGCCCGCTCCCCCATGACCGCCAGCTTCAGCTCGCGGCTGGAAAAGCCCAGCGGCGCCGGCGCTACCATCAGCCAGGCGCCCGGCTCCACCGGCAGCGGCTTTCCCGCCTCGAGCATCTTTGCCTTTCCCTCGAGTCCGTGCTCGGCACGCCGGGCGGCGCCTTCGGTGGCGAAGTGTACAAATACGCGCAGGCCAGAGCGGATCAGGCCGTCCAGCCGCCGGGCCGCCTCAGGAAAGCGGCGGGAGCCCGATTCTACGCCGGAAATGGCAAAGCGGTGCGGCTGATCCGCCGGCAGGCTTTCCAGCGTCAGCGCCGCGGCCGCCTCAAGCCGCTCCTTCATTTCTTCCGGGTCCAGATATAGCCGGCCGGCGCCGTCTTCGAGCTGATCGACGGCGTCATCCCATAACGAAGCAATCGTACCTGCGGCCTGTGATGGATCCAGGCGGCAGAGGGCGGACGCGTACGGCCGGTCCAGCAGGCTGGTGCCTGCCACGTCATCACCTGCTGCCGCGGCCCCCGCGGCCTCGCCTGCCCCCGGCGTCTCACCCGCTTCCGCCGCCCCGCCTTCCGGCTCGGCCGCCGCATAAATGGTCACCGACTCCAGCGCCGCCAGCGATTTCTGCGTGAACGGCGAAAACCTTCTGAGCGACTCCAGCTCATCGCCCCAGTATTCCAGGCGCACCGGCGCCGCGGCGTCGGAGGGGTATACGTCGATGATGCCGCCGCGAACCGAAAACTGCCCCGGATCCTCCACCTGGTCGATCCGCTCGTAGCCCAGCAGCGCCAGCGCTTCGACGGCATCGTCGAAGCGCGGCGCGTTATCGAGCCGTACCAGCAGCGGCTCGGGCCAGACGCTCTGGCCGGACTCGCGCTCCATCAAGGCCGCGACGTCAGCCACCACGAAACAGGGGCTGCCCTGCGCCAGCGCGGCCAGCGCCGCATGACGCGATCCCACCACCTGGCGCGAAGGCGTCAGACCGGTGCCGCGCGCCACGCCGCGGGCAGGCAGCAGGCACACCGGCACCGGCGCATAGGCGCGCAGCTCCGTCGCCAGCCGGGACGCCGAAGCGGCGTCGGGCGCCACCAGCATGACCGCCCGGCCAGACCAGGCCGTCGCGGCCAGCGCCGAGAGCAGAAATCCCTGGAAGAACGAGGGCGCGTAGGCGCGCGCCGGCCCGGCGCCAAGCGCCGCGGCAAGCCGGCGGAATTCGTCGTTATCTTCGATGTATGCGGAATAATCCAAATGAAAAAACCCGGGACACCTCCCGATTTCAAAAAGGCCGGAACCGCGGCTGGCGTCCCACAATTTAGTCTGTGGAATATCTGATGGATTTAAACTTGCAGGGGGAAACTTTTATGCGCCCGTTTTTCGGTCAATAACATGCGTAAGATCTCAGGACGTTCACGAGGTTTTCTCGCGGCGGTTGCACCTGGCCATGGCCGCTTCGGTGCCGTAGACGATGATCGCCTCGACGCAGGCGGCCGCTTCCGCCATCACCGCCTCGACCTCGTCCTCGGCTTCGCTGAACGGCGCCAACACGTACTCGCTCGGTTCGGTCCCCGGGGCTTCCGGCCGCCCGATCCCCACCCGCACGCGGATGAAGTCAGGGCTGCCCAGCCTGGCGATGATGCTTTTCAGGCCGTTGTGGCCGCCGTCCCCGCCGCCCTGGCGCACGCGCACGACGCCGAATGGAAAATCGAGGTCATCGTGGATGACGATGATGCCCCCCGCGGGAACGTGCTTGCGCTGGGCCGCCTCGGCCACCGCTTCCCCGGAGAGGTTCATGTAAGTCAGCGGAAACAGCACCGCCGTATCGTGGCCGCCAACGCTGCCCTCGCAGTAGCGCCCCTGGTAGCGTCCCCGCGGCCGCGGCAGATCGTGGTCACGGCGCACGCGCTCCGCCGTCATGAAACCGGCGTTGTGGCGCGAGCGGCGGTACTCTTCTCCGGGATTGCCCAGGCCCACCACCAGGAAGAGCCGGTTGGGGCTGCGGCGGCGCCGGATGTTGCGTCCACGAAATTGCATGCCATAGCATAACCCGCCGGCGGCCCCGGACGAAACTTGCGGCCCGGACAAAGGGCCAGGGAAGTGAAGGGCGCGCCGCAAGGCGCGCCCCGATGACTTCTTCTCTGGTGCCGGCCCGGCCCTTGAGAGCTCAACCGGCGGTGAAAATCTAGGCCTCCGCTTCGGCCTCGCCCTCGGCAGGCTTCTCCCCCGGCGCGGCGGCGGCTTCCGCGCCTTCTTCGCCACCGGCGGCCTCTTCCTTGACGAGCGTCGGCGCCATGATGCTGGCCACCTGCGATTCCGGCTCGTTCAGGATCTCGACATTCGCCGGCACAGCGATGTCGCCCACTTTCAGCGAATCGCCGATCTGCATCTCCTCGATGCCATGATGAATGCTCTCCGGGATGTCTCCCGGCAGGCAGCGCACATGCAGTTCGCGGAGCGTATGATCAAGAATGCCGCCTTCGCGCAAGCCGGCGGGGTTGCCCTCCAGCTCCAGCCTGACGACAGCCTCGACCGGCTGATCCATCCGCACTTCCATGAAATCGACATGCATCACTCCGCGACCCAGCGGATTTGCCTGATACTCCTTCATGATCGCCGGATGCTCTTTATTCTTCCCCTCGAACGTAAGGGTGAGGATGGCGCTGCCACCGTCGCTGCCAAGCGCCCGCTTCAGCGACTTTTCCTCCACCGCCAGCGGCGTGCTGCTGTCGCCCTTGGCATATAGCACGCCGGGGATCCAGCCGCTCCTGCGCAGCCGCCGCGATTCGGCGCTGCCGAAGCTCTCGCGCTCCCTGACAATCAGCTCAACTTTTTTCATCAAACCTCAACTCCCGGATAATCGTTTTAGAACAGCTGGTCGTCGCCTTCGAACAGGCGGCTGACCGACTCATCCCTGAAAACGCTCTGAATCGTGTCCGCCAGGGTGACCGCTGTCGACAGAACCCTTATTTTGCTGGTCTTTTTCTCAGGATTCAAGGGCAGCGTGTCGGTTACGACCACTTCCTTGACCGGGCAGGCCTCCAGGCGTTCGTAAGCCGGCCCGGAAAGCACGGGATGAGTGCAGACGGCGTAGACCTCGCGCGCGCCCATCTCCATGATCACCTCAGCGCCGGCTGTGATGGTGCCGGCGGTATCGATCATGTCGTCGACCATGATCGCCACCCTGTCCCTGACGTCGCCGATGATCTCCATGATTTCGGCCACGTTATGCTTGGGCCGGGTCTTGGTCAGGATCGCCAGATCGACGCTGTCGCCGAGCTTGTCGGCGAACTTTTTGGCGCGCTTGACACCGCCAACGTCCGGTGACACGATCACCAGCTCTTCGGAAGGGATCTGCTTCATCCGGAAATGTCCGGCCAGGATCGACAGCGCCGTCATGTGATCCACAGGAATATCAAAAAATCCCTGCACCTGGCCGGTGTGCAGGTCCATCGTCAGCACCCGGTCGGCGCCGGCGACCTGGACCAGGTCGGCGACCAGCTTGGCGCTGATCGGCTCGCGGCCGGCGGATTTCTTGTCCTGGCGGCAGTAGCCCAGCCAGGGCATGACCGCGGTAATCCGCCGCGCCGATGCCAGCCGCGCCGCCTGGATCATGATCAGCAGTTCCATCAGGTTGTCATTCACCGGGGAACTGGCCGACTGGATCAGGAACACGTCGCTGCCGCGGATGTTCTCGCGGTAGCGCACGTAGATCTCACCGTTGCTGAAAGTCTTGGTCTCGATATCACCGAGCTGGATCTGCAGGTGTTCGGCGATCTTCTGGCCGAGTTCCGGCACGCTGCGGCCGGAGAATACCATCAGCCGCTTGCTCTTCGGAGTCAGGATGCTGCTTGGGGCCATTATTTCTCCTTTTCTTCCTCCCGCCTGGGCCCGAATTTATTGCTGGCATAACCTTCGATGTTCTTCTGCCGCGCACGGGCGATACCCAGCCCGCCGGAGGGCACGTCGCCGGTGATCACCGACCCGGCGCCGGTCATGGCGCCGTCCCCGACCTCGACCGGCGCGACGAATACCGTATCGGCGCCGGTGTGGACGTCGCTGCCGATCACGGTCCGGAACTTGCCGACGCCGTCGTAGTTGGCGGTGATGTTACCCGCGCCGATGTTGGTCCCGGCGCCAACCTCGCTGTCCCCGATGTAGCTCAGATGGGGGACCTTGGCCCCTTCACCGACATCGCTGTTCTTGATCTCGACAAACGTGCCGGCCTTGGAGCCAGCCGCCAGCCTGGTGCCCGGCCTCAGATAGGCGAACGGTCCAACGCTGACACCGCTGCCGACCTCCGCCCCGATCACGTGGGAAGCAACCACGCTGGAGCCATCGTCGATCACGGAATCGGCAATCAGCGAGGACGGACCGATAACGCAGTCTTCCCCCACGGCCGTCTCGCCGGTGAGAACCGTCATGGGCTCCAGCACCGTGTCTCTGCCGATGGTGACACCGGCTTCGACATATGTGCAGGACGGATCCGTGATCGTGACCCCGGCCAGCATGTGCCGCTCCAGGATCCGGCTCCGCATGATCCCGCTGGCGGCCGCCAGTTCCTTGCGGGAATTGACCCCCAGAACCATGGCCGGATCATCCACCTTGTGCGCCAGCACCGCCATGCCCCGCGAGGCCAGGATGCCGATCACGTCGGTAAGGTAGATCTCACCCTGCGCGTTTTCGCTGTCCACCAGCGCCAGCGCTTCCCACAGCGACGCTGCTTCGAAGGCATACACGCCGCCATTGATCTCGCAAATCTTTTTCTCTTCCGCCCCGGCGTCGCGGTCCTCGACGACCCGGGTGACGCGGCCGTCGCTGTCACGGCAGACGCGCCCGTAGTGGGACGGGTCGCCAACCTCCACCGTCAACAGGGTGCAGGCAGGCTCGTGTTCGCGATGCGCCCGGATCAGGCTCGCCAGCGCTTCCCCGGTCACCAGCGGCGTATCGCCGTAGAGCACCAGTATGTCGCCGTCGAAGCCTTCCAGTGCCCTGCCGGCGGCGCGTACGGCATCGCCGGTGCCGAGCTGCTGCTCCTGCAACACCAGCTCCACGCGCTGCGGGAGCAGGCTGTGCACCTCGTCAGCGGCGTCCGGCGCCAGCACGACCAGCGTGCGCTCCGGTGAAACCTCCTGAAGAGCGGCGCTGACCCAGGTGATCATCGGCCGGCCGCAGACTTCATGCAGCACCTTCGCTGTCTTGGACTTCATGCGCGTACCCAGCCCCGCCGCCAGGATGACGGCTGCCAGGCTTCGCTTGGATTCATCTACTGGAGCCATGTCCCTCCGGAACCGCTCTTTCCCGCGCCCGGTCAACCTTGTCGCGCCAGGTTCGATCGAGACAAAAAAAGGGAGCGAATTCTCGCTCGAAAGTCACTTAATGCGAGGCACCCGATCTCTCGCGTCAGGTATGTTTTCTGGCTGGGGCGGGAGGATTCGAACCTCCGAATCACGGGACCAAAACCCGTTGCCTTACCACTTGGCTACGCCCCATGGGCAGCCAGCGAAGGCTGAAAAAGTATATTGTAGCAGCATGAAAACTTCAAGAGGATGGCTCAAGAACGGCCGCCGGCTCAAAATCGTGCGGCCGACCCTCCCGGGGAGAGCCGGCCGTCTTGCTTCAAGGAAGTGCTGCGCGGATTTTCCGCCTGACATCTGCCTCAAGATCGTTGGCGCTTACACCAGCGTCCTGCAGTGGCCGGCGCCGTTCACACCGGCACCTGCTCGGGCGACTGCCGGATCTGCTCCCGGCTGAGCGTGACCTTCAGGCTGCGGTTGTGCATATCCACGTCTTCGATCGTATCGACGCGGAGAACCGCCTTGCGGTTAAACAGCCAACGGCCCTTTTCCACCACGACATAATCGGGGCGGCGAACGTCAGTCCAGTAGACGACCTGATCCACATGGCCGGCATCGCCGTCGGTGGCCTGGACCTTAAAGCCCATCAGGGTGGCGCATGTGGTGTTCTCCAGCCGCCGTTGCCAGATCGTCGCCGGCCTTTCGTTCGGGATCCGCTCGCCTTGCCTGCTTGTTACCTTGATGACTTTATCCATAGCCACCTCCATTGTTCAGGCTGCCCAGCCTGCCTGAGCGCGCCAGATTCCAATCAGTTCAGACGGGAACATGCGCCACAGAAACCTGTCTGACTCCCCCGGAAGCTCGTGAGCAAGAGCCGCCAGCACCGAGATCACAGCCCTCTGTGCTTCCAGGGTTGTCTTGTACCTGCCCACTTGCTGGACTCTTAAAACAAAGTGGCGAAAAGCACCTGTGGATGCGCCCGCCCGGCCCTTTTCCAGGCCTTGGCGGCTGGTGCGGAACTCAAGCGGCGCGCTGGCCCAGAGCTGCGCCGCGTCCTGCGGCAGCGCCCGCCGCATCGCCTCAGAAGTTCGCGGCCCGGGCAAAGACGCCCGGAAATGCGCGGGCGCCTGGAAAAGCGGGGGGCGGACAAGGCCAGCTGCAGAGACATCCCGCCCGGATCTCTCTGCCTGGCCCTGCCCGCCAGGGTGGGGGTACCCAACTTTGAAAACTTTTTCAGGCATCCTTAACCTGCCACCGGCTCGAGTCCCGCTCCGGGTCACTGCCGGATAACGTCGCTGATTCGATGATCGTGCGATTGCCCAAACGAAAAAAAAAACCGAACAAAAGAGGCGGTCTCCGGAAAAAAGGGAATCCGCCCCGAACTTACTGCTGCCATCCTACCCAACCGGTAAAAAAATTGAATCGGGGAAAACGCCGATTAGGCGGCGGGAGAATCCCTGAGGAGGAACGTCTTGAAGCAAGTCAGATATGCTGGCGGAGGTGATCAAGGGCGTCAAATGGCCGACCCCTCACGGCTCCGCATCATTTCCTTGTTGGCTCAGCAAGAACTCTGCGTCTGCGATGTGGCGGCGGCTCTCGGTATGACCCGTTGATAATCACGGGAGGAAAGTTCAAAGACGGAATCGGGATAGAGGAACCAGACAGGAGCGCTGACTGATCAATGAGGTGTCATACACCAGGATTGACTTTAGCTTTAAGTCCTGATTAACTTCCCGATTAACTTGAGTTCTGAGGAGGAAAAAATGGGCAAAAAACTTTTTCTAATTTTTATAATCGTAGTGGGAATGATTTCTGCGGGATGCGCGGCAAAAGAAGCTGTGCAAACGACCACTGCAGCGCCGACAGCCATTTCTCCGCCCAAGGAATTTCCTCCGGGCGAACTGGGAGAAATGGTGAAGCTAGGTAAGGAGCTGGTTGAGCAGACCAATACGCAGCCATTGACTAAACAATACGCAGGCAACGCTTTGCGATGCTCTTCCTGTCACCTCAACGCCGGAACGGACCCTAAGGCAGGCACGTTTATTGGTACAGCCAGTGCGTATCCAGCTTATTCGTCCAGGGAAAAGGCAGTAATTACTCTGGAAGATAGAATTCAAAACTGTTTCATGCGCAGTGATAACGGCATAAGACCGCCGGATGGAAGCAAACCTGTAGTAGCTATAGCTGCATATATTACCTGGTTATCGCAAAACAATCGTATGAAGATGAACCCCGAAAAAACGCTCGGACCCTATGCCGTTCCAAAGTTAAAAGTTGATCTTTCCAAGGTAGATACAGGTCTGGGTAAGCGGGTATACGAGAACAAATGTGCAAATTGCCATGGTATGGATGGCCGGGGGGTAGCACAATACCCGCCAGTCTGGGGGCCAGAATCCTACAATGCAGGTGCTGGACTGGCAAAACCAAACTTAGTCCCGCTAGCTAGCTGGCTAAAAGTGGCTATGCCTCTTGGTAATCCCGATCTAAGCGAACAGGAAGCAATTGATGTTGCAGCGTATGTTGACTCTCAGCCTCGACCCAACTTTGTGCTAAAAGAGCATTTACCTTCTCCGGATAAGATGGGTGTTTATAACTCAAATGTTCCAGAGGAAGTTGTAATTGCTCCTACGTGGCCCCCACGCCATTAGAGTTAAAGTCAATTCCGGTGTATGACACCTCATTGATCAGGCAGCCTGCCACCAAAAGGCAGAGCTTCTGGCTTTCGGCTCTAATCCCCGGGTAGTGAGGTCGGGGCGAGGCGCGGCGTCAACCAGGGAGGTCTCCTTGAAGCAACCCGGTTTCGCCACTCTGGCTTACAAAGGCAAGAAAAAGTCTTAATTAGCAGTAACGTGCGGTTTGACAACCAGGATGCGGCTGCTGTCCAGCTGCAGACTGGCAGCGGCGGTGCGTGCGGCGGCTTCATCCGGGAACAGCCCAAACACCGTGGGACCGCTGCCGCTCATCAGCACTGCGGCGCAGCCTGCCGCTGCCAGCTGCTGCTTCGCTTCTTTGATGTCGCGACAGATAGCTGTTGCCGGCAGCTCCAGGTCGTTTTCCAGCATGGCCGCCAGGGCGTCAAAATCATCCAGGGAAGAGAGCGAGCGGCGCACCGCGGCGCAGCGGCTGTGGAAACCGGCTGCGGTGACCGCCGACAGCTCGTCGAACCGTTGATAGGCAGCGGAGGCGGCCAGCGCGAAGCCGGGCGCCACCAGCACGATCGCGTGACCGGGAAGCGGCGGCAGCGCGGTCAGACGCTCACCGACGCCCTCGGCGAGTCTGACCCCCTCTTCCAGGAAGAAAGGCACGTCGGCCCCCACGGATAGCGCCAAACGTGACATCTCCTCTTCCGGAATGTCAAGTTCATACATCGCCGTCAGCAGCCGCAGCGCCGCGGCGGCGTCGGAGCTGCCACCGCCCAGCCCGGCTGCCACCGGTATCTGCTTGACCAGCTCCAGCTCGGCATCGAAACTGATGCCGGCGGCCCGTTCCAGCGCCCGCGCCGCCCGCAGCACCGTGTTCTTCTCCGGCGGGAGGCCGCCGATGGCTGCCGCGTCAGAGCCGCCGGCCTCGCCCGCGAGGATCCTGAGCGTTATGCCGGCGCCCGGCGCCCGCCGCGCCCGCAGCGTATCGTAAAGCGATACCGCTTCCATCAGCGAGCAGACCGGATGATAGCCGCCGCTGCGGGGCGGTCCGACCAGAAGAAAGAGATTTATCTTCGCCGGTGCTTTGACCTGGTACATGTTATCTGATGCTGTTATCCGCATTTGGCGTTATCGAAATCCATGGTGTGCCGGAGTTTTTACGTCTGGGCGAAGGCCTGCTCCAGCCGCGAGTATTGTTCGGGCGTCAGCTGCTGCGGCCGGATGTTCGCCGCCAGGCCCATGCCCGCCAGCAGCTCCTGCGCCAGCTGCTTTCGCTGCGGCGGCGACAGGCCCGCCAGCGCCGGCGGCAACAGCCTGGCCTCAGCTCCAGCCAGGCTGTTGACCAGTGTCTTGCGCCGGTGGCTGAACGAACAGTACACGACCGCCTTGATGGCGGCAAAGCGGTCGGCGAACCCCGCGGCGTCGTCGCGGCGGGCAAATGCCAGCAGGCTGGAGCGGATGCGCGGCCGCGGGTAGAAGACGGTGTCCGGCACGGCGCGCGCCGCCAGCTTGCGCGTCATCAGCTGGGTCATGACCGAGACGCCGCCGTATGCGGCCGAGCCCGGACGGGCAAAAAGCCGGTCGGCTATCTCGCGCTGCACCATCAGGCACCATAGCCGCAACGCCGGCAGCTCCTCAAGGCTTTTGATCACCAGCGGCGTAGCGACGTTGTAAGGCAGATTGGCGACGAATTTGGTCGGCGCGGGATCGAGGCTCCCCAGCGGCAGCCGCACGGCGTCGGCCTCATGCAGGCTGAAGTTGGGCATCACCGCGAACTGCGCTTCGAGCAGTGCGGCCAGCCGGCGGTCGACCTCCACCGAGTGCACGAAACCGCAGCGTTCGATCAGGCGCTCGGTGAGCACGCCGGCGCCGGGACCGACCTCGAGGATCACATCTTCCTGCGACAGCCCCGCCATCCGCTCGATGACATCGAGGATGTTCGGGTCGATGAGGAAATTCTGGCCCAGTGCGCGGTCCGGCGTAACGCCGCTCTGGCGCAGCCGCTCCAGCGGTGTCAGCCGGTCAGACACTGGCTCTCGGCGCCAGGGGAATCCATCTGCTCAGGCGCCGGCCGGCTACTGGATTTCCAGGTGCCGCACCGCGATCAGCCTGATCGTCTCGGCGCAGTCGGCGGCCCGGTCGGCGACCTCTTCCAGCCGCTCGATGATCGCTTTCAACTGATGGAAAGTCTTGAAATCGGTATCCATTTCAAAAAGGATGCCGTATATCCTGACGTAGATGTCGTCGACCTCGCCCTCAATGCGGTCCACTTCCTCCGACAGCGCCTCGGCTTCACGCATGTTCGGCCGCATGGTCAGCACCGCGTCGCGCAGCTTGCGCACCGCTTTCAGGTCGGTCTTGGCCATTTCTTCCAGCAGGTGGTTGACTTCGGGGGGAAGATCAAAACGGCGCATGACGATGCGGTCGGCGGCACCGGTGGCGAAGTTGGCGATGCGGTCCAGCCCGACGGTCAGCCGGAAAAGGTCGGCGCGGCTGATGGGGAAGAACCCGCCCGCGGCGAGGCCGGCAAGGATCTGGCGCTTCTTGGCGTCGGCGTTGCTTTCCAGCTGGTCGAGTTCGCCGGCGGCCCTGTCCATCGCCTCGGCGGCGTCGGCGCAGTAGAATTTGACGACGTCTACCAGGCGCTCGGTGATGGTGACCACCAGGTCCACCATCTCCAGAATCTGGTCCAGCGAGCGCTGTTCGCTGGCCATGCCCAGGTCTCTGACCGTCCCCTGGACACCGGCGCCGGTGAGTGCTTCCTTCAGCTTCCTAAAGAATGCCATCGCTTTACCTACCCCGAAATGATTGACAGGATGTAGTAGGCCGTGGCGGCTACCGCTGCACAGAACGGAAAAGTGATCAGCCAGGCCAGGATTATATCACGGAACGTCCTCCATCCTACAGACCTGAGCCCCGATGCGAGGCCTGTTCCGGTAACCGAAGAAGTGACCACATGCGTCGTCGACACGGGCAGCCCCAGCCGCGAAGCGGTGAAAATCACCAGCGCCGCGCCGGTTTCCGCCGAGAAGCCATTGACCGGGTGCAGCGTCGTCAGCCCCTCGCCCAGGGTGCGCACCAGCCGCATCGACATCACGCTCAGGTACGTGCCAATCGCCATCGCTAAGGCACATGCCAGGATGACCCAGACCGGTACGGTGATCTCCGAGTAGCCGTAGTGCGCCGCCAGGAACAGGGCGATGATCCCCATGACCTTGGTGGCGTCGTTGGAGCCGTGAGTGAAGGAGACGAAGCTGGAAGAAAATATCTGCATCTTGCGGTAGAAGCCATCCGCGCGCTCGATGTCCAGACGGATGGCTGCCAGGATCCGCCGCGAAATCATCATCAGGATAAAGCCCATCAGCATGCCGATCATCGGCGAGGTCACCAGCGCCATCACCACCTCGGTCAGCTTGGCCCACTTGATGCCGTCCGCGCCCATCGCCATGAAGCCCGCGCCCAGCAGTCCGCCCACGAGCGCGTGTGACGAGCTCACTGGCATGCCCCACAGCCAGGTGAGCAGATCCCAGACCAACGCGCCGATCATCGCCGCGATCACCAGCCGCGCCATCATGTTGGGATCGGCGGCTCCGAAGTTGATGACGCCGCCGATCGTCTTGGCCACCTGGATGCCGAGGAAAGGACCGACGAAGTTGAACGCGGCGGAGATGAAGATGGCGGTGTGCGGCTTGAGAGCCTTGGTGTAAATGACGGTTGAGACGGCGTTACATCCGTCATGGAAACCGTTCATGAGGTCGAAGGCGATGGCGGCGACGACGACCAGGAGGAGAAGGTGGGAACTGTCCACGAGGTTTTTTTATCACGCGCCAGCTCCGCCTGCAACCCGGGGACGGGGACGTTGCTTTCCTAAAGTTCCGGATTTATGCAGATTCGCTGGAAATTTCCTGAGATGCAGAAATTAGGAACTTTAGGAAAGCAACGTCCCTCTATAGCGCGTGATAAACGATTACGATCGCGCCGGCGATCCAGCAGTAATAGGCGAAGCCTCGCAGGCTGTGGCGGCGGACAAAACCGAGCAGGAATCTCACCGCGAGAATGCCTGACACTGTCGCGGCGGCAAAACCCGTAAGCAGGGCCAGAAGGCTCTCACTACCGTCAAAGCCATGCCTGAGCTTCAGCAGCGCGGCGCCGGCGATGATGGGGATACTCAGCAGGAAGGAGTAGCGCGCCGCCGCCTCGCGCTTCAGGCCAAGGAAAAGTCCGGAGGAGATGGTAGCGCCTGAGCGCGAGATCCCCGGCAGGATGGCAACTGCTTGAGCAACACCGATGATAAGGCTGTCAACCACCTTCAGCTTGCCGATGCCCCGCTGCTGCCGCGCGGCTGCCTCAGCCGCAACCAGGATCACGCCGGTGAGCAGCAGGAAGACCGCCACCTCGGAAGGCCGGTCGAACACCTCCGCGAATTTTTTCTCCAGCGCCGCCCCGGCGATGGCGCCCGGGATGGTGCCGATGATGATCAGCGAACCCAGCCGCCGCCTGGCTCGCACCGGGCCGCTGTAGGGTTCGAAGAATGCGGAGACGATTGCCACCAGATCCCGCCAGAAATACGCGATCACCGCGACCATGGTACCAAGATGAAGAACGATGTCAAAAGAAATGGACGGCTCGCTCCAGCCCAGCAGGTCGGGGACGATCACCAGATGTCCGGAGCTGCTGACCGGGAGGAACTCGGTCAGGCCCTGCACGATCCCGAGTACCAGGGCCTGCAGGAGTGTCATTGATTTTCCCCGCGAGGCTGGACGCCGGTGCCGGAGCCGCCGTCGCGGCGCAGGTTCCTGATGTGGCGCGCCACGTACCAGATGACGCCCGCAACGACGGCGATGGCGATGAAGATGTCCGCCTTGTGGAAGTAGCCGCCCAGCGTGTCCCAGTTCGCGCCCAGCTTGAAACCGACGAAGGCCAGGAACAGCGACCATGGCAACGCCCCAAGAAAGGTGTAGATGCTGAAGGTAGGGAGCTTCATGCGGCTGATCCCCGCCGGGAAGGAAATAAAGGTGCGGATGACCGGCATCAACCTGGTGGAAAAGACCGTCCCCTTGCCATAGCGGGCGAACCAGCGATCGGCGACGTCAAGGTCGTGATGTGAAAGCAGCACGTAACGGCCATACCGCTCCACCAGCGGCCGGCCGCCCCGGGCGCCTACCCAGTAGGCCAGCAGCGAGCCCGCGAGATTACCGAGAGCGCCGACCACCGCCACCAGCAAAAGCGCCAGCAGGCCCCTGCCGTCCTGATAGACCAGGAAGCCCGCAAAGGGCATGATCACCTCGGAAGGCAGCGGAATACAGGCAGACTCGATCGCCATTGCCAGAAAAACTCCCGGATAGCCAAGCGTGGAAATGATGTCCTTGACGAAATTGGCGAGGAACTCTATGAGTGAAGATGCCATCGAAACTAGCTTACAGGACACAGCCCCGGCTGTAAAATGGCGCTTGCCACCGCAAAATCCGGCGGCGGCGCTACAGATTTTTTCGTTGCTGCCGACTATTGTTTCACTTGTCAAACCTAGGATTTTCCCTGAGGGGGATGGCTAAGATGTCGGTTGACGTTGCTTCTGGAAAGTCACGGAAAGTCGGCTTCACAATCGCGGGAAAGATCCTGTTCGCCAACTGTGCCATCGTCGCCGTCGGCTCCTTTGCCGGCACATGGTTCTCACAGAGCTACTCCGATCAGCCCAGCTTCGTGCTTGGCACGGTCCTGTTTACCGGCGGCCTGCTGATCAGCCTGCCGGTAAATTATGTTGCCACGCGCCTGGCGCTGTCACCGCTGCGGCGGCTGGCTGGCTCGATGGAACAGGTACAGCACGGCAATCTGGAGTCGGAGGCAGATTTCATCCCGGCCGACCGCCAGGTAGCAAAGCTCGTCGACAGTTATAACGCCATGCTGGCCCGGATCAAGGAAGACCGGGGCATGATCGAGAAGCTGTCACTGATCGATCCCCTGACCGAGGTGGGCAACACCAGGGCGCTGCATCAGGGTCTGGAGACCGAAATCGCCCGCATCGACCGTTACGGCCGGAACATGCCCGCGGCTTTCTCGGTGCTGATCATCGATCTGGACAACTTCAAGGAGATCAACGACACCTTTGGTCATCTGGCCGGCGACGAGGTGCTAAAGGACATGGCCACGCTGCTGATGCGCAGCCTGCGCAAGACCGACACGACGCTGGCGGCGCTGAAACATTATCGCTTCGGCGGGGACGAGTTCGTGGTGATCGCGCCACATACTTCCGCAGCCGGCGCGAAGCTGCTGGTCGGCCGGCTTCAGAAGACAATCAGCGAATTCCCGTTCCGGACGCATGAGGGCGTACTGCTGGCCAAGACGAAGGTCGGCCCGCTCGGGGCATCGATCGGTTTCGCCAGCTATCCGGAGGAGACGGCCAACGCCGACGAGCTGATGGACCTGGCGGACAAGCGCATGTACGAGATGAAGGATGGCAAGGCGCACGGCCGCATCGGCAGGCTGCCGCATCCGGAGGAGTTTCTCGGACTTGGCGGCGCCCAGCTGGGAAGGACCGGGACTTACCAGGATTAGCGGCAGCACAGCTCCGCTTTACAGGTTTTTGGAGGTCAGGGTATAGACACTTGGGGGTGTTTCGCGATGCGCCCTGTTTCCTGCCAATTGACTTCCAAGAACAGAACGGGGGCGGCCCTTGCAGGCCGCCCCCGGTGTTTCTGCCGTTGCTATAAGCAGGTTATCGCTACGGCTGCTTCGGAACCACTACGCTGCATTGCCAGTTGGCGCACTCGAAGGTGACATCCTTCAGGTTCTCGTGCCTAACCAGTTCCGGCTTCGCATAGGGCTGCCGTATGTCCTTTGTCATATCGGTTTCTCCTATGTTCATTTTGTCGTTTGCCTTTCTCCTGGGCCTTAGGCTGCCGGAGGACCGTATGTGTACGTGCTACCGCACACATCCGCGGCGCTGGCGGACAGCGACGTGTGGAACAGGCTCACGCCCGACGGTACATTGTACTGGAGCGAGAACCCGAGCGAGCCGCCGGCGGCGATGGAACCGGAACCGACCGTATACGGCAGTGCCGTATTGAGCGTAACGCCATTGGTGCCGGACACAGCCGTTATCTGCACATTATACGCGGCGTTGACCGAGTCGCTCATCTTGAACGAAACAGTCAGCAGGCCGGCATTGTAGTTGGCCAGCGAGCCCCAGGTCGCGCCCGTAACCGCGAGTGACAGGCCGGGCTGGCCGCCGGCGCATGTGCTGAAGCTGATCGGCGTGCTGCTGGGGTATGCCAGCCCGTTGTACGCGGTCAGCGTGCCAGTGTAGGTGACACCCGCATGCAGCCCGGTCAGGTTCTCCGTGTCACTGGCATGCAGGATGGTGTTGTTGACGTGCACCGAAGAGCCGTCGCTGCCGTTCAGATCGATCTTGGTGGTAGACGGCACCGAGGTCGTCCTGCTGACCGTCGCTGTGGTGCTGCTGGTTGCGGTAGCGCTGGGGCTGCTGATCGTCGGGCCCGCGCAGGTAGCGCAAGCCACGCCGCTGGAATCCACATCGCTGAAGCCGGTGGCGGCTGAGGTTCCGGGCACTGATGCGCTGACACCTGTCAGCAGCGCATAGGAGACGCCCGTGTTTGGCTGCCCCTGGCTCACCGACATGGTGTTGTTCCAGTAGGGCACGCCGCTGTGGATGTAGCCGCCGGTCGCCGTCGCATAGCCCAGCATTTTCAGGCCCTCGGCGACGATGCCGCCCGGGCCCTGCGAGGCGCTGGCGATCAGCACGCCGCCAGTGGCGCTGGGGTTCACGTTAAGCAGACCGGTGTTGAAGATGGTGTTGATCGGCACCTCGTTTGCCGTCACCGATCCGGCTTGCACTGTCTGGCCGGGCATATCCGACCTGATGTCCACGATCTGCCCGCCGGTGAGCGTCTGGGCGGGGCTGGCGCCTCCCGGAATCTGGCCGTTGCCAACGTTGCCGGCGGTGGAACCGATCGCCCATGCGGCCGCGCAACGCACCAGTTCGGCGTCGCCGGAGCCGCTGGTACATGAGCCGGGAACCGTCGACGGCTCGGTATACGTGCCCAAAGCCGCCGGAGCGGCAACGGGATTGGACTTGGCGTAGGTGTAGATGCCGCCCGTCGTGGTGGCGCCGCCGTTTGCCGGCGTGTTGGTCCAGCCGTCGCGGCCCCAGGTGAAGCCGTAGACGTACGGTATGGAACCGTCGCTGGCCAGGGCGCCAGTCTGGGCGATGTAGCCCAGGGCGCCGGTGGTCGGTGCGGCGGTGTGATCGGTCAGGCAGTAATTGATCACGTCGGGCACGAGTCCTGTTGCCGCCTCGTGCGCGTCTACCTCACCCCTGATATCGGCGACCGCGCTGGCACCGAAGCAGCTGGTGTTCCAGTTGCAGCGGAAGCTCGTTCCCGGAATGAGGGTGGTAAAGCCGCTGAGATTGTCGATCAGCACCGGCGCTTTCGCCAGGTCGTCACCCTCACCCAGGATGGTGCCGTCACCATTTGAGTCCAGCATGCCGTGCAGACCCGCCTGGTTGACGTAAAAGCCCTCCTTGTTCTGGGTGACGCTGCCCTCACCTTCACCGTTGGGTGTGTACTGACGCTGGATGTAAGCGTCTACGTACTGCTGCAGCTTTGTCCAGTCGCTGACGCCGATGCCGTTGGCCCTGCTGCTGTAACTCAGGCTTAAATACAACCCCAGCGCCAGCATCAGACCCAGTACAATGACTGTCGATCGAAGCAGAAATTTCGATCTTGTTTGCATCCTTCCTCCCTTCATCCTCACCTAGTGATTTTCCGCTTTGTGCGGACCTATTGTCGGGCCGCTCATCGCGGACCCCATCCCCCTTACCTTTGCCCCGTCCGCAGTCCCACAACTGCAGATCCATCCGGCAGATGAGGCATGCAATCACCCACCTGCCGGCCGGGGAAAAAGCCACAACCGGTATTGCGGCATCTAATATTACGTCGCCGCGATAATTTCGTCAATGGTGCCGGCCAGGGCGGCGCCGTCAAGGCCCATGTGCAGCCGGAAGCAGGCCACCGACTGCACCAGGCCCGCAAGGAGCGCGAAGTTCTCCTTGCTGGTCTGCGGATCCATAAACAGGAATGCATAGAGGATAAGCTCGGCGAGCGCTTCGGTCTGGTTGACGCGCTCGCAACGGGTGACGCCGTCGGCGGCGATCACGGGAAATACAAGCAGATCGACCGGCGATGCCTCGACGACCTTGCTCGACTTAACCGCGTTGAGGTTCACCCTCTGTTTCGGCTGCCAGCGGTCGTCGGCAAGATTGCGTGCCAGCGCCAGCGTTGGGAAGAGGTCGATTGTTTCCGGGCAGACGTCGACCTCCTCGGGAAAGAAGAGCATCTCTGCTCCCCCGCCTGCCTGCCTGACAAAAACGGTATCGTCCCCCAGCAGCCTGAAGCCGTTGTGGAGCAGATGAAGTGAAAGTGTAGACTTGCCGCAACCGCTCTTTCCGGGAAAGAGGATGCCCTTGCCGCCACGTTCCAGGCCGGCGGCATGAACCGGGAATATCCCCCGGGTTTTCAGCAACTGCGCCCAGATGGGGAAGAAGACGACGTGAGTCACCGACCAGGTGCAGGCGGCGATTTCACTTTCGACGAATGCCACCGCAATGCCCTGGTCCAGATCGGCCACAATCGATCCCGCCCCCGGGACCTCCTGGTAACGCAGCTGGCCTTCCCTGCTGTAGCGCAGGACCTGCCAGTCATAAAGCAGCTCGGCGCCCGCAAAGTAATCGCTGGGGGCGCCGGCGGAGCCGCTGTCCTTGGTCAAAAGATAGAATTCAATGTCCGGCGCCGCATCCGGCTGTCCGCGGAAAGGCCGCAGAAAGTCCTGAACTGCCAGGGCCAGCAGATGATCGTCGGCATACACTTTGGTCACTACGCCGTGCACGTCGTATGTCGCCGCATTCGGCCTGGCGTCACTAAAACGCTGCCCGATGCGCTGGCTGAGTTTCCCTGGCATGAATTCTCTTTCGTCTTTCACTTGTATCTGCCGGGCGGTTACGGTCCGGCTGGTCCCTGCGGCACCGTGATGACGATGCCACCGTTATCCCAGCCCGAGCTCGTGCCGCCCGACCCGCCACCCGTTGTGCCGCCGCCTGCCGGCGCCCCTCCGCCGTTGCCAGCGGATACGTTCGCCGCCGGCGGCTGTCCGGCAACCGGTTTGACGCCGAGTTTGCTTTCAGTCTGCGTGAGCGCAGCCGGCAGCTGCGTCTTGGGTGCGTTCGCGCCAAAGTCCTGGTGGACCTGGGCGCAGACCCGCTGGGCATCGCTGCTGGTGCCATAACGGGCGGCCATGTCGGCAAGACACTGATCCGCCGTGTACCCGGCCAGTACCTGCTCGTTGCCGCTGACCGCGGGCGCCGTCGCGGTGCCCGTTGCATTTGTGCCGGTATTACCGGCTGCCGATGCCCCCGCTGCCCGCTGATCAAGCTGAGAGCCAGTGCCGGTGCTCTGACTGCCTGAGCCGCCGCATCCTCCCAATATGAGCGTCAGTATCAACGTCGTCAGAATCACAATCGCTGCTGTGGTCTTCTCCCTTCCCCGCGGCCCGCTGAACGTTCTAGCTACAGCTCTCTTCATTCCTCATGCTCTCCTTGTCTTGTTTGCGGAAAAAACACGTAACGATATTGTACGTCTTCTCCGCCATTTCTGCCCGGATTTCAAGCTTGGTCCGGGAGGACCGCCCATCCGGGCGGTCCTCCCGGTATTTCAGCTATCGTCCGTTTGCCGTCAGCCTACGGCTGTTGCGGAACCACTACGCTGCACTGCCAGTTGGCGCACTCAAACGTGATCTCTTTCAGGTTCTCGTGCTTGACCAGCGCCGGCTTGGCGTAAGGTTCACGCTGGCTTTTCTGTGCCATGCCGTTCTCCTTTTCAGCTTGCAAGTCAGTATTGGCCTTTATGGCGTGTACGGGCCCGGATAGGTGAACGTACCGCCATCAGCAGTCGCGTATGTCGATGTCATGAACACGGAGACACCGCTGGGCACATTGTACTGGAGGGTGAATCCAGCACTGCCGGTGGCGCCGATGTCGCCGATATTCAGAGGCATCGCCGAGGCGAGCGAAACGCCGTTAGTGCTATGCGCACCGACGACGGTGACGCCGGAGGCCGCGGAGCTGGTGGCGCCGGCGCTGATGCTCCAGTCAACCGACAGCTTGCCAGCCTGGTAGTCCGCCATGCTGCCCCAGTAGACGCGGTTCTGATACAGCGCCAGGCTCGGAGCGGTCGTGTCCTGCACCGCCTGCCAGGTCGCCTTGTCCCCGATGGCATAGACGCCGCAGGCGGCCATGTCGAGATTCGGGATTGCGCCCAGCAGAGTCGTAGTCGTCGCGGGATTCTGCTCATTCCCGACCTTGAGGATCAGCTCAGTGGCATGATTCACCGACGGCGTGTTGCGCGCGGTAACATAGAGGATGCTCGGATCACTCGGTGACAGCTCGACGCCGTGCACATCCGGCTGGGTGCCAACCAGCGAACTGACGTCAATCGCGCCCACTATCGCGCCGGTGTTCGAATCCATCACGTCGATGTTGCCGGAGCTACTGGCGATAAAGAGCATGCCGGTAGCCTTGTCCATCGCCTCCTGATGGTACATGGTGCCAGGCACCGTTGAAGCCGGGAAGGCTACGCCAGCGGAAGTACCGGTACCGGTAGCGCCGTCCCAGTTGATCTTGTTGACCAGCGGCTGGAACATCTGCGAGGCATAACCCTCAGTGCCGGCAGCGTTCCAAGTGATGCCGCAGGTGCTGGACTCTGGCGAGTTGGTGTCAGCGCTGATCACGTTGCCCAACGCGTCGACCAGATTGGAGCCGTCACCCGAGACGAAGCCGATGTTCTGGCCCGTGCTCAGGTTGAACGAAGACCAGCCGCCGAGCTCGGAGTGACCCGAGCCGCGGGCGCTGCCGGCATCAAACGGCGTACCGTCAGGATTCTTCAGCGCGGTCTTCAGCGTGGCGTTCGAGGCGTTCATGGAAGACGCAACGAGGATGTTGGAGTTCTCGTTGTTGAGATTGAATTCCATGCCGCAGTAACCCACGAGGTTGACCGGATCGTTCGGACCCGCAAGCGGCGCATGCGCTTCCAGCGTCTTGTTGGCGGTGCCGATCGTGTAGAGCTGATAATCGGCCAGCTGGAACGGAGAGCTGGTGTCGCCCGGAGTCTG
Organism: Actinomycetes bacterium; assembly: GCA_021791195.1. Classification (GTDB taxonomy): domain Bacteria; phylum Actinomycetota; class Thermoleophilia; order BMS3ABIN01; family BMS3ABIN01; genus JACWAD01. The sequence continues at coordinate 96,812 of JAJYXB010000017.1, read as the reverse complement.
GTAGCTGCCGCCGGAGAGAGCGCCCGCGGTGTAGATCTTCGTCCTGTCCTTCGAGACGACGATGCTATGGACCTCCCAGTTCATCAGACCGGGGTTCATGGCGTGCAGGCCGGCAGGCGTCTGCTCGTTCGGCACCGGAATGGTGTCGACGATCTTCAGCGAGCCCGGGTCCAGGACCTTGACGTTGCTCGAGCGGCCGTTGGCCACGAACAGCAGGTCATTGTTCAGAGCATTATGCGGCGCTTCCGGTGCCACCTGAGCATTGGCGGTCAGGCCGGAGGCCTCATAGTACTGACTCTTGTCCGTGTCGGCGTAGACGCCGCAGGCTTCCGGATCGAGGCCGGATATTGAGCCGATGAGGACCGGGCTGCTCAGGTTGGATACATCCAAAACGATCTCGCTTGCGCTTCCCACGGGGAAGTTGCGCACAGTCGCGTAGAGAACGTCTTTTCCACCAGCGTTGGTGAATGCGACGCTGTGCGTGTGCACGCCTTTGGTGGCGCCCAGCAGGCCGTAGACATTGATGGTGGCGACCTGGGTGTTGGTGCTCATGTCGTAGACGTCGATGTTGTTCTCTTCGGAGACGAACAGATGGCCCTTGGCCTTGTCCGTGGTCTCCTGGTGGTACATGGTGTTCGGGAGTGCGCCAATCGAGCCGGTGAGCGTGCCGGTAGCGGCCGCTGCATTCCAGTTGACCGTGTCAATCAACGGCTCGAACATCTGCGAGGCATAGGCCTGGGTGCCGTTGGCGTTCCAGGCGATGCCGCAGGTGCTGGATTCGAGATTGCCGTTGTAGTCAGCGCTCATGAAGCTCGAGAACTGGCCGGTGGAGAGGTTGACCGTGGTCCAGCCACCCGTCTGATCGGCAGCGGGCCGCCCCAGATTGACCGGCTGACCGGTACTCGGATCCTTCAGCGCCGTCGACAGCGTCGCGTCATCGGCGTTCATCGAAGCGGCGACCAGGTAGTTCGAGTTGACGTCGTTCAGGTTGTACTGAAGGCCGCAGTAGCCGACCGGGTTCATGCTGTTGGTCGGCGCCATGACGGGATTGCCGTTCTTGTCGACCTTGGGAGCGCCCATGTTAGGATCAGTCGCCTGTGCGATCTGCTCCAGCGGGACAGTGCCGTCAAGCGTCTTGGTGGCGGTGTTGATCTTGTACGCCTTGTAGACGCCCATCTGGAAGGTTGACGACGTATCAGCGGTGGTAGACCAGCTGCCACCGTTGAGAGCGCCAACCGCATAGATGTCCTTGTGGTCAGCGGAAGGTACCACTCCGTGGATCTCCCAATTCATCAGGCTCGGATTCAACGCGTGAATGCCGGCAGGAGCCGCTTCGTTGGGTACCGGAATGGTATCGACGATATTCATGGTGCCGACGTCGATCACCTTCACGTTGCTGGAAAGGCCGTTTGCTACATATAGAAGCTGATTGCTGATGCCATAAGATGCGTTGGGAGCCAGGCTGCTGCCGCAATTGCCATACGTGCAATAAACGGAGCTCCCGGCGCTGGCATATCCGGCAACGGCAATCGCCAGCACAACCAGCAGAGCCAGGGGGGCCAGAATCGCGGCGATCCTGAGCTTCCGGCTCTTATTGATAATGTGCTTCATTCCTTCACCTTCCTCCTTCGCTTATGGAGATTCGGTCTGGGTCAAACTACATTCCTCGCATCCCTGCCTAGTGGATCCCGCTATCACCTCCATTTCAACCCCCCCTGGGTACGAGATGGGTAAAGCCTTGGAAAGTGTCCGAATCCGGAGATGTGGGGTCCACGAAACGGCCAGCGGTAAAAAACGGGCCTCAAATAAATGAGTTACCCTGATGACTGGAAAGACCGTTGACTCCGCCTGAGCTGCAGCTTCCGCGTCAGCCGGTCATTGATTTGAGCTCGGTGCCCAACGACCGTTCGCGCTTTCCCAACTCCCCTGGATGGTTGACATAGACACTTATATAGACACTTATATGCAAGTAGTTTACTCCAATATCAGCAATTAACATGATGCGTATTATCCATATTCATGGTTAGTACGATTTAATTTCGGGCATGTATAAGCCCCCGGGGGGTATAGCCATAAGCACTGCTTTTTACGATTTTTATGAATTTTTGTGAAGCCGGGAAAGCCGTTTTTTCGCAGGCGGAAGCGGTGATAGACTGAAGGTGGTGCGCGGCGGGACGATGTTGCTGTCCTGCTGAAATTTGACATTGAAAGGAACGGCGATGGCAGGGATGAAACTGGCAGTCACCGGCAAAGGCGGCGTCGGGAAGACAACCGTTGCCGGCACCCTAGCGCGGCTGCTGGCGGCACGCGGCCTGCGCGTCTACGCCGTCGACGCCGACCCGGACGCCAACCTGGCCTCGGCCATCGGCATGCCGGCGGCGGCAGTGGAAGCGCTGACTCCCATCTCCGAGATGAGCCAGCTGATCCGCGAGCGCACCGGCGCCGAGCCCGGCTCCAGCGCTCCCGTATACAAGATGAATCCGCGGGTGGACGACATCCCCGCGAACATGTCCGTGGAAGCCCACGGCGTCCACCTGCTCAGGCTCGGCACCGTGAAAAAAGGCGGCGGCGGCTGCGTCTGCCCGGAATCGGCGCTGCTCAGATCGCTACTGACACATCTGCTGCTGCATGAAAAGGATGTGGTCATCGCCGACATGGAAGCCGGTATCGAGCACCTCGGCCGCGCCACCGCCAGGGGCGTTGACGCCATGCTGGTGGTCGTTGAGCCGGGGCGCCGCAGCGTGCAGACAGCGGAGGCGATCCGGCGCCTGGCTGGCGACATCGGCATCGCGCGCGTGGCGCTGGTGGTGAACAAGGTGACCGCGGCGGATGCGGATTTCTGCCGCCGGCTCGAGCAGGATTTCGACGTGCTCGGCTGCCTGCCGTTCAGCGAGGAAGTGCGCCAGGCGGACCTGAACGAAGCGGCGCCTTTCGACGCGGCGCCGGAGTACGTCCGCCAGGTCGAAACGGTCCTGGCGCGCCTGGAAGAACGAGGCTGAAGTCCAGGTTTATGTTTTGCGGCGGTGGCGCCGCCATGTGAAACGTTTCCCGATGCCCGTCATATAGGATAATATTAAACGTGGTTACCCGGCCGCGGCAGCGGCCCCCGATGATCCGACAGGAGTCCCGATTGTATTTCCCCGCTTACAGAATGCGACGGCTGCGGCAAAACAGCCAGATGCGCCAGCTGGTGCACGAGACCGACCTCCTGCCCAGCAGGCTGATTTATCCCCTTTTTGTGACACACGGCAAGGACGTGCGGGCTCCGGTGGGATCGATGCCCGGCTGCTACCAGCTGTCGATCAACAACCTGGTGCGGGAAGCCAAAGAGGTCCGGGAGCTCGGCATCCCCGGCATCCTGCTGTTCGGCATTCCCGCCGAGAAGGACGAAGCCGGCACATCGGCATACGACGGGGAGGGGATCGTCCAGATGGCAGTGGCGGCGCTGAAGGATGAGGTGCCCGACCTGCTGGTGATCACGGATGTCTGCCTGTGCGAGTACACCAGCCATGGCCATTGCGGCATCGTCCAGGACGGCGATGTCGACAATGACCTGACGCTGGAGATGCTGGCCAAGATGGCGCTGTCGCACGCGGAGGCCGGAGCCGACATCATCGCCCCCTCCGACATGATGGACGGCCGCGTGGCCGCCATCCGCTCGGCGCTCGACAACGAGGGCTTCACAAACACGCCGATCATGTCTTATGCCGCCAAATACGCGTCTTCGTTTTACGGTCCTTTCCGCGAGGCGGCGGATTCGACGCCGGAGTTCGGCGACCGCCGCTCCTACCAGATGGACGCGCGCAACAGCGACGAGGCGGTGCGCGAATGCCTGCTGGATATCGATGAAGGCGCCGACATCATCATGGTCAAGCCGGCGCTGCCGTACCTGGACATCATCTGCCGCGTCAAGCAGGAGACGAAGTTCCCGCTGGCGGCGTATAACGTCAGCGGCGAGTTCTCGATGATCAAGGCGGCCGCGGAAAAGGGCTGGCTGGACGAGCGGGGCGCCGTGCTGGAAGCGCTGACGGCAATCCGCCGCGCCGGCGCCGACATCATCATCACTTATCACGCCAAGGAAGTTGCCGGCTGGCTGGCCGGATAGCGCTACAGGCAAGGTTGCGGCTCCCTGGAAACCACGAAATCACAGAAACTTTATCAGGAAGCGCTTGAGCTGCTGCCCGGCGGCGTCAACAGCCCCGTGCGGGCGATGCGGGCGGTCGGGCGGGACCCCCTCTTCATCAGCCGCGGCGAAGGCAGCCGCATGTTTGACGTCGACGGCAACAGTTACATCGATTACGTCGGATCGTGGGGGCCGCTGATCCTGGGCCACAGCCATCCAGCCGTCGTCGAGTCGCTGGAAAAGACACTCAGGGACGGCACCAGCTTCGGCGCTCCCTGCGCGCTGGAGGTGGAACTGGCCCGCGAGGTAGTCGCGGCGGTCCCCTCGGTCGAGATGGTGCGGATGGTCAGCTCCGGCACCGAAGCCACCATGAGCGCGCTCAGGGTGGCGCGCGGCTACACCGGCCGCGAGAAGATCATCAAGTTCATGGGCTGTTACCACGGCGCCGTCGACAGCCTGCTGGTGCACGCCGGCTCCGGCGTGGCGACGCTGTCGCTGCCGGATAGCCCCGGCGTCACCAGGGGCACCTCCGCCGACACCCTCCTCGCGCCATATAACGATCTGGAGGCGGTGCGCGCCATCATGGAACGCGAAGGCGAACAGGTGGCGGCGATCATCCTCGAGCCGGTGGCCGGCAACATGGGGACGGTGCCGCCGGCGGCGGGCTTCCTCGAAGGCCTGCGGCAGCTGGCGACCGAGTTTGATACTGTGCTGATCTTTGATGAGGTCATGACCGGCTTTCGGGTGGCCTACGGCGGCGCCCAGGAACGCTACGGCGTCACCCCGGACATGTCCTGCCTGGGCAAGGTGATCGGCGGCGGCATGCCGGTAGGCGCCTTCGGCGGCCGGCGCGAGATCATGGAGACGGTGGCCCCGGCGGGCAGCACTTACCAGGCCGGCACCCTCTCCGGAAATCCGCTGGCGATGGCCGCGGGCCTGGCAACGCTCAGGGAGCTGAAGCAGCCGGGCGTGTACGAAGCGCTGGAGGAGAAATCGGCGCGGCTGGCGAATGGGCTGGAAACGGCCGCCCGCGGAAGCAGCGGACAGTTGTGCCTCAACCGCGCCGGCTCCATGTTCACCTGCTTCTTCACCGGCGGTCCGGTGACCGATTTTGAGTCCGCGAAGACGAGTGACACCGGCCGCTACGCCGGATTTTACCGGCATATGCTCGAACACGGCGTGTATCTGGCGCCTTCGCAGTTCGAAGCCGCCTTCCTGTCGCTGGCACACAGCGACGCCGACCTGGAGCAGACGGTGGCGGCCGCAACAGCGTTTCACCAGGGATGAAAGGCCGCTAAAGTGGCGGCCGGTGGGAGTTATAACATCAGGATAGTACTGCTTGCCCGCTAACTCGAAAAAACATTCAGTGCCGTCGGCGACGGTGCCGCGGCTGTCGCAGTACCTGCGCAAACTGCAGGAGATGCAGGCGCGCGGGACGACGACTGTCTCGTCACGCCAGCTGGCGGAAGAGGTGGGCACCAACCCGGCGCAGATCCGCAAGGATCTGTCCTATTTCGGCGAATTCGGCATTCGCGGCGTCGGTTACGAGATCGACCACCTCATCGACGAGCTGAAGAAGTGCCTGGGGCTGGACCGCAGCTGGAACGCGATCATCATCGGTTCCGGCAAGCTGGGCACGGCGCTGGCGCGCTACCGGGGCTTCGAGAAACAGGGCTTCAACCTGCTGGCGATGTTCGACGCCTCCAAAAGCGTCATCGGCAAGAACCGCGGCGTCGGCCCGGTGTTGCCGACGGACCAGCTGGAGCAGTTTATCAGGGAGCATGGCATCGACATCGCCATCGTCACGACCCCGGCGGGCGTGGCCCAGAACATCATCGACCGCGCAGTCGCCGCCGGCGTCCCCTCGGTGCTCAACTTTGCGCCGATCCGCGCGCATGTGGACAAACCGGCGATCCTGCGGCAGGTCGATCTTTCCACTGAGCTGATGATACTCTCGTTCTATTTGAATTCTTAGGCGAATTCCATTTCCGGGCCAGGGCGCAGGGAACAGACCGGCCCGGCAGGAGGCGCTCTTTCGGTGATACCCCGGACCCAACAGACCCTTGATGAGATCTCTCGCCACGTCGCGGCGGACAACGAGCTGCTGGCCGGCAGGATCGGGCCCCCGTCCGGCCGGGCCGGACGGGGCATCGCCGACCTGTTTGCCGAGGCGTGCGGCAGCGCGTCCGTCAGCGATGAGTACTGCTTCGGGCTCGAATACATCTTTGAAGGCTTCCTGCTGCACTACAGGCCCCCCGGGCGGCTGCTGGCGCCGGATACACCGGAGTTCAATCTGCTGGCTGGCGACTTTATGTATGCCAGGGGGCTGACCCACATGGCGGCGCTCAAGGACGCCCAGTGCATCCGGCTGCTCGCCGACCTGATCAGCCTCTGCGCCCATATCGATTCCGTTGCCGGCCGTGCCGGCGCTGCCGGCAACGGCCGCGAAACCACCCGCGCCTGGCTGCTGACCACGCTTTGCCTGGCCAGGCGGGCGGTTTTCGGAGACGAAGATTTTGGTGAGTACCGGCAGCAGATGGACCGGTACCGGGATGATATATTTCAGAATTATGGCGGGCGGGATGCGGGCGAAGTGGAACCGGCGGGAGATTCCTTCAGCTGCTGGCTGAAGTCCGGATTCCCGCAGGTCGATCTTTCCGGCTGGTTTGATGAGCTGGAAACTTTGTGCCAGCGCGATGCGCGCCCGGACGCACCGGGCGCGTAACCGGTGATATTTGATATGGTGAGCACCGGAGCCGCAGCCGGATTTTATTCAAACCGCTACCACTGATGCGGGAGATGGTGACGAGTTGGCAATCGACGACTTAAGACAATTCATCAAGCTGCTGAAGCGTGAAGGCGAGCTGATCGAGATCGAAGCCGAGGTCGATCCGGAGCTGGAGATCTCGGAGATCACCGACCGCGTCAGCAAGGCGCACGGGCCGGCGCTGCTGTTCAGGAACGTGAAGGGCTCGCGCATGCCTGTGCTGATCAACCAGTTCGGCAGCATGAAGCGGATGAGCATGGCGCTGGGCGGCGACGGCCTGGACGAGGTCGCCGGCCGCCTCGGCCGGGTGCTGGAGATGGAGGCGCCACATGGCCTGATGGAAAAGCTGCGCGCCCTCGGCAGGCTGAAAGACCTCGCTGGCGCGGCGCCGAAGATCGTCAAAACCGGCGCCTGCCAGGAGGTGGTGATGGAGAAGCCCGACCTGGACGCCCTTCCCATCCTCAAGACCTGGCCCGGCGACGGCGGTCCTTTCATCACCCTGCCGGTGATCTTCACCAAGGACCGCCAGGGGCGGCGCAACGCCGGCATGTACCGGCTGCAGAAATACGACGCCGCCACAACCGGCATGCACTGGCATGTGCACAAGGACGGCGCCGCCAACTTCCGCGATGCCGGCGGCCGGATGCCGGTGGCGGTCGCCATTGGCACGGACCCCGCAACGACATACGCGGCCACGGCGCCACTGCCGAAGGGCGTGGACGAAATGTTCCTGGCCGGGTTTCTCAAGGGCGGGCCGGTGGAGATGGTGCGCTGCCGGACGGTCGACCTGGAGGTGCCGGCAGCGGCGGAGATCATCCTCGAGGGGTACGTCGAGCAGGGTGAGCTGAGGCGCGAGGGGCCGTTCGGCGACCACACGGGCTATTATTCGCTGGCAGGAGATTATCCCGTTTTCCACCTGAGCTGCATCACACACCGGCGGGATCCGATCTATGCCACCACCATCGTCGGGCAACCGCCAATGGAGGACTGCTACCTGGGCAAGGCCACCGAGCGCCTGTTCCTGCCGCTGCTGAAGATGACGCTGCCGGAGCTGGTTGACATGAACCTGCCGCTGGAAGGCGTCTTTCACAACTGTGCCATCATCTCAATCAAAAAGAGCTACCCGATGCACGCGCGCAAGATGATGAGCGCCGTCTGGGGCCTGGGGATGCTGTCGCTGACGAAGTTCGTGGTGGTAGTCGACGAGCATGTCGACGTGCACAACGAAAGCGAAGTCGCCTGGCGCGTGTTCAACAATGTGGATCCGGGACGGGATATCCTCATCACCGAAGGACCGCTGGATGTGCTGGACCACTCCAGCCCCACCGCCAACTACGGCGCCAAGATGGGGATCGACGCCACCAGGAAATGGCCCGAGGAAGGGCATCCGCGCGAGTGGCCCGACGATATCGCCATGAGCGCGGAGGTCAGCGAACTGGTGGACCGGCGCTGGCGGGAATACGGCATCGAATTGTAACAGCCCGGGAAGACTTTACTGATCTGAATGTCATACGGTAATGAAACCACCTCGATCGTCCGTCTGCCGGCGCTGTTTGCCAGGTTCGTCAAGCTCGAGCACAGCGTCTTCGCGCTGCCGTTCGCTTTCGCCGGCGCCTTCCTGGCCAGGAACAGCATCCCGCCGGCCGCCACACTGCTGTGGATCACCCTGGCGATGGTGGCGGCCCGCAGCCTGGCAATGGGGCTGAACCGCATCATCGACCGGGAGATCGATGCCCGCAACCCCCGCACCGCCGGCCGCGAACTGCCCGCCGGCAGGCTGTCCGCGGGCCAGGCATACCTGTTCTGCGGGATCTCGCTGGCGGCGCTGGCGCTGGCGCTGGCCAACCTGCCGCCGCTGACCTGGTATCTGTCACCGATCGTGGTGGCGGCGTTCGTCATCTATCCGTACACGAAGCGGTTCACGTCCCTGTGTCACGTCTTTCTGGGCGCGACGATCGGTCTGGCTCCGGTGGGCGCCTGGGTCGCTGTCACGGGACAGCTGTCATGGCAACCGTTCCTGCTGATGGGCGTGGTCACTTTCTGGATCGGCGGCTTCGACATCGCCTATGCCTGCCTCGATCTGGATTTCGACCGGCGCGAGGGCGGACATTCACTGCCGGTCTTGCTGGGAGTGGGCCGCTCGCTGCTGGTCATGCGCGTTTTTCATGTGCTGGCGGTGGCGCTGCTGGCGGCCGAAGGCCTGGTCCGGCAGCGAGGAGCAGTCTATTTCGCCGGCGTGCTGGTAGTGGCGGTGCTGCTCGCTTTTGAGAATTCCCTGGTCTCAGCCCGAAATCTGTCACGCATCGGTATTTTCATGAACCTGAACGGCTTCATCGGCATCATCTACGTCTTCTTCCTGACAGTGGATCTGCTGGTGAAATAGACCGGCGGAGATTTTCTGGAACTAAGGTGTCCCCGGTTTTTCCGGCCGTGACCGCCACCGCTACGACAAACCAGCCGGCCAGCGCCGTCGAATACCATTCCCAGTCGAACATGTTGTACGCGATGAAGATCAGGGATGTGAGGGCGAACGCGAGGCAGAGCGGTTCCGCACCCGCCAGCAACCGGCGCAGGGCCAGCGCCGCGGCCCAGATCAGAAATGCCGTCATCAGCGCCGCGCCGATCGCGCCCGTATCCACCGCTGTCTGCAGCACCAGGTTGTGGGCAAATCTGGTATACGAGGCGATGGCGTAGCGCTGAAACGTGATTGCAAAGGTGCCCAGGCCGGATCCGGTCAGCGGCCGCACGCGAAAGGCGTCGACTGCGCCGGCAAATGTATCCAGCCGGTTCGGCAGCAGGCTGGCGGGGCTGAGGCCCGCTCCAAACCTCTCCCAGGCGATGTGCCTGAGACTGCGATCCGCAAACACCACCATCGCCGCGGGGAGCACGAAGGCAAACGCCCCCGCGACGGCGCGCGAATCACGGCGGCAGCCATGTGCCGTCGAACTCCGGGGATCCCGGCAAAGCTCAGTCCGGGGGGGTTCGAGAAACGACTGCGCCATCCAGGCGGCCCCCAGGATCGCCACGACCGCCGCCAGTCCGACCAGCGCCAGGCCGGCTTCCTCACTCAGCGCCGCCGCCACCGCGACGGCCAGGCCGGTCCCTGCCGCCAGGCCGGCAGCCCGGCCCGCGGAGCGCCGGCGGCCGGCAACCACCAGATAAACGACCACAAGCAGCAAGGCAAAATAGCCAAACCGCGCGAAAGTCAGCAGGACGGCGGCGGTCTCCAGGGTGATGCCCAGGGCGAGCAGCGGCCGGTCGCCTGGCGCCGCCTGCCGGTGGAGGGCGCCCGTGACAGGCAGGGACATCAGGGCGAAGCAGCTGAGGGCGTTGGAATACTGAAGGGTGGAGCCGGCCCGGAGCAGCCCGTCGACCTCGCCGCTGTACGGCGCCATGCGCAGGATGTATGTGACTATCCCCCAGGCGGCCACAAAAGCGCCGCTGTATGCCAGCCAGCTGGCCAGTTTCCCGGGCGTTCCCGGATGGCGCAACTGGCTCGCGGCAACGAGGAATGCCGCCAGCAGGCCTGCCAGCGCCAGCGACTCCCGCACGGTGTCGCTCGCCGAGACACTCCAGATAATGCTTACGCCGCCCAGACCTGTGAGCACAGCCAGGATCCAGAAGGGAGCCGGCAGCACAAGAGTTTTGCGCCCTACCAGCGCCGCCAGCAGCTCCACCGCCGCGGCAGCGATGAACAGCAGCGAAAGCAGCACTTTGGCGGTGGGGAAGTAGCCACCATTGAGGAGCAGGCCGGTGAGCAGCGCCGCCAGCAGAAGATACAGGCCGGCCGCATCCAGAATGCCGCGCCGGGGCTGGTTGTTGTCAACATTCATGATTGATGTCAAAATCCTTCATGGTCTGAGCCTGCCGGGGGCCTGATCGCATCTTGTCTTAATTTTGCGGCATCCACAAGCTGCTTTCAACTTGCAGCCGGCAGGATTAGACTTGTGCCGGTGCGGGCAGCCGTACAAAAAGTGACGAGGGCAAGCGGAGGAATTCTTCCGGAAAATGTCGCAGCGCCGTAAAAAACCGAGGCCGGCCAGGCCGGCAAAGCCGCGCAACCCTTTCGCCGGACGGCCGCGCTCGGGTGCCGGCTTCCATGAGGAGGCCAAGTACGGCAAGAAGGAACGCCGCCGCGAGCAGGAAGAAATAGAGACCGGCTACGAGCCTGGCCTCGGAGCGGACAGCGGCCAGGACAAGGGCGTCAGGGGCGGCGGCGAGGAACCCGGCCGGGAAAGCAACGGCGATGATCCGGACGTCAGGGGCGGCGGCTGACCACCGGGTTGTCGCCCTTCTGCAGATCCTTCAGATAAAGATAAGTGGTGGGCGTCCGCTTCCAGCCGACCATGCCATACGCCAGCACCGCGGCGTCGTGACCGAGCAGCCGCAAGACCTGCGCCAGCTGGGCGGCCATGTTGCCCGAATAACAGATGGTGACGATCGTCCTGCCGTGTGGCAACTGCTCCAGGTTCTCCGGCAGCAGCGCGGCGTCGAAGTCCATCCGCACCGCGCCATCGATATGTCCCACGCCCTCGAAATCTTCTTCGCGCCTCAGGTCCAGCAGGAAGAGCCGCTCGCTTGCATCCGGATCCACCAGCGCTCTGTGCAGCTGCTCCGGGCTGATGACGCCAGCACTGTCAGTCACCGGCACAAATCCGGCCCCGTCGGCGCCAGCCAGATCCGCCGCCGGCACACGCGCACTGGCCGTCCGCGCCAGCTGCATCTGCTCCTGCAGCCGCGCCAGGACAGCTTCACGCTCATCGGGCGCAGGCTGGTCGAATGCGCCCGCCGCTTCCGGGGCCGCGCAGGGCAGCGGCGGAGCCTGGATCACGGGATATGCCGCCGCCTCGATCACCGCCAGCGCTTCCTCCCGGCCGGGACCCGGCGCCCAGCCATTCATGCCGGTCTTCAGCATCGCCGCGTCGTAACCCAGCAGCCGCAGGCTGGACACCGCCTGTGCCGACAGGCTGCCGGCCTGGCAGACGACGATGATCTTCCTGTCTTTGGGGAACATGCCGAGACCCTCCGCGAGCGCCAGCTCGCTGAACTCGACGTGGACGGCGCCTTCGATATGCCCGGCATCGTAGTCTTCGCGCGCGCGGACGTCCAGCACGAACAGTTCATCCCGCCGCGACGCCATCAGCGCCGCCAGATCGATTCCCCAGATGCCGTTGGCGATGAAATCGCCTTCCCAGGGAACCGAGGCCAGCACCCGGCGCGCCCGGCCCAGCAGCGCCTCGAATCCGGCCGGACGGGCCCGCGCGCCGGCAAGCCGCGCTCCGTGATCCTGCGGCCCGGCAAGATTCTCAAATGGTGTCAGCTCCATTGACATAAAGCTCCGTTCAGGTATCAAAAGGCGGCCCGTCAGCCGGCCGCCCAAAACATTTCCCCCTGATGACAATATCCACGATCGTGCGGGTCGCGCAGCCCTTTCCCCCCGGGCGGCCTCCGTCCCCACCGCCGCGCTTTTTACTTAAGACGCGGCCCCGGCACCGCGGATTCAACAAATCGCGGCCCCATACATCGTTCAAATATAAGAGCGGGAGCAGGCTTTTTCAACCCGCTCCCGCCTGGAGGCACTATTTCTGTCATGCCTGATTACCGGGTTGTGACCTGCCTGTTGGCGGCCTTGATGTACTTCAGATAGTCGGCTTTGCCGGTGCCATCCCAGCCCATCATGCCGAACTTCAGCCCTGCGGCGTCGAAGTCGAGCATCCGCAGCACCGTGACCACCTGATCGGCGGTATTGCCCGAATGGCTGACGACCACGATCTTCTTGTTCATCGGCAACTGCCGCAGGTTCCCGGGAACGGCAACCGCATTCAGGTCGATGTTGACGGCGCCGGCGATATGGCCCCTGTCGAAATCGGCCTTCTGACGCACGTCGAGCACGAAAACGGTATCCTTCTTCGTCGCGTCGTTCAGCAGCGCGCTCAGGCCCGCCGCGCTGACGATGTTGTTGGCGAAATCACCGCTGGTTGGCATCTGGCTGAACACCTTGTTGGCCTTCTCCGCCAGAACCCGGTAATCCGTGACGCTCGGCGTCCGGAAGGTCGCCGGCGCCGCCTGCAGCCCGAAAACCGGCGAAGCTGTAGTCACATCCGAATAATTGGTGTTGCTCAGCTCGCTGGCGACCTGGCTCTGCGTCTCGTTGGGCGCCCAGCCGTTCATGCCGCCCTTGAGCGCAACCGCGTCGTAGCCGAGCATGCGCAGGCCGGCGGTGGCCTCGGCAGCGGTAGAGCCGGTGTAGCAGACGACTGCGATCTTCTGGTTCTTCGGCAGCCTGGCCAGATTCTGAGGAGCGGCCCACTGCGAGAACTCGACCTGCTTCGCGCCCGGGATGTGGCCCTTGACGTAATCGGCCTTACGGCGGATGTCGAGCACGTAGACCTGCGAGAGGTTCTGCTGCAGCACGTTCGCGGTGACCATGTTGCCGGCGTAGTCGCCGGTGCTGGCGATGGAAGCCAGCACGTTCTGGGCGCGATCGCCGATGACGTTGCCGGCCGGCGCGGTCGTGGCTGTCTGCGCAGAAGTGCTACTGCTGCTGCCACAGCCCGGAAGCGCCACGGCAGCCGGTAGCATCACCGCGGCGGCAGCCATGATTATCAGTGAATACTTCAGAATTCCCGACATAAGCCTCTCCTCCTGATGCAGGTTGCTGCTGCGTGTGGAGTCGAGAATGCCCCCTCCTGGCGGCAAGAGATTATCCTCACCTAAGTAAAGTGCCAAGGAAGGCAAGGCATGCGTGCGCGGCGCATCACTCGGCTACCGGCGGCCGCGGGCGGCGGTGGAAGCGCTCGCGCCTGGCTTCGCCGCCGCCGGGCTGCTTGTTCGTGATGGTAACCGTCTCGGAGTTGATTTCAATCAGATTGTAGGAAGGCTGGACATAGCCGCGCGTGCGCCAGGTGCTGGCCGTGCCGCTGCTGACGATCAGCGTATTGCCGACAGGCCAGTTGTAAGGGACGTGGCGGTGGCCGTGCAGGACCAGATCGCATTTCATGTCCTTCAGCTGCTGGAGCACGTCGCCCGAATCCCACACGACATTGCGCTCGCGGCCCGTGTTGGGGATGCTCACCAAGTGATGGTGCAGCACGAATATCTTGTAGGGCTCCTCCTCGGCAAACTCCTGCCGGATCGTCTTGTAGTTGCGCCGGCCGATCTCGCCGTCGTTCATGTCCGGCTTGGTGGAATCAAGCGCCAGGATCCGGATGTGTTCCTGGATCTCCTCGCCATCGCCGGCGCGCAGCACGCTGAAATCCAGCTGGCGCGTGGTGTGCCGCTCGCCGAAAAGCTCCTCAAAGTGGAGGTAACCGACGTTGCGGGTGTCGTGGTTGCCGGCGATGACGATCTTCTCGCCGCATCCGATCAGGTCGAAATAACGCTTCGCCTCCTCGAACTGCTCGCGGTAGCCGGCAGCGGTAAGATCGCCGGCAAGAATCACCAGGTCCGGCGCGGCGCCGTTGATGCCGGCAATGGTCTCCTCCATCAACGAAGCGTCGAAGCGCGGATCGCCACAATGAATGTCGGAAAAGTGGGCGATGGTATAGTGTTCTCGCGCTTCGGCCAAGGAGCACCTCCGGAGTCAATATTGAGGTTAGTCTACCCCGAACGGCGCCGCGAGAAAACAGAGGGACGTTGCTTTCCTAAAGTTCCTGATTCCCAATCCCCCAACGAAACATTTAGGAAAATCAGGAAAACAACGTCCCCGTCAGGATGATTTGAACCGCCGCAGCCTCAGCGAGTTGCTGACCACCGTCACCGAGGAAAGCCCCATGGCGCCGGCGGCGAAGATCGGGTTCAGCAGGATGCCGAAGAACGGGAAGAGGATGCCGGCCGCGACCGGGATCAGCGCCGTGTTGTAGAAGAAGGCCCAGAACAGGTTCTGCCTGATGACCTGGATCGTGCGGCGGCTGAGCGCAATCGCGGTAACCACGCCTCGCAGGTCGCCCGAAATCAGGGTGACGTCGGCTGCCTCCATGGCGACATCGGTGCCGGTGCCGATCGCGATGCCGACATCCGCCTGTGCCAGCGCCGGAGCATCGTTGATACCATCGCCGACCATTGCTACTTTCTTGCCTTCCGCCTGCAGCCGTTTGACCTCGCCTGTCTTTTCCTCCGGCAGCACCTCCGCCAGAACGCGGTCCACACCGGCCTCGGCGCCGATGGCTTCAGCGGTGCGCCGGTTGTCGCCGGTGAGCATGATGACTTCCAGGCCCAGTTTCCTGAGCGAAGCCACCGCGTCGCGCGAACCCTCCTTGAGCGTGTCGGCGACGCCGATCACGGCCACGGCGTTATTGTCGATGCCGACGAACATCGGCGTCTTGCCCTGGCCGGAGAGCACGTGTCCATGCTGCTGGAGTCCGTCCAGCGCCATCCCGCTGCCGGCAAGCAGGCCCACATTGCCGATCAGTACCGAATGCCCGGCGACAGTGGCCTCGATCCCCTGACCGGCGAGGGCGCGGAACCCTTCAGCTTCCTCCAGGGGGATGCCCCGCTCGAACGCGCCCGTGACAATCGCCTCGCCCAGCGGGTGCTCGGAGCCGCGTTCGGCGGCGGCGGCCAGCCGCAGCACCTGGCGCTCGTCCCAACCATCGGTGATGATGTCGGTGATGGCGGGTTCGCCGCGCGTGAGCGTGCCGGTCTTGTCCAGTACGATGGTGTCGATCTTGTGTGCCGTCTCCAGAGAGTCGCCGCCGCGGATGAGCACACCCGCCTCAGCGCCCTTGCCGGTGCCAACCATGATGGCCGTCGGCGTCGCCAGACCCAGCGCACACGGACAGGCGATCACCAGCACAGCTACAAAGCTGAGCAGCGCATGGGTGAAAACCGGCGGCGGCCCGAAGATGATCCAGATGGCGAACGTCAGCGCGGCAATGCCGAAGACCGCCGGGACGAAGTAGCCGGCGATCACGTCCGCCAGACGGGCGATCGGCGGCTTCGACCCCTGCGCTTCCTGGACCAGACGGATTATCTGTGCCAGTGCTGTTTCCTTGCCCACCCTGGTAGCGCGAAAGCGGAAGCTGCCCATCCTGTTGATGGTGGCGCCGATGACTTCGTCGCCGGCCTGCTTGTCGACCGGCATGCTCTCGCCGCTGATCATCGACTCGTCGATGCTCGATTCGCCCTCGGTGACGATACCGTCCACCGGCACCTTCTCCCCCGGACGCACGACGACGATGTCGCCATCGGCGACCTCATCCACGGGAACGTCCAGCTCGGCGCCGCCGCGCACCACCCGCGCCGTTTTCGGCCGCAGACCCATCAGCTTCCTGATCGCCGCCGAGGTCTGGCCCTTGGCGCGCGCCTCGAGCATGCGGCCGAACAGGATCAGGGTGATGATGACGGCGGCGGTGTCGAAGTACATCGGCACCATCAGACCCCTGCTTTCATAGAACGAGCTGAAGATCACGCCCGAAAGGCTGTAGAGATATGCCGACAGCGAGCCGACGGCAACAAGGGTGTTCATGTTGGTCGAGCGGTGACGGCCGGCTGCGACGGCGCCGGAGATGAACTGCCAGCCGACCCAGAACTGCACGGGCGTAGTCAGCGCCCAGAGGACGTACGGGTTGCTGAGCTGTCCCAGGTCGAACATGCTGCCCAGAAACACGGGCACGGAGATGACGGCGCCCGCAAGCACCTTTAACTGCAGGCGGCGGTATTCACGCCGCCGGAGCCGCGCCTCCGCATCTTCGGCCCCCTCGCCCGTGGCGGCGCCGGGCTCACCGGTCCCGATCACTTTGTAACCGGCCTGTTCGATGATCCGGGCCAGCTCTTCCAGCGATGTCTCGCCGGCGATGATCCGGGCGGTGGCGCGCTCGGTGGCGAAGTTGACCGACGCCGCCACTACGCCGTCAGCGCGCTGCAGCGCTTTCTCGACCCGCTCGACACACGAGGCGCAGGTCATGCCGGCGACAGCGATGTCGAGTTTCTCGGTGATGACTTTATAGCCGGCGCGCTCCACGGCGTTGACAAGCTCGGCGGGGCTGATCCGCGCGGGGTCGTACTCGACCGCGGCCTTTTCCGTGGCGAAGTTGACCTCGGCGGAGGCCACACCCGGCAGCGCGCGCAGCGCCCGCGCGTTGCGCTCCACGCAGGATGCACAGGTCATGCCCTCGATGGGTAAGGTTATCTTTTTGGTGGCAGTTTCCATCAATGTATATTCTAGATTATTCCGACCGGCCAAGGCTGCTGGAATCGCCCATTAGTTGGACTGGCGGTGGCGCCAAAAGCTTCATCCGCCCGCCCGAATTGACAAACCGGGAGCTGATCAATGGTCATCGAAGCGCAATCGCTGAGCAAGCGCTACGGAGATCTCGTGGCGGTCGACTCACTCAGCTTCGAGGTCGGCCGCGGGCGCTGTTACGGCCTCGTCGGCCCCAACGGCGCCGGCAAGACCACGACGATGAAGATGATCTACTGCATCGTCAGGCCCACTTCCGGTACGCTGAAAGTCTTCGGCATGGACGTGACGGATCAGCCCAGGCAGATCAAGGCGCGGCTGGGAGTCGTCCCCCAAGAGAACAATCTCGACCCTGACCTGACCACCTGGCAGAACCTGATGGTCTATGCACGTTATTTCGGCCTGCCGCGGCGGCTGGCGCGCGAACGCTGCCTCGAACAGCTTCAGTTCATGCACCTGAGCGACCGCGCGGACGCACCCGTGCCGTCGCTGTCGGGAGGCATGAAGCGGCGGCTGATCCTGTCGCGGGCGCTGATCAACAACCCGGAGCTGATCATCCTCGACGAACCGACCACCGGCCTCGACCCGCAGGTAAGGCACCTCATCTGGGACAGGCTGCTGGAGCTGAAGGACCGCGGCATCACGCTGCTGATCACCACGCATTACATGGATGAGGCGCAGAAGCTCTGCGATGACATCATCATCATGGATGAAGCGCGGCGCATCGATGAGGGCAGCCCCCCGGAGCTGATCCGCAAGCACGTGCCTGCTTTCGTGCTGGAGCTGCGCGCCGGCGGCGAGCTCCGGCGCCGGATCCTGCAGCAGTTCCCGC
Organism: Actinomycetes bacterium; assembly: GCA_021791195.1. Lineage (GTDB taxonomy): Bacteria > Actinomycetota > Thermoleophilia > BMS3ABIN01 > BMS3ABIN01 > JACWAD01. Next base: position 78,910 of record JAJYXB010000017.1, on the reverse strand, counting down.
ACCTGAGCCACCAGGACAGCGGCCAGAATCTTTATTTTTATTCGGGCGCGGCGGCAGATTTCGACGGGTTGCTGCGCGCCTGGCCCGGCGTGGAGCGGGTGCTCAGGCCGGCTTCGCTCGAAGATGTCTTCATGAAGCTGACCGGCCGGGAGATCCGGGCATGAACGAGGGGCTGCTCTCCGTAACGCCGGCCTTCCTGCGCGTCTGGTTGCGTAATGCGCAGGTTTATGTTGCGCTGCTGAAGTTCAATATCATCCCGGCGCTGGTGGAGCCGATGCTCTTCATCTTCGTCTTCGGGCTGGGGCTGGGCTCATACATCTCCGACATCGAGGGTGTCCCCTACGTAAAGTTCGTCGCCGCCGGCATCCTCGGCAGCGCCGCCATCATGCAGGCGACTTTCGAGTGCACCTACGGCTCCTTCTTCCGGATGAAGATCCAGAACACCTTCGAGGGGATGATCTCAACGCCGATCAGCGCCGGCGAGGTGAGTCTGGCGGAGATCCTCTGGGGCGCCACGCGCGGCTTCGTCAATTCGGTGCTGGTACTGATCGCGCTGCTGGCCATCGGCGTTATCGACCACTGGGCGGCAGTGTTCGCGCCGGTGATCATGTTTCTGGCGGCGTTCAATTTCGCCGCCATCGCCATCCTGGTCACCAGCCGCATCGCCCAGATGGAGTACTTCCGCTTCTACTTCGCCGGCTTCGTCCTGCCGGCGCAGTTCCTCTGCGGCACCTTCTTCCCCATCTCCCGCTTTCCCGAGCCGGTGCAGCTGTTCGCCTGGGTGATCCCCTTCACGAGCTACATCGACATCACCCGATCCCTGATGCTGAGCCGTTACTCCTGGCATCTGCTGCCGGAAGCGGCCTACGCCCTGGCGACGACGCTAATCTTCACGGAGCTGGCGGTGCGCAGCATGTTCCGCCGGCTGGTGACGTAACCGGATGGACCGGCGCCGATCAACTCCGGGAGCGGATGCCGGCAGCCGGGCCGCCAGCATCGCCGCGTCCCACTTCGCATTTACAGTCAAAAACCGCTAAATTGTTAGGGGCGCCGGGCGCAACCGAAGGATCGATACCAAATGTTTACCGTAATCATCCCAACCTATAACGAGCGAGAGAACCTGGCGCGTTTCGTCTCTGCGCTGCAGGAAGTCTTTGAGAACAACAGTCTCGACGGCCGCATCCTGGTCGTGGATGACAACTCCCCCGACGGCACCGGCGACATCGCCGACGGGCTGGCCGGCCGCCACCCGAACCTGTCCGTGGTGCACCGCGCCGGGAAACAGGGCATCGGCCCCGCCTACATCGCCGGGTTCCGCGAGGCGCTCAAGACCGGCACCGATTACATCTTCGAGATGGACTGCGACTTTTCGCACGACCCCGCCTCTATTCCGGCGTTCCTGGAAGCCATCCAGCAGGCTGACCTCGTGCTCGGCTCGCGGTATACCGCCGGCGGCCGGGTAGAGAACTGGGGATTGAGCCGGCGGCTGATCAGCCGCGGCGGCGGCCTTTATGCCAAATGGGTGCTGGGCGTCAAGGTAAACGATCTCACAGGCGGGCTGAAATGTTTCCGCCGCGAGGTGCTGGAAGCGCTGGACCTGGACCGGGTGTCGTCGCAGGGCTACGGGTTTCAGATCGAGCTTACTTACAAGGCGCTCAGGCGGGGATTCCGCGTCAGGGAGATTCCGATCACATTCGCCGACCGGGAACTGGGGCAATCAAAGATGTCGCGGCGAATCGTGCTGGAGGCGATGCTGATGGTGTGGAAGCTGCGCTTCCGCCCGAGCGACTAGCCGGTCTTCAGCTCACGCTTGGCCAGCGCCTTGTGCACCGCGCGGCTGAGTTCGTCGGGAGTGAATGGTTTTACCACGAATTCACGCGCTCCCAACCTGTCTGACTGTGTCGCCATGTCAAAGGTGCCCAGGCCGGTAATGACCACGGTGCTCACATCCAGGTTTGTGCTCTTGATCACTTCCAGCAGCTCCAGGCCGGTCATGTCGGGCATCATGATGTCGGTGACAACCACATCAAAATCTGTCTCGCTGACAAGGCGCAGCGCCTCCCTGCCGCTGGCAGCCGTAGTCACACGGTACCCTTTCGACTCGAGTATCTTCGCGCAGACATCCCGGATGACTTCCTCGTCGTCCACAACCAGCACATTTTCGTCGATCACTTTTCCCCCCAAAGTCGGTTATGCCACGCTTTTGAAGCCTGTGGATACATTTGCCGTCGGTAGCTTGACCGTGAAGGTTGAACCGCTTCCGGGCAGGCTGGCAACCTCGATAACTCCCCCGTGCTCCTCGATGATCCGCTGCGATACCGACAACCCCAGACCCGTGCCCTTGCCGGCGTCTTTCGTGGTGAAGAAAGGATCGAAGACGCGGCCGAGCTTCTCTGGCGCAATGCCGTCTCCGGTGTCGGCGAAGACAACCTCCACCCACGGCCGGCGGCCGTCGGGCTTGGCCGCCCTGACGGCGATGTCCAGGCGCCCGCCCCCGGGCATTGCATGAAGCGCGTTATTGATGATGTTGATAAACACCTGCTTTATCTGGTTTGCATCGACACGGACATGAGGCAGTGCTTCATCGACTTCGACGCTGACGGCTACGTTTGACAGCTCGGCCTGCTTGCGCAGCAGGCTGAGCGTATCGCCGACTACGTCATTGATTGACATCTTCCTTCTCTTGAGACTGTCCTGACGCGCGAAATCAAGCAGATTGCGGACGATGTCACGGGCGCGCAAGGTCTCATTCTCAATCACCATCAGGTTCTTTGTATTCGGGTCATCCGCCGGGGCTGCCTGTTTCAGTAGCGCCGCATAGCCAAGCACGCCGGTGAGCGGATTGTTGATCTCGTGGGCAATATTGGCCGCCAGCTCGCCGATGGCGGCCAGCTTGGTCGAGTGTACCAGCTGTTCCTGCAACTGATGCTGTTCCTCAACCTTTTGCTCCAGCATCGCCATCATGTTATTGAAGTCCTCACCGATGGAATTAAGCCTGTCGGCCCGCGCCAGCCGGTAGACCTCGCAGCGCTCGCAATTCCCCAGCTTCTGGGCGAAGACTCCCTGCGCCTCGCCGCCACAGTGTGTGCCGGCAACCTGCCAGCAGCGCAGATTGCTCGACTTGTACGAAGGACAGTCGGACTGCGAGCACTGTTTCACCTCCCAGCATGCCGCCAGATGTGGATTCTCGTACCTGACCGCAAAACTCTTCTCGCGCTCGGCCACCTTGATGAGCTTGCTGATCTGGTTGGTTGTCCAAGCCAGCTCTTCGTTCTGGGAGGTCAGCTGCTGCGTCTTCCCCTTGAGGTCTTCAAACAGGAGCGCGTTTTCCACGGCCATGGCCACCTGGCTGGCCACCGATCCCAGCAGGTCCAGATCGGTGCGGGAAAAACGGTCGGGGCGCTCGCTGCCCAGACCCATGACGCCGATCAGTCCGCCTTTTGACTTCATCGGGATCGCGGCGATCGACTTCAGTCCCTCGCCGGCAACCAGCTCAACGGTATCGGCAGGATAATCCTGGTCCAGGTTCCGGGCGATGGCCTCGCCGCGTTCGGCCGCCATTCCCACCAGACCCTCGCCCGGTTTTATCCGGTTGATTCCCCGGATGAACTCATCGCTGCCGCCCTTCCAGACCCGCAGGCACAGCTCGCCGGTGTCCGGATCGACGACATGCATCCAGGCGCGGTGGGCGGTGAACAGCGTCGCGACCTGCTCCAGGGCCGCCCGCAGCACCTGGTCGAGGTCCAGCCACTGGCCCACTGCGCTGGAGACAGCGTTCAGCGCGGCAAATTCGCGGTTGCGATCGAACACCTGCTGCTCCAGACGTTTGCGCTCGCTGACGTCGCGCGCGACTCCGACCTGGGCTAGTACCCGCCCGCATTCCCAGTAGGGAGTGCTCACAACCTCGACAAACTTGCGTTCTCCCGCGACGTCGACCATCTCGATCTCGTAAGCAGGAACCTCCTCGCCGCGCATGATGCGCTCGAAGTTACCCAGCGCCATGGCCACCGCTCCCGGCGCCGCCAGATCGATGTACTGGCTGCCGATGAGCTGCTCCGGCGCGTAGCCGAGGACCTTCTCGCAGTTGCCGCTGACAAACTGAAACCGGCCGTCAGAGCCGATGACGAAGATGAGATCGTTGACGCTGGCCATGATGTTTTCACTGAAGGACTTCAGGTCTTCCAGCTCCCTGGTGCGCGCCGCCACTTCGAGCTCCAGGCGCCGCGAGTATTCGTCCAGCTGGCGGCCGACGATGATCCGGTGCGCCAGATAGGCGATCACAGGAAAGATGAAGACCTGTGACAGAATGACCACATGTTCGAGGAGGCTGCCGGTCAGGTGCGCCTCGAAGCCGCTCTCGCCTTTCGAAACCGCCTCCGAACCAAAGTAGACGATATTGATCACCAGGCCCAGCGATGCGATCGTGTACACGAGCCAGGGCGCGCGCTTGCGCCCCGCGAAAAATTCGCTGTCTGGAACCGGTTTCAATTCGTCCTGTTGCATGCGCCCTCCCGCAAGCCGTTGCCCGCCCGACGCGCCGCTGCCGGAAAAACTGCCCGTGACGCGCCTACGTTTAGTCGGAAATGCCGGCAAAAACTTAAGCTGAGCGGCAGGAACCGAATACCTTTTGTATCCTGAATCAGGTAAACGGTATTTTGACAAAGGTCTGCTTCATAATTAAAACATCAGGAAAGAAGTTGTTTATGTAGAGAATCAGGCGGGGAACCTAGCTGCATTACGTAAAGCAGCCGGCGGCTGTCGCAGCCCCGGTTGTGGCTCCAATCCGCAGGAGCAGCTTATGGGGAAAGCGCGCCAAGAGCCGTGGTCTGGTTCGGCCGGATCGAAGGACGGCAACGAGCCCGGCAATCAAGAGGGCGAGTATGCGGGTGCGCCGAACCCTGACGTGTTGCTGCCGGAACTGGATGATAAACAGCTGCAGGCGTTAAGTGTTGTCGGGCGCGATTGGGGGGGAGCGGCCGGCAATCCCGAGGAGTGGCGGAGTGCGCTGCCGGTGGACCCCGATCTTGGCAGGTATCCCGCCCCCAGGGCGATTCGGCCCACCCGATTCGGACGCTTTGTGCGGCTTGCCGGGCGTAACGGGCAGCTGCCGGCGATCAGGACAACCAGCGAGACGGAAGCACCGTCATCTTGGAAAGGCCGGGCAGCAGGCACTGTCCGCCGAATATTGCTGGGCCCCCCTCTTGCCGTGACTGCGATCGCTCTTGAGCGCATGCGCAAGCTGGTGGCCTTGCCGGTGCTCTCAGCCGATGCAATCTCGTCGATCGCATACGGACCCCAGGCGATGCTGGCAATTCTCGTTCTAGCTGGAACCGCCGGATTGAGTTACACGCTGCCGATTTCTGCCGTGATCGCCTTCCTGATGCTGGCCGTCGGTGTTTCGTACCGTCAGACCATCCGCGCCTACCCGTTCGGCGGCGGGTCCTACCTGGTGGCCGGGGACAATCTCGGCCGGGTGGCGGGCCTTGTCGCCGCAGCCGGACTGGCGACCGACTACATCCTGACGGTCGCCGTGTCAGTATCCTCCGGCGTTGCTGCGATTACCTCGGCAATTCCTTCACTGACACCTGACACAGTAGTGATAGGAGTCGGCGTTATCGCACTGCTGCTGGCCGGCAACCTGCGTGGCGTACGCCAGGCGGGAACAATGTTTTCCCTGCCGACCTACGCGTTTATCGCCGCGATCGGAGCCCTGGTGGCCGTTGGTGCCGTTCATGCCGCCGGCCGGGGCTGGCAACCTCTCCCCAGGCCCCGGCTGACCGCAGCCGAAGGGGTCGGCGTGCTGCTGGTGCTGCGCGCGTTCGCCTCCGGATCCACGGCCATGACCGGCATTGAAGCCATCTCCAACGCGGTGCCGGCTTTCCAGCCGGTCGAGTGGCGCAATGCCCGCACGACCCTGACATGGATGATCAGCCTTCTGATCGCACTATTCGCCGGCACAATCGCCCTGGTGATGCTCGACGGGGTGGTGCCCAATCAGAGCGAGACCGTCCTGTCCCAACTTGCTCACAGCAACTTCGGCCCTGGTTTAATGTACATGTTCACCCAGGCGTCAACAGCCGCGATCCTGCTTCTGGCGGCAAACACCGCTTATAATGACTTGCCGCGGCTACTGTTCCTGATGGCCAGGGACCGGCAGGCGCCGCGGCTTTTCCTCGCGATCGGGGACCGGCTGGGGTTCAGCAACGGTATCATTGCGCTCTCGGTGGCTTCTGCTGTGATCTACGTCGTGTTCGGCGGCCAGACAGAGGCCCTTATCCCGCTGTTTGCCGTCGGCGTGTTCCTGGCATTCACAATGTCACAAACCGGGATGGTAGTCCACTGGTGGCGCCATCGCAATGAAGCTCATTGGCGGAAAAGCATGGCGTTCAATGCCACCGGAGCATCACTCTCGGCGATTGTTTTCATCACCGCCGGGATCACCAAGTTTACCGCAGGCGCCTGGGCCGCCATACTCGTGATCGTGCTGTTCATACTCGCGGCGCTTCGCATCCGCCGCTACTATGACATGGTTGACCAAGCACTCGCCCTGCATCCCCATACCACCGGGGAAGTTCCCCGGTACGAGCCCGCCCTCCGGCCTGGCGGCGCCGGACGGCTGACGTCGCCTGCCAGGCGGCAAAATGCGGCCAGAACGAATCATGAGGCCGAAGCCGAGGTAGAGGAAACCCCCGGGGAGATCCATCATCTGGCGATTGTGCCGATGGCCACGCTGGACCTCGCCGGCCTGCGTGCACTGGCTTACGCGGCATCATTTCAGCAACCTGTGCTGGCGCTGCATATCAGTCCTACAGGGAGCGAAGCCGAACGCTTCCGCGACTACTGGCGCACCTGGGGCAATCACCTGCCGCTCCACGTCATCGTTTCCCCGCACCGCGCGATTATAGCGCCGATGGTCCACTACATCTGGTCACTGCACCACCAGCGCCCGGATCTGACGCTGACCGTGATAGTCCCGGAGATTATCGTCCGTCACTGGTGGCACCGGATCCTGCACAATCAGAACGCGCCGCGGCTGAAGCGAGCGCTGCAGCCACTGCCCAAGGTCGTAGTCACCACCGTTCCCTTCCATCTCCCCCATTAGCGGCTTGGCCTGGTGTCTTGGCCGTCCGGGAAATGCGCAGGATTGGTTTTTCCGCGTCGCGGTAATTAGACTTGGGGCAGGACTCGAAAACTGCGGGACAGGAGTTACTTATGTGTGAAATGAACGCTTACCTTGTCACTGATGGCCATGAGAAAGAGGTGATGCAGGACGTCGCCGTCATCAGCGTTGAGGGCGGAAACATCACCCTGACCGATATCCTTGGCCAGCAAAAGACACTGAAGGCCAGGATCAGGGAGCTGAAACTGCTCGAGCATAAAATCTACCTTGACTAGCGGGCTGGGGCCGCGGGCTACGGCGAGCGCGGTGACGGCGGCGCTGGTGATTATAGAAAGGGAAGCGTTTCCGCCGGAGGCTCACGGAACTGAGCCGACGGTGCCTCCATTGCGAGCGATGGCTAACATTTCTGCATTGACGTCAGCAAACTTCTTTTATCTTCAGATGCTCCCTGATCTCTTCGTCCCCCGTTGAATATAGCTGATCGATGAAAGCGACATGAAAGCTGCCCGGTTTGTCACTTGTTTTTACCGCTAAATCACCGCAAAGTCCGTAATAACCAAAAGCGGCCGCCGTTGCCAGGGCAAGGCTGTTTTCCGCGACTGCACAAAAAGCGGCGGTCACTGCCGTAAGTCCACAGCCGGACCCTGTTACCCTGGTCATCAGCGGCTGGCCATTTCGCACGCGGAAAACCTGGTGGCCATCAGTGATGCAATCTTCTTCTCCCGAAATCGCGATGACACACTTCTTGTCAACTGCCATTTGCCTGGCGGCCTCAACAGTCTGGTCGGATAATGAAAGGGAAGTATCAACTCCTTTGGTTTTGATACCGGAAGATCCAAGAGAAAGCACTTCTGAACAGTTTCCTCGCAGGACAGAGATAGAGGCTTTCCCCATTATTTCGTTGATGGCGTCGGTGCGGAGTCTGGTAGCCCCCGCACCAACAGGATCAAGAATTACCGGTATGCCAACGGAATTTGCGGTTTTGGCGGCACAGATCATGGAGTCGAGCCAATCTTCCTGGATGGTGCCGATGTTGAGCACCAGGGCACTGGACATGGAGGTCATCTCTTCAACTTCCGCCTGACAGTGGGCCATGACAGGTGAAGCGCCGATCGCCAGCAGGATATTGGCAGAACTGTTCATGACAACAAAATTAGTGATGTTATGAATCAGCGGGGCTTTTTGCCTGACTCTGGCGAGTAACTCAATCGCACTTGCTTCGATTTCCATCATTTATATCCTTTCCAGCTTTTGCACTTACTCCGGGACGGTCCGGGGAGAAGCCCCGGACTAAACGAAGCGGTAAAAGGCCTCTCTGCCCAGATAATACCCTACTCATCTCCAGTCACGAAAAATCTTCCCGTGACGCCGGGCTTTTTATCCGGGACACCTTTCTCGCTGACGGCCGGCGGGACGCTGCTGGCGCTATTTTTTCGGACGCCGGGCTATTTATTCGGGACGCCGGCTATTTTTTGGGGACGCCGGCAAAATCGAAAAACGGTTGCTTCTGCGTTCCTGCGGCTTGGACTATAACACTATTTAGCAATATGACAAAATAGCGCGCATGTTTGGCCCCGGATTAATAAGGACATTTTATTCTTGTACAGCGGATATCCCCAACATTTTAAAGTTCGGTTCCCGCAGGCTTTTGAGCTTTCAGACAATAACATTTCCTGAAACGGATGGGACGCACGGCATGGTCAATTCGGAGAGTGAGCCCGATAAGGATACCTATTCGATTGAAGCAACGGTTGAAACCTGTCCCGAAGCTGTCCGGGGGCGCGAGAGGAGTCCGTTCAAATCATTCCGGCACCGGGATTACCGCTACTTCTGGAGCGGCGCGCTGATCTCCAACATCGGCACCTGGATGCAGACGGTCGCTGTCGGCTGGGTCGTCTATGACATCACCAAGGCAGGCAACCCCTCCGCCGCCCTGGGCGTCATCAACTTCCTCAACTTCCTGCCGACGACGCTGCTGACGCTTTTCGCGGGACTGTTCGCTGATCGCCTCAACCGTAAACGACTGATCATCGTGGCTCAAACCCTGCTGATGATTCAGGCGCTCCTGCTGGCGCGGCTCACCCAGGTAAACGCCATCACAATCGTATTAATCGGCGGGCTGGTTCTGTTCGGCGGCGTCATCACGGCATTCGTTTTCCCCGCCTGGCAGGCGATGTTGCCGGATATCGTGCCGAAGAAATCGCTGCTTAACGCCGTCGCGCTCAACGCGGCCCAGTTCAACGGCGCCCGCCTGCTCGGTCCATTGCTGGGCGGCCTCGTTTTCGCGCGTTACGGCGCCGCCGAGGTCTTCTACGTCAACGCCATCAGCTTCCTGTTCGTGATAGCGGCTCTGGCGCTGATCCATCCGCGGCAGGAGCAGCATGCGCGTAGCTGCGGCGGTGCGCTCAGTACGCTGACCGCCGGTTTGAAATACACACGCGAGAACCGGCAGGTTGCCTGGCTGCTGATCAGCGTTTTGATGCTATCGTTGTTCGGCATGCCGTACATCACGCTCATGCCGGTGATCGCGGCGCAGGTCCTTGGGCAGGGCGCAACCGGTTATGCGGTGCTGATGGGGGCAAGCGGGCTGGGAGCTGTGATCGGCGCCCTGTTTGTCGCCAGCCTGCCGCCGCGCGTCCGCCGCGGACTGCTCATCCGCGCCGCCGTGCTGGGCATGGGAGCAGCGCTGCTGGCATTCTCGCTTTCCCGCAACTATTACCTGTCCGTGGGACTGGTGTCGCTGGCAGGCGCCTCGTTACTCACCGGTTCGGCGACCGCGATGACCGGGGTGCAGTGGGCCGCCCCGCCCCGGCTGCGCGGTCGCGTCATGGCTCTATTCGTCCTGTGTTTCATGGGCATGCAACCGTTCTCATCGCTCGGTTTCGGCTGGCTCGGTGGCGTCATCGGCCCCGATTCGGCGGTTTTGGCCGGCGCGGCCGTGTTGCTAGCCTACGCGTTCTTCCTGCTCTTGCGGCCAGGCCTGCTCGCGGAGCCCCTGAAAGAGCGGGAGGCTTCTTAGCCAATATTTTCTCAGGGCACGCCAATTTCTTGCCTGCCAGTCGAGAGGCAGGAGATGGAGACGGGGCGACGCAATGTCTGAATGCTGCGCATGTCTGGTTCCTGGTTTGTGGCGGTGGAATCCGCACAAAAAGATACAATGGAATAACGGAAGGGAGGAGAAGAATGAGTGGGAGCAACAAGCTCACAATAGTCCAAATGAACGACAGCCACGCATATTTTGATTTACATCAGGAAATGTTCTGGCAGGGCGGCCGCGCTGTATACCGTCCCGTGGGTGGTTACGCTCGCATCGCCACGATCGTAAAACAGATTCGAGCTGAGAGCCGGGGACGGATTCTCTTTTGCGACTGCGGCGATACCATGCATGGCACCTATCCTGCCCTGAACACCCAGGGACAGGCTTTGATCCCTGTTTTGAATTCGTTGGGACTTGATGCCATGACCGCTCACTGGGAATTTGCTTATGGCCCGAAGGTGTTCCAGCAGCGGGTCGCCGAGCTTGAATATCCGATGCTGGCAAACAATGTCTACGATCAGGAGACAAGCAAGCCGGTCTTTCCGGCGTATGTCGTAAAAGAGACCGGCGGATTACGGATCGGCCTTGTGGGGATAGCCTCAAATATTGTGGACAAGACCATGCCGCCTTCCTACAGCGAAGGCATATCCTTTACCCTGGGAAAGGATGAACTCCCGCCAGTTATCGATGTGCTGCGCGCCCGGGAAAAGGTGGACTTCATTGTCTTGCTCTCGCACCTCGGGTTCCCTCAGGAGATGAAGCTTCTGTCCGAGGTGCACGGCATCGATATTTGTCTCAGCGGCCACACCCACAACCGTCTTTATAAACCGGTTCTCAATGGGAAAACTATTGTTATACAGTCAGGCTGCCATGGTTCTTTTTTGGGTCGCCTGGACCTGGAGGTGGCAGACGGCCAGATCATGGATTACCGGCACCGGTTGATTGAGGTCGAAGCAGCCACGCAACCTGACCCCACAGTGGATGAACCGGTAAGACGGGCACTCGCACCCTATAAGAATGATCTCTCGGAGGTTGTCGGTGAAACTGTCACAGCGCTCAACAGGGGCACAACTCTGGAAACTACCATGGACAACTTCCTCCTTCAGGCCCTGCTTGAAAACACGGGGGCGCAATTGGCGTTTTCAAATGGCTGGCGCTACGGCGCACCAGTAGTCCCGGGACAGATAACCTTGAATGACCTTTACAATATCATTCCCATGAACCCGCCCGTCTCCACAGTAGAGCTGACCGGGGAGGAAATCAGGACAATGCTGGAGGAGAATCTTGAGAGGACGTTTTCATGCGATCCGTATCAGCAAATGGGAGGATATGTCAAGCGCTGTCTCGGTCTTAATGTCTACTTCAAGATAGAGAATCCGCCTGGACACCGTATTCAAAAACTGTTTGCAGGCAATGAGGAGGTTCAGCCCGGCCGGAACTATACAGCGGCATTCGTCACTCCGCAAGGGGTCCCTCGGCAATACGGCCGCATTCGCGAAAATCAGTCTGAACGGATTATTGATGCGATGCGAAAATATCTGTTAGCGCATCGTCCCCTTCATGCAGAACTCAGGGGCGCATTCGTTGCCGTGTAATAACGCCGGAGATGTCGCCAATATCAAGCCGGAAGGCGAGGAGGACCACGGAGGCCCGTACGCAGCCTGAAGGCTGCGTACGGTCCGGCATGGCTGAAGGTCCCAGCGGAAGACGGGGATCTGAAAGGAGAAACGCATGCACATACCCGATGGCTACATCAGCCCGCAGACCGCGGGCGGCCTGTGGGCGATGATGGTGCCCGTCTGGTACACCGCCGGCCACAAGGTCAAGCGGACGCTCAGGCAGCGGCAGGCGCCGCTGGTGGCTATCGGGGCGGCGTTCACGTTCGTCATCATGATGTTCAACATCCCCGTGCCTGGTGGAACCTCAGCGCACGCGGTGGGCGGCACGCTGGTGGCGGTAACGCTGGGACCGTGGGCGGCGGTGATCGCGCTGACGGTGGCGCTGGTGATCCAGGCGCTCTTCTTTGGTGACGGCGGCATCCTCGCCATCGGCGCCAACTGCTTCAACATGGCATTCATCCTGCCAATCGTCGGCTATTATGTATACCGACTGATTTCAGCCGGCTCCTCCCCCCGGGGAGCGCGCCGCTGGATCGGCGCCGGCATCGGCGCATATGTCGGCCTCAACGTTTCCGCTTTCCTGGTCGCGCTCGAGGTTGGCATCCAGCCCGGCCTCTTCCACACCGCCAACGGTACGGCGCTGTACTCGCCTTACGGCCTTTCGCAGACGATCCCGGCGATGATGCTGGTGCACCTGACGGTGATCGGCTTCGTGGAAGCGGGGGTGACCGCCCTGGCCGTCGTTTACCTGCAGCGGGCGCGCATCGGCCTGCTGGCGGGTGAGAAAGCCGCCGCGCCAGCAGCCGGCCCACGGCTGCGGCCGCTGCTGATCGGGTTGCTGCTGATGCTCATCTTCGTGCCGCTGGGTCTGCTGGCCACGGCGACGGCCTGGGGCGAGTGGAGCCCCGAGGATATCCGCCGGCGTTTCGGCTTCATCCCCGAAGGGATGAACAGGTTTTCGGGCTTCTGGAGTGGAATACTGCCGCATTACGGCGTGCGGGGCAGCTTCTGGTCCTCGGTGCCCGGGTATATGGCCTCCGCCGCGATCGGCCTGGCCATAGTCGGCGGCCTGACTTTTCTCGCGGTCAAGTTGATACACAGGACAAAAAAAAGTGATTGAAACTGAGCCGACACTGCCACGGTGGATGATCGCCGCTGCCGGCGCGAAAGCTCCAGCCACCAGCGGCCGCAGGCGCCGGCGCAGCGCGGTGGAACGGACGATCCAGGGGATGGCGCACGCGCTCAGGACCAGCGTCTTCTCCGAGCAGATTGCGGCGCGGCAGGGATTGCTGCAGCGCACCGATCCGCGGGCCAAGAGCGCCGGGCTGCTGGCGCTGCTGATGGCGGCGGCGATCATCCGGACACCCCTCCTGCTGCTGACCCTCTATGCGCTCACTCTGGCGGCAGCCGCTTCTTCGCGGGTGTCGCTTAGATTTTTCATCAAGCGCGTCTGGCTGTTCATCCCCGTCTTCGCCGGCGTGATTGTTTTACCCAGTATATTTAATGTAGTCAAAGCAGGTGACCCGCTGTTCACTATCTGGAGTTTCGGCCACGAGGTGCGTCTGGGCCCGTGGTCGCTTGGCACCTCGCTGGCGATCACCAGGCAGGGGCTCGCTGGCGCCGCCATCCTCATCCTCCGAGTGGCGGTGTCGGTGTCGCTGGCGGTACTGCTGACGCTGACGACGCGCTGGTCCGACCTGCTCAAGGCGCTGCGGATCTTTTACGTGCCGCGTGTCTTTGTGCTGATCCTGTCGATGGCGTACCGGTATATCTTCCTGCTCCTCAGCCTGGCAAGCGACATGTTCACAGCCAGACGCAGCCGCATGGTCGGCCCCGGCAGCCCCCGTGACGACCGGCACTTCGCCGCCAGCAGCATGGGGACGCTGCTGGGCAAGTCCAGCACGCTCAGCGACGAGATCTACGCGGCCATGGTCAGCCGCGGCTTCAACGGCGAGCCGATGACCATGAGGCCCTTTCGCATGCGCACTCAAGACCTGCTGCTGCTGGTTGCGGCGTTGCTGCTGGCGATTGCGGCTGTGGGAGGCGACCGCCTGCTTGGCTGAGCGCGGCCCACATCCGGTATTCGAGCTCGAGGCTGTCCGTTACAGTTATATGGACGCCACGGGCCTGGACGGCATCGGCTTCAGGGTGGACGCCGGGGAGAAGTTAGCCCTGCTGGGCGCGAACGGCTCCGGCAAATCGACGCTGCTCAAGCTGCTGGATGGACTCATCTTCCCCAGCGGGGGTCAGATCAGGGCCTTCGGCAGCAGGCTGGACGAAACCGCGCTTCAGGACGAGGGTTTCGCCCGGGGTTTCCGCCGCCGTGTCGGCTTCGTGTTCCAGAACTCCGATGCACAGCTGTTCTCGCCCAACGTCTGGGAGGAGATTGCTTTCGGACCGCTGCATCTGGGTTTGCCCCAGGATGAGGTCGAAGAACGCGTCAAGGACACGCTGCATATCCTGGGTCTCGAACATCTGCGCGACCGGCCGCCATATCACCTGAGTGGCGGCGAGAAAAAGAAGGTGGCGCTGGCCGCGGTGCTGGCTATCAACCCGGATGTGCTGCTGTTCGACGAGCCCACCGCGGGTCTCGATCCCAAGACGGAGGAATTCCTGATCCAGATGATGGCAGAGCTCAACCGCGCCGGCAAGACCATAATCACCGCCACCCAGGACCTGGGCATCGTCACCCACATCGCCAGCAGGGCGATAGTCCTGGGAGAAGATCACCGGCTCGCCGGCGAGGGACCGGCCGCGGAGGTGCTGGCCGATCGGGAGCTGCTGCTCAGCGCCAACCTGGTGCACTATCACACCCACCGCCATGACGGCCTCGAGCACTCGCATCCGCACAGCCACGTGGAAAAACATGACCACCGGCACCGCGGATGATGCGGGGTGCTTGAAAAACCCGGGACACCCTGCAAATTATTTCGCTGCCGAATTTTATAAGGTGTCCCGGGTTTTTAGGCGGTGCGCCGGACCTCGAACGCCACGAGCCCCTGCGGCGGCTCGCTGTAGTCATCCAGAACGGCATCGACGCGCGCGCGGGGCGGCCCTTCACGGCTCAGCTCGATCATGCGGTCGACTTTGGCCGGATCGCCTTCGTAGACCGCCTCCACACGCCCGTCCACGAGGTTGCGCACCCACCCTCCCAGGCCCAGGCGCTGGGCGCTCTCGGCTGTCCAGGCGCGGAAGAACACTCCCTGGACCCGGCCGGAGATGTAAAGATGTGCGCGCTTGATCGGCATGGGGCTTCCAAAAACTCCGCGGATGTTTGAGATTTTACCTTACCAATTCAGGATCGTTAGGAAAGCAACGTCCCCGTTTTCAGGCCAGCACCCGCAGACCCTTGTACTTCATCCGCTTCAGCCGGCGCACCCTCAGCGCCAGCCAGATCCCCAGAAGCAGGGCCAGGTAGCCGGCTGGCGGCACCAGCATCGTCAGGGCTGAAACGATGATCAGGGAGACGTCCAGCGCCGGCCCCGGGTCCCGGCCGCCTCCGGCCATGACCAGGCCCTGATACACGTAGACACCAAGAAGCGCCAGCACCGCGCCCACGGGCAGGCCCACCAGGTACAGACTGGAAGAGATCGCGCCTGCGAGCGTGCCGGCCATAATCAGCGCTCCCACCAGCACGGCCAGCGGCATGCGCAGGAGCAGGTCGATCCTGGCCATCGCCGGCAGCCGCGTGATGGCGATCTGCACCGCGACCGCTACCAGCAGCACGGCGGCGGCGGCGTTGGACAGCAGGAAATCCATCGGCGTATTCTCCGGCGAAAAACCCCAGACCCATCCGAGCCTGGCAAACAGCATGTAGATCGCCAAAGGGATAAAAGAACGCACCCCGGCCATGGAGGCCAGCCCTGCCCCCGCCCCGATCGCCCACGCAACCGGCATCAGAACCTCCTGATTAGCTTGACTCATTCCGGACAAGCCCGCATTGTACCATTCCCGCGTTATTGCTTAAAGAAACGGGCCAGACTAGAATCTGGGTTTATGACGAAAATCGATCTTGACAAGTATGAAGTTTTTTATGCGAAGCGCACCGGCAACATGCGCTCATCGGTGATGCGCGACCTGATGGCGGTGATAGCGCGCCCCGATGTCATCAGTCTGGCCGGCGGCCTGCCCAGCACCGAGAGCTTCCCCGCAAAAACCCTGGCAAAGGTGACGCACGAGGTGGCGATGAAGTCCTCGGCGGCGGCGTTGCAATACGGCCCCACGGAAGGCTTCGACCAGACCAGGCGCAATATCGCCGAAGTGATGGCCGCGGAGGGCGCCCATGTCGATATCGAGAACCTCATCGTCACCACCGGCGGGCAGCAGGCGATCGATCTGGTGACGCGGGTGCTCATCGATCCCGGCGACCTGATCATCGCCGAAGCGCCCACCTACCCCGGCGCCATCCCGTCATTCTCCAGCTTCCAGGCCGAGGTGACCCAGGTGCCGCTGGACGACGACGGCATCCGCATAGACCTGCTGCGCCAGGTGATCGAGGCAGAGCTAAAGCGGGGGCGCAAGCCGAAGTTCATCTACGTCATCCCGAATTTCCACAATCCGGCCGGCGTCTCGCTGAGTCTGGCGCGGCGGCACGAGCTGGTGGAGCTGGCGCGGGAGCATCAGCTGATCATCGTCGAGGACAACCCCTACGGCCTGCTGCGCTTCGAGGGCGAGCCGCAGCCGACGCTCTACTCGCTCGACAGCGACAACAACGTCATCTACGTGGGCACTTTTTCCAAGATCCTCTCGCCGGGCATCCGTTTGGGATGGATCGCCGCGCCGGCACCGCTGCTGGCCAAGTTCAACCTGGGGAAGCAGGCGGCGGACCTGTGTCCGTCCACGCTGGCGCAGATGATCGTCAACGAATATTTCCGCGAGGCTCACTGGCGCGACTACGTCGAGACGGTGATCGAAGTATACAGGCGCCGGCGCGACGCCATGCAGGCGGCGCTCGAAGAGCATTTTCCGCCAGAGGCGACCTGGACGCGGCCCCGCGGCGGCTTCTACATCTGGGCGACGCTGCCGGAATATCTTGACGCCACCGATCTGCTGGCGCTGGCGCTGGAACAGGAAAAAGTCGCCTTCGTTCCCGGCGCCGGCGGCTGGGAGGACGGCAGCGGCGCCAACCATATGCGGCTGGCGTTCTGTGGCGTCCCCGAGGCCATGATCGCAGAAGGCATCAAGCGGCTGGCCAAGGTGATCCGCGAGCAGATGGATCTGTACCAGGCCTTGCGGGGCAGCTGAGACGTTGGCGCGGCGGCACGGCAGTTCCTGTCACGAACAGGCAACTCATCAATTAACCGATGGGGGAACAAAATGAGCAAGAAAGTGGCGGTTCTCAAAGGAGGGCGTTCGCTCGAGCGCAACATCTCGCTGAAGTCGGGAGCGCGGGTGGAGAAGGCTCTGGAAGAGCTCGGCCACACGGTCGAGAGCATCGACGTCGATGTACGCATGGTCAGGCGGCTGAAAGAGATGAAACCGGACGCGGCGTTCATCGCCATGCACGGCAAGAGCGGCGAGGACGGCACGGTGCAGGAGCTGCTGGAGATCCTTGGCATCCCCTACACCGGCTCGAACGTTCTGCCTTCGCTGCGGTGCATGGACAAAGTGCTGTCAAAACACATCTTTGTGGCGGACGGCATTCCGACGCCGGATTTCTACGCCTTCAGCCGTGACGCCTTCCAGGAGCTGGGCGCCGTGGACACCCTGCCGATCATCACCGGGGAGCTCGACCTGCCGATCGTCGTCAAGCCCGCCGGCCAGGGCTCCGCGCTGGGCGTGCGCTTCGCCCACAGCGTCGAGGAGATGCCGGCGGCGCTGATCTCCGCCTTCAGTTTCGACGACAAGGTGCTGCTGGAGAAATACGTCAAGGGACGGGAGCTGGCGGTCAGCATCATCGGCCGGGAACCGCGGGCGCTGCCGATCGTCGAGGCGATCCCCAAGACAGAGTTCTTCGACTTCGAATCGCGTTACACGATGGGGAAAGCCGATTACGTCGTGCCGGCGGAGATCCCGGAGGACGTCGCCGCACGCGCCGTCGAGATCTCGCTGAAGGCATTCAACGCGCTGAACTGCTCCGGCTTCGGCCGCGTCGATCTGATCCTCGACGATGCGGGCGGGCTCTGGTGTCTGGAGATCAACACCATCCCCGGTTTCACCGAGACCAGCCTGATGCCGATGGCGGCTCAGGCTGCGGGCCTGAGTTTCAATGACATGGTGGAAGAGATCCTGCTCTGCGCGCTTGAGAGCTGAGGCAGGCGCGTTTCGGATTTGGTGGCAAAAACCTCTAGAATGTCGCTGTGCGGCGCCTGGATCGTCCGCCCCGATAGCTCAGAGGATGAGAGCGACCGCCTCCTAAGCGGTAGGTCGAAGGTTCGAATCCTTCTCGGGGCGCCATCCCCCCGTCGCCGGTGCTTAAGAAATGGTGCAAAATGATGCCCGACCTGAGAAATCTGCATAGGATAATCCTGCCTCTGGCTGGTTTCGGCCTCATCGCCGGCCTGCTGGCGGCTGCGGCCGGCTGCGGCTCGGGCGGCACCAACCAGGCCAATCCGGCCGACTACGCCGGCTACTACAGCAGTTCCAGGAGCGGCGGCAGCTTCATCGAGCTCAAGGCCGACGGCACCTATCATCTCAAAGAGCCCGGCCTTGATACGACCGGCAAATTCGCTGTCTCCGGCGGCACACTGACGCTGACCGCTTACGCCGAGTTCCAGAAGCCGCCGGTCACCGGCAAGATAGGTGACGGCAAGATCACCGATCCTTCCGGCGGAATCTGGGTCAGGCAGGCGGCTCCGCCGGCGCAGACTGCGCCCGCCGCGACCACCGCCGCTACCGGCAGCCGGTAGCCCTCGGGCATCCTCGCGTTTCGATTCCGCCTGGCAAAGGTAACAGGGCCCTGTGCAAGTCCGCCGCGTTCCCGGCCGTCCGTCGCCCGGACCGACAAATTTGGAAGGGAGGCTCTTCGTGATGGCGGCAAATTTGCAAATACACCCGATCCGCGATTCCCGCGCCATGCGGGGCACCGAATATTTTTTCATCTCCGCCATCGTCACCATCCTGGGGGTGCGGCTGTTTCTGGAGCTGACCGGCTTCCCCAGGCTCGGCGGCGGCTCGTCCATCCACGTCGCCCACGTGCTCTGGGGCGGGCTGCTGATGGCGGCGGCGATCCTGGTCCTGATCCTCTTCCTTAACCGGGGCGCCGAGGAGCTGGCGGCGCTTGCGGGCGGCGCCGGCTTCGGCCTCTTCATCGACGAAGTGGGGAAGTTTGTTACCCGGGATAACAATTACTTCTTTCAGCCGGCGGTGGCGATCATGTACGTCACCTTCGTGGCCATCTTCCTGGCGGCACGCTACATCCTCACCGCCTGGAATTTCACGCGCATCGAGGTCCTGAGTAACGCCATCAACGAGATGCGGGACATCCCGGCGGGCAGCTTCCGGGAAGATACGCGCGAACGCGTGCTTGCCGCCCTGGATCAGGCAAGCCAGGACTGGCTCACAGCCAGCCTGCTCGAGATAATCGACCGGGCCGGCGCCGTGCCCGAAGCCAGGCCGGCGGCTGCGTACGAGCGCTGGAAAGGCTACTGGCACCGCCGTTACCGGACACTGGCAAGCCGGCGCTGGTTCAACAACGTGATCGTCGCTTTTTTCGTCATCCAGGCGGCAAGCGCCGCGGCGACGATGCTGGCGCTGATGTTCGGAGGTGGCTCGATCGCGGCGAAGATAGACGTACTTTCGTTCGCTGAATGGGCCATCCTGGGTTCCAATCTCATCGCCAGCATCTTTGTTTTCTGGGGGCTGATACTGATCCGGCGCTCGCGCCTGGCCGCTTTCAGGATGTTCGAGCGCTCGATGCTGATCTCCATCTTCATCAGCCAGTTCTTCCTGTTCATTAGCGAGGGGTTCGACGCCCTGCCCGGCTTCATTTTCGATCTGTTGTTGCTGCTGGCGATCAGGTTCTTCATCCAGCATGAGGAAGGAACCGCGGCCGAGTTCCAAATATCCCGGAAAGCATGACGTTCGGAGCCCATGCGGCCAGGTAGCGCCGCATTGCACTTTTTGACCCAATCTAATAGGATGCTTTTCATTGAAATCGGGAAATTTTTACCTATGAAAGTTCTTCTGGTACAACCACCGCAGTTTGGCAAGCCCGGCTTTACCAAGGTAGCCCTGGTCGAGCCGCTCGGACTGGAGATGGTCGCTGGCGCGCTCGTCCCGGACCATGAGGTGCGCATCCATGACATGCGTGTCGACGGCGACCTGGAACCGGCGCTGGCTGATTTCCGCCCCGATGCTGTCGGCATCAGCTGCTCATTCACCATCGATGTCTTCCGCACGCAGAAAATCGCGCAGGTCGCCAAGGACAATGGCGCCCCGTTCGTGTTCATCGGCGGGCTGCATGCCTCACTCAATCCTTCTGACTTCAGCGGTGAGGCGATCGACGCCATCGTCATCGGCGAAGGCGAATTCGGCGCCCCTGAACTGATCAACACTTTGCGGGACGGCGGCGACCTCAACAGCGTCCCGGGACTGATGCTCAACACCGCGGATGGCCAGATCTCCACCGGAGCGCGCAAGCCTGTTGACAACATGGATGATTTGCCGTTTCCTGCCCGGGACCTCGTGCCGAAGAGACGGCGGCGGCGCTACTTCTTCAATTTCTGGAAGCCGCTGGCGACCATCGAGACCGCCCGCGGCTGCCCGCACCGCTGCAATTTCTGCAGCGTCTGGGCCTTCTTCGAGGGACGCTGCCGCACCAAGAGCCCCGAACGGGTGGTCGAGGAGCTGGCGCGGCTGAAAGAGAAGTTTGTCCTGATCACCGATGACAATTTCCTGATGAGCGTCAAGCGCGCGGATGCGATCGCCGATCTGCTCATGGCGCGCGGCATCAAGAAGCACTATTCTTTTCAGGCGCGCAGCGATACCATCGTCAAGCATCCCGAGATCATCGCCAAATGGCACAAGGTCGGCCTTTCGCACGTTTTCATCGGTTTTGAAAGCCTGGACGAGGAAGAGCTCAAGGCGGTGAACAAGAAGAACAGCGTCGCCACCAATGACGCAGCGCTGAAGATCATCCGGGGACAGGACGTATCGGTCACGGGCGCCTTCATCATCAACCCGGATTACGGCCACCAGGAGTTCGAGCGGCTGCGCAACTACGTTACCAGCCACGGCGTCAACGTCCCCCAGTTCACCGTGCTGACGCCGCTGCCGGGCACCGACCTCTTCAGGGAGATCGAAGGCAAGATCGTCACCAGGAATTACGAGCTGTACGACTTTCTCCACTCGGTAGTGCCAACCAAGCTGGATCCGGCCGAGTTCTACAAGGAATTCGCCAGCCTCTACCGCACGGCATATGTAAATTCCGGCGTCCTGGTGCAGCGGGCCGTGCCGCTGATCAAGGGACTGGCCACCCGCCGGCTGACCTTCAGCCACCTGCGGCGCATCCTCAAATCAGCCCGGGAATTCGCGGACGGCCGCAATTATCTTGAGCCGCTCAAGTCGGTAAATCCGCTCAAACCGGCCCGCAATCATGGCGAGGCTGGCAATTAGTGTTGCTCCGCGGTAACGCCCGGTGACCGCTTCCCAATCCATCGATCAGGCCCTGAAGGCCGTTGCCGAGGCCCTGAAGCGGGAACCCAGAGTGCTTATCACCTGCCACGTCAACCCGGACGGCGATGCCATTGGCTGCCTGATTGCCCTGCACCGTTCAATGACCCAGCTGGGCGCCGATTCCGTGATGTACATTTCTTCCACTGAGCCGGTAGCACCCGAATGGCACTTTCTCAAAGGCCTGGCAGAGGTCGTGCGCGGCGATCCGCCGGCGGATTCCGGAACACGCACCCTGGTGTGCGTCGACTGCGGCAACGCCGAGCGCGTCGGCAACGACCAACTGGTTGCGGAGGCGCGACGAATAATCAACATCGACCATCACGCCGATAACACACGTTTCGGCGAGATCAACCTCGTGGTCGACGGCGCCAGCTCCACCGCCGAGATCCTGTATTTCATCCTCGAACGGCTCGGTGCCGAGATCACGCCCGAGATCGCGGAGGCGCTTTACACGGGCATCCTCGTGGACAGCGGCCGTTTCCAGTATTCGTCGGCTTCCCCGGCCACCTTCCGGGTAGCGGCGGACCTGATCGGACGAGGGGTGGACCATACCGCCATCTTCCGCGCGGTGTACGAACGCGTGCCACTGAGCAAGACCAGACTCTTCTGCCGCATGTTCGAACATCTGACCCTGGCGCTGGACGGCCGGCTGGCGGTAGCGGTGCTGGAGCAGGCCGATTTCGACCAGACCGGCACCAGCAATGAGTCCACCGAGGGGCTGGTAGACAACCTGCGGGCGATCGACGGAGTGATGGTGGCATGCCTGGTCTACGCGCGCACCAACCATGAGAACGAAGGCGAGCCGTTTTACCGCCTCAGCCTCCGCTCCTCTTCCGCGAAGGTGAACGTCCAGCGGATCGCCAGGCTGAAAGGCGGCGGCGGCCATGCACAGGCGGCCGGCGCCTCAGTCAGCGGCGAAACTGCGAACCAGATCATCGGGTTCCTGCGCACAGAGGTTGGCAGGGCCCTGTCCGAAACAGATTCAGAAATGCCCTCCCGGGGTAATTAATCCACATCCTGGAACTGTCTTGACCATAAAACGGGGCACCACGTGAAGATAGGCATGCTGGCGCCGCCCTGGATCAAGATTCCGCCCGCGGGCTACGGCGGCATCGAATGGGTGGTGCATTACATTACCGACGAGCTGGTTGAGCGCGGACATGACGTGACCCTGTTTGCCACCGGCGATTCTGTCACCAGGGCCAGGCTGGTGGCGGCCTTCCCCCGCGAGATGCCCGACCGCATCGGACAGACGATGTACGATGTCCAGCAGGTCATCAGCTGCTTCCGGCAGGCCGGCGACTTCGATGTTATCCAGGACCACTCCGGCTTCATCGCCGCGGCCGTCGCCGAGTTCATCGACACGCCCGTGGTGCATACGCTGCATGGGCCTTTCAACAACGACATCTGCTCCTTTTACCGCAATTCTCGCACCTCCGCGCACTACGTCGCCATCAGTAAATACCAGCGCAGCTGCTGTCCCGACCTCAATTATGCCGGCACGGTCTATAACCCGATCGATATCGCCAACTGGACTTTCCGCGGACGGGAACAGAAGGATGATTTCCTGCTGGCTTTTGGACGGATCTGTGCTGACAAGGGGTTTCACACCGCCATTGAGGTAGCCAAACGCACCGGCAGCAATCTGGTCATCGCCGGAGCCGTGCAACAGGTCTCCCGGGACTATTTCGAGACGGTGATCAAACCGGAAGTCGATGGCGAGCAGATCAGGTTCGTGGGCGAGGTGTCGCTGTCGGAGAAATGGAACCTGTTTGCCAATGCCAGGGCGTTCCTGTTCCCGATCCAGTGGCCGGAGCCGTTCGGACTGGTGATGATCGAAGCGATGGCCGCCGGCACGCCGGTGCTGGCCTTCCCCGAGGGATCGGTGCCTGAGGTTGTCGCCGACGGAGTCACCGGCTTCGTGGTGGACAATGTTGATGAGATGGTCGAGAAGCTGGGCCGGCTGGACGAGATCGATCCGGAGGCATGCCGCCGCTATGTCCAGGATACATTCAGCGTCGCCAAAGCGGCCGACGGCTACGAACAGATCTATCGAAATGTCAGCGAGGGCCGTTCCGGCCGCCAGCCGGTTGCCGGAAAATAGCAGGAAGCATATAATGTCCCAGCCTCCGGGGGAGGCAATTTTTTTATCGGGGGAATTTGCGGAGGGCCCATGAGACCGTTCAACCGCGGGCGTCATTACAGAAAACCAGCGCTGTGGAAACGAGTCATCAAGTGGTCCGTGGTTGCGCTCCTGGTCGTCGTTTTCACCGCGGGTCTGGCAGGATTCTTCTTCGTTTACCACACGCTGGGGAAAGTGGGGCAGAACACGCAGGTCATCGAAGGGGCGAAGACCTCGCTCGACATCCCTCCGCCCGACCAGCCGGAAAACATCCTGGTGATGGGAGCCGATAAAGACCCCGACAGCAGCTCTCACCGCTCCGACACCCTCATGCTGGTGCGCGTCGACCCCCAGGGCAACACCCTGTCGGTGCTGTCCATCCCCCGCGACCTGATCGTGCAGATCCCCGGCCACGGCAGTGACAAGATCAACGCCGCCTATTCATACGGCGGCGTACCGCTGGCCATCGAAACCGTACGCAAGCTGACCGGCGAGCCGATCCACCATTTTGTCGTCATGGACTTTGACGGGTTCTCCAAAGCGGTCGATGCCCTTGGCGGCATTTACGTGGATGTGGATCACCGCTATTACAACGACAACAGCGACGCCGCCCCCGGGGAAGGCTACGACCCCATCGACGTCATGCCCGGTTACCAGCGGCTGAACGGGCAAGATGCGCTGCACTACGTCAGGTTCCGCCACACTGACAGCGACTTCATGCGGATCAGGCGGCAGCAGTATTTCCTCCGGGATGCCAAGGCGCAGTCGATGCAGTGGGGCAACGTCACCAAGCTGCCGGAGCTGGCGGATGTCTTCGCCAGCAACACCACTTCCGACATCGACCGCGGCGGGATCATTTCGCTCTCAAAATTCCTGGTCGAGCTCAACAAGGAACACATCTATCAGGTCCAGGCCCCTATTTACGAGAGCGGCAACCAGGTGCTGCTGGATGCGACCGGCCTGGCCCGGGTGATGAAGGATTTCGAATCCCCGCGGTTCGACCAGCCGGATCCGGCGGTTCCGGGAGCGCCGGCGCGTACGGTGCCTTCCGACAATACCAGGAAGGTTTCGGTGGCGGTGATGAACGGCGGCAGCAAGGCCGGCGCCGCCAGTCTGGCGGCCGGCATGCTCAAGCGGAAAGGTTTCACCACCATCTCCGTTGCCGGCGACACGCATAACAGCTACTCCGATAACGAGGTATACTACACTGAAGGGTTCCGGCCGGCGGCCAACGAACTGTCCACGCTGCTGAAGCCCTGCAAGGTGGAACCACTGCCCGAAGGCCTGGCGACAAAGAGCCAGCTGCTGGTGATCGTTGGCAACAACTTCGGCGGTGATCTGACGCAGAGGCAGCCAGAGATGTCGCCGGCGCTGCATTTCCAGCAGGATTCCATTACCGGAAAGTTCGCGTGGCAGTCAATTTCGCTCAAGGTCCCGTTCAGGATCGAGAAGCCGACCGATTTTCCCAGGGAATTCTCATACGCCGGTGGCGGATTTTACTCTTACAACATTTCGACCGATGACGGCTCCAGGCCGGCGCTCAAAGTGGTCGGCAAAGACCAGTCGGGGGACTATTGGGGAATAATGGAGACAACTTTCACGGATGCGCCGCTCCTGCAGGCGCCCAGCGTGGAAAAAGAAATCCAGGGAAAGATGTACCGGTTCTTTTACGTGGACGGACAGCTCAGGTATCTCGCCTGGCAGAACGGCAACGTGGCCCTCTGGATCAGCAACTCGCTGCAGAACTCGCTCAGCGAGGAGACCATGGTGCAGCTGGCCACATCCTTCAAGCCGCTATGAGGCGACCTCGGTGCGCGACCACGGGAGTTTCGCATGCCTGCCGGCCTGATGGTGCGGGCGGTGCAGGGGCATGAGCAGCGTCGGCATTATCGGCATCGGTTACGTGGGCCTGGTGACGGCCACCTGCCTGGCCGAGCTGGGCAATGACGTCGTCTGCATGGACATCGACGCGGAAAAGATCGCTTCGCTGCGTGAGGGCAAGGTCCCCATCTTCGAACCGGGGCTGCCCGAGCTGGTGGTAAAGAACCGGGAGCGCATGCATTTCACCACCTCGCTCGACGAGATCTTCGAGAAATGCGAGATCGTGTTCATTGCGGTCGACACGCCGCCCTCCTTCACCGGAGATGCCGACTTAAGCCGTGTCTTCGCCGTAATCTCAGCGCTGCCGGGACTCTCCTCCGGACAACATATTCTGGTAATGAAGAGCACCGTGCCTGTAGGCACCGGCCTCAAGATCAGCAGCGAGCTGGCCCGCCAGAAAATGGATAACATCGCTTACGTCTCGAACCCGGAATTCCTGCGAGAGGGTTCGGCGATCGGCGATTTCCTCAATCCGGACCGGGTCGTCATCGGCTCGCGGGAACCGGAAGCCAGTGAGAGAGTAGCGGCGCTGTACACCAGGATGAAAGCTCCCATCCTGAAGACCAACATCGCCACCGCCGAGATGATCAAGTACGCATCCAATGCCTTTCTGGCAACGAAGATCTCTTTCATCAACGAGATTGCCAACGTCTGCGAGGAGATCGGCGCCGACGTTACCGTCGTCGCCGAAGGCATGGGTTACGATGCCCGGATCGGCAAGCATTTCCTGCAGGCCGGCATCGGTTACGGAGGCTCCTGCTTTCCCAAGGATGTCGCGGCGCTGAAGCAGATTGCCGGCAACTCCGGCTATCACTTCCAGCTGCTGACGGCCGTGATCGAGGTCAATGAGTTACAAAAGCGCCGTGTTGTCAACAAGCTGAAGAAGCACCTCGGACCGCTCAACGACAAGACGGTTGCGTTGCTGGGGCTGGCCTTCAAGCCCAATACCAACGATCTGCGAGAGGCGTCCTCGATTGTGCTCGCCTCCCGGCTGCTGGGTGACGGCGCCTACGTCAAGGCATACGACCCGGTGGCGATCCCGGATGCGGCCAGAAGCGTGCGCGGAGTGCTGCTGTGCGATGATGTGCTCACGGCCGTGGAGAACTGCGATGCCGCTGTGCTGGTCACGGAGTGGGAGGAGTTCGCGCACCTGCCGCTGGCGGAGATGAAGAAGCGGATGCGCCATCACCTGATCATCGACGGCCGCAATTTCCTTAATGCGGAGGAGATCCGCGCCGCCGGCTTCACCTACGAAGGCATCGGCCACAGCTGAACCGGCTGCCGGCCGGCTAGAACTTGATCGTGCCTTCCTGGATCACTGTCCGGGGATATACCCGGATGTTATTGGCCAGGATGTTCTCCCCGCCGACTTTCGCTTCCTCGCCCACGATGGCGCCCGCGGTCACGACCGTGTCGCGACCGATCTGCGCGCCACGGGCGATGATGCTGCGCCGCACGACCACGTTTTCCTCGAGCGTGCTGCCCTCCTGGATGACCGATTCCTCGACGACCGAACCGGCGGAGATGACGCAGCCCGGACCGATCACCGCCATCCTGCCGATGCGGGCGCCGGCTTCGATCCTCGTGCCCTCGCCGATCATCACCGGCGGAACCAGCTTGGCGCCGTTGTGCAGTTCGATCTTGCCCTGGACGCAGACAAAATCCTTGTCCAGGCAGGCGGAAACGCTGGTAGTGACGTTCTTTTCCAGGATGTCATAGTGTGCCTGCAGATACTTTTCCGGCGTACCGATGTCCATCCAGTAGCATTCGCTGCCGAAACCGAAAAGGCCCTTGCCGACCAGCCGCGGGAAGACGCCCCGCTCGAACGAATACTCGATGCCGGCGGGGATCATGTCCAGCACTTCATTCTTCAGCACATAGATGCCGGCGTTGATCAGGTTGGTGTCAATCTGGTCCCAGCTGGGTTTTTCCAGAAAGCCAAGCACCTCTCCGGCGGGACCGGTGCGCACCAGCCCGTAGGCGGTCGGGTCCTGTACCGGCGTCAGGGCGATAGTGCCCATCGCTTCTTTTTTCTGATGGAAGTCGATCAGCGCCCGCAGATCCAGATCGGTGAGAATGTCGCCGTTGAGAACCATGAAATCATGGTCGCTGATATGCTCGGCGACGTTCTTGACCGCTCCCGCGGTGCCCAGCGGCCTGTCCTCGACGACATACGTGACCTTGACGCCGAAGGCGGAGCCGTCGCCGAAATAGGACTTGATGCCGTCAGGCAGGTATCCCATCGAAAAGACTATCTCCTCGATGCCGTTCTTCTTCAGGTGTTCGAGCACGTATGAGACGAAAGGCATGTTTGCCAGCGGCACCATCGGCTTGGGGGTGCCGAGAGTAAGCGGCCGCAGCCGGGTGCCCTGACCGCCCACAAGGATCACGGCTTTCAACTTGTCCTCGCCCTCGTCGTGGCGGGTTTCACGTTTCGCATGTCATGCATCCTGCTCCGTTTCCCAGACGTTTCCAAAAGCGGGCTTCCCCCCGCGGGGGGGTCACCGGCGGATGTCTCACAAAAATCACCCGGCAAACAGACTAATCAGGAATTGACCGGGTGTCAACCCACATCGCTGGCGCGTCAGGCAGTTGCATACTCCAGATAGCGCCGCCACGAGCGCCTGATCTCGGAGACGGTCAGAAAAATGTAAGCAAGCGGTTCGGGCGACCGCGGTTTCGTACGCGGATGCATACCCGCTTCCCGCGGCAGCCTGTTGCCCTTGCGGGCATTGCACGGCGCGCACGAGGTGACGATGTTCTCCCATGAGGTCTCGCCGCCGCGGCTGCGCGGAATGACGTGATCGATCGTCAGATGTGTCCGCGAGCCGCAGTACTGGCAGGAGTGGTTGTCGCGCGCCAGCACCGCCCGCCGCGACACCTTGCGCATGTTCCCGCGGGGAACACGGACGAAATAATTGAGCTTGATGACATCGGGGACGGAAAAAGCCTGCCCGGTGGTGTGATACTGCCTGCCGGAGACTTCCAATACCTCAGCCTTGTGTTTGAGCATCAACACAATCGCTCTCCTGGCCGTGCACACGTTGAGCGGCTCGTACGTGGCATTGAGCACCAGCACCTGTTCGCCCATGAAGTTTGGTTCCTTCCTGCGGAGTGACTTCTGCCAGAAATTCTAGTCCTCGGAGCGACGGCTGGCAAGAAAGCAGGCGCCATAGGACGCCCGGCAACGGCGTGCTAGAATCTGAGTATGAGCGAGCCCACCCTTTTTAACCTGCAAAACGAGGAAGTCCCGGACGGCTTTGCACCGCTGGCCTACCGGATGCGGCCGGTGACGCTCGACGAGTTCGCCGGTCAGGAAGAGATCCTGGCGCCCGGCGGCGCCCTCCGGCAGGCGATTGAGTCCGACCGCCTGCCGTCGATGATATTCTTCGGGCCGCCCGGCAGCGGCAAGACCAGCCTGGCGCGCATCATCGCCCGCCAGTCGAAAGCAAATTTCCGCCAGGCAAGCGCCGTCAGCTCAGGCGTCGCGGACCTGCGCCGCGTCTTCGCCGAAGCCGGGGACGAGCTTAAATTCCACCAGCATCCCACCATCCTGTTCGTCGACGAGATCCACCGCTTCAGCAAGGCGCAGCAGGACGCCCTGCTGCCTGTAGTCGAAAGCGGCGTGGTCACGCTGATCGGCGCCACGACTGAGAACCCCTACTTCGAGGTCATCGGCCCGCTGATCTCCCGCTGCGAGCTGTTCGAGTTCCAGACGCTGAGCGGGACGGCCATGAAGCAGATCATCGAGCGCGCGCTGGCCGACCGCGAACGCGGTCTGGGCAAGACCCGGCTGAAGCTGGAAAAAAGCGGCATCGAGGCGATCGCCAGAGCCAGCGCCGGCGATGCCCGCGCCGCCCTGATCATCCTGGAAGCAGCCGCGGGGCTGAATGCGCCGGGCAGCCAGACCATCCCGCTGGCAACCGTGGAGGAGGCGATCAGCCGCAAGCCTGTTTTTTATCAAAAGGGCGGCGACCTGCACTACGATGCCATCTCCGCGTTCATCAAGAGCATGCGCGGCAGCGACGCCGACGCCGCCATCTACTGGCTGGCAGTCATGCTTGCCGGCGGAGAGGACCCCAAGTTCATCGCCCGGCGGATGATCATCTTCGCCTCGGAGGACGTCGGCAATGCCGATCCGCAAGCCCTGCTGCTCGCCACCGCGATCTCGCGCGCCGTGGAGTTCGTGGGGCTGCCTGAATGCCAGCTCAACCTGGCGCACGGGGTTGCCTACCTGGCGCTGGCGCCGAAGAGCAACGCCTCCACACGGGCAATCGGCGCGGCGATGCGCGACGTGGAGACGGAAGGCACGAAACGGCCGCCGAAGCACCTGCGCGACGCGCACTATCCCGGCGCGAAGAAGCTGGGTCACGGCAAGGATTACAGGTATCCCCACAGCTACCCAGGCGGTCACGTAAAACAGGAATACTTCCCGCCCGGAATGGCCCGGCGCAGTTATTACGAACCGGTCGACCGCGGGTTTGAGAAGGAGCTGGCGCGGAGAATTAGAGAACTGGGACGTAAAGACAGTAGCGGCGGATAATCGGCAGGTCTTTCGGGATTTCTTTCTTTTTACCGAAACAGATATTAAGATGAAATCCGATTTCAAGCTGGAGGTTTGATCACTGATGCCAAGGTTTACCAAATTCCTCTTCGGCGGCGTCATCGGCGCCGGTCTCGCATTGATGTTCGCGCCCAAGACCGGCCGCGAGATGCGGCGCATGTTCATGGGCGGCGGCCGGCCGGCTTTGCCCCCGCCGCAGCCTTCCACCGCTCCCGCTCCCGGCGGGCCGGTTGCAGCCGGAGAAGTCAGCCTGGAGTCGAGAATCGAGGAGACCAGGCGCCAGGTCGAGTCGCAGCTTGCTTCCACGGCTGCCGCAGCCCCGGCCGCACCTGTTGAAGAAGCGCTGGTTGAAGTAACCGAGGCCGCGATGATAGAGGAAGATTTCGTCGTGGAAGAAGCGCCCGTTGAAGCGGCCGAGCCGCCGGCGACTCCGCAGCCCGAAGCAGCCGTGCCCGTAGAAGTACCGGTGGCGGAAGCAGTGTTAGAAGCGGAGCCAGAGGCGGAAGAGGTGGCAGAAGCCGAGCCGGAAGCGGAGCCAGAGGCGGAAGAGGTGGCAGAAGCCGAGCCGGAGCCGGAGGCGGCGGTTGAGTTCCCTTCGGAGGAAGCTGAAGCGGCCCTGGCGGAGGAGGAGCTCGCCGCGGCCCAGGACGAGAGCGCCTTCGCGGAAGAGATCTCACGCCAGCAGGAAGCCGAAATTGAAGTCGAGCAGGAAGCGAGCGGCAGGTTCCCCAAAGGTCAGACTCTGGCCGAACTGGCGCAGGAGCACGGCCGGACGGAAGAGGCAGGAGAAACCGCATCCGGTGAATTCGATGCGCTGAGGACTCCCGCCGAGGGAGAACCGACGATCGGGGAAGTCCAACCCGTCGACGAGGCCCCCCGGGAGCCCGAACGGCCGCAGCCGTCCAGACTCGACCAGGATGAGATGCGCCGCCGCATCAACGAAACCCGCGACCGCCTCAAGGCAAAGGCGTTCGATGCCATGGTCAGCGGCGAGACATTCATCGAAACCGAGGCCGACAAGGCCCGCAAGCATGGGAAACCCGACAGCCCCAAACTCGGGGACGAAGTCGAAAAGCAGATCGAGGAATCGCTGAAGGAAGAGTATTAGGGCGCGGCCGGAGCGGCGCTACCTCGCGCCCGGACCGGTTTCCCTGTCTGCTGCCAGCGGCGCATCCAGCGGCCGGCGGAAGTAGTTCTTGACCTCAGGCCAGGAAAGCTCGCCTCTCCCCTCGATCACCTCGAAGAAACCCTTGGTGCGGGCATCGAGATTGTCGATGTGGTGCAGCACCAGCGCTTCCCCGCTTTGCGGCCTTTTTGGCGCCCCCCATTCCAGCTCACCATGATGGCTGATCACGGCGTGCATCAGCTGCAGTTCCTTTTCGCGGGGGAAGGGCTCCGGCTGCTGGCGCAGACGTTGCCCGATCATCCGCTGGCCGATAAGCACATGTCCCAGCAGCCGGCCTTCCTGGCTCAGGCTGATGCGTCCTTCGTAGCAAAATTCTTCCGTCTTGCCAATATCGTGCAGCAGCGCCGCGGTAATGAGCAGGTCGCTGTTCAGACGCGGATGCTGCAGCGCCGTATGCTGACAGAGCGTCACCACCGATACTGTGTGCTCCAGCAGCCCGCCCAGGTATGCATGATGCGAACGCTCGTGCCCGGGAGCAAGGCAAAACCGTTCCATGAACTGCCCGTCCCCGAAAAATGACTCCAGCAGCGCGCGGTAATCGCTGTCGAAGACCTCGGTCAGAAAGTAAGTGAGGAATCCGGAGAGTTCTTCGATGCTGCGGTAGGTGCTGGGGAGGAAGTCGCGCTGATCGAGCAGGGCGCCGCTCACAGCCCCGGCCTGCCTGATAATGACCTGCGGCCGGCCGCGGTACAGCTCTGCTCGCCCGCGTATCCGGGCAAACCTGTCGGGCCTCAGGCAGGACTCCATGCCGATCACATCATCCCAGGCCCTGGCCTCGCAAACGCCGCTGCGGTCACTCAGTTTCAGGGCCAGAAAGGGACGGCCGTCGCGGGTCAAACGACGTGCGGCCTCGACGACATAGAAGACATCATCGACTGCGGCGCCGCCGGTCAGGTCGGACAGAAACTGTTTTTTAGGCGAATTATCAGGCAAGTCAATTGCGAAAAAGGGGGCAGGCTCCCGGGAAGGATTGTATCATGCCCGCAGCAGTGGGCGCTGGCATGCGTGCCGTTTTCAGGCAGCGGAAGGCCGCCCGCGCGGGCGGCCTTCCGCAAGTGCCTGGTTTTCTGTCTGCTGCGGCCGGCTAGACAGCCGGCGCCGGGATATAATCCGCCTCCCGGCTTCCGCTGGCCAGAGAAGCGCGACGGGAACCGCGGAACATCACGGTACCGCATTCGATGCACACGCCGCTGAAATCTCCCGCTGGCAGTGGCACTTCCTCTCCGCACCACGAACAGGGCACCTTGGCCAATTGCAGGCCGCGATGCAACTGAAAACCTTTAAAAACATTATCGCTGAACATCCTGGTCCTTTCTGGATAGTCTTGCTGCCCGGGCCCCACGACGCCGGCCCTTTCCCGCTTTCCCGCTTTCCCGCCGGGAATCCCTCATCGAGCCTTCTTTTTCTACATCGGGCTCTGCTATCCTCTCTGTCAGAAAAATATTTCGGGCGGCATGTCTGGTCGGGACGCAGGCCGCCGTCTAAGAATGGAGGAAGCCATGCAGAAAGTAACGCTGAATGTTCCAAAGATGTCATGCGGCCATTGCAAGATGGCTGTGGAAAACGCCGGCGGATCGCTCGGCGGGGTGAAGTCGATAAGCGCCGACCCCCAGACGAAGGCGGTCGACATCAGCTACGATGAAAGCGCCGTTTCGCTGGACGAGATCAGAAAGGCGCTGGCCGAAGCCGGCTACCCGGCAGAATAAGCAGGTTCCTATTACGCTGAGCGGGTGATGATCACCCGGCGGAATGGGTCGCTGCCCTCGCTGATGGTATCGATGCCTTTGCGGTCCTGCAGATACATGTGGATGACCCTCCGCTCGGCGGCGCTCATCGGTTTCAGTTCATATTGCGGCTTGCCGCTCAAAACCTCGCTGGCGCCCCGTTCGGCCAGGGATTTCAGTACCTCGGCGCGGCGTTCGCGGTAGTCTTCGGCGTCGACAACTACCCGCTTGCGATCGGGAGTTCCCCGGAACACGGCGATGTTGGCCAGATACTGGATGGCATCTATGGTCTGGCCGTGACGGCCGATGAGCAGCCCGAGGTCTTCCCCGGTGATGTTGCCCACCAGCGCCTCGTACTCATCCGCCACCACCACGCTGGCCTCCAGGCCGATCCCTTCCAGAATCTGCCGCAGGAATTCCTCCAGCCGGGCTTCGGCCTCCGCGCCGGCCGGCTGAAAATCCTCTTCCTTCTCCGCCCGCTCGGTCATGAAAGGCTGAGGCTCGTCGGCCAGGACCTCGTCGAAGAACTCCGGTTCCGGCTGGCTCGCTTCGGGGCCAGGCAGGGACGCCTCGACCTCCGCCATGGCGGAACCCATCCCCAAAAAGCCTTTCGAACCCTCTGAGAGGACGATCAGCTCGACTTCGTCCTTGCGGAAGGGTCCAGCCACCGCCTCCAGCTTCGCCAGCGCGTCAGCCTGGGCTTCCACGACCGTCTTGCCGCTGCCGATTACCTTGGCCTCAGCGGCGTTTCTTTTTTGATTTTGGTTTTCCTGCATGCGGCTTGCCTCCGGTCTTTGGCTGAGGTGGCTCAGGAGCCGGCTCAATCGCCAGCTCTTCACGAGCCTCCCTGCCCTTGATTACTTCCCGCACGATCAGCTGCTGGCCCAGCATCAGCAGATTGGACGTCACCCAGAACAGCAGCGCCCCGGCCGGGAATCCAATCACCAGGAAACCGATGGCCACTGGCATGATCAGCATCAGCATGCGCTGGGACTTGTCGGTGGTGGTGGTGAGCATCAGGCTGGAGCCCAGCTGGCTGAGCACATAGAAGACCAGCAGGATCCTGTCAGGGTCGTTGATGTTGCTGATCCAGAGGAATGAGTTGTCGGTGGTGAAAGGCTGGCTGCGGATCATGTAATAGAGCGCCATGGTGATCGGCAGCTGGATCAGCATCGGCAGGCAGGAGCCGAAAGGATTTACCTTGTGCTCCCGGTAAAGCTTCATCGTCTCTTCGTTCAGCTTTTGCCGGTCGTCCTTGAACTTCGCCTGCAGCTCTTTCATCAGCGGCTGGATCTTCTGCATCGCCCGCATCGCCGTATATTGCTTGATGGTCAGGGGCGTGAGGATGAGCCTCAGCGCGATGGTCATGACGATGATCCCCAGCGCATACGACAGGCCGAGGTTGTTATGCAGGAAGAAAAGTATCTGCCGAAGCGGATTGATCAGGAAAGCAAGAGCGTCGGTCACGGCTGCCTCTTCCTGACCGGGTCAAAGCCGCCCAGCGAGAAGGGATTGCAGCGCAAGACGCGCCACACTGACAGCGCCAGGCCGCGGAAAAAACCCCATTCCCTGAAAGCATCGATTGCATAGTTCGAGCAGGAGGGATGATATTTGCAACGTTGGGGAAACAGCGGTGAAATCAGCTTCTGATAAAAGCCGATCAGCAAGATTGGTATTCGCTTCAAGTTATTCTGCTTCCTGGATTAGGTCAGCCCGCCGGAACAGGTCCGCCATCGCGGTCACGATGGCTTCAAACTGGCTTTTTTCTACATACTCCGCCAGCCCGGAACGGGCAATAATTACATAATCGTAGCCCGGCGCGACATCTTCCTGAAACTGATGGAAGGCCTCTTTCAGCACCCGCTTGACACGGTTGCGCACCACGGCCACGCCGATCTTCTTCGATACCGTGAGCCCCAGCCGGGGATCAGCCGGACTCTCCGTGGGCCTTTCAAAGTAATATAGGACCATGTGCCGGCCGGCCACGGATTTCCCCTGGCGGTAGACCCGCTGGAAATCCGCCGACCTGGTGAGACGGTGCTTCTTGTCCACCGAAAACGTGCCGGTTCCTATGCCGATAACCTCTTCCGGCCCTTGTCGCGGCGGCGCTTGAGCAAACGGCGGCCGGCCTTCGTGCTCATCCGGATCCGGAAACCGTGTGTTTTCTTCCTTTTCCTCGTGTTCGGCTGATAGGTCCGCTTCACAGGAATCTCCTTTACATATTAACGACCTGACAGTATACAGTCATTTTTTCCACAAAGTCAACATCACCCCGGTGCCGCGAATCGGGCCTATGCAAAACTGTGGAAAGTGTGGATAACTTCACGCCGGCGTGTCCCAAAAAGGATTTGCACGGTTAAAAACTCCTTGCCAAAAAAACCCGACAAAGAAAGTCAAAAACACTTTCATTGAGCAACCTGCCCGCAAAACACGTCATTTTTGAAAACAGCTTAATGAATAATGTTTATGGCGGGATTGCAGGCCCGGAAACGGCGGCGGTAAAAAAGTTGCCGCAAGGAGACAAGCGGTTTTTC
This sequence comes from Actinomycetes bacterium, assembly GCA_021791195.1. Classification (GTDB taxonomy): domain Bacteria; phylum Actinomycetota; class Thermoleophilia; order BMS3ABIN01; family BMS3ABIN01; genus JACWAD01. The sequence continues at coordinate 43,508 of JAJYXB010000017.1, read as the reverse complement.
CACAAATGGGACTATTTTTTCATCTTTGTAAAGGATATCAGATGTATGACTCGCTGCGGAAGCTGATAAACCGGCTGCTGGAAATGACGACATGGTCGAGCACCTCTATGCCGAGCAGGCGGCCGGCATCGACCATGCGGGCAGTCAGGCTCAGATCTTCCTGGCTGGGCGAGATATCCCCCGACGGGTGATTATGGGCAAGGATGACCGCGGCGGCGCCGGTGGCGATCGCCGGCCGGAATACCTCCCGCGGGTGCACGATGTTGGCGTTCAGGCTGCCGATCGACACCACTTCCTGATGGATGAGCACGTTGCGCGCATCGAGATAGAGCGCGAGGAAGTGCTCCTTGCCGGCGGAGCGGATCGCGGCCGCCGCCCGGCAGACATCCTGGGGCGAGCGGATGCAGATGCGGCCATCGTCAGGCCACAACAGCCTCTTGGCCAGCTCGATCGCCGCCAGCAGGCGGTCGGCCTCCGGCCCGGAAAGGCCGCAGCCGCGGATCTCCTCGGAAGGCACCGGCGAGAGCGCCCTGCCGGCGAACAGGCTGAAAATGCGCTCTGAAAGTACTGCCAGCGGTTCACCGCCCGGCCTGTCAAGCAGCAGGCCCACCAGCTCGTGGTCGAACAGGGCGGGGTCGGCGGCCGGCGCGGCAACCGCACCGGAAACGTCTTTCAGCAAGGGATATGACATGGCTGCTCCTGTTGCCACGGAGCGGATTTTCTGCCGGGAGTGCGGGGGGAGAGGCAATCTTATCTGGAAACCGTCCGGGACACAAGCGCCCCCGCATACCAGTGCCTGGCGAAGCCTGGCGCCTCTGGCGAGACTTCAGGCGCTCTCAGGCGCGGGCGCTTCGTGGGCCATCGCCCGCAGGATGCGGATACGCTCCTGAATCGGTGGATGGGTATCGAACAGGCCGCGGGAACGGTTCTCGAACTTCTTGATCGGCTGCGCGATATAGAGATGCGCCGTAGCGCGGTTGGCCTCCACCAGCACCTCTTTGTCTGCGGCGATCTTCTCCAGCGCACTGGCCAGCCCGTTGGGGTTGCGCGTAAGCTTCACCGCCGACACGTCTGCCAGGTATTCGCGCTTGCGCGAGATGGCCAGCTGCACCATGCGGGCGGCGATGGGAGCCAGGATCGCCAGCACCAGCGCGGCGACCAGCAGGATGACGCCGATCGTGCCGTTGTTGTCGTTCTCGTTGCGGCGGGCGCCGCCAAAAATGCTCCAGCGCAGAAAGAAATCGGCCATGAGCGCGATCGCCCCCACCATGATGCCGACCAGCGTGGCGAAAAGGATGTCGTAATTGCGCACATGCGACATCTCGTGGGCTACCACGCCCTGCAGTTCTTCCCGGTTCATCTTCGCCAGCAGCCCCGAGGTGACGGCTATCGATGAATGCTGCGGGTCCCGGCCAGTCGCAAAGGCGTTAGGCGCCGGATCGTCAATGATGTAGACTGCCGGCACCGGATTGCCGGACGCGATCGCCATCTCCTCGACGACATTGTAAAGCTGCGGCGCGTCTTCGTGGGTCACCGGGCGGGCGTGGCTGACGGCCAGCACCATCTTGTCGCCCTGGAAATAGCTGGCCAGGCCAAGGCCGATAGCGATCGCCAGCGCGATCACCAGTCCGAACCAGCCCAATCCCGTGGCATAGCCGATCGCATAGCCGAGCACGATCAGCAGGGCGGTCACGATCACGATGAGCAGGTAGGAGAGCCGCTTGTTTTTTGCTATTTCTTGATACACAGGATATCCGTGCTATGAGCCGGCGCTCCGGGTACAACCAGGGAGCCGCTGGCCGGTCCGCCTTGAGGGCACTAACGGATCCGCGTGGGGATCCCGTATGTTCTCGCGGAGCCTCGCGCTAGCGAAGATTGACCTTCACCGGTTCCTTCTCTTCTTCCGGCACTTCGAAGTATTCCCGCGCCTTGAAGCCGAAGGCGCCAGCAACGACGTTCGACGGGAACGTCTGTACCTTATTGTTGAAATCCATGACCAGGTCATTGTACAGCTGACGGGCAAAAGCGATCTTGTTCTCTGTCGAGGTCAGCTCTTCCTGCAGCTGCGAAACGTTCTGGTTGGCTTTCAGGTCGGGATAGTTCTCCGCCACCGCGAACAGCGACTTGAGGGCGCCGCTGAGCACGTTCTCGGCCTTGGCGGAGTCCGCCGGGCCCTGCGCCTGCATCGCCTCCGAGCGGGCCTTGGTGACATTCTGCAGCACTTCCTGCTCATAGGACATGTAGTCCTTGACCATTTCGACAAGATTCGGTATCAGGTCATGCCGCCGCTTTAGCTGCACGTCGATCTGCTTCCAGGAATTATTCACCTTGTTGCGCGACCTTACCAGGCCGTTGTAGGCAGCGGCGAGCGCGATGATCAGCACCGCGATAACCGCGATGATGATTAGCCAGGCGATCATGCGACCTCCTTTCCCCTGTGCGGGGGTTGATTGCGCCGGTTCATGACCCGGGGGAGCGGGCGGCAGCTTCCAGCTCAGCCAGCAATTCGCCCAGATTCAGGCCCTGTGACGCGGCGGCGAAGGCGACCGTCTGGGCGCCGCCACAGCAGGAATCCACCCCATAACGGTGAAACACGGGCAGCGTCCAGGGATACCGCTGGATGACCTCGTTGATAACCATGCCGCCGGTGATCTTCTTTTCCGTCAGTGGTCCTTTTCCTTCCCTTCCAGATTGCACTTTAGCACGCTTTACCTGCCCGCGCACAAAGCGCGCCAAACCCGGATGACGGCGCCGCCTGGAGGACGGCCTCGCCCGATCCTTGCGGGGCGACGGGCGAGTCACTAGAATGCGCCTTAAGAGCGTGCGTCTAACCGGACTCCCCGGAGGTATGGATGGCCCTTTGCAAACACAAGCGTTGTTGCGTTTTTTTGATGGGCGCCGGCATGGGCGCCGCAGCCGGAATGCTGCTCGCCCCCAAGTCGGGCAGCGAGATCAGACGGGAGCTGTTCGGCGGTCCCCTTGACCTGCTGGCGGAACCCGGTACAGAGACAGCGGCTCCCCGCCCGGAGATGGAGGCGGCCGAGGATTTGAAGGCCCGCATCGAGGAAACCCGCGCCCGGCTGAAAGCGGAGGTCGAAGCCGGGCAGGACGGGAAATCCTGAGCAACCGCATACCGGCCGGCTGCCGCCGAACCAGCCAGCCGTTCGCCGGCGATCCTTTCCGCATCGCGGCGCCGTTGATGCTCCCACGGTGCCGGTAAGCCCGGCTCTGAAAATTTTTCCATCCACCGCGGCCGCGTACCTGAAATGAACAATTATCTGCGTTACATCACCAGAATCGCCACGCTTGCCGGCGGCATTGCGGCCGCCGGGACCGGCTATATGCTCTTCGAAGCACAGTGGTTGCGCTTCCAGCGGCGGCAGCTGCTGGTCCAGGGGTTGCCACAGCAACTGGACGGTCTAAAGCTGCTTCACGTCAGCGATCTGCATGCGGGAGCCCCCGGAACCAACGACCTGGCCATCGCCAGGTTCGTCGGCGCCGCCATGAACGCCGGCGCCGACATGATCCTCTTCACCGGCGACATGACCGACAAGCAACGGGACCTGAGCCCCTACATCAGCCGGCTGGCGTCCCTGGATGCTGCTTACGGCAAATTCGCCGTGCTCGGCAATCATGACCATGGCGTGCGCAAGACCGTTCTGCAGGATCTTGTCCGCCGGTTTTCCGGCCGCAGCCGGTTCAGGCCCTTTGTCGATGCTGACCCTTCCCGGACCGTGAAACGCAACCGGATGCTGATGATGGAGGCTGGCATCTGGCTGCTGGACAACGAGTGCGTCCATGTCACGGTCGGCGATGACCGGATTCAGATATGTGGTATCGATGACTACCAGTACGGTTACGCGCGGCTGGACCAGGTCAGGCAGCAGCTGGATCCCGGGGCGGCCCTGCGGATTCTGCTGTCCCACAGTCCGGACGCGGTAAAAGAGGCCAGCAGCGATTTTCAGCTGGTGCTGGCAGGCCACACTCACGGCGGCCAGATCTGCATCCCGCATCCAAGTAAAGGAAAGGTCATGCTTTCTTCGTCCGGCTCCGAGTTCGGCGAAGGCATTTACCGCGTCAACGGCACCACACTGCACGTTTCTCGCGGCGTGGGCACAACCCTGGTGCCGTTCAGACTGCTGACCAGACCCGAGATCACGCTCCTGGAGCTCCATGCGGGGAAAAACCAGGCAGGCTCCGGTATAATAACCTGAAAGGGTTGGCAACCTGCCGGTCTGCCGGCCGCCGCCAAAGGCGATCTGATCATCGGTTTCGGAAACATGCATTTCGAGCTTCAACAACTTAACCGTCTCACGTTCCCGCATCTCCCCAAGTGTTGCGGCAATTGCGGCTGGTGGCAGGGCCATGACGACGGCTGGAGCACAGCGGAGGCTGATCACTGGAACCAGGTTGCCGAGGAGCGCTTCGGCCGCTGGGGAAAGCTGGCGTTCGGTGACGGCCGGCTTTTGGGGATGGTTCAGTTCGCCCCTTCGCCTCTCTTCGCCCGCAAGCTGAGGGCGGGACCGGCAGGCGTGGATTCGGTCCTTTTGACCTGCAGCCTCGTCGCCGAGCCGTCGCTGGATTCCGTGCGCAAGAGCCTGGTGCTGGCCGTGCTTTCGGAATTGCATGAAGACGGGATCGACACTGTCGAAGCTTTCTGCCGGCTGCTCCCGCGGCAGCAGGACAAAGGACACTTTTTTGAGCAGGATTTCCTGCGGGAGTGCGGCTTTAACCCGGTGCGCAGCTCGCGGGGCGTGCAGCTCATGCGCCTCGAGCTGGGCGGCGTCCAGCCCGTGTACCTGCCGGCGCGCCGCAAGCGGCGGGGAATACTCCGGCGCCTCAAACGGCCAGCACCGGTGCCGGTAGCTTTCGCCGCGGAGGAACCGGCCGAAGCTTTCCCGGTCCCGGCCTGCTTCTAGCGGATGGCGGCGCCTGCCAAGCTGCCCCGCTCCTGCCTGCTTTCGTTCTTTTTTCTTCTGCTTGTTTTTTTCCTGGCTGCCGCCACTAGCATCGACACCAGCTGCCTGGACGCCGCTGACAGCGCCTACCTGATCTCGGCCAGCGCCATCGCCCACGGCGCCTTCCCCTATCGCGATTTCCTGGCCGCACACCCACCGCTGCTTTATCTGCTGGGCGCTCCGCTGGCGTTGTTCGGCGGCAGTGTCGAGCCCTTCCGGATCTTCAGCCTGGTGATCCAGTGCGCGCTGGCGCTGGCAGTGCTGTTCCTGGCCATGAAGCTGACCGGGAAACCCTGGCTGGCGTTCCTGGCCGGCGCATTCACGCTCGTGGCTCCCGCAGGCGTCTTCTTCTCCAGGATGTTCCTCAATGACTCGCTCACTTCGCTGCTGTCCGTGGCGATGTTTCTGCTGCTATTGGGGGCCTCCCGCCGGTCGGCGGGGGCAGCCGGCGCGGTCGCGGCGCTGGGAGTGCTGACAAAACTCACCTTCCTGCCGGTACTGGCGGCCGGCGCCATGTTCGCCCTGCTCTACCGCCGCAGCCTTAGCGGCCTGTTCCTGGCCGTGGTCCTGGGCGTCAGCTCCATCGCCGCCGCGGCGATCGAATTCTTCACAGGCGGCGCTTATTTCGACGACATCTTCCTGGCACAGGGCAGCAAGACGCTGAGCTTCGCCAACTTTTACCAGGGGATGGAGCGGATCTGGCAGTTCGACTGGCCCCTGCTGCTTCTGGCTGTCCCCGGGGTCTGGTTTTGTCTGGCCAGCCTGCTCCGGACGCGCCGCCGGGCACGTGAAGCCGGAAACGCGGGCGGCGGCGAGAGCTTCGCGCTGCCGCTGCTGTGGCTGGGAGCGGGACTGCTGCCGCTGGCAACGCTGCCAGCGGCGGGCCATGACATCAACCTGTTTCAGACGGCGGAGCCGGCTATAGCCGTGATGGCCGCCTGGGGAGTCGTGACGCTCGCGGGCGCCGCCGCCAGGCTGAGATCCCGCCGGCGGCCCAGGCAGAAGCCCGGGGGGAAAGCGGCTGCCATGGTGGCGATGGTCCTGATTGCGGCCGCCGCGGCGGCGATGCTGGCCAGGGACCGCGATTTCCTGGCCCGGAGTAATAGCGCTGACGTAGACCGGATAGTGGCGGCGATTGAAAAAAATTCCAGTGGCGGGATGCCGGTGCTGGCACCCGGGTGCTATGCCTTCCAGGCCGCGCGACCGGTGGCGTTCGGGTTCTACGACCAGTTTCTGTGGGAGGAGAAATACCAGCGGGGCGACGCGGATGCCCGCGCCCTGTTTGACCGCATCAGCATCGATATCGATCAGGGGCAGATTGCCGCCGTAGCGCTTTCTGAGAGCCAGCCCACATATGCGGCCATGGAGACCGGCCTGAAAAGCAGGTACCGCGTCGACTACCGTTCCACGCAGTGGCCGCCGCTCACCTTGTGGCTGCCTGACATTCGGCGGGTGGCAGGCGGCGGCTGAGCCTGATGGCAGCGGCGCCGGCTAAGTGGGCTCTTCTTCCTCTGTCGGAGTCACCACAAAGCCCGTTTCCGGTTCTTCGATACGTGAGGGCTTGCCGTAGATCTTGGCCTCGAGCACAGCTACGCGCCGCTCGATGTCGTCCACGTGGTCGCGGGTGGCGATGCCCAGCGACCTGAGCGTATCCTGATATGCATCCGACACCTTGTCAAAGGCCTGCGAACCCTGCTTCTCGGCCCGGGCCACCGCCACGTCGACAAAATCCTGCCCTTCCTCGCGCGTCATCTGGCCCCGCTTCACCAGCTCGTGTGCCAGCTCGTCGATCTTGTCGCGTGTCAGCGACGCGGCGCCGATCCCCAGCAACAGGACTTTCTCGATCAGGTTCTCGGCCATGCAATCACTCCTTCCGTCCGGTTGCCGTCAGCCGGACATCTTTTGCTTGATATCGATAAACTGCGTCTCGATCCATTTATTGATGTCGTTGTGTCTGACTGTATCCCTTATCATACCCGCGCGCTGCCGTTTCTCATCTTGCGGCATCACCAGCGCCTGGAAGATGGCCTGCGCCTGGCTCTCCAGGTCGAAGGGACCGACCGTGATGCAGAACTCGCCCAGCTCCTCATGGGCGCCGGTGTTCTCCGAGAGGATGATGACCCCGTCGCGCCGGTTGATCAGCCCGGCCTCCTTGGCGATCAGGTTCATGCCATCATAGATGGCGTTGACCATCAGCACATCGAACTGCTTGTAGGAAGCCAGCGAGCGGCTGAAATTGTCCTGCATGCGCAGGTCGATCGGCATCCAGTTGGTGGTGCCGTGCTTGGTGTTGATGACCTCGACGACGCGCATGATCTTCTTGCGGTACTCCACGTATTCCTCGACGTCCTCGCGCGATGGTTGTAACAGCGCCAGAAACGTGATGCGTTGCTTGAATTCCGGATGTTCGTCCAGGAACATGTCGAATGCCTTGAAACCGCGGACGATATTCTTGGACAGGTCCATGCGGTCGACGCGCAGGATCAGGTGATCGCGGCGGAGCTCCTTGATGGCCTCTTCTTCCGCCAGCACCGCCTGGCTGTCGGCCAGCCGGTCGAACTCGGAGCAGTCGATTGAGATCGGATAGGCCCGCGCCCACACCTCCCGACCGTCAACGACAACGGAATCATTTTCATGGTTGACATCGAGCCCCAACAACTCTTCGCAGCAGACGAGGAAATTGCGCACGTAGCGCTGGGTGTGGAAGGCGACGATGTCATTGGCCAGCAGCCCGCTGATGACAGCGCGGCGGATATGCCGCGGCAGCACGCGCCAGTAATCCGACTGCGGCCAGGGGATATGGATGAACTGATGCAGGAACACATCCGGATTGCGCTCGCGCACCAGCCGCGGACAGGTGTACAGATGGTAATCGTGCAGCATCACCACCGGCCGCTTTTCCTTGCGCTGATCGAGCTCGTCGCAGACAGCATCGGCGAAATAGCTGTTGACTACCTGGTAGCCTTGCTCCCAGGCGTCGGTCTCACTCTTGCGGATATCGGGCGCAACCGACAGGTCCCACAGGTAATGCTGAATGAACCAGAGAAGCGGATTGGCAATGATGGAATAGTAGCGGTGATAGGTGTCGGAGTCGATGACGACGAACCTGAGCCCCAGCTTGTGTCCGCCGTGCTCGACCGCGATACGCCCGCCGCCCATCCGCAGGCTCACCTCGGCATCCTCGGGTGTCATCGCACTGGCGATCCAGGTGACGTCATGCGAGCCGGCCACGCCCAGCAGGCCGGTGACCAGGCCGCCGCCCCCGCGGGCGGTGACCAGCTCACCGCTCCTGTCCCGCCGGTAGGAGAACGGACCCCGGTTGGAGACCAGGATCAGCTCGTTTTCAAACAGACTTTGCATGTAATCCCCTCGCCGGCGCCCATGCCGCGGTCATGGCTTCCCCTGGGACGGACGCTATTTTGTCAGTTCGGAAAAAAGCCTGAGATAGTCCCGCAGCACCCTGGGCATGAGAAAATTGGCGCGCACGTGCTCCTTGCCGGCGCGACCCATGTTCCTGGCCTCTTCCGGATGGTCGAGTATCCACATGCAGCGCTCGGCGCACTGATCGACCGAATCGACCAGAAAACCGGTTTCCCCCTCCCGGATCTGCTGCGGGATACCACCCACGTTGCCACCGACGGTGGGCTTCACCTTCCATAGTGCTTCGCTTACAGTCAATCCAAATCCTTCCCGGATTGATTTTTGTATAACAACATCCGCCCGCGCCTGGAAAGCGTTAACTTCCAGGTTGCCGACGTTGTTGAGGTTGGAGAGGATCAGCACGTCGCCATCGTCGCCGGCATGCTCGACGGTCTTGGTGAAAAAGGCCCAGCCTTCGGGGTCATCGGTGGCCATCGAACCCACCAGCGCCAGCTGCACCGAGGCGAACTCCTTCTTGACCAGCCGGTAGGCATCGATCACGCCCAGCGGATCCTTCCAGGGATCGAACCGCGATACCTGCAGCAGCAGCGGCGGCCCCGGTTCCACCCCGAACTGGCTGACGACATAATCGGCGTCCTCGGGAGACAGCACCATGTTCTTGGTCGATAACGGGTCGATCGCCGGCATGTAGACCTTGATGGGGATGTCGAGGCCTTCGAAGACATACTTGTCCATACTGAAGATGGCGGCGTCGTAAAGCTGGACGAACGGCAGCATATAGCGGGCCAGCTCCGGGTTCGGCGACGAGGTGTCGATGTGACAGCGCCAGATCCACTTGGCGCCGAGATCCCCGGCGAAATGACGCAGCAGCAGGGGCTGCGGGTCATGCACGATGATGAAGTCGAAGCCGCCGCCCAGCGATTCAGTCGCCAGCCGGCTCTGTTCCTCATAGATGTCCTGCTGCGCCTTGTTCAGTCCCTGGGGATTGCCCTGCAGCGCATTGTGCATCAGCTTGGTCGACTCGTAAAACTCCTGGGCCGCCATGATGACGCGCCAGTCAGCGTCCAGGCCGACGTCGCGCATGAGCGGCACCAGCGTGTAAAGGATTTCGGCGACGCCGCCGCCGAATGAGGTGGCATTGATGTGCAGCACGCGCATGCCTTTCAGCGCCTCCGCCAGCTCCCTGATCTCCTCCACCAGCGGCTTGACGACCATGCTCTGATAGTCCGCCAGCGACTTATGGCCTACGTGGACTTCCTGAAGCAACTCTCTGGCCTCCTCACTGTCCTTGGTCTTTCACGTAAAAGGCGCACCTGTGTGCGCCTGGCTCCGTGCACTGCTTTCGCGGCATCTTATCGGCCGGATGCCGCCGGTCGTTGAGCCGCGCCCTTGCCGGCGCCGTCCGCGTCCGGGCAGGACTTATATCTTCGCTTTCTCCTTGCCCGGAGCCTGCACAACGTTTAAATCTTCACCGCAAAACGCGCAGTAACCTTCCCGGACCTCCAGCTTCCCGATCTCGTAACCGTCGCGGCGAATTACCACTCGTTTACAATTTGGGCAAACAGTGTTTTCCGCCGGATGACCCGGCACATTGCCGATATAGACGAACTTCAGCCCTTCCTCGCGGCCGATCTCCAGCGCCCGCTCGAGCGTATCAATCGGTGTCGGCGGCAGGTAATCGAGTTCCAGATACGGATAGAAGCGCGTCACATGCCAGGGCGTCTTGTCACCCAGGTCCCTGGCGATCCACGCCGCAATCGAGCGCAGGGTCTCCTCGTCGTCATTGACCGTCGGAATCACGTTCGTGACTATCTCGACATGGCAGCCATACCTGTGCTTCGCATCCACCGCCGCCCTGAAGATCGGCGCCACGTCGCTGATTTTTGCCAGGAACTTGTAAGTCTCGGGCCTGAAGCCCTTGATGTCAACTCGATATGCATCCAGCAGGGGGGCGACCAGATTCAGCGACTCCGGCGTGATGTATCCGTTGGTGACAAAAACGGTGTAAAGCCGGGGGTCGTGCGCGTGGCAGGCCCTGGCGCCGTCGATGGCATACTCCAGCCAGATCGTCGGCTCGTTGTAAGTCCAGGCAACCCCCTGGCAATCATTGTTGACGGCGATCTGCGGCAGCTTCCCTGCCGGCAGCTCACGCAGCTGCGCGCTATCCTCGAGCGCGTCGGCATGGGCGATCTGCCAGTTCTGGCAGTGGATGCAGCGCATGTTGCAGCCGAGGGTGCCCAGCGACAGCACTGAGGTGCCGGGGTGGAAATGAAACAGCGGTTTCTTCTCGATGGGGTCCGCGGCCACCGAGCAGACCTTGCCGTAGATAAGCGTATAGCACTTGCCGCCTACGTTCTTCCTGGTCTTGCAGATTCCCATGCGGCCTTCAGCGATAATGCACAGCCGCGGGCATACGTGGCACTGAACCTTTCCATCCGGGCGCGCATCATATAGCAGTCCCTCATGCAGCGTGATCGTCGTGTCGGTCATGAAAGGCTATCCAAACAGGCTGTGTTTTGCCGCTTGTGAGTGGTTGCTGCCCGTTAACGGCTCTTTCCAAACGCAGCCCTGAGCTTGTCGATGCCTTCGTCCACCGCGGCGACGATGCGGCCCGCGAGTTCGCCATTTGACGCCGCAATGCAGGACATTTGAAACTCGTGCTCGGATCCCAGCAGCAACCGCTCCGACAGCGAATTGCCCCAGCCATCGCCAAAGAAGGCGCCCGCCTCGCGGGCGATGAGCCCGACCGCGGCCAGGTCGTGGGGGGAATTGTTGAGGATGGCCCCCTTGCCAACGCGCTCGAACAGCGGCCGTACCTCCGGAACCTCCTCGATCATGCGCGGCCCCACATCGACGTAGGCGTCCAGCTGGCCAGTGAGAATGCGGGTGATGGAAAAAGTGGCGCTGCCCAGATCGAAGACGGCGCCGTCCACGGAGGAGGCATCGACCAGATCGCCGAGCGCCTCGATCAGCGCCCGCGCCGGACGGCCGCGGAAGCCGATCGTCCAGAACAGCCGCGCCAGGTCGGTGTTTTCGGAAAGGATCACGGCAGCAGGTTCGCCATCTGCGCCGGTGATGGACACTCCCTCCCCGCGGACAGCGGTGAACAAAGCGCCGCTCTTGATCTCTTGCAGGCAGCCGAACGAGACGTCGCCCATGGCGGGCTCATCCCTGAGATCCGCCACCGCAACGGAGACCATCGCGCCCTCCAGCCCTGCTGCGGCCGGACGCGTGCCGTCCACCGGATCGATGATCAGCACATGCTCGGGCTCACCGAACGTCAGCAGGCCCTTGTCCTCGGAGTACATCGCCACGTTTGCGCCGCGCTCCCGCAGGAACTTGACCAGGAATTCCTCGGCAACCTCATCGATGCCAAAGGTGACGTCGCCGCCAACAGCGGTGCCCGCGTGGACGCGCGCGTCGGCGCTGCCGATCTGTGGCAGAATCCTGGCGCGGATGGCGCCGGTAAGCTCGATCGCGAGCTGCTGGATGTCGCTGGCACTGCTGCTCATAAGTGAGCAGTATAACGGAAAAACAGGGAGCTGTTACAGCGCGGCCCTGAGCTCCGCCGGCACGCCGCTGATGATCTCGTCGACACTGCGCCGGACCGAGGCGCGGACACGCTCCGATTCGGCGACCGGCGCCTCAGGGCTGTCATCCTCGTTCAGCCGGCGCGGCACAGCGCCTGCTTCAAACCGGGCACACAGCCGGCGCCATTCTTCCGGCAGCGTATCATCGAGCTTTCTGCCGGCCATGACCTCCAGCAGGATGGTCCAGATGCGCGGCACGGAGGTATACGCCTGGTAGCCGCCACCACCCAGCGCCAGCCAGCGGCCGCCGGTCAGCTCATGCGCCAGCCGTTGCTGGCGCTCGAACAGCGCCCGGTAGCCGGCCAGCGTCAACGCCAGGTGCGAGAGCGGATCGCTCCAGTGAGCATCGCAGCCGTCCTGGGTCACGATGATGTCCGGCCTGAAGGCGCGCGCCAGCGGCGGCACCAGCGCATCAAAAGCTTCGATGAGCTCGCCATCGGCGGATCCCGGAGGCAGCGGCAGGTTCACAGCATAACCGCTGCCGGCGCCCCGGCCCCGCTCGTTGGTGAAGCCGGTCCCGGGGAACAGGTACATCCCCGACTCATGGAAGGATACTGTCAGCACGTCGGGGTCGGCTTCAAAAGCGTACTGGACCCCATCGCCGTGATGGGCGTCGAAGTCCAGGTAGAGTGCGCGGGCGCCATAGTGTTTCTTCAGCCAGGCGATGGCAATCGCCGCATCGTTGTAAACACAGAATCCCGAAGCCTTGTTGCTGAGCGCGTGGTGCAGCCCGCCGGCCATGTTGAAGGCATGCCCCGGGCTCTCCTTCATGACCCAGGCGGCAGCGGTGATGCTGGCGCCAGCGATAAGGGCGGAAGCCTCGTGCATCCGCGGAAAGATCGGGTTGTCCCCGGTGCCCAGGCCCCAGCCGGCGCCTGCCCCAGCCGGCGCGCCCGGCTGGCTCAGCTCCCTGACCTTGGCGATGTAATCGCGGTCATGGACAAGCGCCAGTTCGTCCTCGGTGGCGGCCCGCGGCTCGATGACCGCCACGCCGCCGTCGAACAAGCCATAAGCGCGCATCAGTTCATATGTCAACATCAGCCGCGCCGGCTTCATCGGATGCGAGGGGCTGAGTTCGTAGCCCTGGTAACTATCGCTATATACGAGTGCGCATAAGACCACGGGGACGTCCCTGACTAGCTGGTCGGCCGCTTCCCCAGCTTAACCTGGATGTCCCGGGTCTTGTCGCCCCGCCTGACCGTAACCTTGACCTGGTCGCCCGGTTTCTTCTGCACGAGGTAACCGGTCACATCTTCCATCGTTTTCATGTCATGGCCATCGATGGAGATGATGATGTCGTTCTTCCGGATGCCTGCCTGATCCGCCGGGCTGCCCGCTTGCACGTCGGTGATAAGCGCGCCCTTGTCGACCGGCAGATTATCCTGCTGGGCAATGCCCTTGTCTACCGTCCGGCCGACGACTCCCATGAAGGCGTAATCCACCGAACCGGTCGTAATGATCTGGTCCTTGACCTTCTTGGCAGTATTGATCGGCACCGCGAAGCCCACGCCCTCGGAACCGCCGCTGGTGGTGGCGATCTGCTCATTCAGACCGATGACCTCGCCGCGCTCGTTGAACAGCGGGCCGCCGCTGTTGCCACTGTTGATGGCGGCATCCGTCTGGATGGCGTTATTGATGGTGAAGCCGACCTGCGGCGACTCGACCGTGCGGTTGACAGCACTGACGACACCCGAGGTAAGCGAGCTGGCGTAGACGCCGAACGGGCTGCCGATGGCCACCACCGGCTCACCGACCTGCACCTGATCCGAATTGCCAAGCACCGCGGGCACCAGGTTCAATCCCGTGGGATCGACCTTCAGGAGGGCGATATCGCTGCTGGTGAGGTCGTAGCCGACGATCTGCGCCTTGACTTTCTTGCCGTTGCGGAAGTTCACCTCAACATCGGAAGCCTTGGTGGAGGGGCCGCCTGTCTGCACGCTGGTGGTATCGGTGATGACGTGCGCGTTGGTGAGAATGTAACCGTCGGGTGAGACCACAAAACCGGATCCGATTCCCTGCTGGGCATTCTGTGCGCTGTGGAAGAAGTCGCCGCTCGGCGCCGGAAATGTCGAGACGATCTGGACTGCCGAGTCGGCATACTTCTGATAGATCTGCTCGGCATTCATGATGCCGCCAGGACCAGACGACGCCGTAAACTGCTGCGTGGACGTTCCCGTGTCGTTGCCAGACGGCGTCTGTGCCAGCTGTGCCTGCTGATTCTGACCCAGGCCGCCCCAGTGCAGCGCAAACGCCAGCAGCAGGAGCACGGCCGCGCCGGCAAAACCGGCAGCAGCGCTGTTGATCACGTCCAATAAACCTTTTCTCATTTTCACCCTTCCTATCAAGAATATCGAGAGGCGACAACCCCCCGATATCAAGATTGCGGTTCTCCCGCCAAAACATTGGGTCTTTTTCGATCCCAATCGTATAAAAATTATACCTTAGCGATAAGAAACGCCAACTGAGATAGGGTTAAGAGAGATTAAGAAGTGTTAATGCGCGACCCGGCGCGGCGCCGCCTTTCCATTGGCCGGCAAGGTCACGGTGAAGGAGGAGCCGCGACCCGCCGATTCAACACTGATCGAACCGTTCATCAACCGGACGATCTCGTGCGCGATCGAGAGTCCGAGGCCGGTGCCCCGGATGCGGCCGGCGCCATGCCCGCGGTAGAAACGCTCGAAGATGCGGCCGATCTCATCATGGGGGATCCCCGGGCCTTCGTCCGCGACCGTGAAGCTGACCGATGCGCCATTGCCGTTTCTGCCAGACACCCGCACCCTCGTGTTGGCCGGAGAATACTTGAGTGCGTTATCGATCAGGATCCTCACCAGCTGCACCGTCCGGTCGCGGTCACAGCAGGCGGTCAGCCCGGCAGGCAAACCGTCCAGGTCCACGCGGGCATCGCCGCTGACCTGCCGCGCCGAGAATTCGCGGGCAACGGAGCTGATCACCTCATTCAGCTCCACATTGCCGGCCTGAACGCTCATCGCGCCGGAATCCATGCGCGAGAGGTCGAGCAGATCTCTGGCAAGATTTGCCAGCCGGTCAACCTGTTCGCGCATCGTGGCCACGAATTCCCGCTTGGTGTTCTCATCGACTTCCTCATCCTGAAGGATCTCGAGGAAGCCGCCCAGCGAGAAGATCGGCGTCTTCAGCTCGTGGGAGGCGTTGGCGATGAAGTCGCGGCGCGACTGCTCCAGCTTCACCTCCTGGCTTACATCACGGAGCACCAGCAGCGAAGCCAGTTCGGCCTGGTCGGAGAGATAAGAGCTGTGGACCGCGAGCGCCTGCCCGGATCCGAGCAGGAAGGTATCCTCGCGCTGGGGACTGTTGACGCTCATGGAATCCCACAGGTCAAAAATCTCCTCCGGCACGCATCCCTGCAACGCCACCGGCGGCTCGATCGTCTTGCCCAGCAGACTCTCCGCCGCCGGGTTGGCGACGATGATGTTGCCGCTGGTGTCGATGCCGATCACGCCTTCGCTGAGGTCATCGAGCAGCAGCTTCGCGCGCCGCTTTTCCACGTCGATCTGCTGGAAGGCCGCCCCGAGCTTGTCGCCCATGTCGTTGAAAGTGCGCGCCAGCTGCCCCAGCTCATCCTGCGATTTCACCGGCACCCGCGTAGCGAAGTCGCCTTTGGCGATCTGGACGGCGCCGGCTTCTATGCGCCGCACGCGGCGCGCCAGGAAGTGCGACACCAGGTAGGTGGAAATCAACGCCAGCACCAGCGCCAGGCCGGCCGCGATCCCCAGCAGCCGCTGCACCAGCGACACCGCCGACTGCACGCCGGCGAGCGACTGGGAAACGACGATGACCCCGACGATGCGGTTGGAGCTGGCCACCGGCACCGCCGCCATCACATATTTCTGGTTGTTGCTCTGGGTGACGACATCCGTGAGCGGACCGCGGTGGTTGATGGCGCGTTTTGAGATGGAATAATCATTGGAGTCAAAAGACTGGCCGTTCTGTGAATCCGCCAGCAGGTTGCCGGAGCCGTCCATGAACAGGATGCGTGCGTCGGCCGTCACGGAGAACTGCTGCACAAGATGATCGAGATAGATCAGCGAGGCGCCCTGGTTCTGGGCTGAGAGAAAGCTCTCGGAGAACAGGGAGGCGTAGTTGCCCAGCTCGGATTCCTTCTGGCTGGTGAGGTTGTTCTCCAGCTTCGGGACTACGGCCAGATAGATGAGCGCGACGACAACCACAAAAACCAGCGAGTAGACCAGGCTGAGCCGCACAGAGATGCTGAAACGGATCTTGTGCAGGAAGCCGGTGCGGATTTTTCTGATGAACGCCATGCTACATGTCCCGGAACTTATAGCCGGCGCCGCGGACGGTAAAGATGTACTCCGGATCGTGGGCGTCGGGTTCGATCTTTTCGCGCAGGTGGCGGATGTGCACATCCACGGTACGCGGGTCGCGAAAGTCAGAATCCCCCCACACCAGGTGCAGCAGCGAATCCCGGCTGAACACGCGCCCGGGATGGCCCACAAGCGTCTTCAGCAGCTCGAATTCCTTGTAGGTCAAATCCACTTTCTCGTCTTTCACAAATACGTTGCGCTTGAGAAAATCGATCGTGAGGCTGTCCAGTTCGACCATTTCCTTGGCCGCCGCCGGCGCCTCGACGCTCATCTGCGCCCGCCTGAGCTGCGCCTTGACCCGGCTGCGGAACTCGCGGATGCTGAACGGCTTGGTGATATAGTCGTCGGCGCCGATCTCCAGGCCCAGAACCTTGTCGAACTCGTCGGACTTGGCAGTGAGCATGATGATGGGGATGTTGCTCTCGGCCCTTATTAGCCGGCAGACATCGATGCCGCTCATGCCAGGAAGCATGATGTCCAGCACAATCAGATCGAACTGGTGCTCATGGAATTTGGCTAGCGCTTCCTCGCCGTCGCGAGCCTGTTCGATCTCATACCCCTCTTTTTCCATGGGGTATGTCAGCAGCTTCTGGATGGCCTCCTCATCGTCGACCAGCAATATCCGGGGAGTCCGGTTCTCGTTCAAGCGCTAACCTCCTGGGAACCGGCCGTGATCAGCGGCCGCACGCGGAATGCCGCACCCATTCTGGCGGCGATGCTGCGGCAAGCCTCGATGTCGACCTCTGGAAGATCGACTACGCTCAGCGTCACTTCAATCCCCGCGCGGATGCAATCTTCGGCAAATCCGATCACCGCGCGAAACGCTTTGCTGAAAATCGGCCGGCATATCTGATTGTAGACTTCCGAATTATGGGCCACAAGGCTGATCGACACTGCATCCAGGCCGGCGCGCGCCAGTTTGGCGGCGACATCGACCTCCGGATTGATGAGCGCGCCCTGTCCGTTGGTGTTAAGTCGCGAGCGAATCCGCCTCAGGTGAAGCCATTCCGTGATCTGCAAAACCGCATCCAGCCGCAACGTCGGCTCACCCAGGCCGCAGAAAACCACCTCGTCGGCGGGACCCTCCAGGAATTCGTACTCCAGGTCGCGCAGCACGTCTGCGACTTCGGGTTCGCTTTCAAGCCTGAGATCGCTGCCATAGACGGTGCCGGCAAAACGGGCCAGGCAGAAGCTGCAATCGGAAGAGCAGCGATTGGTCAGATTCAGATAGATGTTGTTCTTGGCGCGGTATACGCTGGTCGTCCCCATAAATGTCTTCCTTCTTTTCGGGTTCCTGCGGACCGGGGCGTGCAGCTCCAGGGAACCGGGTCAGGCCAGGCTGCGCTCCCGCAGCCAGTTGAGACCTTCGTAGGCTTTCTGCCGGGGCATCTCGAATGTGACTGTCACTTCCTGGGGCAGGGCGCTCAGGGCCCGCATGATCGGGGCGAAGTCGATCCTGCCCTCGCCCAGCGGCAGGTGCAGATCCTCGTAATATGTGTTGCCGCCCACGTTGTCGTGGATATGGATATGACCAATGCGGTCGGGGAATGCCTCGATGAAATCCAGCGACTTGTTCCGCTCGCTGAGAAGCTCGCTGTGCCCGATGTCCACCGTCAGCACGGCCCCCGGCACAGCGTCCAGCAGCTGCCGCATGTCTACGGCTTCCTCCGCGGTGTTCTCGCAGGCGATGCTGGCGCCGTAAGCGGAAGCCAGCTCCTGCAGCCTGCCGATCTCGCGCAGTTTGAGTTTGATCCTTTCGGGTGTATTGTCCTTCGAGATCGGCGACAGGATGGGGTGGATGGTGATCGTGCGCGGCGCGAACGCCTCCGCGTACCTGACCGATTCCTCAATCCTGGCAAGCCCTGCCGGATCATCAACCCGCAGGTCGGGGCCATGGGCGACGAAGAACATCCCCGCCTTGTGCGCCCCCGTGAGAATCTCCTGCTCCTCGGAGCGGATCTTGTCCATCTCATTCAGGTTCAGGTCGGCAAAATCAAACCCGTGGCCGGCAAGAAAGCTGATTCCTGCCCGCGAAGCCGCCTGGCCGCCGAACCTCAATCTACCCATATGTCATCATCCCGGTCATGCAATCCATTAATAATTGTAACTGCAAGCAAGGATGAGGCCAAAGTCCACGGCCGCCGGAAAAGAATAATATTCAATCAAGTGCGGGCAGGCTCCGATATTATTAATGGAAAAGGGAGCCCGCGGGAAGAAGCCCACACAAGGATTTCAATGGCTCTCGTTGACATGAAAATTGATCTCATGATGCCAATCGATGTACAGGAACTGTCGCTGCGAAATCGCCTTGAGCGAGCCCACAGGGTCGAGCGGCTAAGAGCATCTGTGGCCTCACGCAGCTACGGCGTCAATGCGGAACTGGTCGCCAGAGGGATACTGCGCGAAGCCTATCTCGATGCCAGTTCCAGACACCATAAGCGGTAGAAAAGACCCCGAAGGCGGAAACCCCACAGCCCAGCGCAAAGGCGGCGCTCAGGGCAGCATCGCGGTCGTCAGCATCCTCTCCACCAGCTCTTCATAACCGATGCCGGCAGCGGCTGCCTGCGCCGGCAGGTCCGAGGTGGCGGTCATTCCGGGAATGGTGTTGATCTCGGTCAGCTGCGGTGCGCCATCCGCGCCGATGATGAAATCCACCCTGCTGAACCCGCGGCAGCCCAGCGCCCGGTGCACCTGCGCGGCCAGCTCCCGGGTCCGGGCGCAGACCGGCTCAGGCAGCTCCGCCGGCACGATGAAGCGGGTGCCGCCCTCACTGTATTTGGAGTGAAAGTCATAGAAGTCGGCGCCCGGTACAAGCTGCAGCACCGGCAGCGCCGTTAGTTCGTCCTCCGATTCCAGCAGACCCACGGTCACCTCGTCGCCCTCGACGAACTCTTCCGCCAGCGAGGGCCCGAAATCGCCATGCGTGGCGTGCACCACCTCCGCCAGCCGATCGGGGCTCTCCACCTTTGCTACTCCCAGGCTCGAGCCTTCCTCGCACGGTTTCACCATCACGGGAAAACGCAGCCGCGCGGCTGCGTCGCGAGTCGCGGCCTCCAGCTCGTGGACGCCGTCGAAGATGGCAAACGCGGGCGTGGCGATGCCGTACCAGGCCGCGACCTGCTTCGTACGCACCTTGTTCATGCCCGTGGCGCTGGCCAGAACCCTAGAACCGGTGTAGGGGATGCCGAGCAGCTCGAGCAATCCCTGGATCGCGCCGTCTTCCCCAAATTTCCCGTGCAGGGCCAGGAAGGCCACCTCCACGCCTTCGCGGCCCAGCGTGGGGGCCGCCTCGCGGTCCACATCGATACCGACCGCGTCGTAACCCAGCGCGGTCAGCGCTTCCAGGCAGCCGGACCCCGAGCGCAAGGAGACCTCCCGCTCGCGGGAGAGTCCTCCCATCAGGACACCGATGCGTTTGTTTTTCAGCTCTGCCGGTTTCATCACCATCCAGTTTCCGGATGATATGCGCGCAAACTGGGATGACATTATATCCCACTGCTTTCCCGGCGCGCACCCCTTGCTTTGCCCGCCGCGCCGGAAACAGTCCGATCGCTTTTTTTCCTGCAGACCGGCTAGTATGATTAAAGAGGCGGCGACGATCGGCGCCCTTCACTCTCCGGGGGAAACAATAGCCTTTCAAGACAAGAAGTGGTTGCGACATGCTGCTCGGGTTGTACTGGCGGGCGGCATCTTAATTTTCGTCGGTATGTTGCTCAGACGCGAGCTGGATAACGGCTGGGCCGGCATCTTTGCCATCGGCAACGGCAAGCTGGACATCATTCCGCTGGCGATCGCCATCCTGCTGGTTGGCCTAACTTATGGCAAAAAGGGTCTGCGCTTCGCCGCCCAGATCGTTGTGGCTGGCGTGGTGTTCCTTTATCTGGGCCGCGCCATCCACCACGACTGGAGCCAGATCACGGGGCGCGAATGGGATTTCAGCATCCCCTGGATGGCCGTCTCCTTCATTTTTTTGTTCGGCCTTTATGTTTGCCATTCGAGCGGCTGGCTGCTGATCCTGCGCCGCTTCGACCACGGGGTAAAGCATCTGCCCGGCACCTTCGTCTGGTCCAAGTCGCTGCTGGCGCGCTACGTTCCCGGCAACGTGCTGATGGTGGTGGGCCGGATCATGATGATCGAGCCCTTCGGCGTGCCCAAGCGCATTTCGCTGACCACCATCGTCTACGAACAGTCGCTGCTGGCTACCGGATGCGCCACGGTGGTTTCTGTAGCGCTGCCGCTTTGGCCCAGCGTGCGCACGCTGTCGCCGGTGATTCCGGTTATCGGCTTGCCCGTTGTCTGGCTTATCCTGCTGCTGCCGCCACTGGCGATTACCGGACTGCATCCGGCCGTGCTCGGCAAGGTCGGCAACTTCCTGCTTGCCAAGACCGGCCGCGAGCCGATCGAGGAGTTCCTGCCGTTCAGGACCGTGCTGGCGTTTGTGCTGTATTACTGCTTCACCTGGTCGGTGGCCGGCATGGGCCTGTTCTCGCTGCTGCGGTCCGTCACGGCGGTCGGCATCACGGGCCTGCCGGTGGTGATCGCCAGCGTCCCCCTCGCCTGGCTGCTGGCGATGATTGTTTTCGTGTCGCCCAGTGGCATCGGCGTGCGAGAGCTTGTCTACGCAAGCACGCTGGCCTTTGCCTTCAACCACGAGGCGGGCGTTGCTTCCGCTTTCGCCATCCTGGCGCGGCTGTGGCAGACAATGATCGAGGTGTCTTTCGCGCTGGTCGTCATGACTTTGGTTAAAAAATTCTATCCCGGCTCCGGCAAGGAAAAACCGGAAGCCATCGAAGCTCTCGCCGATGAAGCAGCGGAGGATCCGGCTAAGGTCTCCGCCAATACCGTCACCTGATTTTACGCATTTTTTACAGATGCGCTTGCCGGCCCGGCTCCGGCCCCCTTTCCCTATGATATAATTTTTTCATGATAACCATGCTCTGGACGCACCGCGTCCGCGGCTGACGGAGGGATTCCGTATGTTCTTTTTCCCCTATTTCAATCCGGCGTTTCTGGCGAGCATGATTGTTCTCGTCCCCGGGATCATCCTTGCCGCCTACGCCCAGCACAAAGTCAAACGCACCTACGCCGAATATTCGCAGCAGCCGGCCGCCAGCGGCCTGACGGGGGCGCAAGCCAGCCGCCAGCTGCTCAACCAGGCCGGTCTCACCGATGTCGCCATCGAGGAGATACCCGGGAATCTCACCGATAATTATGACCCGCGCGAGCGGGTGCTCAGGCTCAGCCAGAGCGTAGCACGCGGCCATTCGCTGGCGGCGCTGGGCGTGGCCGCGCACGAAACCGGCCATGCGCTGCAGGACGCAAACGGCTACGTGCCGCTCAAGGTCCGCTCGTCGCTGGTGCCGGCAGCCCAGTTCGGCTCCAATTTCGGCTGGATGATCTTCATCATGGGCCTGTTCATCAGCAGCTTCCGGCCGCTGATGACGATCGGCATCGTCATCTTTACCGCCGCGGTTGTTTTCCAGATCGTCACCCTGCCGGTAGAGCTGGACGCGTCCAGCCGGGCAATGCGGCTGCTGCAGTCAAACGGCATCATTGTCTCCGGCGAAGCCGAAGGCGCCCGCAAGGTCCTCAGAGCGGCAGCGCTCACTTATGTGGCTGCGGCGCTGATGTCGATCCTGATGCTGGTGCGCATGCTCCTGCTCAGCCGGAGAAGCTGACCCGGCGGCGTGCGAGCGCATCCCGCTTCCCGCCGGACGGCTTGCGGTTCGCCCCGGCAGGCGCCACTAAATGAATGCAATCTCGAGGCGGTCTTCGGACCGCCTTTTTATGTTACTGCGGCTGGAGTTTGCCACCTGCCGCGAACCCCTACTATAATTTCCCAGTTGGTCTGACACCCGGCGGGTGCGGCGCCATCCCTAAAGAGTGGAGAACTGCGTGAAGGTCCTGGTCACCGGAATCACCGGCTTTGCCGGCAGCCATCTGTCCGCTTATCTGCGCGGCGAGGGCATCGAGGTCTCCGGGCTGGACCTGCGGCCCGCGTCGGAAGAGTTCAATGCTGGCTTCGGTGACGCGCCGCCGCCGGTCCATTGCTGCGATCTGGCCGATTCCGGCCGGGTGGCGGAAGTGCTAGCGCGGGAGCGGCCCGAGGCGGTCGTGCATCTGGCGGCCCGCGCGCAGGTGGCCGGCGCCTGGGAAGATGCGGTCGCCATCACCCAGAGCAACGCCGTCTGCACCCAGTCACTGATGCAGGCAATTCACCAGGCCGTGCCGCAGGCAAGGGTGCTGCTGATCAGCTCCAGCGAGGTCTACGGCAAGGTGCCGCCGGAGCAGATGCCGATCGACGAGCAAACGCCGCTCAAGCCAAACAATCCCTACTCGGCGAGCAAGGTTGCCCAGGAATACATCGGATTGCAGTATTTTCACGCATTCGGCGCGCCGATCGTGATCGCCCGCCCCTTCAACCACATCGGTCCCGGACAGAAAGGGAATTTCGTGGTGCCGGCCTTTGCCAGCCAGCTGGCGGAGATGGAGGCGGGGCTCCGGGAGCCGGTGTTGAGAGTCGGCAACCTCGATGCCGCACGGGATTTCACCGACGTGCGCGACATCGTCCACGGCTACTGGCTGGCTTTACGCAAAGGCGAACCAGGCGGCATTTATAACATCGCCTCCGGCTCCGCTCACAAAATCCAGCATATTCTTGATACACTGCTTAAGCTCAGCAAAATCCAGCCGCGGGTGGAGCCGATTCCCGAGCTGATGCGGCCATCGGACATCCCGCAGGTGATTGGCGACGCCAGCCGCCTGCGGTCGCTGGGAGAATGGCAGCCACAAGTGCCGCTCGAACAGAGCCTGAGCGACGCTCTCGATTACTGGCGGCGCCAGGTGTCTCAATCCGGCTGATCCAGGCGGGAGCGCCGGCCCCCGTAGAATAACGAAAGGGACCTCATGCAGAAAAATGCGCTGATTACAGGCATAACCGGACAGGATGGCTCCTATCTGGCGGAATTCCTGCTGGAAAAAGGCTACCAGGTGTTCGGCATGGTGCGCCGTTCCAGCACCGAAAACTTCGAGCGGATCGAACATATCCGCGATCGCGTCACGCTGATCCAGGCAGACCTGCTGGACCAGATGTCGCTGATCTCTGCCATCAGCGAATCGCAGCCGGAAGAGATCTATAACCTGGCGGCGCAGAGCTTCGTGCCCACCTCGTGGACCAAGCCGGTGCTCACGGCCGAATTTACGGCGCTGGGAGTAACGCGCATGCTCGAAGCCATGCGACTGGTGAAGAAGGATGCCAGGTTTTACCAGGCATCCTCGTCAGAGATGTTCGGTAAAGTCAAGGAGACGCCGCAGACCGAACAGACGCCCTTCCATCCGCGCAGCCCTTACGGAGTGGCCAAGGTCTACGGCCACTTCATCACCGTCAACTACCGCGAGAGCTACGACCTGTTCGCCTGCTCCGGTATCCTCTTCAACCATGAATCGCCCCGCCGCGGTTATGAGTTCGTCACCCGCAAGGTCACCGACGCCGTCGCCCGCATCAAGCTGGGACTGCAGAACGAGGTGGCGCTCGGCAACCTGGACGCCAAGCGCGACTGGGGCTACGCCCTCGATTACGTGGAAATGATGTGGATGATGCTGCAGCAGGAAGAACCGGATGACTACGTGATCGCCACCGGCGAGACTCATTCGGTCCAGGAACTGGTGGAGACCGCATTCGGCCACGTGGGGCTGAACTGGAAAGACCACGTCCGGATCGACCCCCGCTTTGTTCGCCCCGCCGAAGTCGACATGCTTATCGGCGACCCGAAAAAATCCAGGGAAAAGCTGGGCTGGCAGCCGCGGGTATCCTTCGAGCAGCTGGTGCAGATGATGGTTGACAGCGATCTGGAACTGGTACAGAAGCAGATTAGCGCCGGCGCTGCCCGCTAGGGAACCGCCAGCGCCTCGATTGATGCCTCTTCCAGGGCAGCCAGGCGCGCCGCCAGTCCGGCGACGCGGCCGTCGCGGCTGAAGCCGTCGCCGTCGATCTCGCGCACGGGGCAGAGGCCCAGCACGCTGCTGGTCAGGAACGGCGACGTCGTATGCCGGGACAGCTCCTTGAGCTGCGGCGCCCGCAGTTCCACCTCCAGGCCGGCGGATTCCGCCAGTCCCAGCACCTTGTCCCGCGTCACGCCGGCGAGGATATTCTGCCCGGCCGCCGTGATCAGCCTGCCTCCCTGAAGGAAAAAAATGTTGCTGTAGGACCCCTCCAGCATCCCGCCATGCCCGCTGGTGAGAATCGCCTCCTGGGCGCCGGCGGCGTGCGCTTCTTGCCGCGCCAGGATGACACCCATCAGGTTGGTCGATTTCAGTCGTGCGTAGCGCCCCCGGTTGAACGGCACCGTGCGGCAGGCGATGCCCTCGGCGTAGACTGCTTCCGGATAACCGGCGAATGGCTCGGCGGTTACCAGCAGCACCGGCTCGGTGCCGGGCAGCGGCTCCGGGCCGCCGGGCGCGGGCGGAGTTCCGCGCGTCACCTGGATCCTCAGCCGGCCGCTGTGAGCCTGGTTCGCCTCGGCCAGCGAGAGCACCTGGCCCAGCAGGCCGTCATGATCGATAGCCGTCTCAATGCCCGCCTCGCGCAGACCGCGCATCAGGCGCCGGTAGTGCTCGCGGAAAAAAACCGGCCGGCCGCGCGTCAGTTTCAGCGTCTCGAACAGGGCATCGCCGTAGGCAAAGCCGCGGTCGAATACCGGCACCATGGCGGCCTGGGCCGGAAGCATGCGGCTGTTGAGGTAAACGTAGGTCAAATCTCACATCCTGCGGATCGATTCCCGTTCCGTTCCCGCAGCCTGCCATTTCTCGGCAAGCTGCACAGCCTTCACCATCGCCTCCGACTTCCGCAGAGTTTCGCGAAACTCCCTGCCGGGATCGGAATCGGCGACGATACCAGCGCCAGCCTGGGCGTAGACCCGGCCGGCCCGGCGCACCAGCGTGCGGATGATGATGTTCATGTCCATGTTGCCGTTGTAGCCGATATAGCCGAAGCTGCCAGTGTAGGCGCCGCGCCTGACCGGTTCCAGCTCGTCGATGATCTCCATGCACCTGACCTTGGGACAGCCGGTGATGGTGCCGCCGGGGAACATCGCCCTTAGCAGGTCCAGCGCGTCCCGTTCCGGGTGCAGGATCCCCTGGACATTGGAGACGATGTGGATCACATGCGAGTAGGCCTCGTTCACCATCAGCTCGTTGACGCGCACGCTGCCGTAATCGCAGACGCGGCCCAGATCGTTGCGCTCCAGGTCCACGAGCATGATGTGCTCGGCGCGCTCCTTGGGATCAAGGTTCAGTTCTTCGGTCAAAACACCGTCCTCGGCGCAATCAGTGCCGCGGCGGCGGGTGCCGGCGATCGGCCGCGTCTGCGCCCGGCGCCCCTCCAGCTGCACCAGCCGCTCGGGCGAGGATGAGATCAGCTGGAAGCCGGACGGGCCGGCGCCGAAATCCAGATAACCGGCAAAGGGTGACGGATTGACCGCACGCAGGGCCTCGTAAAGCAGAAGGCTGTCACCGGCATAGGGGAGCTCCAGCCGCTGTGACAGATTGGACTGGAAGATGTCTCCGGCGAGGATAAATTCCTTCGCCCGCCTGACCATATGTTCGAAGCTTGGTCTTGTCAGGTTGGAGCGCGTGACGGCGCTGTGGCCGAATGCGTGACGGCCCAGCGATTCCGGCGCCTGTGGCGGCCGGCTGCCGGCGCTGTTGTCGAGCGCCTGCGCCGCGGCCCGCAGCTCGTCAGGCGCGGCATCCTCGAACAGGAGATGGGCGGCGCCGCTGCCGTGGTCGAAGCAGATCAGCCGCCGGGGGAAAATGAAGCCGAGCTCCGGCAGCTCGAGGTCGTCGGCCGCGAGGCTCGGCAGCCGCTCGATGTAGCGGCCGGCGTCGTAGCCGACCAGCCCGAAGGCGCCGCCGGCTACCGGCAGGCCGGCGATATTTGGCGGGTTCGCCGGCTCCAGAACGTCGGACAGCTGCCGCAGCAGCCTGAACGGGTCGCCGGTCTTGATGGTTACGCCGTCTCCGCCGCTGCTGATCCGCGCCCGGCCGTAACGCACCATGAGCACCAGCCGCGGGTCCCAGGCGAGGAAGGAGAAGCGGCACAGTCCGGGAGCGCCACCGGCGCTGTCAAGCAGCACGAACGGGCCGGCGCCGGCGAGCCCGAGGCGGCGGATCAGCGCCGCCGGGTGCCAGTGCGCCGCCTCGATCGGCAAATGGCTGACGGTTCGGGCCCGGGAAAGGAGTCGCGCGGCGGGGCGCAGATCGCTGCCTGCCGGCACTGGATTTTCAACTGGCGGTTGCAGGTCGTGACCCCCTGGCTTCTGGTCTCTTCGCTCTAGGCGCGCCGGGCGGCGCTGGCAAACGAGGTATATTTTTCCGTGAATACCAGGTCGACCGTGCCCGTGGGACCGTTGCGGTGCTTGGCGATGATCAGCTCGGCAGTGTTTTCCAGCTTGCCGGACTCGTCACGCGGCCGGTAGATGAACATCACGACGTCGGCGTCCTGCTCGATCGCTCCTGACTCCCTTAAATCGGAAAGGACCGGCCGCGGCGGCGTCCGCGATTCCACCGCCCGCGAAAGCTGCGAGATCGCCAGCAGCGGCAACTCGAGCTCGCGCGCCAGGATCTTCATCGAACGGGAAATCTTCGAGATTTCCTGCTGCCGGCTCTCGACCCGCTCGTCAGACATCATCAGCTGCAGGTAGTCGACGATCACCAGGCCCAGGTCGGGATGCTTGCTCTTCAGCCGCCGCGTCTTGGCGCGGATCTCGAGCATGTTCATGTTCGGCGTATCGTCAACATAAATAGGCGCTTTTTGCAAAAGGGTGCAGGCCTCGGTCAGCTTCGTCCAGTCGTCGGCGCTGACCGCGCCGTTGCGCAGGCGCTCGCTGTCGATCCGGCCCTGGGTGCACATCATTCGCTGCGCCAGCTCCATCTCGCTCATCTCCAGACTGAACAGGGCCACGGGGATGCCCTGCTTGACGGCGATGTTCTGCGCCAGGTTCAGCGCCAGCGCCGTCTTGCCCATCGAGGGCCGCGCCGCCAGGATGATCAGGTTGGACTGCTGGAAGCCGGAGGTCTTTTTGTCGAGGTCATGAAAACCGGTGGGAACACCGGTGATCGCCTTGCCCGCCTCGTGCAGCTTCTCGATCCGCTCGAACTGGTCGGAGAGCAGTTCCTTCATGTGACGGAACTCGCCCTTGATCTGCTCCTGCGAGATCTCGAACACCATGCTCTCGCAGCGGTCCAGCAGTTCCCGCACCTCGCCCGGACGATCATAGCCGAGCGCAGTGATGCGGTTGCCGACATCGATCAGCGACCGGAGGATGGCGTTCTCGCGGACGATGCGGGCATAATGGGCGGCGTTGGCCGTTACCGGTACGGTCGACACCAGCGTATGGATGTATGCCTTCCCGCCAACCCGCTCCAGAACCCCGCGGTGCGCCAGGTGTTCGGTGACCGTAATCTGGTCCACCGGCTCGCCCTGGTTGAACAGATCGACGATGCTGCCATAGATCTCCCGGTGCGAATCGCGGTAAAAGTCAGTGCGATGCAACTGGTCGAGGGCAGAGATGATCGCCCCGGGGGACATCATCATCGCCCCCAGCACGGATTCTTCCGCCTCGAGGTTTTGCGGAGGGATGGCTGCGGTCGGCTTCAGCTCGCGGGCCATGACGATCCTTTTAGTGATTTATCTGGCGGCGGCAACGATCACCTTGGTGGTGGCGTTGACGCCGCTGTGGACTTCGATCTCCACCATATAGTCGCCGGTTTCCTTGATCGGCTCCGGCAGGCTGATCTTCTTCTTGTCGACGCGCACCTTGCGGGCATCGTAGATCGCGTCAGAGATGTCGGCGGCGGTGACAGAGCCGAACAGCTTGCCGTCCTCGCCCGCCTGCGCCGTGACCGTGAGCACGGTCTTGCCCAGCGTCTCTGCCAGCTCATCGGCGCGTTCGGCGTCGCGCAGGACCTTCACTTCGGCCTCCTCCTGCCGGCGGCGGACCTCCGCCACGCGGCCGGGGGTGGCGATCTCCGCCAGCTTCCGCGGAAGCAGAAAGTTGCGCGCGTAACCGTCCGCGGCCGTCACTACCTGTCCCTTCTGACCGAGGCCAGCCACGTCCTGCAACAATATCATGTCCATGGGGAAATCTCCTCTCTTCTCTTTTGATTGAGCCTGCACTGCGGCGGCTTAACTGCTTTGACTGATCTTTCCTTTTTTGGCAAAACGCCGGCGATAATCGAACCAGATGTCGAACAGCGCCATCCAGCTGGGCAGCGACAGGGTCATCTGCAATAGCACCAGGCAGGCGTAGACACCGATGCGCTTCACTCTGGAGACGTTATATTGCGTCAGAAAATAATATGCGATCGCGATGGCCTGCACGAAAAAAAGCGCCTGCGAGACGATCAGCATGTTCAGCCCCACCAGATAGATCACGCTGGAGGCGCTGTCAGACACAAACGGCGACACCAGGTAACACACCAGCCCGCCGATCATCAGGTAGGCCAGGGAATAGTGCAGCCTCAGGTCGCGAAACGGCGCGCCCGCCGGAAATTCCTGGTCCAGACGGGCGAAAACCGGCCGGGCCAGAAACACGGCGATCGCCGAGAAAGCCATGGCAGCGACCAGCATCAACGACGGCAGCAGGTACGGCATCAGGTCAAGGATGTCGCGCAGCTGGTTGAGCCCGTCCTGGCCGCCGATCAGCGAAGATGACTGCTGCCCTGCCGCCAGCATCTGGCCCGTGACGTTGTGCACGGCTTCTACCGGACCCATGCCGGTGCTGAGCATCACCACCGCCGCCCAGATTACCATGGCGGCAAGGAACAGTGCCGACAGCACCGCCAGCAGCCGCGCCTGGCTGGCGCCGCGCCTGAGCATGATGCCGGCGCCGGTCCCCGCCAACGCCATCAGCAAAAAGGCCAGGATGCCGCTGAACGGCTCGACGGCGATCAGCAGCGCGCCCGCCGCCAGAGCGGTCAGCCCTCCCGGCGCCAGGCCATGGCGGGCGATGACATACGCGACCGGGATCGGCAGCAAAGGCACCGCCAGGATGGCCAGCACCGGCATGAAAGCCAGCACCAGGCCAAAAAGGACGGACAGCCCGGCCGCCTTGCCGCCATCGACTAACGCGTTTGTTGAGATGCCACTCAAAAGAAGCCGCCTCTTCTTTGGCAGCTGGCCCGCATTAACGCGCCACGTAAGGCAGCAGGGCTACCTCGCGGGCACGCTTGATCGCGGTCGCCAGCTGATTCTGGTGGCGCCGGCAGGTGCCGGTGACACGCCGGGCGCGGATCTTGCCGCGATCGGAGACGAAGCGCCTCAGCTGGTTATAGTTCTTGTAGTCGATGTGCTCGACTTTCTCCTTGCAAAAGTAGCAGTACTTGCGCCGCTGGCCTCCCTGAAAGCCCCCGCGCCACGATGGGCGCTTGCTGGTCTTGCGTGATCCTCCTCTGGGTGCGGGCATATTTTTCCTTCCTTTGATGTTGTCAGCTTCTGCTGCGAACAGTTGTATTTGTGACTGCGGGCGCGCCGGAGCGCGCCCGGCCGTGCGGGTTAAAACGGGATATCGTCGTCGCTCGCGGACGGTTGGTCGAAATCCGAAGTGTCGGGCGTGAGCCCTGAAGCGGATCCGGCCGCGACCGGCGCGCCGCCGCCTTCACGCGAGCCCAGAAACTGCACTGTGTTGGCGACGACTTCGACCTTCGAGCGCTTGCTGCCGTCCTGGGCCTCCCAGGACCGGTAGCTCAGCCGGCCGTCGATCGCCACCTGGCGCCCCTTGTTCAGATAGCGCTCGCAGTTCTCGCCCTGGGCGCCCCAGACAACGATATCGAAGTAATTGGGCTTTTCCACCCATTCCCCCGCCTCGTTTTTGTAGCGCTCGTTGACTGCCAGGCCGAGGGTGCAGACCGACTTGCCATTCGGCGTCTGCCTCAGCTCCGGGTCACGTGTCAGATTGCCAACCAGAACCACTCTGTTGATGCTGGCCATGATGGCCTCCTTTTAACTCTCAACTGGCTACTTTTTCCGTCAAGGCCACCGGCATGAAGCGGATGACCTCGTCGGTTATCTTCAGAACGCGCGTGATCTCGTCAAGCACGTCCGCTGTCAGGGTGAGAGTGAGCACGTAATAGTGGGCGTCATTGAAATGGTCGATCTCGTAGGCGAGACGTTTCTTGCCCCACTCGTCGACGTTATCGACAGAGCCCTTGCCATCCGCCGCGGTCTTCCGGATGCGCTCCAGAATCTCATTCCGGCGCTCCGGCTCGGCGTCCGGGCTCAGCAGAAGCATGATCTCGTAGTTGCTCGTGGTAATCACCTCCTTCGGTCTAAGCGGCCCCATGCCTCATGCATGGAGCAGGAGTGGAAGATATTCAGATGTGGGCGCCGCAGGTGCTGACGGACGATCGCCGGACCCGCAGCTTTTACGACAAAAGCCAGTATAACAGAAGCCGCGGACGGATTGAATTTCGCCGGCCCGGGGCTCACCGAAACCGGCGGTGACGATCGCGGCTGCCAGAACCAGGCGCTCAGGCTGAAGCCGGCGCCCTGGCGGCGGCCGGCGCCGTGAACGCGGCGCACGCTGTTATATACTGCACTGGCAAGGGAAGAAATACGCAAGATCAACTGACTGCCAGGCGGAGGAACGATGCCCGAGCAAACCATAACGCGCTTCATCACATTCCTGAGCGATTTCGGCTACATCGACGACTTCGTGGGCACATGCCATGGCGTCATCAAGAGCATTGCTCCCGAGATCGAGATCATCGATATCACGCATGGCGTCCGGCGGCATGATGTGATGGGCGGAGCGCTCGTCCTCGCCAATACCCTGCCTTACATGCCCGAGAGCGTCATCCTGGCCGTGGTCGACCCCGGCGTCGGCAGCGGCCGCCGCCCGCTGGCCGTCCGCACATCACAGGGACGCTTCCTGGTGGGGCCCGACAACGGACTGCTGTCACTCGCCGCCCGCCGGCTGGGCGGCGCCACCGAAGCGGTGGAACTGGCCTGCTCCACCTTCAGCCTGTCCCGTGTATGCAAGACTTTTGAGGGACGCGACCTTTTCTCGCCGGTAGCGGCCCATATCAGCCGCGGCGTGCCTTTGCCCAAGCTGGGAGCGCCGGTGGCGCCCGACAGCCTGAACGAACTCCACCTGCCGGAACCAGTCCTCGAAGACGGCGTGATCACCGCCACGGTCATCTACATCGACGGGTTCGGCAATGTGCAGCTCAATCTGCAGCGCGGGCAGCTGGAGAAGGCCGGCGGCGGCATTGGCTCGCAGCTCAAAATCACCCATGATCTTGATAGCTGGAAAGTGCCTTTTGTCAACACATATGGCGATGTCGACCCGGAAGAGATCCTCGTTTTCGAGGACTCCTACGGCAACATATCTTTCTCGGTCAATCAGGGCGACGCCAGCCGCATGTTCCAGATCGAGGTGGGCGACGAGCTGCGGTTCGAAACCGGCTGATGGATCGCACCGCCAATGATGACGATGCCACCCGGCAAGCCGGCAGCGGCGCGCTGCTGTTCCTTTTCCGCACCACCCACGCCGCCCTGGGGGCAGAGGAGACGCTGATCGACGCGGGATTCTGGTGCGATGTCGTCCCCCGGCCGCCGGCGGTTACCACGGAGCTCTGCGGCCTTGCCATCGAGGTCCGCGCCACCGACAGGGCCGCGGTCGAGCGCCTGTTCGCCAACACCGGCCTTGCATTTGAGACATATCAGGCCGGAGAATAGCCTGGACGGCTGCATGTTCGGCCGCTATCCTCAAAAAGGCCGTCACATCAAAAAAATGGACACCGATCCCGCTCAAAGCCCGTCCGGCGCCACGGCCGGAGCGCCCGCCTCCGGCAGCGGCAGCGCCGACGAGCGCCTGTTTGTTCTGCTCCGGACCCGCGGGCACTGGCGCCCGCTGGAGCTGGCGCTGATCGCTCTTTCCACCAGCGGCAACTGGGGGCTGTTCTGGATGGCGCTGGCGCTGGTGCTGTGGCTGGCGGGCAGTGGCCACGGACTGGCGCTGGTATTGCTGATGGCGCTGTTTGTCTATGCGACACTGATCATCAACTATGGCATCAAGGTGATGCTGGGGCGGGAACGGCCGCTTTACAGCCAGCCGGAGCTGAAGCCCCTGGTGGGCGTGCCGTCGAGCAAATCCTTCCCCTCGTCGCATGCGGCGATGTCCTTTGCCGCCGCCTCGGTGCTGACCTTCTTCTTCCCGCCGTTTTTCTGGCTGTTTTATCTGGTAGCGCTGGTGATGTCCTGGTCGCGGGTTTACGTCGGCGTGCACCGGCCCTCGGATGTCCTGGCCGGGATGATCGTGGGCCTGGCCGGCGGCGGCGTGGCGGCGCTGCTGCTGGGAATCTTTGCCAGCTCGTAAAGGAGGAGCGATGGAAGAGGTCAGGATATCCACCAGCAAGCGCTCGGAGCTGATAGATGTCACCTCCCGCGTGCGCAGCGCGGTCGCGGCCAGTGGAGCGGACGCTGGCATCTGCATCGTCTACGTGCCGCATACCACCGCCGGTGTCACGATCAACGAGGGCGCCGATCCGGCGGTCCGGCGCGACATCGTCATGGAGCTGGACAAGCTCGTGCCGCTCGATGACGGCTATGCGCATCTGGAGGGAAACTCGGCCGCGCACATCAAGGCGACGCTCACCGGCCCCTCGGTGACGCTGCCTGTGGCCGGTGGTCAGCCGCTGCTGGGCACCTGGCAGAGTGTTTATTTCTGCGAGTTCGACGGCCCCCGCAGCCGCCGGCTGCTGATCAGCGTCGTCTCCACGCCGCGATAAGCGCGGCTGATGGCAGGCCGCGGCCGCCGGCTGGCTGTCATGCGCCTCAGTATCCTCTGCCCGAACCCCTGGGATAGGAACTGCCCGCGGCGGGCGAAGCCGTTGGGGAGGCGATCATCCAGGCATCGCCGGCTCCGCCGGCAGGATGTTGCAGCTCACCAGCGCCAGCCACCAGTCCGCCAGGATCGGGGACGACTTCCAGATCGGTTGATATCTTGTAATATATGCTCTTGCCGGTGATGGCCGGATCACTGACCGTCACCGCCAGCGGTTTTCGGAAAGCGGTGATCAGCTTCCCCGAGTCGCTATCGGTGACCCGGAAAGCAAAGGCGAGTACCGGCTTCATGCCGTAGGGAGTCATGCCGGAGAACATGGCGATGTCGATGCCAAGCACCTCGAACCTGACGGGTGCGTCCAGAGCGCCAGCGGGGACATCGACGGTTATCTGGCCTGCGGAAACGGTCGCTTTGCTTCCCGCGCGGATATTTCTGCTTCCCAGTTCCCTGGTGAAACCCATGGCAGTGAAATCCGGGGCGCTGGCGACCGTGCCGGTGGTGTAGGCCGCGGTGGTGGAGGATGCGGCTGTCATGCCGCTGCCGCAGGCAGAGACTGCCGTGGCTGCCGTGGCAGCCAGCAATGATAGCGATATCAGCCTGGAGACAGCCATGACGCTCCCCCGTAAAAACCTTTCAGATGGCAGCGGATGCCTCGTCCTCACTGTTACCCAGGCAGACGATCGTGAAACTTTGAACCTCCTTGACAAAGCCGGCCGGCGGGCATAATTTAAGAGTACATAGCCGATCCTCGTTAGGTGAGGCTCCAGCGCAGATACAGGCCGTTGCCCGGAAAGGTCCAAAGACCCCAACGGGTAGAACAGGAATTGCCGGCGTAAGGCTTTTCCCGAAACGGCTGAGAGTAATCTCTACGGTGCGCTGTGCCAAAGCTTGGACGAGTTGGGGAAGGCTTGTGGAAACGTGCGATTTGACTGTCGCAGGCAATTGCTTGCGACGGTTAACGCCGCGGTTATTCACGTGTGCATTCCTTCCCTTGCGGAAGGTTTTTTTATTTGATGATGCGGGTATTGCCAGTGGGTCTGCGGCTGTGGGTGTGCTGAGGGGAACGTCCTGACGTTTCCCTGCCGGCACCCAGAGCCTCGGACCTCCGGCCGCCGCAGCAGGAGGTAGGCATGTTTTTCCTTAGCAAGATCCTGGGACAGCAGGTGAAGGATTCCAGGTCCCGGCCGGTGGGCACGCTGGACGACATCGTCGTGTCGCTGCAGCGCAAGTATCCCTCCGCCACCAAACTCCTGGTAAAGAGCGGCCGCAGGAAGATGCTGCTGCCCTGGGACCTGGTGCGCAGCTTCGAGGAGTCGCAGACGATGCTGCGGCTGCCGGCGGAAGACCTCAAAGAGGTGCAGCCGGTTGACAACGAGATCTTCCTTGCCGGTGACATCCTCGACAAGCAGATCGTCGATACCGAAGGCCACAAGCTCATCCGTGTCAACGATCTGCAGCTGGCGCGCGCCAACGGCAGCCTGCGCGTGGTAGGGGTGGATATCGGCAGTGGCGCTATCATGCGGCGGCTGGGCCTGTCCCGGCTGGCGGAGCGGCTGTCGCGGCGGGTGCAGCCTACCCTGCTGGACTGGAAGACCGTGGAGCCGGTCGGCGGCGAGGCCGCGGGCGTGAAGCTGAAAGTTACGCACGACAAGCTGGCCCTGCTTCACCCCGCCGATATCGCCGACATCGCCAACGAGCTCTCTCCGGAGGAACGCATGGCCGTGGTGGAGTCGCTGGACGCTGAAGTGGCTGCGGACATGGTCGAGGAGATGGATCCCCACTTCCAGGCGGCGCTGCTCAACGACCTGGATGAGCGCAAGGCGGCGGCGCTGCTTTCCAACATGGACCCCGACGATGCCGCCGACCTGCTGGCGGATCTGCCGGAGGAAAAAGCGGCGACGCTGCTGACGCTGATGCGCAAGAAAGAGGCGCGCGACGTGCGCGAGCTGCTGGCCTACGACGAGGAGACCGCGGGCGGCATCATGACCACGGAGTATGTGGCCATCCCGCCGGGGATGACCGCGGGCGAGGCGATCGACAAGCTCCGCGAGCTCGAGCCGGGCGCCGAGACAATCAATTATGTCTACGTCATCGACGACGACGACCACCTGGTCGGAGTCTTTTCCCTACGCGACCTTATCCTGGCCCGGCGCGATCAGAAAGTGGAAGAGTTCATGGAACGGCACCTGATCAGCGTCCGCGACGATGCCGGCCAGGTGGATGTGGCACAGGCGATCGCCAAGTACAACCTGCTGGCGGTCCCGGTCACCGACAAGGAAAACAAGATGCGCGGCATCATTACCGTGGACGATGCCATCGACATCATCCTGCCGCTTACCTGGAAAAAACGATTACCAAAGATCTTCGGCTAGGGGCTGACAAATGCGCCGCCCCAAAGTACTGCCTCGCATAGGCCGCACACGGCTGCTTTTATTCCTGGCCATCATCGGCCCCGGCCTGATCACCGCCAACGCCGATAACGATGCTGGCGGCATCGCCACCTACTCGGTCGCCGGCGCCCGTTACGGTTACAGCATGCTGTGGATGCTGCTGCTGATCACTTTCAGCCTGGCGGTCACTCAGGAGATGGGAGCGCGCATGGGCGTGGTCACCGGCCAGGGGCTGGCGGCGCTGATCCGCGAGCGCTTCCGCGTGCGGTTGACGCTCTTTGCCATGGCGGCGATGCTGGTGGCGAACCTGGCGACGACGGTTTCGGAATTTTCCGGCATCGCCTCCGGCTTCCAGATCCTGGGGGCCTCGAAGTATTTCGCCATCCCCATCGCCGGGATTTTCATCTGGCTGCTGGTCGTGCGCGGCTCGTACAAGATCGCCGAGCGCGTCTTTCTGGTCTTCTCGGCATTCTACGTCACCTACATCATCTCGGGGATGATGGCACACCCTGACTGGGGCGCGGCGCTGCACAGCACGCTGGTGCCGTCATTTCAGCTCAACGCGGGCTACATCCTGCTGTTCATCGCCGTCATCGGCACCACGATCACGCCCTGGGGCCAGTTCTTCATCCAGGCTTACGTGGTCGACAAAGGCATCTCGATCAAGCATTTCCGCTACACCAAGATCGAGGTCATCGCCGGAGCGATCATCACCGACGTGATCGCGCTGTTCATCATCGTCGCCTGCGCCGCCACCATCTTCAAGACCGGCGGCGATATCCAGACCGCGGACCAGGCGGCCCAGGCACTGGCTCCGCTGGCGGGGCAGTTCGCCTCGGCGCTATTCGCATTCGGGCTGCTGAATGCGTCGGTGCTGGCTGCCGGCATCCTGCCGCTGGCGACTGCCTACGCCATCTGCGAGGCCTTCGGCTTCGAATCGGGTGTCAACCGCTCGTTCAGGGAAGCGCCCATCTTCCACGGACTGTTCACGTTTTCACTGGCATTCGGCGCCCTGGTCGCCCTCATCCCGAACCTGCCGCTGCTGAAAATCATGTATCTGGCCCAGGATGTCAACGGCATCCTTTTGCCATTTATCCTCATCTTTGTCATGGTCATCATCAACGACCGGGCGATCATGGGTGACTACACCAACAGCCGCCGCTATAACGTGGTGGCGGGACTGACCACCGCGGGGTTGATCGTGCTCAGCCTGCTGCTGGTGGCCACCAGCTTCTTTTCCTAGCGGCGGACGCCCGCCGCATGCACCCCGCATGGCCCGCGGCAGACCGCCCTGGCGCGCAGCGGACGTACGTAATTTGAACTATTCTTTTTTAAGCCAGCCTTCAGAATCCGTGAAGAAGATTTCTGCTTGACGCAGCGCCGGTGATTTTATCATTTCGTTCTCCCGCTTGGTTAAAACAGATCCCGATAATTCCTCGCGCCGTGCAAGATCCGGTGAATAATAACCACCCTTGCCTCAACCACGTAAAAAACCAGATAATTTTCAACCACAAGATAGCGATAGCCCATCTGCATCAGATTGGCATCATCCGGCATCCTGCCCATGTGAGGATGGCTAACCAGATCGTCCAGGCTTTTTTCAATTGTGTCTGCCAAGGCCATCGCGGCGGCCGGATTATCAGCGGCAACAAAGGTGATCGCTTCAGAGAGATCTTCCTCTGCCACGCTCAAGAGGCGGACAGCAAACTTGGAGGTGCTCAATTTATGCCGATTCGCGAATCTGTTTGCGGATGTCTTTCATAACCTCAGAGAGCGAGCGGCCTTCATCACCCGCGGCAGCGCGTGACTTGGCAACAGCGAGCTTGCTGTATAGTTCGAGGCGGCGCTCAAACTGACCATAGAGAGCCATTGACATAACGACCATGTCACCCACTCCCTTTCTGGTGATAAAAACAGGTTCGCTTGATTTGTGAACCAAGTCTGAGATCTCATTTGCCTTATTTCTCAGATCAGAGATTGGCTTGATGATGGGCATGGTCTCCTCCTTTGGAAATGTCTTTCCAGTATTTTATCTCATAATAATGATATTATTATGATACTTATATTTGTGCTTAAAAGTTCGAGTCCAGCCGGGTGTCATGAATCCAGGGAATAGAAAATGCCTTGCACAAG
The DNA here is from genome assembly GCA_021791195.1 of Actinomycetes bacterium. GTDB lineage: Bacteria > Actinomycetota > Thermoleophilia > BMS3ABIN01 > BMS3ABIN01 > JACWAD01. The sequence goes on along the minus strand of JAJYXB010000017.1, from coordinate 5,851 downwards.
GCATTTTCTGATGGTGAATTTCTGATGGACGCGGTCGTAGTACGTAATTTGAACTATCAGGAGTTTCATTCAAATTCACAAGGGTCGCCTTTTCGCTTATTTGCCTGCCGATTTCAGCATGGTCAAAATGAATTCGCCAAATGGCAGAATATCGCCGCCCACTGTTCCCTTGTTTAGCGCTCCAAAATATTCGGCTCTCTGGTCAGCTCTTATTGTTATCCAGGAATAACCTGCAGACAACAGCGTATAGTTCATGAGGAGTCTCGCCGTCCTGCCGTTCCCGTCTATGTAGGGATGAATGGCAACAAAGTAAAAATGAGCCAAAATCGCTTTGATTACAGGGTTCTTAATCGCACCTATAGACTGCTCGTAGTCGGACATTAAATCTGGGAGCTTTTCCCACGAGGGCGGAATGTAATTTGTCCCGCGAATGAAGGCCGCAATATTTCGATAAGTCGTCAGACTGATAAGGTCCACTATCTTGGCGTCCAAAGATGGCTTAAAGAGCTTTGCATACGTCTCTTTGACAAGCTGCTCACTGATATTAGGTTTTTCGAAGTCATTTTCGACTTGCTCTAGGACAAAATCAAAAGCTTCCGAATAGCCGACGATGGCCATTCTGTTTCTCTGCTTGTCCAAATAGTCCGGCCCGCTCTCTTCCTCCTGGACAATGCCTGATAAAAGAGCCTCGACCTGTTCCGGCGTTATCTGGTAGCCCTCCAGGGTCGTTGAATGGTAGGTGTCATATTTTTTGTGTTCTCTGGCCTGAGTCAGAAGCTCCTTCAAGGGGCGTTTCTTGATTCTGCTGATTTTCGTTTTAAGACCTTTTTCTAAAGCAGCTTCAAACTCCTTGATCTGTTCTTCCTGGCGGATAACCCAAGGAGGATGAATAACTTGAGGTTTTGCTGATATTTCTTCGGCTTTGACAGTCTCTCGTTTCGCAATCTGATAATGAGTATGAGCTTCAATGATCTTTTCGAGATTTACGGCCAAATCCGGTCTGCCAGCTTTTTTAGCCAAACCGACAAGTCTGTTAAAAACCACTGGCTTCGGCTTTCTGGCATAGATCGCTTCAATGAGCAATCTGTCAAAATTTGTGCCGGCAACGAAGCTCTGGACTTCTTTTGGCGTAGCTTTGTCCAGTTCGGTGAAAACAAGCTCAGGAATATCAATGGGGATGCTTCTGCCAGCTACTTCCATATTTTTGATTAAACGCTCGTCGAAATAACTGTCATATCTTAAGTTGACGGTAAAACCGAGCGGGAGGGTCAACGTCCAGTTTGTTTTCTCTTTGGTTCTCACCAGCAGGTGATCCTGTGCTGCCTGAGCGCCATTATAGATGGCTAGCGCCGAGGCTCCACGAAGCGACCAGGTAAATGATGAAAGCACCTTCTCCACTGCTTGCCAGTAGATAAGCAGGAAGACCTCTTCCGCATCGTCTTCTGGCTGCTTGAGCGCCCAATATCCGCGAGCAGCAGGGAATAAATATCCAGCTTTCTTCAGGTACTCACGCTGCCTGCGGTCGGGAATTTCCGCAGCCGAAACCACGTATTTATCCTTCTTTGCCTGTGAGCCCCACCAGGTGAGGGCTTTTTCTCTGATAGTCATTCTCAATATCTAAAGTAATTAGTGTTCAATATTATTCGGAATTGTTGTTCAATAACTGCAGTAGTTACTGTTCAATATTTTATAGTAGTTAATGGCAAACGCAAGAGTTTTTTCTTTGGAAGAATCATCAAAGTTCGAGTCCAGCCGGGTGTCATGAATTTGAGGAACGGAAAATGCCTTGTACAAGGCATTTTCTGATGGTGAATTTCTGGTGGAGGCGGTCGTACGTAATTTGAACTTCTCTATTTTAAGCCAGCTTTCGGGATCTGTGAAGAAGATTTCTGCCTAGCTCTTGAGCCACTTTTTCCTATCCCTTCCGGAAAGACCAACCCGGTATCCTAACCTCGCTAGTAGTTCACTCTCAGCCTCAAGCAGTTCGTCAGCGGTAATATCGCATTCAGTAGCCACAACGGAAACCTTTGCTGGCTCGTCATCGTGCCAACCCCAGCGCCATCTCAAGGCAGCGAACTTATTCGCAGACCAATCATGGGGCTTACCTGCTCGCAAGAACTCGTCTATGGCCACGAGATCACGTGCGAATGATTCCTTGGCGTCACCCACGTCCACTTTAAACCAATCGGCAATGGTCGCGGCGTCTGGCAAGGCGCCCGTTTCTTCCTGATAGTTGTGCGCGTCAGCCGCTATCACCCGCATGAAGTCCATGAAATCAAAGCCGATGGGTTCTACGACGTGTTCCACAAATGACTTCACGAGGTAGAGATCCTCGAAGGTATCGCTCTTCTTGCGGTTGCATTTGCTACAGAGCAGCCGGATATTGTGCTCCTCTGTCGGGCCGCCCTTTGACCACGGGATGATGTGGTCGAAATGGACATCCTCGTCCTGAACGCTCTTGCCACATTCGCGGCAAATCTGATTATCGCGTTTCAATACGCGGAACTGAACCGGCCGCGGAATCGATCTCGTGATCCGCCGCAACTCCTTGGTTTCCGTCAAGGGTTCCGCCATCGTGAAGACCGGGCAATCGTGCCCGAAGATTCGGCAGCTCCGGCCGTCGCCGTCTTCCTTAAGAGGAAACTCCTCAACCAGAGGCCCGTAAGGACAATACTTGAGTTCCCAGCAGGGTTTGCAGACCGCCTTGACACGAACCTTCCAGTTGATACGGTCGCCCCATTCTTCAAACTGGCCCCCTATCTGCGGTTTGTCAGATTTTGACATAGACTGCGACATCCCAACGTTTAACTGATAACATGCGAGCAAAGTGAGTCATATGGTTTGTTATCCCTATCCTCCGCCAGACACGGGAAACTCGGGACCAGGCTCTTTCGCAGCTTACCGGGCCCGAATTACGGGTGCATCGCCGCCAGGAGGTCATGGAGAGTCATGCCCAGGCCTGCTGCTATTTTACGAAGCGTGTCAGTACGAGGATCTCTGCGGCCAGTCTCTATTCGGCTGAGCGATTCCTGAGCAATGCTGCTTCGTTTTGATAGCTGTTCCTGGCTTAGGCCGAGTTCCTCACGAATTACTTTGAGTCTTGAGCCGACCGACTCACGCTCCACGTGGTCTCGAGACTCCATTGCATTCCTGTGACCGGAGTCAACCAGGCTTCGTAGGGCGCCGGCATCCACATCGAGTTCTTGCCCGCCAGTGTCTTTCAACGAAACAGACTGGCCGTGGTCTCCCGCTGAGGCATAAATGGGTTTGAATTTGGCCTTGCGAGCGAATGAAAGATCCGACCATTTCAACGCTCGCTCAAGTCCGTCGCCGAATTCCAACCAAAGCGTATCATCTTGGTAAGAGTATTTGGCTAAAGTCACCCTGTCTGGCTGCAGCCTTTCTACCAGAGTGCGAAAGTAGATCGTGAATGCAGCATGACGCTCTGGCTGAACATTCGGAGCGCAGCCAAGATCCAAAAGAAAGAACTTCTCATCATTCAGAGACTGGGCAATCTGCGGCTCAAATAGACGCTTCCGATCTCTGTCCGTCCGAACAAGAAATACAAAGGTCATTGTGGAGGGAGTGGCGGCCAGATAATCCAAACTTCCGTGCGGAATCAGTCTGTCCAAGTCACCGATAACAAACGTTCGCGATTGTAAACAAAGCCGACTCTGATCCTTAATTGCTTGCCAGACGCCCTCGCATCGTTTCATGAAGAGGCCTTCAAGCGTTCCCTCCACCTCGCGGCGGACAGACTTCGAGCCAATGGGGCTCGCGTCAAATTCCATGAATTGTTCTGCCTTCATCATTACTTGCTCCTGTCGATACTAATAACCTGTTCCCACGCCTCGAGCATTGCCACTTGCCATTCCCGCAGATGGCGACGGACCGCTCTTGGTAGAACCTCGCCCGGTGGCTTCGTGACCTCCAAGGTAAGAAGATTAACCCTCGCTGTCGAGCCACCTGACAAACCAGACACATGACAGTGCGGAGGCCCGTGATCTACATCGTAGATCTCAATTGAAACAGCTCCCGCTTGTCGCCGGAAAGCTGCCATTATGCACAACCATCGACGATAACGTCATATGACTTTAACGTCATAATAATATTACCCCCAAATGCGTCAAGGATTCAAGTCCACGTGTAATTCCGTCTGGCGGCCACTTTATCAGAGGAGCCCGACGAAAACATCAAAGTTCGAGTCCAGCCGGGTGTCATGAATTTGAGGAACGGAAAATGCCTTGTACAAGGCATTTTCTGATGGTGAATTTCTGGTGGACTCTGTACTCCAGTGTCCGAACATCTACATTCTAAAGCAGCTCATTGGATCGGTAAAGAAGATTTCGGCCTGAAGTTCTACTTTTCGCCCTCGATTAACCGTTTCTACGCCATGACCGTATTCGATCAACGAATACCAGATCCTGAAGATGCAAAACGCCTTATTGCAATCACGGCGCGCCGGAGATCTCAAATACCGACCAGGGTTCGCAGTATACCGGCGCCGCCTATACTGGCGTGCTTAAAGACCACAATGTCAAATGCATAACGGGAGGAAGTCCATATATGACAATAACTCTCACGGCCCTCCGCTCAACGTGTAAATCAAGAACTTCCCATCCTTTTGCTTTAAGAAAAGAAGTGTATGTGTGCCCGTTCCCCCAGGGATTACAAACACTTCTAGTCTGTTAACAAATAGAGGACCTACAGCTTCCCCGGTGGGCTCAGACTGATTGATTTCATCCAAAAGGGCCTGAGGCTGATTTTCGCCTTGGCGCTCGCCCAAGTAATATCGCCTACCGTGATATTCGACTCTATTGGGAGGATCGAACGGGTTAAAGGTGCCGAAGTTCACCCGGACGTAACCCAAATAGGTAAGAGCCATGAAAGCAAGAGCTGCCACACAGGCCAAGGTAAGTACAATGATGTTTTTAGTACGTCTGTACTTCCGCCAGGATCTAATATTCTCTTGACTCATAACATCTCCAGCTAAGACCCAAAATTAGATTTCAGGGTTTTTGTTCCAATTTCTTCCCTGTAATGCAGGCTTTCAGTTCCTGATTGCTTAGCTTCGTCGAAATCTCAAGATTCCCGATTATCGATTCTCTACATATGGGTTTTCGAAGTTCCTTTTTCTTCAGGATTTCCAAAATCTCGTATTGATCAAAGTCATTTGTTTTCATTACCATGGCCAAGTCATGGGATCTGGATATCTCGCGCTTTCATTCACAATTCGACATTCTAAGCGCATATTTCCTTGATTTGCATCGCCGAGACAGTGTCTGGCACCCCGTAAATATTTCTCTATTCCATTTTCTCCGCCAGCAAAAGTCCGCTTCAGGCTCTTGTGGCGGTGATAACGCAAGCTACTTTGCACAATCTGTGGCATGTTAGAGTGGGCATTTGCCGGCAGCAGATTTTAACAGGCGGTTCCAATTGCCCTTGATGCTCAGAATTTATGAGATTATCTGTATAAAAAAACATTTTCAATCATCTTGACTAGATAATTACTCCATGATAGCTTTCAGTACGGCAAGCATATTGCCCGGTAGGATTGTCGTTTCATAATTCGACTTGTTCTGGTCTGCCTCACAGGTAAGCTGGAGGAAGCTATCCCAAGAGAGGAATTATGAGCGGGTCCTTTTCCAGAAAATTTGCACTAATGCTTGACCATAGGGCTCTTTGTCTTATATAAGTATACAAAATTACTGCACCGGCCATCTTTGTCAACATCAACTAAGTTTGTCCTTATTTCAGCAAAATAAAATGTCCGTTTTTCAGCAATCAGTTCTTTGCTAGTTCCGGTTCTTTCTTTGGAGCCTTTTCCTTTTCGTTTTCCTCCTTTCCGGCA
>JAJYXB010000003.1 GCA_021791195.1 Actinomycetes bacterium | reverse complement strand
GCAGCGAATCAGAGTCAATCAAAGTTATGAAACGGCAATCCTACCAAGCAGCTTGCTTTGCCAGGTCGGAAGTCTATCATCGGAAATCAATATAGTCAATTATGTGTCCCGAAGGGTTACTTTACGGTATTGACAGGGCGTACAATAATTAATCTTATAGGGTTTCTCCTGCAAAAGAAAAATATCCAGATCATTCTTCCGCCAGCGCCTGCCGCGCCAGCAGAAGCCCCGCTATCGATTTGGCATCCTTCAGCTGGCCGAGAAGCTCCGCCAGATTCGCCAGCGGCCAGGATTCAGGGGTGAGGAATTCATCGCGGTCTGCGTCGGACACCCCCTGCCTGAGCTCGCGCGCCAGAAAGCAGTGCAGCAGCTCGTCGCAGAAACCCGGAGACGAATAAAAGGAGGCCAGATGCGTCCAGCTGCCCGCCTCCAGGCCCAGTTCCTCCAGGCACTCGCGCCGGGCGCACGCCAGCGGCTCCTCTCCCGGTTCCAGCTTGCCGGCAGGCAGCTCCAGCAGTTCCTCGGCGGCGGCGTCGCGGTACTGCCTGACGAGATAAACGCGTCCCTGCTGGTCCACGGGCACGATGACGCTGGCGCCGGGGTGCTCGACCACCTCGCGCCGCGCGTGACGGCCGTCGGGCAGTTCCACTTCATCCAGCCGCAGGTTGATGATGCGGCCGTCATAGATGCGCGACGTTGACAGGACCTTGTTGTTCACGAAGCGGCCCGCGCCACGATCGCCAGTATCACCCGGCGCAGTTGCCGGAGCGATTCCACCAGGATGTATTCGTCGGAGGTGTGCACATTTTCCATGCCGGAGGCCAGGTTGACACATGACATCCCCTTGAGGATGAACACGTTCACGTCGCTGCCGCCGCCGGTGCTGGCCGCGTGCGGCTTGATGCCAGCGTCCTCGAGCGCCCGCCACGCCAGGTCGTATGCCGGATTCCCGCCACCGATGTCAAAGCCGTGAAATTCATCAATGGTCGACACCTCGACATCGACTTCCGTCACCGTGGCGGCGAAGCTGATGGCATCCAGCATCGCCGTCACCTGTTCTTCGAGCCTGGCGTCGTCGTGGCTCCTGGCCTCACCGGCGATCTGGCAGCGACCGGCGACCACGTTGACCGCCTCACCACCCTTGATGATGCCGATGTTGGCCGTCGTCTCGGCGTCGATGCGCCCCAGCGGCATCTCCGCCACCGCGCGCGCCGCCGCCTTGATGGCGCTGCGGCCCTGTTCCGGCGCCACCCCGGCATGCGCCGAACGACCGATAAAGGTGGCGCGGATCGTCTTCTGCGACGGCGACCTCACCACCAGCCCGCCCACCGGTCCGGTACTGTCGAAGCAGAAACCGCACCTGGCGCTGAAACCCTCCAGACTGCTGGCCTTGGCGCCGCGCAGGCCGCTCTCTTCGCCCACCGTCAGCAGCAGCTCGATGCCGCCGTGGTCGATGCTCCCGTGGACGATCTCTTCCACCACGCGCACGATCGCCGCCACCGCCGCCTTGTCGTCGGCGCCCAGCACGGCGCGGCTGCCGCTGCGGATGACACCCTCTTCCACCACCGGGTGCGGCAGCGCGCCTTCCTCGGACGCCACCGTATCGACATGGGCGGAGAGCATGACGGGAGTGCCGGATTTCGTGGCCGGCAGCCGGCAGTAGAGATTGCCGGCGGCTTCGGGATGGTCCTCGATCGGGTCCGATTCCTCCACCGCGAGCCCCAAGCCGCGCAGCCTGGTGGTGAGAAAATCCATCACCTCGCGCTCATGGCCGGAGGAGCTGGGGATCCGCACCAGCTCCGTGAAAAGCGAGATCAGCGGATCGTCTGACTCAGCGCCGTGAAAATTCATGGACTCGAAAGAACCGCGGTCCCGCAAAAAGCCGGTGCCGCTGATGTCTGCCGGGACTGATGACCGCGCTCCACACGTCAGTCGTGATCGACCGCGGCGCCGGCGCTTTCCTTGGCCTTCCCAGACTCCTCGCCGCCGCCTTCACCGGCTTCGCGCGCGATCGCCATCTTGCAGGCGGCGCCGACAAAGTCACGGAACAGCGGGTGCGGCCGCGTCGGCCGGGATTTGAATTCGGGATGGAACTGTGTTCCCACAAACCAGGGATGATCGGGCAGCTCGATGATCTCCACCAGACGCTTGTCAGGCGAGGTGCCGCTGATCTTCATCCCCGCCTCCACCAGCGTCGGCCTGAGCGCGTTGTTGACCTCATAACGGTGGCGATGGCGCTCGTGGATGATCTTTTCCTCATAAGCGCGCGCCGCCCTGCTGCCGCGCGCCAGCTTGCAGGGATAAGAACCCAGCCGCATGGTGCCGCCCATCGCTTCCACATCCTTCTGCTCCGGCAGCAGGTCGATCACCGGATATGGCGTCCCCTGGTCAAACTCGGAGCTGTTGGCGCCGGGCATGCCGGCGACATTGCGGGCGAACTCGACCACGGCGCACTGCATTCCCAGGCAGATGCCAAGGAAAGGCACCTCGCGCTCGCGCGCATGCGTCACCGCCTGGATCTTGCCCTCGATGCCGCGCACGCCGAAGCCGCCCGGGATGAGCACGCCATCGACGTCGCGCAGTTGCGATTCCACCAGCATCGGATTGACGCCCTCAGAGTCGACCCAGACGACTTCCAGCTCGCGCCCGTGAAAGAGAGCGGCGTGCTTCAGCGACTGGATGACACTCATGTAGGCATCCCACAACTGTACATATTTGCCAACAAGGGCGATACGGACTTTTGACTTGCAGGAATTGATCTTGTCAACCAGGTCGCGCCAGTCGGCAAGGTCGGGCTCAATCGGCTCCAGGCCCAGCTTGCTGATCACAAGGTCGTCGAAGCCCTCTTCCCGCAGCATCAGCGGCACCATGTAGATATCGGGCGCGTCGACAGCGGCGACGACCGCCTCCAGCTCGATGTCGCACAGCAGCGCGATCTTCTCCTTGAGGCTCTTGTTCATGTGCCTGGGCGTGCGGCAGACGATGATGTCCGGTGTGATGCCGATGCCGCGCAGCTCCTTGACGCTGTGTTGCGTCGGCTTGGTCTTCTGCTCGCCGGCGGCCTCCAGGTACGGCACCAGCGACACGTGGATGTAAAGCGCGTTCTCGCGGCCGACATCGATGCGGAACTGGCGGATCGCCTCCAGGAACGGCAGCGATTCGATGTCGCCGACGGTGCCGCCGATCTCGGTGATGACCACGTCGACGCCGCCGTCCATGTCGGCGACGCGGTGGATCCTGGATTTGATCTCGTTGGTGATATGCGGGATCAGCTGCACCGTCTTGCCCAGATAGTCGCCGCGGCGCTCCTTGTTGATGACGCTGAAGTAGACGGTGCCGGAGGTGACGTTGCAGTCGCTGGTGAGGTTCTCGTCGATGAAGCGCTCGTAGTGGCCCACGTCGAGATCGGTTTCGGCACCATCCTCGGTAACGAACACCTCGCCATGCTCGAACGGGCTCATCGTGCCGGGATCGACATTGATGTAGGGGTCAAGCTTCTGCATCTGCACCTTGTATCCCCGGCTCCTCAGCAGTCTGCCCAGCGATGCCGCCGTGATGCCTTTGCCCAGCGAGGAAACAACACCACCGGTAACGAAGATGTGCTTAGCCATTAACCTGCCGCCTTTCATAAAACTCTGAGATTGACCCGGAAACGAAAAAACCGGAGGCGCTGCTCCGGATTGTGAAAGGAAATAGGTTTTTTGCCCTGTCCGCCAATTCTCCCTCGCCCGCAAATGAGTCTAGCCTGACAGCCAAATTATAACACCTGACATATTTTCAGCAAACCGGCCGCGGCCGGCGGCGGTCATTCTTCCTCATAGGTGATGGCGTCCTCGGGACAATTCTCCACCGCCGCCTCAATACACGCCTCCAGACCGCCGAAATCATTGGTAATGACATGCGACTGATCATCGTCTCCAAGCTCGAAGACTTCGGGACAGATGGCCTCGCAGTTACCGCAGCCGCTGCATTTATTGGGGTCGACTTTGGGTATCTTCATATTCCTAATATTCCCGGAAATCGGTAATGATGACGTGCGCCGCGAAGAATTGTATCATCTGCCCAGGCGATTATCCTGAAATATGTTGATCGGTGGCAATATGTTCTCCGGGAAAAGAAGGGCATGGCTACGGCTGCTGGCGGGTGCCGTGGCGGTGGCCGCTGTCATCCTGCTGGCGCCTGTGGCGAGTTCCGGCACAGCGATGGCGCTGACCGCGAACGAACCGCTGGCGGGCGGCTCGCCGATGACGGCCGCCCAGATGGAGGCGGAACTGTCGTTCCGCAACCCCGGACACATCCACCCGGACATCGCCTCGCTGTACGCATACTGGGGTCCCCGCTACGGCATCCGCTCAGACCTGGCCTTCGCCCAGATGCTGCATGAAACCAACTCGCTGCGCTACGGTGGCATCGTTCAGCCGTGGCAGAACAACTTCGCCGGCATCGGCGCCACCGGGCCTGGCCATCCCGGCAATTCCTACCCGACCGCCGAAGCCGGCGTCAAGGCCCACCTGCAACTGCTGCGAAACTACGTCAACCTGCGCGGCTGCCGCACGCTCCACGATCTCAACGGCAGGTGGGCGGTGCCTGGCGCCGGCTACGGCGAAGCAATCGCCCGCTACGCCACCGAGATGAGGAACTTCTCACCCGCCGGATTCTGGATGGGGAATTTCAACGAGATCCCCGGAACGCCGGCTTCCGGCCTGTCGGCGCAGCTCTATTTCCCCTGGTACGATTCGCTGCCCGCTCACGGCATGGGGGGAAACTGGATCCTGGTCGGCAACCAGGGGCCCGGCACGGCCACGGTCATCATCTCGATCGGCGGTACGACTATGCATGACCCGGCCAACCCCGCCAACGATTACTTCACAATCCCCGAAGGCGGCCAGATCACGCCCCAGTTCGGCGGCGTCATGGCCGGGCCCGTGATCGTGACCTGCCAGACCGGCCAGCAACTGAGCGCCAGCCAGCGGGTGCTTTACCGTGACTCCTTCAGCGAAGTGTCGGGGGTCCCGGCCGGCGAACTGAGCGATTCGTATGAGTTCAGCTGGTACGATTCGCTGCCCCAGGACGGGATGGCCGGCAACTGGGTGCTGATCGCCAACGCGGGCTCACAGCCAGCGGACGTCGATGTCAGCATCGGCGGCCGGCTGGTCGCCAGCTACTCGGCCGCCCAGGGCAATCCCATACCTGCCGGCGCCACCGTGACCGCCATGTTCGCCGGCGTCATGGCCGGGCCGGTGCACGTCAGCTCTGCCAACCATCAGCCGCTCATCGCCAGCCAGCGCGTGCTCTACAAGGAGAGCTTCAGCGAAGTGACGGGCTACCCAACGACGTCACTTGACACCAATTATTATTTATCATGGTATGACTCGTTGCGGGCCGATGGCATGTTCGGCGACTGGATCCTCATCGCCAACTACGGCGCCGCGCCTGCCACGGTAAATGTCTTCGCCGGCAACACGCTGATAGCCAGCTACGGCGGCGCCAGCGGCAACGCCATCCCTCCCGGCGGCGTGGTCACGCCAGCCTTCGCCGGCCTCAGAGGCGGCCCGATCCATGTCTCCAGCCTCAACGGCCAGCCGCTGCTGGCATCGCAGCGGGTGCTTTTCCGCGACAGTTTCGAAGAGGTGCAGGGCAGCCCTCCCGCAGCGCTGACCTCGGGGCAGCTTTTCCCCTGGTACGACGCCACTCCCGCGGACCAGATGAGCGGCGACTGGATCCTGGTCGCGAATCGCGGCTCAGGCGCCGCCAACGTCCAGATCTACATCGGCGGCGTCAGGATGCATGACCCGGTGAACCCGGCCAATGATTATTTCACTGTGCCCGAAGGGGGCGTCATCACCCCTGTTTTCAGCGGCCGGATCGGCGGCCCGGTGCGCGTCGTCGCCACCACCGGCCAGCCACTTCTGACCAGCCAGCGGGTGCTTTACAAATACGGACCGGTACTTGTCGGCAACTGACATGGAGAAATCGATCGTATTGCGGGGGCACTTATGATATACAAAAGCCGATATTCCGCGCGTCAACCTTGCCGGGGGGCAGAAATGCCGCGCTGTCGAGAAACCGCTGGCAAGCCGGTGCGGCCGTATCTGCCGCTGCTGGCGCTTGCCACTTTGACGTCGGCATTTCTAGCCGTCCTGCTGGTGGCCGCTCCCTCCCGGGCGCAGGCCGTGACGGTAACGCCGGATGACCAGTTCGCCGGCGTCTCGGCAGTCACGCCCCGGCAGCTGGAGGCCGAGCTTGACTCGCGCAACCCCAACCACATCGACCCGGACATCGCCCAGCTGTACGTCACGTGGGGCTACCGCTTCGGCATCCGCGCCGATCTGGCCTTTGCGCAGATGCTGCATGAGACCAACTTCCTCCGTTACGGCGGGGACGTCCAGCCCTGGCAGAACAATTTCGCCGGCATCGGCGCCATCGGCGGCGGCAATCCGGGCAACTCCTTCGCCACCCCGGAGCTGGGAGTTATCGCTCAATACGCGCACCTGGCCTGGTATGTCTTCCCGGGCGACGTAAACGCCTACTGCAACTCCCGCTACGACCCCCGCCATTTCGGCGCCGGCCACAACAATACCGGCCATACGCCGCGCCAGCTCGAAGGCAAATGGGCCGTGCCGGGCACAGGCTACGGCAGCGCCATCGCCCGCTACGCAAACGAGATCTGGAGCTATCCGCCGTCAGGTAAATTCCTCGGCAGCTTCAACGAGACTCAGGGCATCCCGGCCGCGTCGCTCTCCACCACCTTTTACTTTCCCTGGTATGATTCGAAGCCCGCCAACGGCATGGCCGGCAGCTGGCTCCTGGTTGGCAACGAGGGCGGCGGCGACGCCCGCGTGGAGGTCTTCATCGGCGGCCAGAAGATGCACGACCCCGCTAATCCCGCCAACGATTATTTCACCATTCCCGCCGGCGGCCGCATCACGCCCCAGTTCACCGATGTCATGGGCGGACCGGTGCGCGTGGTTTCCACCAGCGGCCAGCAGCTGCTCGCCAGCGAGCGCGTGCTATATCATGATTCCTTCAACGAGGTCTCCGGCACGCCGGCGGCGCGCCTGTCGGACGCATACGAGTTCACCTGGTACGACTCGCAGCAAAGCCACGGGATGAACGGCAACTGGCTGCTGGTTTCCAACCAGGGCAGCCTCCCCGCCGACGTGCAGATCTGGATAGGCCCGACCCTGGCCGCCACTTTTAGCAGCGCCGGCGGCAACGCGCTGGCGCCCGGCGCCGTGGTCACACCGTCGTTTCCGGGGCTGATGAACGGCCC
>JAJYXB010000020.1 GCA_021791195.1 Actinomycetes bacterium | reverse complement strand
ACTCGTCCTTGTGGTCGAGCACCATCCGCACCGCACGTTCCTTCAGCTCTTTGGGATACCGCTTTCGTGTGTTCATGACTCCATCCTCTCAAAAGATGGAGCCTCCAGGAAAGTCGGGGCGATTCATACCCTGATTAAGAGGCTGGCGATTATCAGTTTTCCACAGGTTGTCCAAGACGGGCTCTTGCCAGCTTTTCAATTCCGTGAAATGATGGCTTCAATAGTTATGTAAATCTACGTAGGTGATAATGAGCGTAAGAGAAATTCTCGGGGACAAATTAAAAAGCCTTCGGAGACAGAAAGGTCTCACCCAGAAACAGATCAGCAGTGTCCTCGGCTACAAAAACGACACTTATGTTTCTGATGTGGAACGTGGCGTTTTTGTTCCCCAGCCCGACAAGCTGAAAAAATGGGCTAAGGCTCTCGGCATGACACAGGAAGAGATGGACAACCTGCTGGCGGACGCCAAGTTGGAAGATATGGGGCTCACCGATCCGGGATTTACCATGATGTTTAAGGAAGTCCCCAACATGACTTCAAAAGAAAAGGAATCAATCGTCAGATCATATAAAGCGGTCATGAAGGCCAGGGAGAAAAAGAAATAATGAACTATATTCTGGGAGACAATGAGACAGCAGCAAAAAGGCTTAAGCTGGTCGCTGACTTGTTTGCTCCATCGACCGAATCATTTCTAAATGATACCGCGTTACCACAATCAGATCTTGTTCTTGATCTTGCCTGCGGTCCTGGCCATACCACTAGGTTGCTGGCCAAAGTCTTGAATGGCACAGAAACCATCGGCATCGACCAATCAGTTAATTTCATTGCCGAGGCCGAGGATGCAAGTTCTTCTGACGGATTGTCTTTCATATGTCATGACATAACCGATACGCCTTTTCCAGTTGGTCCGGCGGACATCATTTTTACCCGTTACATTCTTCTACATTTGGAAAATCCAAGCGGGACAGTTAATAAATGGCTTACCCAGCTCAAACCCGGCGGATTTCTTCTCCTCGAAGAGCTGGAGCAAATAGACACGGACGAGACACTTTTTCAAAAATACCTTGAACTGCTTGAGCGCAGTCTCGAACTTCAAAACAAGAGAATGTTTATCGGTCCTCTTGTGTCCACATTGTCATTTGCAGACGCAGAACCAACATCAAACCGAATCAAGGAAGCCAGCATATCAGCCAAGGACGCGGCCGCCATGTTCTTCATGAACATGCAGACCTTGAAAAATTCGGAATATGTGCGAGCCTTGTATAACAATGAGGAAATTGAAGATTTTGTGGTTAATTTAGAGCAAGTGATGGAGGTAAAAGAAACATCGCTAAAGCCGGTCAGTTGGAAGCTCCGGCAGATTGCGATAAGGAAGGAGAAAAAGAAATGAAACATTATTTTCAGAAACACCGGAAGCTCATTACTCTTCTTGCCCTCTGGACTATTCCTTGGAAGGGCGTCGCTCTCTGGAAAGCAGCCAGACAGAATGACAAACCTTGGTTTCGGCGCTGTTGGTCATAAACACTGCCGGCATTCTCGAAATGCTATATATCTTCCATTTCTCAAAAAAACGAGAACATTAACGGAGATTTGTCATGAGATGCGTAATCTACTTACGAGTTTCAACAAGAGAGCAGGCCGGGGCGGATATTCCATCCCCGCCCAAAGAGAAGCCTGCATGAAGCTTATTCGTGAGAATTGTCAATGCCAGCTAACTTTGTCCCCTGTTTGCCGGAATAAAATGTCCCTTTTTTGCCGGTTTTAGTGATCAGGTTTTCGCCGGTTCTTTTTTAGCCTCATCCTCCTTTCTGGACCGCTGTTTTTCCAGCATGCCGGCTTTTTTCTTCTCCCTGAGCCGGTAGCTATCGCCTTTGATGGAGATCACGGTGGAGTGATGCAGCAGCCGATCGAGGATGGCAGTGGCCATCACCTGGTCGCCGAAGATCTCGCCCCAGTCGGTGAAGCTCTTGTTGGAGGTGATAATGATGCTGGCCTTCTCGTAGCGGCGGGAAAGCAGGCGGAAGAAGAGGCTCGCGTCCTCGCGGCTCATGGGCAGATAGCCCATCTCGTCGAGAATGAGCACCTTGGGATAGGTAAACTGCTGCAGCTGGCGCTCAAGCCGGTTCTCAGAGCGGGCGCGGGCCAGTCGCATGGTCAGGTTCTCGATCGTCATAAACAGCACCCGGTGGCCGGCTTCCACCGCCTTTACCCCCAGGGCGATGCCCAGATGCGTTTTGCCGACACCCGGCGGACCCAGCAGGATAACGTTCTCAGCCCGCTCGGCGAAGCTAAGTCCCGATAGCTCTCTTACTACCTTGCGGTCGATGTGCGTTTGTTCCGAGTCCAAGGTAAGGGAGACAGGGAACGATTGGTATTCTTTGGTCCAGGCTGGCGCGAAGCCTTAGAAGCTATCTGAGAGCACGTCTGGCGCTCACTGGCATCGAATATCAGGATGCTCTGTTCGTAACTTCGACTGGCGAAAAACTGAAACCGCGCAATGTTCATCTGATAATTTTGCGTATTTCGAGGCTCGGAAAGAAGGCTGGAATAACAGGCGTCAGAGTCAGCCCGCACACTCTCAGACATACGTTTGCGACTCGCTACATAAGCAACGGAGGTGACCCCTGCGCGCTTCAGGAGCTTCTAGGACACGTGGACCCGAAGACTATACGATGGTTTATTACGTTCATATGACAGGCAAGAGGCTTAGAGAGGCTTTTGCGAAGGCAGACCCGTTGGGTGACACGGATTACTAAACCCCTCAATTTACACTAAGCAATATCTGTCAAGGAAACTAAAAGAAGAATCTGCTGATTTGCAGGAGATTGGTCGGGACGGCCGGATTTGAACCGGCGACCCCTTGACCCCCAGTCAAGTGCGCTACCAGACTGCGCCACGTCCCGACAACGGGGATTATACCAGACTCTCCCATTCGCTAGATGCCGCTGGAGCCGAAGCCGCCCGGGCCGCGGTCGGTCGGCGGCAGCTCGTCCACCGCTTCGAACTCGGCGTGCGCGACAGGCATGATGACCAGCTGCGCGATGCGGTCGCCGACGCCGATGGGAAATTCATCCTCGCCGGTGTTCTGGACGATCACCTTGATCTCGCCGCGGTAATTGCTGTCGATCAGCCCCGGCGCGTTGGTCAGCGTGATGCCGTATTTCGCCGCCAGGCCTGAGCGCGGCTGCACGAAGCCGCCGAAGCCCCTGGGAATGGCCAGGGCGATGCCCGTCGCCACCAGCGCCCTCTCCCCCGGCGCCAGCGTTAACTGCTGGACGCTGGCCAGGTCGACGCCGGCGTCGCCGTCGCCGTAGGCATGCACCGGCAGAGCAGCGTCCGGATGCAGCTTCTTGATCGGGATCCTCATGGACAGCAGTCTATCAGAGCAGCCTGGACGCCGCCCGCCGGCATGCTCATCAGCGCTCCCTGGCAACCGCCGGGCGGCAGGCACGCCGCCGCGACCGGCAGGCCCGGGATCGTCTTTCGGCTCAGCTTGATATCCTCCCGAAAAAATCCATTACTGTCACGGTTCAGCCTGGCGCAACATGGTTCGAGGCTGAACGGCGGCAGCCCTTCGCCGCCCCGCGCCTGTGCCGTGCATCTATCTTAAGTCCGCCGGGGGTTTTTTAAACCGGGCGAAGCGGGCGGCTTCGTCGCGCGGCAGCCGCGCCCGCACGACGACGCCATCCGCGCGGTTCTCGAGCTCGACATCTGTACCAATCCGGTAGATCTCGCCGATGAGCCTGCCGTTGCCATAAGGGAAGAACAGCTCCACACTTTCCAGCCGGGAGTTGAAAAAATCGGCGATTCGCTGCCTCAGGGTGTCCAGTCCGGCGCCGGTCAGCGCCGAGGTGAGTACGGCGTCCGGCCAGGTGCGGCGCAGAAACGCCTCCTGGCCAGGTTCCAGCAGATCGCATTTGTTGAGCACCAGCAGCCGCGGCATCGAAGCCGCCGCGATCTCGTCCAGGACACCATCCACCACCCCGATGACATCCTCAAGCTCCTCTTCAGGTACACTGGCATCGGCCACATGAAGTATCAAGTGCGCCACGAGGGTTTCTTCCAGGGTGGAACGGAAAGCCTCGATCAGTTGATGAGGCAGCTTGCGGATGAAGCCGACCGTGTCGGTGAGCAGATAGGTGCGGCCTCCGAACTCATACGCCCGCGTCGTGGGATCGAGCGTCTCGAACAGGCGGTCGTTGACCGAGACGCCGCCGGATGTCAACGCGTTCAGCAGGCTCGACTTGCCGGTGTTAGTGTAGCCGGCCATCGCCACCAGCGGCAGCTGCGAAGACAGCCGTGAGCGGCGCATCACTTCGCGTGAAAGGGAAACATCCCTGAGGCGCCGCTTGAGAGTGCCGATGCGCTTGCGCGCCACCCGCTGGTCGACCTCGAGCTTGGTTTCGCCGGGGCCGCGGGTGCCGATGCCGCCGCCCAGGCGGGAGAGCTGAGTGCCCTTCCCCCGCATGCGGGTGAGATTGAACTGCAGCTGCGCCAGCTCGACCTGCAGCTTGCCTTCAGCGGTATGGGCGTGCTGGGAGAAGATGTCGAGGATGAGCGCCGCGCGGTCGATGACCCGCACGCCCAGCCGGTCCTCCAGATTCCGCTGCTGCGTGGGCGTCAGTTCATCCTCCACGACCACCAGATCCGGCTCGATCCGCGCCAGCTCTGACTGGAGCTCCTGGAGTTTGCCCTTGCCAAAGTAGGTGGCGGCCACGGGAGCGTCCCGCCGCTGGATCATCTGGCCGGCATAGCCGGCGCCGGCGGTCGCCAGCAGCTCCTTGAGTTCGGCCAGCGGCTCTTCGTCGGCGTCAGCCGCGGGGCCGGGCATGATTGCTATGAGGTAGGCGGTCTCCAAATTCCTGGCCTTAGGGGACGTTGCTTTCCAGATGATCCTGTTCTTTGAGCCAGCTTGAGCCAGCCCGGAAATAAAATTTAGGATCTTTAGGAAAACAACGTCCCTGCTAGAGGTTATCCTTGATCCGGTCCAGCGCCTCGGCGATGCGGTCCTCGGGAGCCGTCAGCGATATCCGGACGAAGCCTTCGCCGGAGGGGCCGTAGCCTGAACCCGGGGGCACCACCACGGCGCATTTCTCCAGCACCATGTCGGCGAAGCCGGCAGAAGTGTAGCCGTCCGGCACCGGCACCCAGATGTAGATCGTGCCCTTCGGCGGCGTCACTTCGATGCCGATCTCCCGGAGCGTGCCAACGACCAGGTCGCGGCGGCGCTGGTAGATGGCGCACATCTCCCGGACCGGTTTCTGCGTCGAGGTCATCGCAAAGGCGGCTGTGCGTTGCAGCGCCTGGAACATGCCCGAATCGACGTTTGTCTTCAGCCGCCAGAGCGACTCGATCACTTCGGCGTTGCCGACGGCGGCGCCGATGCGCCAGCCGGTCATGTTGTACGTCTTCGAGAGCGAATAAAACTCGATGCCGGCTTCCTTGGCTCCGGGCGTCTCCAGAAAGCTGGGGGCGACGTAGCCGTCGAAGGTGATCTCGGAATAAGCGTTGTCGTGGATGATGCAGATGTCGTTCCGGCGGCCAAACTCCACCAGATGCTCGAAGAAATCGTTCTCGATGACGGCGCCGGTGGGATTGTTGGGATAGTTGACAAACAGCATTTTTGCCCGCTTGACGATGTCGTCGGGGATAGACGCCAGGTCAGGCTGAAAGCCCAGTTCCGGCCTCAGCGGCAGCGGCACGGGCTCGCCGCCGGCAAGCACCGGCCCGCCGGCATAGACCGGATAGCCCGGGTCGGCGCCCAGACAAACGTCGCCGGCGTCCAGAAAATTGAAGCAGATATGGGCAATGCCCTCCTTCGATCCCAGCAGCGGAAAGACCTCGGTCTCGGGATCGAGATCGACGCCAAAGCGGCTTTTGTAGAAAGTCGCCACCGCCTGGCGGAATTCGTCCAGGCCGCGGTTGTTGGGATAGCGGTGATTGGCGGGATCGGCGATCTGGCGCTGCATCTCCTCGACGATATGCGCGGGAGTGGGCGTGTCCGGATCGCCGATGCCGAGGCTGATCACATCTACGCCGGCCTTCTTTTTCTCTGCCACCTTGCGCTCGATCTCCGCGAACAGATAGGGCGGCAGCCCATCCATGCGGTGAGAAAATCTCATCCTCAAAGCTCCTTTATCCGGTTGATGAATGTCTCAGAGAGGGAACCTGAATAAATCTCTTCCGCCGGTCCGGTCATGTGGACTTCCATGTCTTCGCCCACCTCTATCACCAGATCGCCCCCGGGCAGATGCACCGTTACCGGGCTGCTCAGGCCCCGCGTACGGATGGCGGTCACGGCAACCGCACAGGCCCCGGTGCCGCAGGCGTTTGTCTCCCCCACGCCCCGCTCCCAGACCCGCATGGCCACTTCGCCCTTTCCCATGACGCGCATGAACTCCACGTTCGTGCGCTCCGGAAACAGGAAATGATTCTCGATGGCGCTGCCCAGCAGCGGCAAGTCCAGGTCATCCAGCCTGTCAACCTCGATAACGCAATGAGGATTGCCCATGCTGACAAATGTGAACTCGTACCCGGAGCCGGCCGCTTCCAGGGTGACGCCGATGGCTTCGCTCTCTCCCCGGACGCCCTCGTAGCCAAGGATGCCGGCGCCGCCCAGCCGCGCCCGGCCCATGAGGACGCGCACGGAGCCGTCAGCCAGCACATCCGGCGCGATGATGCCGGCGTCGGTGTCGACTGCCAGCGGGCTGCCGGTGGCGAATCCCCGCGAAACCAGATGGCGCGCCAGCATGCGGATGCCGTTGCCGCACATCTCGGCCCTGCTGCCATCGGGGTTGAAGATATCCAGCCGGAAGCCGGCAGCCTCGGTACCGCTCCAGAGCAGGATGCCGTCGGCGCCGATGCCGAAATGCCGTTCACACAGCGCCGCCGCCCGCGCGGGGGTCAAATCGAAGCCGAGGTCGGCAGCGGCTACGATGATGTAGTCGTTGCCGATGCCATGCCACTTGGAAAACTCAACATTGGATGCAGCCATCGTCGTAAACGGAACCCTTCAGGAATCAGCGGGGTTTTACGGAGCCGGGTCTGGTCCGGCTGCAAGTCCCGCGGCACGCAGCCGCTCAATGATCACGTCCACCGCCCGGTCCGCGGTCTCGCCGGCCAGATCGATTCTAACAATATCAGGCATCTTTCGCATCCAGGTCAGCTGGCGCTTGGCGTAGCGGCGGCTTTTCTGGCGGATGGCGGCTGCCGCCTCATCCAGCGTCAGCTTTCCCTCCAGGCAGGCGGCCAGCTCCCCGAAGCCGATCGCCTGAGCCGCGGTGCGGGAAACCGGTCCAGCCAGGGCGGTGCGCACCTCATCCAGGGCCCCCGCCGCCAGCATCCGTTCCACCCGCTCGTCGATCCGGCGGTAGAGCTCCTCCCGGGGAAGCTCAAGGCCGAAGGACAGCACCCGGTACTTCGACCGCGGCGACCACAGGCGGTCACGCTGGGCGGACAGCGGCCGGCCACTTTCGGCTGCCTCCAGCGCCCGCGCCAGCCGTCTGGGGTTGCCGGCGTCGATGCCGGCGGCGGCGCCGGGATCAAGCTGTTGCAGCCGGGCCAGCGCTGCTTCCTTCCCTTCTCGCGCTATCAATGCTTCCCACCGTCGGCGCGACCCGGCCTCGCCCCGTCCGGCGAAAGAAAAATCCCCCAGCAGAGCGCGGATGTAGAGGCCGGTGCCACCCACGACGATCGGCAGGCGGCCGCGGCCGGCGACTGCGGCGATCGTTGCCCCCGCCTCGCGGTCGAAACGGGCGGCGCTGTATTCCTCGCCGGGCGGCAGGCTGCCGACCAGATGGTGCGGCACGCGGGCAAGCAGCTGTGCCGGCGGCTGATCGGTGAGGATGGGCAGGCCGCGGTAGACCTGCATCGAATCAGCGGAGATGATCTCGCCGCCGGCAGCGGCGGCGACGCTTGCGCCCACGCTGCTCTTGCCCACGGCCGTGGGGCCGAAGATGGCTACGACAACGGTGTTATGAGAAAACGGCAATTATGTCCACCTTTGGAGATGCCCGAATGGCTCGCAAGGCGGATCTTCCCCAAATGGGATTCACAGATGCCCTGGACCAGGCTGTGATGCAGGCTGCAGACCAGCTGTGTCTCCCCGGAGAGCTCCCGGAAGATGCAGTTCAGGACATCGACGTTCAGCCGTCCCTGGTCGTCGCTGGATATCCGGGCGAACAGTCCCTGCTCGTCGAAGATCGTCTTCAGGCTCCTGATCCGGACCGGCAGCGGGCTTTCCGCGGCCAGGCCGGCGGCCGCCAGCTGCTTTTTCCCCTCCTCGACACCGGCGCGGCGGGCCACGGTTTCCGGCCGCAGGCCGTTCTCGATGGCCCCTAGCGCGATCGAAGCCAGCAGGCGGTAGTCGCGCGGCGGGTACTGGCCCGTAACGGCGCCGCCCACGCGATAGCGGCGCCCGGGACGGCCGCCGTTGCCAGCCTTGAACACTTCTGATTCCAGCAGCCCACCGGCCGTCATCTTCTCCAGATGCATCCTGGCCACGTTAGGATGCAGGCCGAAGCTGCCGGCGACGCCGGTGACCGTGACCGGCTCGCCGCCGGCGGCGATGACGTGACGGTATATCCTCATCCTGGTCGGATCCGCCAGGATCCTGGTGATTTCGTCGCTGCTTGCTGCCAAATCCTCTCCAGCGGTTCGCGGTTGTAGCGCAGTTCAAAGTATACGCTATTTGCCTGCCCGGATAAACACTATTGACACAGTGTTTATCTTGCTATATGCTCTTGCGGCCAGGACGTCCCGACGTCCGGAAAACCAAATATTAGCCAGCATCATCAAAAGGAGCGCACATGCAGAACCGGGAAACAGGAACTACGGAATGCGACGGCCTTTGCGCCGACGCCGCCTTGTGCGCGATGGACGCCTCCGTCCATGATGCCGGCATGACGACGGTCTTCGACCGCTACGAGAGCCAGCAGCCCCAGTGCAAGCAGGGGATTCAGGGAACCTGCTGCGTTCTGTGCGCCAACGGGCCCTGCCGGATCACGGCCAAATCGCCCGCGGGGGTCTGCGGCGCCTCGCCCGACCTGATCGTGGCGCGCAACCTGCTGCAAAAAGCCGCCATCGGCACGGCCGGAAACACGTACCATGCCGAGAATGCCGCCAGGGCCCTGCTTGCCGCCGCCGGGGATGATTGCGCTTTCACCGTCAGGGACGTTTCCCGGCTCGAGTCGCTGGCTGAGGCGCTGGGAATCGACGCCGGCCAGCCGGTGGCGGTCCTGGCCCGCGAAGTCGCCGGACTTTTCATCCACGAGCTCAACAAGCCCGACACCGAAGAGCTGGCGCTGGTGGAAGCGCTGGCCCCCGCCGGGCGGGTGGCAGTCTGGCGCGAGCTGGGCATCATGCCCGGCGGCGTCAATTCCGAGATCCGCACCGCCCTGGTCAAATGCATGACCAGCGTCAACAACGATCCGGTAGACCTGCTGCTTACGGCGATGAAGCTCTCCATCGCCAATGCCTATGCCGGCCTGCACGCCATCAACCGGCTCCAGGACATCATCCTGGGAGGCGCTGTCATCGGCGGCTCCTCCACCAACCTGGGAGTGCTGGATCCTGCCACGGTTAACATTGTGGCCCACGGCCACCAGCCGCTACTGGCTTCGCTGGTGGCAGAGCTCGCGGCTAGCGAGGAGTTCGGGCAGATGGCGGGCGCGGCAGGAGCCGCGGGCATCAAGGTTTATGGCTCCATGTGCGAAGGCCAGGAGCTGTTGCAGCGCGGCGGCGCTTTCGCCGGCCAGCTGGGCAACTGGCTGCACCAGGAATTCGCTCTCGGCACCGGCGCCATCGATCTGGTGATGATGGACTACAACTGCTCGATCCCTTCGCTGCCGGAATACGCCGAGCGCTTCGCCACCAGGCTGGTCACTACCGATCAGGCGGTGAGGATGAGCGGCGTCGAGCGCCTGGAGCATACGCCGCAGACCGCAGCAGACACCGCCCGGGAGATCCTCGAGCGCGCGGTGGCGGCGTTCGCCGAACGCGGCGAGGTCACCGTCCCGCAGGAGAGCCGCGACAGCGTCGCCGGCTTTTCCACCGAATCGGTGGTCGCTGCGCTGGGAGGCAGCGTCCAGCCCCTGGTGGACGCGATCGCTTCCGGCAGCATCCGGGGCATCGCTGCTGTCGTCGGCTGCACGACCGCCAGCCCGTCAGCGCGCGGCTGCAATATCATCAAGATCGCGGAGCGGCTGATCGCCAGCGATATCCTGGTAGTGACCGGCGGCTGCACCAGCTCGACGCTGCAGAACGCCGGTTTTACCGGGCCGGATGCCTCCGCCCTGGCGGGGCCCGGCCTGCGGGCCGTCTGCGATTCCCTGGGAGTGCCGCCGGTGCTGTCGTTCGGTTCCTGCACTGACATCGGCCGCATCGCCGACGTCGCCGCCGCCATAGCCGGCACGCTCAGCGTGGACACATCCGAACTGCCCGTGGCGGTCTCGGCGCCCGAATGGCTGGAACAAAAAGCGGTGGCCGATGCTTTCTTCTCGGTGGCCTACGGCCTCTTCACCCATCTCTCCCCGGTGCCGCCGGTAACCGGAAGCGAGCTGGTCACGCGCGTGCTCACACAGGATGTCGAAGGGCTGACCGGCGGCAAGGTCGCCGTCGAGGACGATCCTGAAAACGCGGCGGCGCTGATCATCGCGCATATCGAGGACAAACGCCGGCGCCTGGGCCTGTCGTAATACCTGAGAGGCCGTTGCATGAAAGACTATTTACTGAAGATGAGAGGCGGCGGCAAGAGGCCGGCCTGGCCTCATCCCCGGGAGGCGTTCTGGGCCCTGGTGGGCTCGGCAGCGGGACTGGGACTGTGCGCCATAATCTCGAACGCCCTCTTCGCGCCGCACGATTCCGTCTTTCTGATCGGCTCCTTCGGAGCTTCCGCCGTGCTGGTCTACGCGGCCAGCACCAGCCCTTTTTCGCAGCCGCGAAACCTGCTTGGGGGGCACATGCTGTCCGCTTTTGTCGGAGTGGCGTCCTTCAGGATGCTCGGAGGCGGCACGGTGGCCGTTTCCGCGGGAGTCTCACTGGCGATTGCTCTGATGGTGCTGACCCACACCGTCCACCCGCCGGGCGGCGCCACGGCGCTGATTGCGATCACAGGCGGCGACAAGGTACACAATCTCGGGTTTTTGTTCGTGCTGGTGCCCGTGGGGGCAGGAGCGCTGGTCCTGCTGACTGTGGCGCTTCTGGTCAACAACCTTTCCCGCCACAGGCGCTACCCGCATTTCTGGTTCTGACGGCGCTAGCCGGGCTGCTGTCCGGGCAGCCAGTCTTCATCGTAGCGGTCAACCGTGAACCGGTGCGCCTGAAACTCCTCGTGGGCGGCGATGCCCGCCTTCTGGCAGGCGATCTGCAGCTGGTGCTCCACGGACTCAACGCCATCGAGGTCGGGAAGCAGCACGCCGCGGCGGTAATCGCAACCGACGATGACGCCGTATTTCTTGCAGTCGAGCTCCGCATGGGAATTGACCTGCTCGGCGGCGCTGAGGACATCGACACTGAACTTCAGCGCCGACAGCTCTCCCAGCACCAGCGGCGGGAAACGGGGGTCGGAGAAGGCGGCCGCCTGCGCGTTGCGGATGAGCTCATGCGCCAGGTCATTTTCCACCGGCTCCAGCGTCCCCATGCAGCCACGCAGTTCGCCGTTCTTCTTGATGCTGACAAAACAGGCCGCGCGCCGCCGGTAGAACTCACCATCCGGCGGATCCGGCAGCCGGCTGTACTCAAGCGCCGCCTTCAATACCTGGCGGGCAAGTATTGCGGGGTTTATTTCAGGAACAGGGGCCATACAATGTCACAGGGTTCTTTCAATCTCGTGCGGGATTAACCGCCACGCCGGCATACCCTACCACCCGGCCGTAATCGCCGGTGACATCGCCAGAGGTCTCGTACCGGATCAGCCGCGCATCGCCGGCGCCCAGCTCCCGGCAGGCGTAAAGCATCGTGGCGACCGGCGCCGCGCCACACATCGAGATCTGATTTTCGCGCACGGTCTTAAGCAGGCCCTCGGGACTTTGCTGCAGGATCTGCTCCAGCGCCAGTTTATCTTTTTGCTGCGCCGTGGCCTGGCTCTCATAATGCGACATGTCGGAGCTGGCGACGATCAGTACCGGCGCCGGAAATTCCCGGATCGCCGCCGCGAGCGCCTCGCCGATGTCCAGGCATTGCTCCGGGCGGCTGATCATCAGGCTGATGGGCACGATCAGCGGCAGCCCGACCATGTACTGAAGAAACGGCAGTTGCACCTCGATCGAATGCTCGCGCAGATGGGCGGCGGCGTTTTCTTCCAGGAGGCGGCTGTTTTCCAGCACCTCGCCGGCCAGCTCCGTATCGATGGGAACATCACCGCCGGGCATCCTCCAGGTCCCGGCTGTCATGATCGAGGCCGGCGCGCCCATGCCGGTGTGATTCGGGCCGAGGATGATAAATACTTCCGGTAAGTCAACCGCGCCATACACGGCGCCCGCCACCCGTCCTGAATACTTGTAGCCGGCATGCGGCACCACTACCCCGAGCGCTTTCTGCGCCGGTCCCGGACCGATCAGGTCCTTGACGGTCCGTTCGAGCTCCTCCCGCTGCCCGGGATAGAACTGGCCGGCGGCGGCCGGCTGGCGGATGGTTGTGCTGATCGGGTCTTCTGACATGGTCATTTCCTCCAAAAAGAATTGTTCCCCTAATCCGGTGCGCTGAATCAGGACGCAACCACCTGTATCAACCGCCTGCCTGACGCCCTCCCAGCGTGGTGGAGCTGGCGACGTCGATGCTGACCCTGACCAGATCGCCGGTCCTGGCTGTGCCACTGAAATTGACGATCTTGTTCGTGCGGGTGCGGCCCCGGAGTTGCCCGCCCCCCTGACGGCTGGCGCCTTCCACCAGTACTTCGACCAGGCTTCCCACCAGCGCCCTGTTCTTTTCTTCGGCCAGCGTCTGCGTCAGTTGAATCAGCTCGCGCATGCGCCGGCTGATTGTGACCTCGGGAACGCGGCCAGGCATCTCCGCCGCCCCGGTACCGGGACGCGGGGAATAAACAAAGGTAAAGGCGCCGTCGAAGCGGCAACCCTCCACCAGGGTCATGGTGCGGTAAAAATCCTCCTCACGCTCGGCGGGAAACCCGACGATCAGGTCCGTTGTCAGCGCCAGGGCCGGGATGGCTTCGTAAAGCCGCCCGACCCGCTCCAGATATTGCTCGCGGGTGTAGCCGCGGTTCATCCTTGTCAGGATGCGCGTCGAGCCGGATTGGGCCGGCAGGTGCAGATGCTCGCAGACGCTGGGGATGTCGCGGATGGCCTCGATCAGCGCGTCGTCCAGATCCTTCGGATGGGAAGTGGTGAAACGGATCCGTTCGAGGCCGGCGATCCCGTCCAGCCGCGCCAGGAGGCCGGCGAAATCCTCCGGCCTGCCGGTCTTGCCGCCGGCCTCCGCCAGGTCGAGTCCGTAAGCGTTGACATTCTGTCCCAGTAAAGTTATCTCCACCACGCCGCCGGCTACGAGTCTTTCCACTTCAGCCGCAATGTCAACCGCCGCACGGCTGCGCTCCGGGCCGCGCACCTGCGGCACGACACAGTAACTGCAGAAATTGGTGCAGCCGGTCATCACCTGCACCCAGGCACGGTGGCGGTCCGGACGCCGCGCCGGCAGACCGGCACTGGGAAAGGGCTGTTCGTCAAACGCACAGGCAGGAGCGGGACCGGTGGCGGCCGCCTCCAGCAGCCCAGGCAACTGGCCGATGTTCTGCGGACCGAAAGCGACATCGACAAACGGCAGCTCGGCAAATATCCGGTCGCGGCGGCTCTGCGCGAAGCAGCCGCCGATGGCGATCTGGCGCGCCGGCCGCTTCTTCTTCAGGCGGCGGGCTTCGCCCAGCCTGCCCAGCAGCCGGCTCTCGGCGCTGCGGCGCACGGCACAGGTGTTGTAAACCAGCAGGTCGGCGTCTTCGGCAGCGTCAGCCAGCTCCCAGCCGCACGCTTCCAGTACGCCCCGGATCCGCTCCGAGTCGTGATCGTTCATCTGGCAGCCGAATGTGGTGAGATGATATGTAGGCATCGCTGGAAAACGAATACGCCGCGCGCGGAGCGCCAGGCGAGGGAAAAACTCCCCGTTCCGGCAACTATTACTTCGCGAATTCGGTCGCGCGGCTCTCGCGGATGACGGTCACCTTGATCTGACCGGGATAATCCAGCTGCTTCTCGATCTCCTTGGCGATTTCGCGTGAGAGCAGAGCCGCCTCGTCGTCATCGACCTCGCCGGGCTTGACCATGACGCGGATCTCACGGCCCGCCTGCATCACATAGCACTTCTCGACCCCGTTCTTGCTCAAGGCGATGCTTTCCAGAGATTCCAGCCGTTTGATATAACTCTCGAGGCTGTCGCGGCGGGCGCCCGGACGGGCGGCGCTGACAGCGTCCGCGGCCTGCACAAGCACGGCCTCCACTGTCTGCGGCTCGACGTCCCCATGATGCGCCTCGATCGCATGCCAGATCGCCTGGCCTTCCTTGTTCTTCTTCGCCAGATTGGCGCCGATGCCGGCGTGAGTGCCTTCGATCTGGTGATCGACCGCCTTGCCGATGTCGTGCAGCAGGCCGGCACGCCGCACCAGCTTGGCGCTCGCGCCCAGCTCCGCGGCCATGATGCCGGCGACATGGCTGACCTCAAGGGAATGGGACAGCACATTCTGTCCATAGCTGGTGCGGTACTTGAGCCTGCCAAGCAGCTTGACCAGATTCTCGGGCAGGCCGTGTACGTTGGCTTCCAGCGTCGCCTGCTCGCCGGCCTCCATGATCGCCCTCTCCACTTCGGCCTTGGCCTGTTTGTAAGTATCTTCGATGCGGGCCGGATGGATGCGCCCGTCGCCAAGCAGCTTGGTCAGGGTCAGCCTGGCAATCTCACGTTTTACGCCGTCAAAGCCGCTGAGGACCACTGCCTCAGGTGTGTCATCGATAATGACGTCGATGCCGCTGATATTTTCCAGAGCGCGGATGTTCCGGCCTTCGCGGCCGATGATGCGGCCTTTCATCTCATCCGACGGAAGCGGCACCACAGACACCGTGGTCTCGGCGGAGTGGTTCGCCGCGGTGCGCTGGATGCTGAGCGAGAGGATGTTGCGAGCGCGCCGGTCCGACTCACGCTTGGCCTCCTCCTCGACGAAACGGATCAGCTTGGCCATGTCATGGCGCGCTTCTTCTTCGACCTGCTTGAGCAAAAGGTCCTTGGCCTGGATGCTCGTAAGCCCGGATACCCGCTCCAGCTGCTGCCGCTGTTCCTTCAGGGCCTGCTCCAGCTCCTCTGAAACGCGCTTGGTGTTGACCTCCCGGTCGGCCAGGGATTGCTCGCGCCGCTGCAGATCGCGCTCCCGGTCGGTAAGCATCTTCTCCTTGTCCTCCAGGCGCTGCTCGCCCTTGAGGACTTCGGCCCGCCGCTGCTTGAGTTCGTTCTCGGCTTCCTCGCGAATCTGCTGCAGCTTTTCGCGCGCCTCAACATCCGCGGTACGGCGGATCGTCTCTATCTCCCTGGCCGCCTCCGCCTTGACCTTCTCGCTATCCAGCTCCAGACTGGCAAGTTTCGTATCGGCGAGAACCTTGCGCAGAAAGAAGCCGGCGCCGAGAGAGACGATCGCGACCACGATCGCAATCAGCACTACAGTCATTTCTTCTCCATTCTGATTATATTTGGCCGGCGGCGGGCGCGCTTGCGGGCTCCGCACCCCGGCTAAGCCACCCGGCCTTCCCTAAAAATGAGAAAAGCCGAGCGTCTGCTCGGCATAAAAAGATTACTGCTTTTCCTGAAATGCTGGATCCCGCACCTTCCGGAGCGTGAACCCGCCGGGTATCTATTTTAGTGAATTACAGAACTGCTCTTTATGTTTTTCACTAGGCCCATTCTGGCTGTCATGTTCAGTTAGTTCGGCCAAAAATTCGAAGAAAAGCAGGAAATCTACAACGATTTGCCTGTTATGCAAAGCAGATATTTACGCTTTTATTTTATCCTCCAGCAGTCGGCGCTGTCAATGAAAAACGCGGTGAGCCGGAAAGCTCGACCGGCACGGTTCGCGCAAAAGCGCGGCCTTTCCTGCCGGTCAATGAAGAACGCGGTGAGCCGGAAAGCTTAACCGCATCCGGCAGGCGAAATCAAAACAGGCGGCACCAAGACCGCCCGAATCGATAAAAAACCGCAGCTTGCGGGTTATTTTATTTGGTTATTTGGTCTGGTCAGGCTTTGGCCGCAGTCGCCTTGGCAGTGGCCGCGGCCGACTTGGCAGTAGCCGGAGCCGCCTTGGCAGTGGCAGCGGACACGGCCCCGGGAGCCGCTTCAGCCGCCGGCTTTTCAGGAGCGTCAATTTCCACGCCGGCAGCGTGCAACGTCTCTCCCAGGATCGCCTGGGCGATATCCTTGTTCTCCTTCAGGAACAGCTTGGAGTTGTTGCGCCCCTGGCCCAGCCGTTCACCGCCATAGGAGAAAAAGGCGCCGCTTTTGTCGACGATCCCGTGGGCTACGCCCATGTCGAGGATGTTCCCTTCCCGGGAAATGCCCTCCCCGTACATGACGTCGAACTCGGCCTGGCGGAAAGGCGGCGCCATCTTGTTCTTGACCACCTTGGCGCGCACACGGTTGCCGATCGCCTGCGTCCCCTCCTTGAGCGTCTCTATCCGCCTCAGATCGAGTCGGACGGAAGCGTAGAACTTAAGCGCCTTGCCCCCGGGAGTAACCTCGGGATTGCCGAACATGACGCCGATCTTCTCCCGAAGCTGATTGGTGAAGATGGCAACGGTGCCGGTCTTGTTCAGGGTGCCGGCCAGCTTCCTGAGCGCCTGCGACATCAGGCGGGCCTGAAGGCCGACGTGAGAGTCGCCCATCTCACCCTCAATCTCAGCCTTAGGTGTTAGCGCCGCCACCGAGTCCACGGCGACGACATCGAGCGCGCCACTGCGGATCAGCATCTCGGCTATCTCGAGTGCCTGCTCGCCGTAATCGGGTTGGGAGACCAGCAGGTCGTCGACGTTGACGCCGATCCGGCGCGCGTAGACAGGGTCCATCGCATGCTCGGCATCGATGAAAGCGGCGATGCCGCCGCGCTTCTGCGCCTCGGCGATGACGTGATAGACAAGAGTCGTCTTGCCGGATGCCTCCGGTCCGAACACCTCCACGACACGGCCGTGGGGCAGGCCGCCGATGCCCAGCGCGATGTCGAGCGCCAGAGCGCCCGTCGGGATCACGCCGACCTGGATCCCGGCGCAATCATCCCCCATCCGCATAATCGACCCCTTGCCGAACTGCCGTTCGATCTGGCCCAATGCAGCTTCCAACGCCTTGTCTTTTTCCACTTCTGCCTCCAGTTTTTTAGTTCAGCTGGACCGTTTTCAGGGCCTTGTGCACAACCCCGCTTGACTTGAGAATGCTATTATACAGCGTGATCCGGACGGCTGTAAATTTAACCGGATCAGGGTGAATCACCTCCAGATCCAGCTGCGTGCGGCCGCGGACACGGGCGATGGTCACGTGGGGAAAGAATGGCCTTTTCTCCCGCTTGTAAAGCTGTTTTTCCACCAGTCCGGCCACCAGCCGGTCATGGATCTGTCTTAGTATTCCCGCCGGCTCCTCGATCGTGGCGGCGATCACCCTGGGAGCGCCGCGCCGCGGCAGCCCCACGACCCCGCCAGCGGTCACGTCGAACGAATCCGGCGGCGACTCTCCATCCAGCTCGTCCATCTGCTCCGAAGCCAGCCCCAGCTCTTTTTCCCTCATGTGACCGAGAAAAACCAGCGTTATGTGCAGCTGCTCCTCCGGAGTCAGCCGCAGCGCCCGGTCGCCGGCCAGATACTCCTGCTGCCAGCCGGCCAGACGGCGTGTCACTTCGGGCGGGATCTCGACCGCGATGAACAGCCGGAATGTCGGCCCTTCGGGCCGGCGCTCGTGGCCTTCGTGAAAGCGCTCCCCCCGCCCCTGACGCCGGGACGGCCTGGCTGGATAGTCCCGGTTCAACTTCCTTCCCGATCCCTGGGCAGCCCCAGGCTGACACGGATGGCTTCGTCCACCCGCGCCATCACGCTTGCGGGAAGCCGCGTTATCCTGGGACCGAGCCTGAACCTGTCAATCGTAACGATCTGGCCGACCCTGATCTCAGCCGGCCGGTCAAGCGTACCTTCCGGCAAGACCACGTTGATCGGGTATTGCTGCCTGCTGATCCTCGAGCTGATCGGCGTGACGATCACCGTCGGTGAAAACCTGTTCCCCATATTGTTTTGAATCAAAAGCGCCGGTCTTTTCCCTTGATTGGCGCCCTCTCCACACGAGGGGAAATCGGCCCAGCATATATCACCGCGTTTCAACAGGCGCGTCGTGGTTTTCTTGCCAGGAGCAGGTTTTTCCTGGCGCAGCGGGTTCCCGGATCTTCCTGTCACCACTCTGGCCAGGCCTGATGTTGCGCAAGTTCGGATTCCCTGGCCAGCTCGAGCGACTCCCCCGCCATCTCCCGGTATCCTTCCGCCAGCAGTTTTTCTTCCGCGCTGGCGAAGTATGAAGCAACGGCCTCGCAGACCAGGTCGCTGCGGGTGCGCCCATCCGCCGCGGCCTTACGGTCGACCGCGGCCAGGAGCTCCGGGGCGATGGTTATCGATGTACGGGCCTTGCGGCGCGCCATGTGCGCCTCCTGTGTGTCATACGATTTGTCATACGGCCCGTATAATAATCATGGCGCGCGGAAATGTCAATCGGGCGCGCCGCAAGCAAACCCCGCGGTGAAGTGAAAGGCCGGAAGGATGGCAGGCAGACCTGATTCGTCGCGGATGTAGCCGGCGCTCGCCGGATGCAACAGTGAAGGGCCGGAAGGGACGGCAGGCAGCCCTCACCGGGCCGGCCTGAGCCGCGGTCTGGCGAATCAGCCCAGATTCACCAGCAGGCCGCGGACCGCCTGCAGCAGATTGGAAAGGGCATAAGGTTTTTGCAAAAAACCATAGCCGCGCGACTTGACCACGTCCCAGTCCAAAGCGGTGTCGTTGTAACCGCTCGCCAGCAGGACCGGCAGCTGGGGCTTGAACGAAGCCAGCTGTTCGGCGAGATCGATCCCCGTCTCCCCCGGCAGGACCACATCGCTGAACAGCAGGTCAAAATCGCCTTTTTCGTTCACAAAGATGTTGAAGGCCTCACGCGCGTCAGCCGCGGCGTAGACCTTGTAGCCGTTCTCACGCAGTATTTTTTCCGCGGTGATCCTTACCGGTTCATCATCCTCGACCAGCAGCAGCCGCTCCCGGTTACCCTGGAAAAGCATGCTCTCGCGATCGGCTTCAACGGCCGCCCCGGCCGCAACCGGCGCCAGCGGCAGATAGATGGTTGCCGAACAGCCATCCACCGGAAGATTCTCGAACTCGACCCAGCCGCTGTGCTGCAGCGCGGCTGCGTAGACAACCGGCATCCGCACGCCGGCTCTACTTGACTGACAGGTATCTCCGTAACGGTCCTGGCCGTCGCTCCCGGTGGCCGTCTTCTCATTGAAGCCATCACCAGCGCTGCGGACTGCGATCGTCAGGAAATCGCCAGGATAGGCGTCTTCGTGATGCTGAGCCGATTCCTCATCCATGCTCACGTTGGCTGTCCTGATCGAGACGGCGCCGCCGCCAGGCATCGCCTCCCTGGCGCCGGCCACAAGATTGATCACCATCTGCTGGACGGTATTTGGCTCGGCCTCGATCACGGCCGGATCGGCCGACAGGCCGGTAGAAAGTGAGACATGCTCGCCAGCAAGCAGCCGCAGCATATCCTTCATTCTTGCCAGCAGCTCGTTGACATCGATGCGGTGCACTTCCAGCGGATGGCGTTGGCTGAGCAGCATCAGCTGCCTGGTCAGGCCAGCCGCCTGTTCCGCGGACAGGCGCGCCGCCTGCAGGTTTTCGCGCATGGGCCCATTGGGCGCGCCCATCAGGACCAGGTCGATATTACCCTGGATGGAGGTGATGTGGTTGGTGAAATCGTGAGCGACCGCGCCCGCCAGCCGGCCGATGCTTTCCATTTTCTGCGCAGTCAGGAGCTCGCTCTCCAGCCGCCGGTGCTCGGAGACGTCGCGCACGATGCCGCGGCAGCCGACGAGATTGTCATCCGCATCGAATATGGCCGTGCTGCTCTCGACGACCCAGATCTTTTTCCCGTCCTTGCGCTTCAGCTCGTGTTCGAAGTTATCGACGCAGCCATTCTGCAGCATCAGGCGCTGATATTCCGCCCAATCGGCGAGGCTGGCATGGAGGTCGCGCCCCACATCGATCGCCATGACCTCTTCGCGGGATCCGTATCCCAGGAGCCTTACCCCGGCGGGATTGATATCCTCGAATTTCTCCATGGGCGAACAGATGAATACCATGTCGAGCGAACTCTCGAACAGCTGCAGGTACTTTTCCTGGTTTTCATGTGAAGCCTGCCTGGCGCGGCGCGAATCCGCCGATGCCCGCTGCAGTCTGTCGAAATAGACCCAGATCCCGCCGAGCAGGAGGGAGGTGGCGAGGATGGCCAGGCCGCCGACAATCAGATGGTCCGTATCGAAATAAGGCTGCCGCGGATGCTCGAAAACGTCAACCAGGGCATCCAGATTGCCCATCACCGCGATCGCGAACAGAAATATGGCCGCTCTGAGCACCCATCCGCGCCTGGGGAGCGCATCCGGGAGCTGTTGGCGCGCAGCCGGATCGTTCCCAGCCATGCTGAACTTCCTTTTATCGCTTAAGAGCGGGCGCGGTTGCGCCGCAAATTGCTTTTCGGCAATTGCCGGGGTTTATTTAACCCCCACGGGGTATATCGAAGAAGTGAAGCAGGCAGCGGGGTTGTGCCCTCAAAAGGGGATGAAGCGGGGCTCAGGAAGCTTTCTGGTCCCCGGACGCGCCGCCGGCGCCAGCCGCCTCGCCGCCAGACGGCGCCGCGTCGTCACCACCGCCGATCCCGTCGGCGGCCAGCTTCTCGAGCAGCATGTGCAGCGCCGCGGTCACGGACGCTTCGCGGATATCAGCGCGCTCGCCCCGGAAATCGAACCGGCGCACGATGTCGCCCCCGTCGGACGAAGCGCAGATGAATACCAGGCCGACCGGTTTTTCCGGTGTGCCGCCCTCAGGACCGGCGACGCCGGTGATCCCGGCTCCGTAATCGGCGCCGGCAAGCGCCCTCACGCCCAGGGCCAGCTGCTGGGCCACGGGCTCTGAGACAGCACCGGCGTTATCGAGCGTCTCCTGCCTCACTTTCAGCAGCGTGCGCTTGACATCGTTACTGTAAGCGATCACACCTCCGAGGAAGAAGGCGGATGCGCCCGGCACGCGCGTGATGGCCTCGCCCAGCATCCCTCCGGTGCAGGATTCTCCCACCGCCAGGGTCTTGCCCGCGATGCGCAGACGCTCGGCAAGCACGGCCTCGACCTCCGCTCCAGCCGAATAGACGAAATCACTGAAGCGTTCCCTGAGGTTTGCGATCAAATGCTGAACCTGGTCTTTAGACTCCCGGGACGCCACCGCCTCCAGTAACACCTCTCCCCGCCGCGAACAGATGCTGACGTCAACCGCTACCTGAGCCTTTCCCAGGATAGCCTCGGCTGCCTCACCGACCCGGGGCTCGCCGACGCCATAGAAATTCAGCCGGTCGCGATAGCGGACGCGGGCATTCTGGATGATTTGTGCGACCTCGGGATGGGCGAACAATCCCTCCCACATCGCCTTCAGTTCAGACGGGACTCCCGGAAAGGCAACGATCAGGCTGGCCCCGGAGCGCAGCAGGAACCCGGGCGCGGTGCCAGCCGGCCGGAGCGGCTCGCTGCCATCCGGCAACATGGCCTGCTTCTCCTGGTAGGGCTTGAGCTCCCCCTCTCGCACGGCCTCGCTGACAAACCGGCGGGCCGCGGCGTCCCGCTTCATCTCCAGGCCCAGGGACGCCGCCACCGCCTGAGCGGTCAGGTCATCCTCAGTGGGTCCGAGGCCGCCAGCCAGCACGATCAGCGCCGGTCTGTCCTCCAGCGCGAACCGCAGCGATCTGCCGATTTCCTGTCGATTGTCGGAAACCGTCAGCGCGTGCGAGACGCGCACGCCCCGTCTTTCCAGATCGGCGGCCAGGAAAGAGGTGTTGGTATCCGCCACCCGGCCCTCGGTGAGTTCGGTGCCGATAGTCAGTATCACCGCCTGCGGATCCGTGGTCACGAAAATCCTCTCCCGGGCATTGTGCCCTTTTCTCTGTAGCGGGCTCGCGCAAAAAGCCTGCGCCTGGCCGGAAATCATCGATCAGCCGGGGGCTAATCCTCCGGCGCCATCAACCAGCCCCTGGCCCTGACGAAGTAATCCACACCAGAAATTACAGTTAGCAACGCCGCCAGGTAGATCAGATACCAGCTGAGCGGTTTGCCGAAGATATAGCCAAATCCGGGCAGGATCAGCGCCACGACCGCGACAATCTGGCTGAAAGTCTTGATCTTGCCCAGCGGACTGGCGGGAATGACGACGCGGCTGGCCGCCGCCACCAGCCTCAGGCCCGAGACCGAAAACTCCCGGGATATTATCAGCATCGCGATCCAGGCGGAAATGCGGTCCAGCGAGACCAGCGAGATGAGGGCGGCGGAGATCAGCAGTTTGTCCGCGAGCGGGTCCAGAAACTGGCCCAGCACCGTGACCGAATTGCGCGAGCGTGCAAAATAACCGTCCAGCGTGTCGGTCACGGCGGCGAGAACAAAAATGGCCACGGCGATATCGACGCTGTGAGGGATCAGCTCGAACTGCAGCAGGAAGACCATGAACACCGGGATCAGCATGATCCGCAGGATGGTCAGACCGTTGGCGAGATTGACCGGCAGACGGAAACGGCGTATGACGCTGAAAGGAGTCGAAACAGCCTGGCGCATGACGCTCTTGGGGCGGTCCGTCAACCCTGGCGGACCAGGCCGTTAGGTGTAACCTTGAAAACAGCCCCCACCGAAGAGCCGACCTGCTGCGACTGGCCGTTGACCCTGATCTGAAGGCCGACGGTGCTGCCCAGCTTCAGCCAGACAGAGCCCCCTGCCAGAGCGTCGGCGGTGAAGCTCTTGCTGTTGCCCTTGGATAGAGTCCCGCCCCAGATGACCTCCCCCGATGCCGAGCCGCGCCTGACCTCGATCCAGTTGTCGCCGCTGGTGGCGGAGAAAGCCAGTGACTGCAGCCCGACAGGCTGGGTCCGGGTGGGCGTGGATGCGGTATTGACGGTCGCGGTTGCCGGCGCCGTCGCGGGTCCAGTGCTGGCAGCGCCCGCGCCCGTGGCAGTCTGCGTGGTGGTGTCCATGCTGGCGGGCGTCAGTGTCGCCTGCTGGTTTCCGGAATTGCCCCATCCCAGGTAAGCCAGCACGGCGATGATGACCACGGCGACGACCGCCACAAACAGGTAATTCTGCCGTTTGTGGGGAGCTTTCGGCCGCGCGGTGCGCGGCGGCTGGATATTATGCTCGCGGTGTTCGCCGGTGCCGAACCGCTCGTTGTATTCATCCAGAACCACCTGGTAGTCGAGGTCCAGATAGTCCGCGTAAGTCCGCAGGAATCCCTTGGCGTAGGTGCTGCCGGGAAGGACATCGAAGTCCTCGTTCTCCATCGCCTGGATGTATTTGACCCTGATCTTGGTCTCCGCCTCGGCCTGTGGCAGGGAGATATTCCTGCGCACACGCGAGTCGCGTAAAGTCGTGCCGATCTCAAACATGATTCTCCTTCAAGAGGAGTAAAGCCCCCTCAACTCGCCATCAGTCTCCTTCAGCCGGACCAGCCGGCCGGCGGCGTCCTGCAGACGAATTTTTGCATTTTACAGCCATATTACAGCAATGAACTTATAAACTACCATTTTAAAAAATGCGATTCAACGTCTGTGCGTGCATGCTGTCCATTGACAACCAGCAGCGGCATGATAGGATTGTCCCAAGCGACAGGGAGACTCATGTATTCAAGCCTTCCCGAATCCAGATTCATAAAGCGTGATTCCGGCACAGCCCCTTTGGAGGGACTGTGAACCGGCAGCCGGTGCACCTTGACTGCGTGCCGGCTTTTTTGTTCCCAGGCAACCCGCAGACAAAACATGAACAATCTGGGCGCCCGGCACGAAAGGGTTTTAAATAAAAGAGACTTGACGCATATATTGCTGGACGATCAACTGGATGTTTCTCCACAAAGGTACGTGCTCTTCATCTACGTACGGAGGTGAGCCGGTTTGAACCGCAGGGAAGAAGATGAGATGTCCGTGTTTCCGGGACTGACCCGCCGCGATTTCCTCAAGTGCTGCGCGACGCTGGCGTCGGTTATCGGAGTCGCGGGGCCGATGGCGGTTACCAGTGTCGCCGAGGCCCTCGAGGATCTGGCCCGGCGCCCGCAAGTCGTCTGGTCGCTGTTTCAGGAATGCCTCGGATGTTCGGTCAACCTGCTGCAGGCGCGCAAGCCCGACCCGGCCCAGCTGATCCTGCAGCAGATCTCGCTCAATTACCACGAAGCGGTGATGGCGCCGGCCGGCTTCCAGGCAGATAAAAGCTTCACCGACACGGTCAACTCCCGCGATTTTTATTACATCGTCGAAGGCGCCATCGCCACCGGCATCCCCGAAGCGATGACAGTGGCCGGCCGCACCTCGATGGAGATCGTCAAGGACGCCTACCAGAAAGCCAAGGGGACGATCTGCATCGGCAGCTGCGCCTGCTACGGCAACATCCAGGCGGCGGCTCCCAATCCCACCGGCGCCAAGGGTGTCGGCGACTACCTGCGCAATGAGGGCGGCATCAGCAACGCCGTCGTGATCAACTCGCCCCGCTGCCCCGGCAACGCCGAGGATACGCTGGCCATACTTGTCTACATCCTGGTCAACGGCAAGCTGCCGGAGCTGGACGACAAGGGCCGGCCGAAATTCCTGTTCAGCCAGACGGTCCACGATAACTGCGAACGCCGCGGTCATTTCGACAACGGCGAGTTCGTGGAGCAGTTCGGCGACGAGGGTTCCCGGGACCGCTGGTGCCTGTACAAGATGGGCTGCAAGGGACCGGTGACATATGCGCCCTGTCCGATCAACCGCTGGAACGGCGACATCAGCTGGCCGGTCAAGGCGGGGCCCTGCATCGGTTGCTCCGAACCCGGTTTCTGGGACAAGCTGACGCCATTCTACAGCAAGGAATCAGGCATCAGGACCCCTGGCGACATCTCGCCGGTCGCCATCGGCGAAGCGCTCGGTATCGCCACCGCGATCGGCATCGGCGCCCACGCCGTGGTCCAGACCGCCAGGGGACGGATGGGTAAAGGCGGTCCGCTTTCAAAGGAACGGGGCCCGGTCGACCAGCCCGACCACTGGAAGAAGCAGTCCGAAGAC
The DNA here is from genome assembly GCA_021791195.1 of Actinomycetes bacterium. Classification (GTDB taxonomy): domain Bacteria; phylum Actinomycetota; class Thermoleophilia; order BMS3ABIN01; family BMS3ABIN01; genus JACWAD01. Next base: position 16,962 of record JAJYXB010000020.1, on the reverse strand, counting down.
CCAGACGACACTAAACCCGGCAGCGAAAAGGGAGGCAGCTGATGACCAAGGTAGTCATCGACCCGATCACCAGGATCGAGGGTCACCTGCGCATCACATGCAAGGTGGAGGACGGCAAGGTCACCGATGCCTGGAATACGTCCACCCTTTTCCGCGGCTTTGAGATCTTTCTGAAAAATCGCGACGCCCGCAGCGTCTGGCAGTTTGCCCAGCGCATCTGCGGCGTCTGTCCCAACCCGCATGCGATCAACTCGGTGCAGGCGGTGGAGCGGGCGCTGGGCGTCGCCAAAGTGGATGACAATGCCCGGCTGATCCGCAACATGACCGAGGCGGCGCAGATCGGCTACGACCACATCCTCTGGTTCTACATCCTCAACGCATTTGATTATGTCAACGTGCCCGACGCCCTTAACGCCAAGCCGGCGACGCCGGCGCTGAAGGCGGTTCAGGACCGGTTGAAGGCGGTAGTCCAGTCGGGCCAGCTGGGGCCGTTCGCCAACATGTACTGGGATCATCCGGGCTACAAGCTGCCGCCGGACATGAACCTGGAGCTGACCGCCCATTACCTGCAGGCGATCGACGCGCAGCAGAAAGCCAATGAGGCCAACAGCATCCTGGGCGGCCGCTATCCGATGGTGCACCACCTGATCCCCGGCGGCGTCACGCAGCTGCCGGCGTACGACGAGATCATGTTCTACAAGGCGCGCATGCAGCAGGTGAAGGACTTCGTCGACACGGTGATGGTCCCGGACCTGCTCGCCATCGCGCCCTACTACCTCGACCTGGCCAAGACCGGCAAGGGTGTGGGCAACTACCTCACCTGGGGCGTGCTCGACGAGGCCAGCCAGGATCCTTACGACCGCCTGTTCCCGCGCGGCGGGATTTTCGACAGCAAGCTCGAGTTGCAGAAAGTCGATCCCGGCATGACCCGCCGCTACACGATGCATTCGTGGTTCGATGACAGCGTCGGCGACGGCAAGCACCCACTCGACTCCGGCCAGGAGCCGATCAAATTCACGCAGCTGCCGCCGATCGAGGGAGAAGCGTTCCCCGAAGGCAAGTACGACTGGACCCAGGCGGTGCGGCTCACCGACAAGGACCGGCCGATGGAGGTCGGCCCGCTGGCGCAGGTGCTGGTGGCCTATCTCGCCGGCCGGACGGAAGTCAAGCAGCTGGTGGACAGCACGCTGGCGGCCGTGGGCGCCGCCGGCAAGCCCGAGATCCTGATGTCCAACCTGGGACGCATCGCCGCCCGCGTGATCAAGGCAAAGGTCAATTGCGACAACGCCGTGGGCTGGGCCGACGACCTTTTGGCAAATATCGGCAAAGGTGACAACAAGGTCTACACTGACCTGGACCTCGACGGCAGCGGCACCGGCGTCGGCGGCTGGGACGCGCCCCGTGGCGCCCTCTGCCACTACGTCAAGCTGAACGGCGGCAAGGTGGACACCTACGCCGCGGTGCCGCCGTCCAACTGGAACCTGTCGCCGCGTGACGACAAGGGGGTGCGCGGGCCGGTCGAGGAGGCGCTGGTGGGGATGCCGGTAGTGGATCCCGCCAAGCCGCTGGAGATTCTCAGGGTGGTGCACACCTTTGACCCATGAATGGCCTGCGCGGTTCACGTGATTGAACCGAAAAGCAACCGGGTCCTCAAGTTCAGGGTACGGTAGGAGGCGGCCATGAGGGTTCCACCGACAAGACAGGAACATCCGCTGCCGGCTGTCATCATGCACGCGGTCCACCTGGTGTCGCTGCTGGTGCTGATCGCTACCGGCCTCTACATCTGGGAGCCTTACTACGGGGGCGCGATGAGCGTCAACCGGATGCTGCACTTCACGTTCATGTGGGTGTTCATCCTGACGACCATCGTCAGGATCTACTGGTCGTTCTTCGGCGGCGGCACCGCCGCGGTCGGACAGCGGGTCAAGTACCGCGATTTCCACTGGTTCTGGTTCCACAAGGGCTCGGGCCGCGCCCTGGTGGATACGATCAAGTACTACCTTTTCCTGCGGAAGGACTATCCGCAGCAGATGAAGTTCAACCCGCTGCAGAAGCTGACCTACCTGTTCTGGATCCTGCTGATCGCCCTGGCGGCGCTGACCGGCCTCGCCATCTGGGAGCCGGCGCAGGCTTTCTTCCAGCCGTTCACCGATTTCTTCGGCGGCCTGGTGGTGATGCGCACGATCCATTACTTGATCACATGGGTTTTCATCTGCACGGTGGCGGTGCATGTCTATCTCGTGTTCGCCGAGGTCATCTGGGAGGTGCCGCTCATGTTCGCCTGGCGGGAAGTGGGACACAAACAGGCGGAGGAGGAGACGCGGGCTTGAGTACCGCCGGCAACGCCGTTCCCGTATTCGAACCGGCCGCCGTACCGGCACCGGCCGGCGGCACGCCGCCTGTGGCCGTGATCGGTGTGGGCAATACCCTCATGGGCGACGACGGCGTCGGCATCAGCATCATCGAAAGCCTGAGCCAGAAACCTCTTGGCGATGACGTGGAGCTGGTCTACGGGGGCACCGCGGGCATGGCGCTGATGCGTTACTTCCTTGAATGCGACCTGGTGATTGTTATCGACGCCATCGACGCCGGCGCCGAGCCGGGAGCCATTTTCCGCTTCCATCCCGACGAGGCCGGGGTTACCACCCTGCGCTCCAACAATATCCACGGCATGGGAGTCGGCTACCTGCTCACCAGCGCGCGCATGCGCGGCATCGAGCCGGAGGTTGTCGTGCTGGCGGTGCAGGTGGGCGACGTCCGCCCCAACGACTGCCAGCTGACGCCGGAGGTGGCGGCTGCCGCCGCCCGGGTGCAGAAGCTCGTTACCGGAGAAGTCAGACACTGGCGGAGAAACAGATGTCAGAAAGAAACCTGAACCCGTTCACTCAACAGCGCTTCGCTGCCGGCAAAGAATGGCCCGACACGAAGATACTGGTCCTGGGAATAGGAAACCCCGCCACGGGCGACCTCGGACTCGGCGTAGCCGTGGTCCGGGAACTGCTGGCGAAATACGAGTTTCCCGCAGAAGTGGCCGTGGTCGACAGCGGCGCCGGCGACATGCGGCTGCTGGCGTTGATCGCCGCCGCGGAGCAGGCATTCATCATCGATGCGATCGAGTCCAGCTCGAAGCCGGGAAGCATTTTCATGTTCAACTCCGATGAGCTTGACGTGGCGCCGGCCACAAGGCTGTCCCTCAACGAACTGGACATCGCGCAGGCCCTGCTGGCATCGGATCTGGGCGGCGATGAATCAACCGCCACGATCATCGGCGTGCAACCGGGCCGGAAGCGGAGCTTCGGCGACGGGCTCTCCCGGGAAGTGCGCGGCGCCATTCCCAAGATCATCAACATCGTGATCGAGCTGCTGGCCGCCTCCGGGTTCGAGCTCCAGCCGCGCACGGTGGACCCATCCACGGCATCCGGAGCCCGGATTGCATGAATATGCCGTCACCGAGAGCATGCTGGAAATCATCCAGGCAGAGGCCGTCAAGGCCGGCGCCAGCCACGTCGGCGAGGTGACCGTGGTGCTAGGAGAACTGTCATCGTTCGTTGACGAATCGATCGAGTTTTATTTTAGCGAGCTTTCCCGGGGCACAATCGCCGAAGGCGCCCGGCTCGTGTTTCAAAAAGTGGAGGCAAGGGCGGACTGCTCGCAGTGCGGCGAGTCATTCCGTCCGCGGCAGATATTTTATTCCTGCCCCCGTTGTGGCTCGCCGGCGGTGGAGCTCATCGAGGGACAGGAAATGTATATCGACAGCATCGATGTCGAGACCGGCGCCGGCGCCGGCGACGGAATTGGCGCCGGGACCGGGACCGGCGCCGGCGGGGATTCCTCATGAAGATCGAAGTCAGGAAGAACATCCTCCAGACCAACGCCGCGGCCGCCGCCCGCAACCGCGAGCTGCTGGGACAGCATGATGTCTGCATGGTAAACCTGATGGCCTCACCCGGGGCCGGCAAGACGAGCACCATCATCAGGGCGATCGAGAACGCCGGTCCGCTGCGGCTGGCGGTGATCGAGGGAGACATCGCTTCCGAGATCGACTCGCTGGCGATCGAGGCGCTGGATGTGACCGCGCTGCAGATCAACACCGGCGGCTCCTGTCATCTGACGGCGGCGATGATCTCATCGGCGCTCGGCTATCTGGAGCTGGAGGAACTGGACCTCATCATCATTGAGAACGTGGGCAATCTGGTCTGCCCCGCCGAGTTCGATCTGGGCGAGACCGCGCGGGTGATGATCGCCAGCGTAGCCGAGGGCGACGACAAGCCGCACAAGTATCCGCTGATGTTTCGCGAAGTCGACGCCGTGCTGGTCAACAAGATCGATCTGCTTCCCTACTGCGACTTCGATCTTGACGAGTTCAGACAGCTTGTCGGGAGGCTGAATCCGCGCGCTCCCATCATCGAGCTTTCCTGCAAGGATGGAGACGGCGCCGGCGCCTGGAGCCGCTGGCTGACCGATACGGCAGCGAAGGTGACCGGCTAGACGGCCGCCCGGCGAACCAGCATCACCGCTACGACATCATGTCACGCACAGGCAACAGCACAACAAATCCCACACGGATCGTCATCTCGGTCACCGGCGTGGTGCAGGGCGTGGGCTTCCGGCCGTTCATTTACCGCCAGGCGACGAGCCGCGGTCTTGCCGGCCGGGTGATCAATACCGCCGCCGGCGTCGAGATCGACGTGGAAGGCGCCGCGGACGCGGTTGCCTCCCTGGTTGAGGACATCCGCACCGAAGCGCCGCCGCGGGCGCTGATTACCTCTGTCGAGACCGTTGTCATGGAGCCCGCCGGCCGCTCGCGGTTCGAGATCGGGACATCGCTCTCGGGCCGCAGCCGGCGTCAGCTGGTCAGTCCCGACAGCTGCACCTGCGATGCCTGTCAGCAGGAGCTCTTCGATCCGGACAACCGCCGTTACCGCTATCCATTCATCAACTGCACCGATTGCGGTCCGCGTTTCACCATCATGGAAGGCCTCCCTTACGACCGCAGCCTCACCACCATGTCTGCGTTCGAAATGTGCCCGGACTGTCTGGCGGAATATGAGGATCCGGCCAACCGCCGCTTCCACGCGGAGCCGAATGCGTGCCCCCACTGCGGGCCCAGCCTGTGGCTGGCTGGCCGCGACGGCGCCGCCCTGCCGGCGGTGGATCCGGTCCAAGCAGCGACGGCGGCGTTGCTGGCGGGCAAGATCGTGGCCCTGAAGGGCCTGGGCGGGTTCCAGCTGGCCTGTCTGGCCGGCGATAAAAAAGCGGTCGGCCGGCTCAGACAGCTGAAACAGCGGCCGCACAAACCGTTCGCGGTCATGGCGGCCTCAGCGGATGAAGCGGGGCTGCTCTGCCTGGTTAGCGAGGCGGAAAAGGCGCTGCTGGAGTCGGTTGAGCGTCCCATCGTTCTGCTCAGGACCCGGACCGCCAGCCATGTCGGGGGCGTCGCGGCGCCAGGCCTGGACCACCTGGGCGTGATGCTTCCTTACACTCCGCTTCATTTCCTGCTGATGGACGCGGTCGGCCAGCCGCTGATCATGACCAGCGGCAACCGTTTCAGTGAGCCGATCTGCCGCACGAACAACGAGGCCGTCGAACGGCTGGGACCGGTCGCGGATCTGCTGCTGCTGCACAACCGCGGCATCCGCTCCACCTACGACGACAGCGTCGCGATGATCGGCCCCGGCGGCCGCACGGTCCTTCTCCGGCGCGCGCGCGGCTACGCACCGATGCCGGTGATGCTGCCGCTGGGAGATGAAATGGAGCACGAGCCGGTGCTGGCCGGCGGCGGCGAGCTCAAGAGCGCGTTCTGCCTCACGCGCGGCAAACAGGCATTCCTTTCGCAGCATATCGGCGACCTCGGAAATGCAGCCACGCTCGAGCATTACGAACACACCGAGAAACTTTTTGAGGAGATCTTCGGCGCACGGCCCCGGCGGCTGGCGTGCGATCTGCATCCCGGCTATCTTTCGACATCGTACTGCCTTGACCGGGGCGAACCCGTAACCCGATTCCAGCACCACCGCGCACATATAGCTGCCTGCCTGGCGGAGAACGGCTTTACCGGCGCAGCCGTCGGCATGGCGCTGGACGGCACCGGCCTGGGCGACGACGGCGCCATCTGGGGCGGTGAGTTTTTCACCGGCAGCCTGGCAGGCGGCCTCAAGCGCGCCGCCCATCTACAGTATTTCCCGCTGCTGGGCGGCGAGGCGGCGATCCGCGAGCCGTGGCGCACGGCGCTGGCGCTCGCCTGGACGCATGCCCCCGCGGACGTGGACCTAGTCGCCGACATCATCGGCATCGACGCCGCCAAAAAACGGCTGCTGCTGCGCCAGCTGGAGGGGCGGCTCAACTGCCCTGCCACCTCGAGCTGCGGCCGCCTGTTCGATGCCGTGGCGTCGCTTGTCCTGGGCAGGAATACGGTTACTTATGAGGCCCAGGGCGCGATGGAGCTGGAAGCGGCCGCCAGGCGATGGCTGGCAAAGAATGCGGAATCGCTGCCGCATCCGGCGCCCTACCGGTTCGAGATCGCGGCGGATGCCGGTCCCTGGCTGCTTTCGCCCGGCAACGCCGTCAGGAGCATCATGTCCGACCTCGGCCGGGGCGAGGCGCCCGGCGCCATCGCCGCCCGGTTTCACCAGGGGCTGGCCACGGCACTCGTGGACCTGGCCGCCGGCCTGGCGGAGCGCGACGGCCTGGACACGGCCGCTTTGAGCGGCGGCGCTTTCCAGAACCTGCTGTTGCTGGAACTGGTGAGCGGCGGCCTTGCCCGCTGGGGCCTGAAAGTCCTCAGTCATGGCATGGTGCCGCCCAACGACGGCGGCCTGGCGCTGGGACAGGCGGCGCTGCTCCTGTGCCGCGACAGCTATCCGAAGGAGTCCTGACCATGTGCCTTGCCGTGCCGGCAAAGATAATCGAACTTGACAACCAGACCGCGGTAGTGGAGATCGGCGGCCTGCGCAAACAGGCGTCGCTGGTGCTGCTGCCGGAGGCGTCCCTGGGTGATTACGTGCTGCTACATGCCGGTTTCGCCATATCGCGGCTCGACGAGGCCGAAGCCATGAAGACGCTGGCGCTATTCGACGAGCTATCAGATTCACTGGAAGCCGGCTATGGACAGTAGCCGGCCGGGAATATCGACCGGCGACGCGGGGCTGCCGGAAATGAGCCGGGCGACGCCGCGGCTTGATTTTGTGGATGATTTCCGCGAGAGCGCAGATGCCATCCGCCTGCTAAAGTCGCTCACGGAGCGCGCCGCGGCCGGCCTGCCCGCGGCAGGCAGGACCCATGCGACCGACGGCGGCGCGACTGAGCTTAAGGTCATGGAGGTGTGCGGAACGCACACGATGGCGATCTCGCGTCACGGCATCCGCCAGACGCTGCCGCCCTGGCTGAAGCTGATCTCGGGGCCGGGCTGCCCCGTCTGCGTCACCGCCAACCGCGACATCGACGCCTTCATCGAGATGGCGCAGCTGCCGGGAGTGATCGCCGCCACGTTCGGCGACATGCTCAAGGTGCCGGGCACGCGCACAGGCCTGGCCGAGGCCCGCAGCAGCGGCGCCGACGTCCGCGTCGTCTATTCGACGCTCGACGCGCTTCAGATCGCCCGGGATAACCCCGGGCGGCGGGTAGTTTTTTTTGGCGTCGGTTTCGAGACCACCGCGCCCACGGTGGCGGCGGCGCTGATCGAAGCGCAAAGGAGCGGCCTGGAAAACTTCCTCGTCCACTCGGTGCACAAGCTGGTGCCGCCGGCGCTGGCGGCGCTGTGCGCCTCGCCGGAGATGGCGATGGACGCCTTCCTCTGTCCCGGTCACGTTTCGGCGATCATCGGCCCGGACGCCTACCGCCCGGTGGCCGCGGAACACGGCCTGCCCTGCGTCATCGCCGGCTTCGAGCCAGTTGATATCCTGCTTTCGCTGAACATGATCATGGACCAGCTGGAGGCGGGCAAGGCCGGCGTCGCGGTCCAGTACAGCCGCGGCGTCAGGCCGCAAGGCAATCCGGCGGCGATGGAGCTGCTATATTCGGTCTTCGAGCCATGCGACGCCGACTGGCGCGGCCTGGGACGCATCCCGGCGAGCGGACTGATGTTGCGCGAAGAGTTCCTTCCCCATGATGCGCAAAAAGTGCTCGAGGTCGACACCGGCTATTCACGCGAACCGCGCGGCTGCATCTGCGGGCAGATCCTCACCGGCCGGAAACGTCCCCCGGAATGCGGCCTCTTTGCCGGCGAATGCAATCCCGATCATCCCGTTGGCCCGTGCATGGTCTCCTCGGAGGGAACGTGCGCGGCCTACTTCCATTATGAGATGTGAGATGAGGCCATGAGCGGCCCGGAAGACACGGTCCGGCTGGCGCACGGCGGCGGGGGCCGCCTGACACGCGAGCTGGTGGGCGACGTCTTCGCCCGCGCTCTTGGCAATCCCATCCTCAACCGGATGGACGACGCGGCGACGCTGGAACTGCAGGGCCGGCTGGCGTTCACGATCGACTCCCATGTGGTCTCCCCCCTCTTCTTCCCGGGCGGCGATATCGGCCGCCTGTCGTTGACCGGAACCGTGAACGACCTGGCGGTGATGGGCGCGGCGCCGCTTTATATCTCTGCCGGCTTTATCATCGAGGACGGCTTCGCCATCGCTAAGCTCGAGCGCATCGCACAGTCGATGCGCGCCGCTGCCCGCGAAGCGCGTGTGCAGGTGGTTGCCGGCGATACCAAGGTCGTGGAGCAGGGCGCCGCTGACGGGCTCTTCATCACCACCAGCGGCATCGGCGTGATCCCGGCGGGCGTGCACATCTCCGCGGCCGGCGCCCGGCCCGGCGACGCGGTGATCCTCAGCGGCAGCCTCGGCGACCATGGCATAGCCATCCTCAGCCAGCGCGAAGGGATGAAGTTCGACGTCGAGCTGAAAAGCGACTGCGCGCCGCTGGGAGAAATGGTCCGCCAGATGCTGGAGGCGACGCCGCGCATCCATGCCATGCGCGATCCCACCCGCGGCGGACTGGCGGCGCTGCTGAACGAGATCGCCCTTGCGGCGGGAGTGTCCATCGAGATTGATGAGGCGGCGATCCCCATGCGCGCCGAAGTGCGCGGCGCCTGCGAACTTCTTGGCCTTGATCCGCTAATCCTGGCCAACGAGGGCAAGCTTGTGGCGTTCGTGGCGTCGCAGGATGCGGAACGGCTGCTGGAGGCGATGCACAGCCATCCGCTGGGGACCGGGGCGGCCGTCATCGGCCGGGTGCTGCGCCCCGGGGAAACCGGCCCTGGCGATGATGCCAGCCGGAGTCCCGCCACCGCCGCAGCCACTCCGGATACGGGCAGCCGGAGCCGAAACCGCGTCTACGCCCGCACCGTGATGGGCAGCCGGCGGGTGGTCCAGATGCCGGCCGGCGAGCAACTGCCGCGTATCTGCTAGGTTCAGCAACCAGGTGGCGCGATTCAGGTTGAAACGCCCCCCACGCGGGATTACAATACGGGCACGGCTTGAAACCGCCACTCGCAGGCGGTTTTTTCTATGGAAAATCGCGGAGGCTTCGCAAATCGCGCAGTCTCGGGCAGCATTTTATCTAACGCAATAATATGTCACTGAAAAGCTTTCTCATCGGCCAGCCCGTCGAGACCGTCAAGGAGAAGCACGAGCGGTTCTCCCGGGTCACCGGCCTGGCCATCTTCTCTTCCGACGCGCTGTCGTCGGTCGCCTACGCCACTGAGGAAATCCTGCTGGCGCTGGTGGTCGCCGGCACGGCGCTGATCAACTACTCGATGGCCATCTCGGTGGTCATCGCGGCGCTGATCATCATCGTCGTTACCTCGTATTTCCAGACGATCCATGCCTATCCGTCCGGCGGCGGCTCCTATATCGTCGCCAAGGACAACCTCGGCGACAACTTCGGGCTCGTGGCCGGCGCGGCGCTGCTGATCGACTATGTGCTGACGGTATCAGTAAGCATCACCGCTGGTGTGGCGGCCATCACCTCGGCCTTCCCGGCGCTGGACCCGCACAAGGTGATACTGTCGCTGGTGGCGATCGCCCTGCTGATGCTGGGCAACCTGCGCGGTGTGCGCGAGGCGGGCCGCATCTTCTCCGTGCCTACCTACCTGTTCATCTTCAGCATCTTCGCCCTCATCGGCGTCGGCCTGTTCAAGTACCTCACCGGCTCGCCGGTGCCGCCGCCGCAAACGCTGCAGGCTACCGAGTCATATTTCGCCATCTTCGTCATTCTCAAGGCATTCGCCTCCGGCTGCACCGCCATGACCGGCATCGAGGCGGTCTCCAACGGCGTGCGGGCGTTCAAGGCGCCGGAGCCGCGCAACGCCAGTATCACGCTGATCTGGATGGCGGCCATCCTCGGCTCGATGTTCATCGGCATCTCCTTCCTGTCCGATCATTTCAACATCCTGCCGATTGCCAACGAGACTGTTTTATCGCAGCTGGCGGCAATCGTATTCGCCGGCAAGGGCATCCCCTACTACTTCATCCAGTTCGCCACGGCGCTTATCCTCATCCTGGCGGCCAATACTTCCTTCCAGGATTTCCCGCGGCTGTCCTCCGTGATGGCCGCTGACGGCTTCATGCCCCGGCAGTTCGGCAGCCGCGGCGACCGGCTGGTGTTCTCCAACGGCATCCTCATCCTCGGCCTGTTCGCCGCCGCGCTGGTGGTCATCTTCGGCGGCAAAACAAACGCGCTCATCCCGCTCTATGCCGTGGGCGTCTTTCTGGCGTTCACCCTTTCGCAGGCGGGCATGGTCCATCACTGGCTGAAGCTCCGGGAAGGCAAATGGCGGCGCAATATGGTTATCAACGGCTTCGGCGCGGTAACAACAGCGGTGGTGTTGGTCGTCATCGCTTCGTCCAAGTTCATCTACGGCGCCTGGATCGTGGTGATCGCCATTCCCGTGATCGTCTATCTCACCCGCCAGGTCAGGAAGCACTACGATTCGATCGCCAGTCAGCTTTCACTGGAGGGAGCCCCCAGGGAGGTAGAATTCGAGCACCACTCCGTGATCGTGCCGGTCTCGGGCGTGCAGCGGGCGGTGATCCAGGCGATCAGGTATGCCAAGGTGCTGTCAGATGATGTGGTGGCGGTCTATGTCTGCTTCGATCCGCAGGAGACCGAACGCGTGCAGCAGAAGTGGCAGGAATATGGCATGGGCGTGCCGCTGCGGGTGCTGGATTCGCCCTACCGCTCCGTGATCGAGCCGCTGATGGATTACATCGAGGACGTCCGCACCATGCATCCTGACGGCGTCATCACCGTAGTGCTGCCCGAGTTCGTACCGCAGAAATGGTGGCACCACCTGCTACACAACCAGACCGCATTGCTGATCAAAGGTATTTTGCTGTTCAAGAAAGGCGTGGTGGCAACCAGCGTGCCGCTGCATCTGCGGGCGTAAGCATTTTTTGGCGACTGGCATGTGCCTAAGGTCAGTTTTCCTCTATACACAACTAATCCTCTATGTTACCCTTGCTGCAACGATTTTTCCGCCGGCAGTCTGACGCCCCGTGAATCTGTTTACGGTGCCATGCTTTCTAACGAGGATCGTTCGGGCAAATCTCAATTGGGGGGGCTAATTATGAAATTTAGAATGATGGTTCGCTTGCTTGCTGGATTGTTTCTGTTCTGCCTGCTTGTTCTTCCCTCCACCAGCTTTGCGGGGACAAATCAGTGGACCAGCAACGGACCATATGGAGGTTTAATCAACTCCGTGGCCGTATCGCCGAACTTTGCATCCGATCAAACCCTCTTTGCCGCCACCTGGGGCGGCGTCTTTAAGTCCACAAACGGCGGCACCAGTTGGAGCGCTGTAAATAGCGGGCTTACCGGCACAACTGTTAACTCAGTGGCCGTATCGCCGAACTTTGCCACAGACCACACTCTCTTTGCCGGCACCTGGGGCGGCGTCTTTATCTCCACAAACGGCGGCACCAGCTGGAGCGCTGTAAATAGCGGGCTTACCGGCACGGCTGTTAACTCAGTGGCCGTATCGCCGAACTTTGCCACAGACCACACTCTCTTTGCCGGAATCTCCGGCGGCGTCTTTATATCCACAAACGGCGGCACCAGCTGGAGCGCTGTAAATAGCGGGCTTACCAACACGGATATAAACTCAGTGGCCCTCTCGCCGAACTTTGCATCCGATCAAACCCTCTTTGCCGGCACCTTGGGCGGCGTCTTTAAGACCACAAACGGCGGCACCAGCTGGAGCGCTGTAAATAGCGGGCTTACCAGCACGGCTGTAAAATCAGTGGCCCTCTCGCCGAACTTTGCATCCGATCAAACCCTCTTTGCCGGCACCTTCGGCGGCGTCTTTTTGTCCACAAACGCCGGCGGAAGCTGGAGCGCCGTAAATAGCGGGCTTACCGGCACGACTGTTAACTCGGTGGCCGTATCGCCGAACTTTGCCACCGACCACACTCTCTTTGCCGGCACCTCCGGCGGCGTCTTTTTGTCCACAAACGCCGGCGCCAGCTGGAGCGCTATAAATAGCGGGCTTACCAACACGGATATAAACTCAGTGGCCCTCTCGCCGAACTTTGCATCCGACCATACACTCTTTGCCGGCACCTGGGGCGACGGCGTCTTTAAGTCCACAAACGGCGGCACCAGCTGGAGCGCTATAAATAGCGGGCTTGCCAGCACGGCTATAAAATCAGTGGCCCTCTCGCCGAACTTTGCATCCGATCAAACCCTCTTTGCCGCCACCTGGGGCGGCGTCTTTATATCCACAAACGCCGGCGGAAGCTGGAGCGCTATAAATAGCGGGCTTACCAGCACGTATATTAGTTCGCTCGCCCTCTCGCCGAACTTTGCCACCGACCACACTCTCTTTGCCGGCACCTATGGCGGCGTCTTTTTGTCCACAAACGCCGGCGGAAGCTGGAGCGCTATAAATAGCGGGCTTACTAACATGTATATATACTCCGTGGCCCTCTCGCCGAACTTTGCCACCGACCACACTCTCTTTGCCGGCACCGCCTACGGCGTCTTTATATCCACAAACGCCGGCAACAGCTGGAGCGCTATAAATAGCGGGCTTACCAGCACGGATATTAGCTCGCTGGCCCTCTCGCCGAACTTTGCCACCGACCACACCCTCTTTGCCGGCACCTACGGCGGCGGCGTCTTTATATCCACAAACGCCGGCACCAGCTGGAGCGCTGTAAATAGCGGGCTTGCCAGCACGGATGTAAACTCCGTGGCCCTCTCGCCGAACTTTGCATCCGATCAAACCCTCTTTGCCGGCACCGCCGGCGGCGTCTTTTTGTCCACAAACGCCGGCACCAGCTGGAGCGCTATAAATAGCGGGCTTACTAACATGTATATATACTCCGTGGCCCTCTCGCCGAACTTTGCATCCGATCAAACCCTCTTTGCCGGCACCTGGGGCGGCGTCTTTAAGACCACAAACGGCGGCACCAGCTGGAGCGCTATAAATAGCGGGCTTGCCAGCACGGCTGTTCGCTCCGTGGCCCTCTCGCCGAACTTTGTATCCGATCAAACCCTCTTTGCCGGCACCTGGGGCGACGGCGTCTTTAGTTATACCTTCCAAAATACAACCCCGCCGAGCGTAACCAACCTTCAGCCCAGCGGCCTGATCAGCACGACCAGCACGACCATCACCGCCGACTACGCTGACTCCGGCTCCGGCATCAACTCCGCTTCTGCGGCAGTGGCTCTGGACGGCACCGCCGTAAGCGGCTGCACCGCCACGGCCACATCCATCAGCTGCCCGGTCACGGGCCTGGCTGAGGGCGCCCATAACTACACCGTCAGCGTCGCCGACAACGCCGGCAACACCGGCACCGCCTCGGGGTCATTTATGGTGGACTCGGTTGCGCCGGCGGTAAGCGGCATCGCGCCCACCGGCACGCTAAGCAGCGCCTCCGTGACGGTCTACGCCAACTTCACCGATAGCGGCGCCAGCATTAGCTCCGCCACCGCCCAGGTCTACTTAGACAGCGGTGTCCTAAGCGGCTGCACCGCCACGGCGACCTCCATCAGCTGCCCGGTCACGGGCCTGGCCAACGGCTCCCACACCATTAAGGTGAGCGTCGCCGACAACGCCGGCAACACCGCCGCCGCATCGGGGTCCTTTACGGTCAGCTCCGACACCACGCCGCCGGCGCTGAGCAATCTGGCGCCCACCGGCACGCTAAGCAGCGCCTCCGTGACGGTCTACGCCAGCTACACCGATAGCGGCGCCGGCATCAACTCGAGTTCCGCCGCGGTATACCTCGACGGTTCAGCCACACGTCTAAGCGGCTGCACCGCCACGGCCACCTCCATCAGCTGCCCGGTCAGCGGCCTGGCTGAGGGCGCCCACACCATTAAGGTGAGCGTCGCCGACAACGCCGGCAACACTTCCCGGATTAACGGTTCCTTCACCGTTGCACAGGCACATAACTACTACTGGGCCTGGTATGACGGCAAGAACATGACTAACTGGATCCTGATGGCCGATCCTACCGGTTCGGGTCACAACCTGAGCTTCGGTCTTGGTATTGCTTCAGTAAATGAAAGTCTTGATAACAGCTTCGGTCTGGGCGCCGGGGTGATCGCCCCGGGAGATACCCTTAAGTTCAAACAGGACGGCACGACTGACGGCCCGGTGAAGCTGGACTCCCTGACCGGCGGCAAGGCGTTAGTCTCCCAGCGGATACTCTTCGGCAACTCCTTCGAGGAGGTCCCGGGCACCGATGAGGCGAGCCTCTCGGGCCACTACTACTGGACCTGGTACGACGGCAAGAACATGGCTGACTGGGTGCTGGTGGCAAACCCCTCCGCCACGGATAACGTTTACTACCGGGTCAGGGTTGCCGGCCAGGTGATGCCCCAGGCCAAGGACAATCCCGGCGTCGTCGCCCCGGGAGCAAAAGTCACGCCCCAGTTCGGCAACATAATCGGCGGCCCCGTAGAGGTCACAAGCTGCTCGCAGGCCTTTGACCAGTCGGGTAACTGCCCGGGCACCAGCCCCAACGTGATCGCCTCCCAGCGGGTACTTTCTAACGGCAGCACCGCCTTTAACGAGGTGCCCGGTACCCCGGCCAGCCAGCTCTCCGGCCTCTACTACTGGACCTGGTACGACGGCAAGAACATGGCTGACTGGGTGCTGGTAGCAAATCCCTCAGCCACAGACAATGTTTACTACCAGGTCAGGGTTGCCGGCCAAGTGATGCCCCAGGCCAAGGACAATCCCGGCATTATCGCTCCGGGCAAGAACGTCACGCCCCAGTTCGACCAGATAATAGGCGGCCCGGTGGAGGTTACAAGCTGCTCGCAGGCCTTTGACCAGTCGGGTAACTGCCCGGGAACCAGTCCCAACGTGATTGCCTCGCAGCGCTCCACCACACCCAAGTCGTTTGAAGAGGTGCCCGGCTATCCGGCAGCGAGCCTGGCAGGTGACTATAACTGGACCTGGTACGACGGCAAGAACTCCGCCAACTGGGTGCTGGTGGCCAATCCTTCAGCCACAGACAATGTCTACTACCAGGTAAGCATCGCCGGACAGGTGATGCCCCCGGCCAAGGACAACCCCGGCGTTATTGACCCGGGCAAGAACGTTACGCCGATGTTTGACGGGACGATGAACGGTCCGGTGGAGGTAAGATCCTGCTCCCAGGCCTTCAGCTCCAACGGCAGCTGCCCCGGGACTACCCCCAGCCTCATCGCCTCCCAGCGGGTGCTCTGGAACGGGTTCTTTAATGAGGTGCTGGGGACGGTGCTGAATTAGACCGGAAGCGCTTGCCAAAAATGTGGGTTAAAAGCGAAAGCTTACTCCACCAGCCCCTCCCGCACCGCCAGGGCGATTACCTGGGCGCGGTTCTCCACGGCGAGCTTTTCACGGATCGTTTCAACCGCGCGATGCACGGAGCGCTCCGCCAGGAACAGTTTTTGCGCGATCTCCTTGTCCTTGGCGCCCACACACATCAAAGTGAGGATTTTGACTTCTCTTTCCGTAAGGCCGTACGGGAACGCGAAGCCGGACTTCTGCGCATCCCACACCTTCTTTTCCAGGAAGGGCGCCGAGAATGGCCTGCCACCGGCAGCTACCGTCATCAGGTCCTGGGTGAAGTTTTTGCAATCGATGTGATCCTTGACAAGATATGCGTCGGCTCCCGCCTGGTTGGCAAGGAAGAAGTGCCCGGCAAGATTTGAGTAGGTAAGAACGACGATCTTGGCATCCGGCCGCCGGGTGGCACAGTGCCTGATCAGCTCCAGACCGGCAGCCATGGACGGCTGCTGATCGGCGATGTCTTCGACGGCAGGCTGCGGGCCGCCGCCGTTGCCGCTTTTAACCCGGGGAATGTGCAGGTCCACCAGCAACATGTCAAAGCCGCCGGCGTCAACCATCCTGATGGCGTCTGCCGGGAATTAAGCGGGTAAAAAAGACTGTGCTTTTGCCGTGCCGATCAAACCACTTATGGGCTTTCTGGATATCATGGTGGGATATCAAGATGAATTTGCCGTATTTTTCAACCAACGGTAACCCACCCCATTTTCCGACATAATAAGCTATGAGTGAGCCGACAAGGTTGCCAAAAGCGCCGACAACCCCAACCAAAATCGATTAAATGTGCCCTGAAATGCTAAAAAACCGGAGAAGGGCATAATGACTTCGGAAGGCAGCGGGATACAGGCTGATTCGATAGCCATCGCTAAAAAAACGCCAGGGTAGCCCAGTACAGAAATGCTATTGGTAACGAAATGAGCGAGTATTTCGATTATGGAGTTCATTAATCCAACTTACACAAACGTCCGGGATTTGTAAATATAAATGTCAGAATGATGCTTGACCAGGTTGTTATCGCAGCGGGCAGGAGATTCCGGAGCATCACGCCCTAAAGCCCAAAGTGAATCGCCCCGGGTTTACCGGAGACTCGTTTGTTTGGGTAACTCTATGATTTCTCTGCCTTCTTGTCCACGATATTGAGCTTCCAGTTCTGCCGGCGGGATGTCGCCGATCGGTTTCAG
>JAJYXB010000025.1:1399-45193 GCA_021791195.1 Actinomycetes bacterium | reverse complement strand
ACCACGATTGATAAATGGTCTGAACATTCTTGCTTGAGGGTGGATTATATTAAGGGTGACTTGGAGTCTTTTGAATATAGAGTGTTACAGGGGGGAGCAGAAACTATTAGACGCGACAAGCCCAAGATTGCACTGACAGTCTATCACCCAGGAAATGACTGGCGTGAATTATTGAAATTTTGTCGCGATTTGGTTCCTGAGTACGCTTACCGGGTGAAAGGATTGTCCTACAATCAAAAGTATCCTCGCCCTGTAATGCTGCATCTTTGGCCGGAGTAAGTATGCGTATAGGAATAGACGCCCGCCTGCTCATCCACCGCCGTGGCATGGGCAATTTTGTGTATAACTTGCTCATGGAATTAGCCAAACTGCCGGGTAACGAGCAATATATATTATATGTGGATGATAGGCGAGCGGTAGAACATGCGCCTCGCGACTCGCGTTTTGTGGTCAAGCTGCTCAGCCCGAAGCTATATCCATTGTGGGAGCAGATTAGTTTGCCATTGGCAATTAAGCGTGATCGGTTAGATGCTTTACACTGTCCGGCAAATACTGCGCCCCTTTGTCTGCCGAAACATCTCAAGCTGGTTTTGACGATCCACGATGTGATGTTTTTATTACCTAAAACGTTTTTGCCCCAGTCGCCTTCTTTATATCAAAGAATAGGGCGAATGTATTATCGCCTGGTGGCTCCACAAGCAGCTAAAACAGCAACGTGCATCATGACCGTTTCGAAGCACTCTATGCGAGACATCACTGATAAGTTAAATGTTCCTAACGAGAAAATCCGCGTTATTTATGAGTCTGGTAACGTTCAGTGTTGCCGTTTACCGGATTCATCCTCAGTGGTTGATGTGAAGCAACGCTATGCAATTGATGCGCAGTTTATCTTTGCGTTGGGCGCATTAGACCCGCGGAAAAACACGTTAGGCGTTTTGCGTTCTTTTACTCACCTCAAAAAATTGACCCCGCTGCCAATTCGTCTGGTAGTGGCAGGTTTATCGCGGGAGGCAAAAAACCAATTTCAGACTTTTGTTTCGGAAATGGGCTTGGATGGACAGGTGATTTTGCTTGGTTTTATTACCGAGCAGGATTTGGTCGCGCTATATCATGGAGCAGATGTGTTTTTATATCCGTCATTATATGAAGGGTTTGGCATGCCGGTATTGGAGGCGATGGTATGTGGTACACCCGTTATTACAACGTCCGCAGGCTCAATTCCAGAGGTGGCTGGCGACGCAACTCTGTTTGTTGACCCTAAGAATCCCGAAGAAATTGCCCATGCTATTTTACAAATTATTTCCGACACTGAACTGCGAAACCGGATGATTGGGAAGGGCCTCGAGCAGGCCAAACAATTTTCATGGGCAAAGACTGCTAAACAAATGTTGGAAATATACAGGATGAGCGTTAAACAATGAGATTGCTCTTTGTTACGCTGCGGTTTCCATTCCCGCTTTTGAGAGGTGATCAGGTTGTCCCATATCAACGTCTCCGCATCTTGAGTCAGAGGCATGAGATTACTCTCCTCTCCCTTTATGAAAGGGAGGATGAGCTTGCGGGACTTGATAGTTTAAGACCTTTTTGCAAGGCGATCCATACCGTCAGGCTGCCCCGATGGCGGTCAGTCGTGAATGTAGCCTTGCGAGGGCCCTTTTCTTCATTGCCTTTGCAGGCACTATATTATCGGTCTAACGGATTTAAAAAACGGATTGATGAGTTACTTGCTGAAAACAGTTTTGATTTGATCCATGCTTATATGCTGCGGGTCGCACCATATTTATCCGATGTGGCCGTTCCAAAGATATTGGAGTTAATAGATTCCATGCAGCTAAATTTGGAGCGCCGTGTAGCAATGGAAAGCATTCCAAAACGCTGGCTCTTCCAGGAGGAATTGCGGCGCATAGTTCACTATGAGCGAGAAATAGGGGGATATTTCGATCAGATGATCGTGGTTTCTGAAAAAGATAGGATGCTTATTCCAAGTCAAAAAGTAACGGTTATCCCCTTGGGCGTAGATACGGACCTGTTTAAACCCAATCGTAAAGGATACAAGGAACCGGTGATTGTCTTTTCCGGGAATATGGGATATACGCCCAACATTAATGCAGCCCGGTGGTTTGTGGGAGAATGCTTTCCATTTATCCAGAAAGAAATACCTACAGTATCCTTGATCATCGCAGGTGCTAATCCCTCTAAAGAGGTTTGCGATCTTGCGCATTGCAATGGAATAACTGTAACCGGCTTTTCTAAATCCATGCCAGAGATTTTGGCTCAAGCGTCTGTCGCCATTGCACCGATGCAGTCAGGCTCCGGGATGCAGTTCAAAATTCTGGAGGCCATGGCATGTGGTTTGCCTGTTGTAACAACAACCCTTGGTTTGGGTGATATCAAAGCAGGCCCGGGAGAAGAGATTTGCGTTGCTGATGCAGCGGAAGAGTTTGCAGAAACAGTTGTGATGCTTCTAAAGTCACCTAAAATGGCTGACCGTATAGGAAGAAATGCTCGCGAGTTTGTTATGCATCACCATTGTTGGGGAAATAATGCTTCCAAGGTTGAAGAGATATATAGCGAACTTCTAAAGACGGGGTAAAACTGGTGGAAGAGGTTTAGATAAGCAAAAAAGCTCTTTTATTTGGCATGCTGAGTGATGTGGGGCTGATTCAAAGAATCAGGCTCTTACAATACATCAACAATGCGCAACGTCGATTAATTGACCGCGTGGTGTTATCTGTGGCGACTATGCTTTTTTTATTTTGGACCATACGCTCAGTGTAAATGCTTTCTAAATTCATCATTGAAAAATGAAGGAAAAAATGGTGCTAATTACCGGGGCTAATGGTTTCTTGGGGCGGCACTTATGTGCTGAAATGTACCAGCAAGGATGGCGCGTCAAGGCGGCGACGAGATCGGTAGATCCTTTGATCGCGGGTGCCGAGCCGGTGATGGTCGGTTCAATTGACGGGGGAATAAACTGGGCTGATGCGTTGAGTGGCGTAGATGCTGTTGTCCACCTCGCAGCTCGCGTGCACGTGATTCGCGACGATGCCACCAACCCGTTGGCCGAGTTTCGCGCAGTTAATGTGGGTGGTACGTTAAACCTTGCCCGCCAGGCAGTCAAAGCGGGCGTCCGGCGTTTTTTGTTTCTGAGTTCAATTGGTGTTAATGGTCATGCGACTCAAGGGGTGCCGTTTGATGAGTCAAGCGAACCTGCTCCCCATTCAGAGTATTCAGTTTCCAAGTACGAGGCTGAGCAGGGTTTGCAGGAAATTGCTGCCAAATCAGTTATGGAAATCATTATAATCCGGGCTCCTTTGGTTTATGGGCCAAGCGCCCCCGGAAATTTCGCGAAGCTAATCAATTTCACAAGCAAATCTTACCCTTTGCCATTGGGTGCAATTCGTAATCGGCGCAGTTTTGTTTCAACCTATAATCTGCTCGATTTTATCGTTACCTGCCTCGATCACCCCGCGGCAGCAAATCAGACATTCCTGGTTTCGGATGGGGAAGACCTCTCCACCACCGAACTTTTGCGCCGATTGGCGGCAGCGCTCAATGTGCCGACACGGTTGTTGCCAGTGCCTCAGAAACTGCTTGAGGCGGGTTTTAAGATAGTTGGTAAAAGCGTTTTAGCTCAACGACTGTGTGGTTCTTTGCAAGTGGATATTACGAAGGCACGTACAATGCTGGATTGGAATCCACCGGTTTCGGTTGATGAGGGGTTGCGTATCACGGCGGAGCATTTTTTGCGGGGCCGGGGTTGAAGTCACTAGGAACCGCCATTTTGTTAACTTGCGCTGCATCCAACCGCAGCGGGGCAGATAGTTCGAAAATCGACGTGAGCCGGGGTGAAGAAACGGGCTATATTGGTAAAAGGGTACTGGATTTGACGCTAGCCATTGTTGTTTTGGCGTTGGCTTCAGTGCCGATGCTGCTGATCGGTGTGCTGGTAAAGTTGACTTCGCCTGGGCCAGTTCTTTACTGGTCAGACCGTGTGGGGCATGACAATTACATTTTTCGTATGCCGAAGTTCCGTACCATGCGGGTTTATACACCCGCCGTGGCAACTCATTTGCTTGGCAGGCCAGATCAATATCTGACTCCTATCGGGGGCTTTCTGCGCAGGATCAGTCTTGATGAGCTGCCGCAAATATGGAGTATCCTGATCGGTGATATGAGTTTGGTCGGGCCACGGCCGGCATTGTTTAATCAAGTTGACCTGATCGCTTTACGGGTTGAATCGGGAGTTCACCGGCTTGTGCCTGGCTTGACTGGTTGGGCGCAAATAAACGGGCGTGACGAGTTGTCTATCCCCCAGAAAGTGCAATTGGATGTGGAGTATATGAAAAATATTTCGCTGTTCATGGACATAAAAATACTGTGGCTGACCTTCCATAAAGTATTGGTGTGTCGTGGAGTTACGCACTAGGGGCGCGGCGCCACAAAACCATACGCACCGACTTTCTGTCCATGAACGATTTATCAGACTTAAGCCACACCGCATGGGATTGCAAGTACCACGTGGTCTTGATGCCGAGTGACTGGCCAAGGACCGCGAAAATTTGTTGATGACATCCGGGGAGAAAGGATCGCCGCCTCTATTCTGGGTATCCGCAGGCAGCTTGCACGGCTTGGCCGTAAGGACGAAGTTTAAACGGTGGAGGAAGGTTGTAAAGCTATTAAAAGTAATAGAGGATTAAGAAATCAATGCATGAAAACTTTTCTGATGAGAGAGAATGTCTGGAGTTAACGTCAGTGGCAATTTGTTGATGCGGAATTTGTCTGAGTTTTAATGCGGGTGCATATTAGGAATAAGTTTTTTTAGACAATGGGCAGCCAACCTTGATCATAAGCCGACAGATTAGGCGACAGCCACTTTCACTTTTGGTCGATACCTGCATTGTCATCAATGCTTATACTCTGGCTTCGATTGTTCTTTTCGCCCGATGGGCGCCACTGGCCTATTATCACGAGCTCCTCATTTTTCTTCCGATTGCGATCGTCATCCATCACGCCGTCAACATCAGGTTTGGACTGTACAGCGTCGTGGGTCGATATGTCGGTCTGGAGCAGGGGGTGAGGATGGTGCAAGCCGCATTGCTCATTATGGTGCTTTTGCTGGCGGCGGGCCGCCTCACGATGCCCTCATCCTTTACACACGTTCTCGTAATGGTGCCAATTGGAGGGCTGATTGCTTTCATTTTGATGGTGGGAGTCAGGTTTTATCCGCGCATTTTCTACGAACGCTCTCTCAGGGAAGTGGAGCGGCACCTGCGGCTGCTGGTGGTGGGCGCCGGCGCCGCCGGCGAGATGATCGTCCGCAGCATTCAGAAGGATCCCGATTCGGTGTTCGAGGTGGCGGCCCTGGTGGATGATAATGCCGACCTTCATGGCATGGAGATCCACGGCGTCACCATCTTCGGCCCTACCGATCGCCTGGCCGAGATTGCGGAGAAGCAGGATGTGGACGAGATCCTGATCGCGATGCCCAGCGTCGCCCTGAGCGAGTTCCAGCGGATCGTCGAGCTGGCCCAGCGCACCGGCAGACCCGTCAAGACCCTGAGGCCGCTGCAGAGCACGCATCTGGGCAAGGTCGGCGTGGACAACATCAGCGACGTCGAGATCGAGGACCTGCTCGGGCGCCAGCCGGTGCAGACCGATTACACCCAGATCAGGGAATTCATCAAGGGGCAGCGGGTGCTGGTTTCCGGCGCCGGCGGCTCGATCGGCTCGGAGCTGGTCAACCAGATCAGCGGCCACAACCCCGCCAGCATCATCCTCGTGGACCAGGACGAGTCATCACTTTACAACATCCACAAGGAACTGATGCAGCGGTTCTTTCACAATCACGAGATTTGCGTGGCTGATATCAGGTCCGAGGTGCGCATGGAGGCGCTGTTTGAAAAGTACCGGCCCGAGCTGGTGTTTCACGCCGCCGCGTACAAGCATGTGCCTCTGATGGAGCTGCAGCCGGACCTGGCGGTACTCAACAACGTGTGCGGTACGATGATCATGGCCAGAATGGCGGGCAGGTTCGGAGCCGGCTGCTTTGTCAACATCTCCACCGACAAGGCGGTGGAGCCGGTGAACGTGATGGGCGCAACCAAGTATCTTGGGGAGCGCATCATCGGCGAGCTGGAAGATGCCTACCCGGCCACCCGATTCTGCTCGGTCAGGTTCGGCAACGTGCTGGGCAGCCGCGGCAGTGTCCTGCCGATATTTCGCGAGCAGATTCGTGGCGGCGGCCCTGTTACCATCACCCATCCGGAGATGACGCGCTACTTCATGCTGGTCTCGGAAGCAGTGGACCTGGTGCTGCAGGCGGCCGCATTCCCGGATGGCAACGCCATCTATGTGCTGGACATGGGGAAGCCGGTCCGGATCGTGGACCTGGCCAGGCAGATGATCGGCATGATGAGCCCGCAGCGGCCGGTGGAGGTTATTTTTACGGGCCTGAGGCCGGGGGAGAAGCTGCACGAGCAACTGGTGGCAAGGGACGAGTCACACGAGATCACCAGCCACCCCATGATCAACCGCATCAACTCGGCGCCGTGGGCCGGCGCCACGTTGAGCGAATTTGAATCCCTGTTTGGGCCGGCCACCCGGGGAGAGTGCGACGTGGTCAAGGACATGCTCAAGCGGTGGATTCCTTCTTACGCACCCTTTGACTTAAGCCGTGTCGGGACCACCGACTTCGACGACGACGCCCGGGCAGCAGCGGGGTTTACCGCCAACGCGCCGGCCGGTCTGCAGGCGCCCGAGCCCGCTTAACCACCGGCCGGAGAGTCCAGCGGCGGCAGGCCCGCCTCCTGGCGCAGCACAGCATCATAGGGGTTCAGGCTCGACGCCTTGACGAAATGCTGGTGCGCCTCCTGCGGCATATGCCAGTAATCGCGCTCATAGATGGCGAGCTGCTCCCAAACCTCGTAATTGAGGGGTTGCATCCGGACCGCCTTTTGCAGGCTTGTTTTTGCGTCAGTGTCGTAGCCGACCCGGTGCTGAGCCCCCGCCAGCACCATGAGCGCATTCACCGACAGCGGGTTCCAGGCGCTGGCGCTTTGGGCGGTATGCAGCGCCTCAACCTGAAAGCCCTGCTCCGCCTGCCGCAGCGATTTATTCTGTAGCTCTTGCGAATACCAGGGGATCAGCGCCAGGACAACGGCAAAGATGGCAACGGACGCGACCGCGTAGCGGCACCAGGCGGCGTGACGCCTGAAGCCAGGATTATCACGCTGGGCTACAAGGCCCGTCGGTTTCAGCTGAGATTTATTAAAGTTCTGCCTTATTGCGCCGTTAACAGACATATTCCCGGAAGATGAACGGTGGGCACGGGTTCAAGATATCTCAGTGGCGCCGGAATTTCCAGCGGCAGAGGCCGGAACCAATGCAACAAATGTAAGTATGCGGCTTAAATATATTCACTTGCAATGTTTATCCAGACGTTATATTTTTTTCAATAATGGGAAGGAAACGTACTGGTGCGCATTGAACTCTCTCGAGTATTGCGCACGGGTTTGGCAAAACAGGTCCAGATTGTTTATGGGATTATTAAATATTCAGAAGGGGTGATTTGATGAGACGTGTATTATTTTTACTGATTGTCTGTCTAATGATTTCGATGCTCGTCACTGGTACGGCGCTCGCGGCGTTTCCCTCGGGCGCGCAGGGAAACCAGTATGCCGCAGTAGTCTCGGCTATGCAGGTTGCGGCGGCTCAGGCTGGCATATCACCGGACACCTTCATCGCCATCTACAACGCTGCCGCGGCCGGAAATGTTTCCGGATTCAGCGATTCGCAGCTGGCCGCTGCCTGCCAGGTGCTCAGCAGCCTGAGTTCCTACAAGTCCGTGCTGCCCGATTACAATACGGTTTATAGTAACCTCGGTTGTAGCACACGTTTGACATCCACGATGCAGGCCAGCAGCCTGCCCAGCACCGGCACGACGGTAGCCCTGCTGATCGCCTCCGGCCTGATCGGCATCGCCGCCGCTTCCGTGCTGTTGAGAAGGGCGCGCCGGCAATCATAGCCCGGTAGCATCTCACGCAAGGCCACGGCGCGGACCTTAGGTCCGCGCCTTTGTTATGCTTAAAACCGGGGACACCTTACATTTTTTTGCTAGAACTCGCAGTCGACCGCCGGGCAGCCGCCCGCGAATTCGGCGCTGGCGCGGACGTGCTCGGTGGTCTCGCCGCCGGCCATCTCGCCGGCCAGGTACAGCACCTGCTGCTCCTTGCTGCCGTAGCGGAAAACAGTGATGCCCTTGCAGCCCAGATCGTAGGCCAGGATGAACGCCTCGCGCACCTGATCAATGCCGGCGTCGCGCGGCAGGTTGATCGTCTTGGAGACCGCATTGTCAACATACTTCTGGAAAGCGGCCTGCATGCGCACATGCCAGCGCGGCTCGATGTCCAGTGCAGTGCGGAACAGGTTCCTGACATCCGCGGGGATCTCCTCGAAATCCCGCACCGAGCCCACGCGGGCGATGCGCATCATCAGGTCGTCGCTGTAAAAGCCGCGCTCGCGTGCCACCTGCTCGAACTCGGCGTTCGTCTCCATTAAGTGCGTGCCCTCCATCACATCACGCACGAACGAGATGGCAAACAGCGGTTCGATGCCGCTGCTGGCGCCGGCGATGACGCTGATGGTGCCGGTGGGCGCCACCGTCGTCACGGTGGAGTTGCGCATGGCGGCGTAACCCTGCTGCTCCCAGCGGCTGCCTTTGAAATTGGGGAAGGAACCGCGCCGGCCGGCGATCTGTGCCGATCGGGCCACTGCCCGCTCCTGGATGAACCGCATGATCTCTTCCCCCCTGGCCAGCGCCTCGTCGGAATCATAGCGGATGCCCATCCGGATCAGCGCCACAGCGAATCCCATCACGCCGAGGCCGATCTTGCGGTTGCCTCGCGTCATCTGTGCGATCTCGTCCAGCGGGAAACGGTTGGCGTCGATCACGTTGTCTAAAAAGTGAACCGCTATGTCAACCAGCTCGCCGAGGCGCTGCCAGTCCATCTCCCCTTTCCGTACCAGCCTGGCGAGGTCGATCGAGCCCAGGTTGCACGACTCGAACGGCAGCAGCGGCTGTTCGCCGCAGGGGTTGGTGGTCTCCATCGGGCCCAGCTGCGGCGTGGGGTTGACCGCGTTGATGCGGTCGATGAAGATCATGCCCGGGTCCCCCGTGCGCCAGGCGTTGCTGGCGATCGCTTCCATCACCGGCCGCGCCCGCAGGCTGCCGGTGACCCTGCCGTTGCGTGGATTGACAAGCTGGGACTCGCCGTCCTCGCGCAGCGCTTGCATGAAGACGTCCGACGCCGCCACCGAGATGTTGAAGTTGGCCAGGAAGCCCTCGCGCTGCTTGGCGCTGATGAACTCGAGGATGTCCGGGTGGTGCACGCTGAGCACGCCCATGTTGGCGCCGCGGCGGCGGCCGCCCTGCTTGACCACCTCAGTGCCGGCGTCGAAGACGCCGATGAAGCTGACCGGACCGGAAGCGATGCCCTTGGTGGAGCCGACGCGGTCGCCCTTGGGCCGCAGGTGCGAGAAGGAGAAGCCGGTGCCACCGCCGGCCTGGTGGATGATGGCCATGTGCTTGATGGCATCGAAGATGCCCGGTATCGAATCCGGCACCGGCAGCACAAAGCAGGCGGACAGCAGCCCCAGTTCGGTGCCCGCGTTCATCAGCGTGGGGGAGTTGGGGATGAACTCACCTGAAGTCATCACCTGGTAGAAGATCTCTTCGCTGGCGCCGGCGTCGTCGCCGTAATCCGCGTCCGCGGCGGCGACATGGCGGGCAACGCGGCGGAACAGCTCCCCGGGAGTCTCGACCGGCCGGCCTTCGTCGTCCTTGATCAGGTAACGTTTCTTCAGGACGTTCAACGAGTTCAGCGGCAGCTTCAGGTCATCGGTGACGCCCAGGAATCTCTTGGCGGCGCGGATGTCCGCGTGGCGCCGGCGGTAGGAGATGTAAGCCTTGGCCACCTGGGGCTGTCCCCCGGCGATGAGCGCATCCTCGACGACGTCCTGGATCTCTTCCACCGACGGCGTGCCGCCGGGATAGTTTTCCTCCAGCTGCCGGATCGCCGCCTGCGCCAGCGATGCCGCGACCGCGCCGTCCCGCGTTCCCACCGCTTCCACCGCCCGGGAAACGGCACGCCGGATTCTCCCGGGATCGAACGGCGCCAGGCGCCCGTCGCGCGAACGTATCTGTGTGATTGGCGGGGTGGACATGAGGCTTTTCGGATGGGCTTCAGCCTGTCAATACATTTTTCTTCTACCCCTATACAGTTATATTGAACCGGAATATCTTGCCCGGAATGCCAGTGACGCAGTACAATACTCGGGAGAAACGAGTTGCCGTTCAGGTTCGCGCGGGCAGGGAAATCAATGGGAACTAAGACGGTTCTGAGAACGGAAGGTAATACATGTCTTTATTTCTGGAACTCTCCGAAGAGCTGGAGTGTACGGAGTGCGGGGTGCTTTGTGAAAAAGTCATCTATCCCGCCAACTGCTTTGACTCCGGATGCAAGTACATCTACTCCTACGATGAGGATGACAGCACCTATTTTGGCTGCCTTTACAAGGTCTTCGGCGTCGAGATCGACCTGGAAGGCTTTCGTGAACTGGAGAAGCGCAAGGGCGGCTTCGGCGCTGTCAAGGTAGTCAGGCCGCCGCTGGAGCGCTGCACGATCACCGTCGAGAAGGCGTACAACCGCGAGCAGGGTGAGGAATCCTGCCGCCAGATGCTGATCGACCGCTACACGCCGCAGGAGGACGAGTCCAGCAGCGTGCGCCGCTGATTCGAGCGAAATCAGAGCGAAATCGGGGACACCATACATTTTTTTTAAGCTGCTTTAGCCGGCTGAGTTCAGGCAGCGATGCATATTAAAGCATGGTGTCCCCGGTTTTTTCTTGTGGTATCGTGTGCTGGTGGACCGCGCCCATTTTGAAAAACTGGTCGAGGAAGCGTTGGGTACCCTGCCCGACCGCTTCGCGTCGCGGCTGGAGAACGTCTCTATTCTGGTAGAGGACTGGGCCACACCGGAACAGCTCGCCAAGGTCAACCTGAAAGACCCCCACCGTCTGCTCGGACTCTATGAGGGCATCCCCCTGACGGAGAGGCCGCGCGGATACTACGGCGTCCTGCCTGACCGCATCACCATCTTCCGCATCCCGATCGAGGAGATGTCCTCCACTGACGATGATATCCGCAGCCAGGTGCGCAAGACGGTGATGCACGAGCTGGGCCACTATTTCGGGATGGACGAGCGGCGGCTGCGGCGCACCGACGGCGGCTCCTGAACGCGCGGCCGGCGGCGAGCCCTGCTTCACGCCCCGCGGCAGCTTTTATATTTATTCCGGCTCGGATAAAATCCTCATATGCCAGAGTCCAAGCTTCCCCCCCGTGAAAGAGTCTTCTCAGGAATGCGGCCTACCGGCCGCCTGCATCTGGGCCACCTCCTCGGCGCACTCCCCAACTGGGTGAAGCTGCAGGACGACTACGACTGCGTCTACTGCGTCGCCGACCTGCACGCGCTCACCACCCGCTATGACAGCGTCGCCGGCATGAAGAAGGACACCGTCGAGATGGTCGCCGACTGGATCGCCGTCGGCATCGACCCCGGGCGCAGCATCATCTTCCGCCAGTCGGAGGTGAAGGCGCACAGCGAGCTGGCGCTGCTGCTCGGCATGCTGGTGCCGGTCTCGTGGCTGACGCGCGTGCCTTCCTACAAGGAGATGGTGAGCGAGCTGGGCGAGCGGGTGGCGACCTTCGGCTTCCTCGGCTACCCGGTGCTGCAGACGGCGGACATCATCCTCTACAAGGCCGGCCGCGTGCCCGTGGGCGAGGACCAGCTCTCGCACCTGGAGCTGGCGCGCGAGATCGTGCGCCGCTTCAACGGCATGTACGGCGACATCTTCCCGGAGCCGAAGGCCATCCTCACCGAGACGCCCCGGCTGCTGGGGCTGGACGGGCGCAAGATGAGCAAGTCCTATGGCAACACGATTGACATCGCGGAAGATCCGGAGAGCGTGCGCAAGAAGGTGATGGCGATGTTCACCGATCCGGCGCGCCAGCGGCTGAAGGATCCGGGCCATCCCGACAGGTGCAACGTCTTTTCCTACCATAAATTTTTCGAAGCGCCGGCGGCGGAGATCGATCAGATCGACCGCGGCTGCCGCGCCGCCACTATCGGCTGCACCGAGTGCAAGGGCCGGCTGGCGGACCGCATCCTGGCGGTGCTGGACCCGATCCGGGAGAAGCGCGAGGCGCTGCTGGGCGAGCCGGGCCACATCGAGGCCATCCTCGAGGACGGCCGCCAGCGGGCGCTGGCCATCGCCACCGGGGTCTTTGCGGAAGCCTGCCGGGCAATCGGCATCTAGATGGCCGGCTACTGGGACATCGAGCTGCTGGATCTCGACCTGGAGGTGTTCCAGGGGCCGTTCGACCTGCTGCTGACGCTGATCCTTAAGGAAGAGATCAGCATCTTCGAGGTGTCGATCACCGACATCATCATCGCTTACCTGGAGCGGCTGGAGGAGGAAGAAGAGCTCGACCTCGAGGCCGCCAGCGAGTTCCTCATCCTGATGAGCGCGCTGATGGAGATCAAGTCGGCGCAGCTGCTGCCGCGGCCGGAAGAGGTGGAAGTCGAGGAGCTGACGCCGGAGGAGGCGCGCGAAGAGCTGGTCATCCGGCTCATCACCTACAAAAAATTCAAGGAGGCGGCCGCCTGGCTGCGCGGCCGTTTCGACGTTACGCGCCACTGGCGCTTCCGCAGCGCGCCGCTGCCGAAGCTGAAGCGCCGCCAGGAGCCGGAGATACCGCACCGGCACGATCCGGCGAAGCTGGCGGCCGCCGTCGGCGTACTGCTGGCCGAGCCGCCCCAGATCACGACCGACCATATGATGATGGCCACCGCCAACGTCTGGGAGCAGATGAAGGCGATCCGGCTGCTGGTGAAGGAGCGCGCCAAGGTGGCGTTCGACGAGATCGTCGGCGACGCCGACCGGATCACGCAGGCGGTGACTTTCTTCGCCTTGCTGGAGATGTACAACTCAGGCGAGCTCGAGGTCGAGCAGGAGCAGCTTTTCGGCCAGATTCTCATCTATGAAGCGCAGAAGAGCGGCAAGCTGATCGCGTGATCTGGCCAGCCGGGACGGGATATTTCCCTCCGCTTACGTTCGCGGGGAGACACCTGCAGGCTGGCGCAAGAAATCGTGGCAGGGCGTGACTCCCTGGCCCGCGATCCGAACCGCTCCGGGAAACATCCCGTCCCGGCTGGACATACGGAGGTTTGATGGAAAACCAGAACCAGAACCACGAAGATATCATCGAAGAAGATTTGATTGACAATATGGAAGAAATGAGCGACAACCTGGATGATGCCGCGGCCGGCGCTGACATCGCCGGACTTGCCGGCGCGGACCCGGAGGAGGGAGCGGCGGCACTCGCGCGTGACATCGAGGCGCTGCTGTTCATCTCGCCGGAGCCGCTGTCGCTGGAGACGCTGGCGGAGGTCACCGGCGCGGCGGACGAGCAGCTGGCGCACGCGGTGGAGGCGGTGCGCGAGCGGTTCTCCGGGGAAAGCGGCGGCATCGTCTTTGCCGAGGTCGCCGGCGGCTACGCGCTTCGGACCAGCGATCTGGCCCGCGGCGCGGTGGAGCGTTTCTGCGAGCGCCCGGTCGATTATTCGCTGTCGCCGGCGGCGATGGAGACGCTGGCGATCATCGCCTACCTGCAGCCGGTGACGCGGCCGGAGATCGCCCGCATCCGCGGCGTCGGCGCCGACACCGTGGTCAATACGCTGGTGGACAAGGGTCTGCTGAGGGAGGCCGGCCGCCACGACGAGACCGGCGCCATCCGCTACCGCACCTCGGCGGCCTTCGAGAAGCTCTTCGGCCTGTCCGGACTGGAGGCGCTGCCGTCGATCGAGGGATTCGAGGCCACGCCTGAAGATGTGGAAGAGCTGCGGGAGAAGCTGCATCTGGCCGCGGAAAAGCGGGTGTAGGGGAGGGGCGGGCGCCGGCGGGATATGTTTCCTTCCGCTTACGTTCGCGGGTTATGGCGCTTGCTGGGCGCTGGAGGCTGTGGCCGGGTGAGCTTTTATGGCCCGCGAGCCGAACCGCTCCAGGAAACATATCCCGCCGGCTTGTTCACTTCGGATGGAAGACAAAAAACCTGATATGGCTGAACGTCTGCAGAAATATCTTGCCCGTGCGGGAGTGGCGTCCCGGCGCAGGAGCGAGGATTTTATCACCGCCGGGCGGGTGGCGGTAAACGGCGAGACGGTGAGCGTGCTGGGCGCCACGGTCTCGCCGGGCGACGTGGTTTACCTCGACGGCCGGCCGGTGGAGCCGGAGCCGCTGGAATACCACCTGCTGAACAAGCCGGCGGGCGTGGTCAGTTCGGTGACCGATCCCCGCGGCCGCCAGACTGTCACCGCGCTGGCGCCGGGCCGGGTACGGCTTTTCCCGGTGGGCCGCCTCGACCAGGATACGACCGGCCTGATCATCCTCACCAACGACGGCGAGCTGGCGCACCGGCTGATGCATCCCCGCTTCGAGGTTGATAAAGTATATCTCGCCGAAGTCGCCGGGACGGTGGGTGAGCCGGAGCTGGAGCGGCTGCGGCGCGGCCTGCGGCTGGAAGACGGCCTGACCGCCCCGGCCGAAGCGCGGGTGACCGGCGGGCACGCCGGCGGCAGCGTCGTGGAGATGATCATCCACCAGGGACGCAAACGGCAGGTGCGGCGGATGCTGGAGGCGGTCGGGCATCCGGTGGTGCGGCTGCACCGCAAAAGATACGCCATGTTAACCGATGAAGGCCTGGCGCCAGGGGCGTCGCGGCCGCTTTCCACAGATGAAGTCAAAGCTTTGCAGCAACTCGTGAAAAAGGACAGGCAATGAATGCAGTAATACCGGCCAGGGTCGAGCCCGCCCGACGGCGCATGCCCGGGCCCGCCCGATGGCGCGTGTCCGGGCCCGCAAGGAAGGACCACCGATGAAGGAGGACGGCTGGCGCCTGGTGGCCGTCCGCGGCGCGACCACCGTTGACAGCGATACCCCGGAAGAGATCCGCGAGCGCACCGCCGAACTGCTTTACGAGATTATGCAGCACAACAATATCGATCCGGGCGACATCGTCAGTATTATCTTCACCGCCACGCCCGACCTGGTCTCCGACTTCCCGGCCGTGGCGGCCCGCAACATGGGCCTCTCGCACACGCCGCTGCTCTGCTCGCAGGAGATCCCCGTGGCCGGCGCCGTGGCGCGCTGCGTCCGCATCATGATGCACGCCTATTCGCCCAGGACCAAGGATGAGATCCGGCACGCCTACCTGCATGACGCGCGGCAGCTGCGCACCGACCTGCCGGAATAATCATCGAGTTAAAAGGCAAACCCTAATAAACGCTGGTCGGCCAAACAGCACGAAATAGTTCGTCTTTATGAGCAAGTCAAAAGCCAAAAAGAGGTCGCGGGGCTACTGCAGATAACCCAACAATCCGTCTCACAAACTCTTAAAAGTGTTATGTGGAAAGAAATTTATGGCATTGAGCAAGGAATCAATAAAAATCTTGAACATTATGAAAGAAGCCTGACGAAATGATCGAATTTGTGACACCTTGGTACAGGAACATTTGACGTTATGGCGAGGGCAAGAACTTTTACACCGCGACCGCCTGAACTGATACTCTTTTAAAACCATGAAATTCATCCCCCAACTCGAAAACATCACTCCCTACGTCGCTGGCGCGCCGATCGAGGTGGTAGCGCGGCGATATGGTCTCGACCCGCGGAGCGTCATCAAGCTGGCCTCCAACGAGTCGCCGCTGCCGCCGTTCCCCGAGGTCCTGGAAACGATCACACAAAAATTCAATGACCTCAACCGCTATCCTGACTCCGAATGCCGCGGCCTGAAGGCGGCGCTGGCGGAGCGATACCGCGTCACGCCGGAGGAGCTGATCATCGGCAACGGCTCCTGCGAGCTGCTCATCTGGCTGAGCCTGATTCTGCTCGAGCCCGGAGTGGAGGCGGTCTTCTCCGACCCGACCTTCCTGGTCTACGAGGAGGCGACGCGGGCGCGCGGCGCCACGCCAGTGAAGGTGCCGCTCGCGGGCTTCGACAACGACCTGGAGGCGCTTGCTGACGCCGTCACTGAGAGGACGCGGATCGTCTTCCTGACAAACCCGCATAATCCTACCGGCTCGTACCTGCCCTACGCCGACATCGCCGCTTTTGCCGCCCGCATCCCGGAAGACTGCCTGCTGGTGCTCGACGAAGCCTACAACGAATACGTCGAGGAGCCGGATTCGCAGGTGGGCCTGGCGCTGCGGGGGCAGCTGCCGAACGTCGCCGTGCTGAGGACCTTCTCCAAGATCTACGGCCTCTGCGGCCTTCGCGTCGGCTACGGCATCTGCTCGCCGGAGGTGAGAGAGGCGGTCGACAAGGTGCGCCAGCCGTTCAACGTCAACATGCTGGCGCAGGCCGCGGCGCTAAAGGCGCTCAGCCTGGAAGACCGGCTGCAGGAGCGGCGCGATCAGAACCGCGGTGGCCGCCGCCAGCTTTACGACGGCCTGGCGGCGCTGGGCCTCGGCCACGTCGAGACGCAGAGCAATTTCATGCTGGTCGATGTCAGCGGTCTGGCGGCGCCAGCCGACGATGTTCCGGAGGAGTTGATGAAGCGCGGCGTGATCGTCCGTCCCGGCCGGCCGCTGGCCTGCCCGGGCTACATCCGCGTGAGCGTCGGCACCGAAAAAGAGAATGAAATCTTCCTGGGGAAGCTGGCGGAGCTGAAGTAAACTAAAAAACCGGGTCAGCCCGGGGCTTACGAGTTCTTGGACTCGCTCTTTACCTCTTTATTTTCCTTGGCGTCGTCGCCGCCCTCGATTACCTCGTTCATCGAACCCTTGAACTCGCGGATGCCCTTGCCCAGGCCGCGGCCGATCTCGGGGAGGCGCTTGGGACCAAAGATCACGAGCACAATGACCAGGATAATGATCAGATGTTGGGGTGCAAGTATTCCGTCAAACATGGGATCTCCTTCCGGAGCTGGGACAAACAGCCCTGTTAAGCCCGCCTTGTAATACCAGTTAATCATTATATCAGGCCGGAAGCAGGAAACCAGCCCTGCGTCCTATCAGACCGGCGACTTAACCCGGCCTCCAGGCCACTGGTTATACATTACCGCCAAAGCGGCGCGGGGAAACATGCAGGAGACGCACGCTTTCTTTGGAAGGAAAAATGAATGGCGGGCTGGCGCTGCGGGCTCAGCGGCGGGGAGCAGACATGCCGCTTGCTGAGGGGGAAGAGCCGCCGGAGTTCATGTTCTGCTGGTCGGACATGCTATCAGTGTGGTGGCTGTGGCTGTCGCTGTCGCCAGAATCGGTCGGCTGACCGCTATGAGAAGGCGCCGGAGCCGCCGGATGACTGCCGGATTGGCCGCCAGATTTCATCCCGCCTTCAGCCGGCTCGGCCGGCTCCTGCGGTTCAGCAGCGCTACCGCCATGTATCTGCCCGGAACCGATGCCGTCGCCGGGCATGCCGCCATCGCCGGCCCCAGAGACGCCGCCGCCAGCCGGGGCGCTGTTGCCCGGAGACATGCCGCCGGTGGACGCGCCGCTGTCCATCTGACCGTCCCGACCCGCGGGGCTGCCGTCATTCATCTGGCCCTGATGTTCTTCGTGGCTGATGATCGACTGCACGTCAGCCGGCACCTTGCCGGCGATCTGCGCCAGCAGGGCATCGTGCCGTGCGCGCGTAGCCTCGATCATGCCAGCGACGGCGGAGGTGTTTGCGCCGCCGGCAGCCGCCTGTGAAACCAGCTGCCGGGCCTGGGCCATGTCGCTGTCATAAGCCGCCAGCAGGCCGCCTACAAACCGGGGCTCGCCCTTGTTCACCATCGCCTGGATCTCATCCAGGCGCTTGCCGGCGTCGCCTGCCTTGACGGCGGCGCGGTCCAGGGGTTGCACCGCGATCAGGCTGCGGGCGTTTTCGAGTTCCTGCTTGAGAGGATAGAGGACGCTGTCCGGGCCGGCGGCATTGGCTGCCAGCGCCGTGCCCGCCGAGGCCGTCAGCAGTACCGCAGCCAGGGCTGCCGGGCGAAGCACCAGCCGCCGCACGGAACGGGATCGCCGCGCGGGCGCATCCTTGACGATGGCCTGCGCCCTGGCAAGCAGGCTCTCCCTGACCGCCGCCGGCGGATGCGCCGGGATGCCGGTCCTGAGCGCGCCGCGCAGCGCGGAGCCCAGCTCCACCAGGGGGGCCACTTCAACTGCCGGCTCGCTGGCCACGGCCGCTCCGGCCGCGCCGCCGCGCAGGACCTCGTCAAGCCCGCTATCAAGAATGTCCGTTATATCAGCCATTTCTGTCTTCTAGATGGCGCTTTCCCTGTCGATGAGAGCGGTTCCATCCTCCGTCCCTGACTCCATGATCTTTCTCAGGTTCTCGAGCGCCCGGTGCTGCAGCGCTTTTACCGCACCTTCGCTTTTGGAGAGCACCGCGGCGATCTGGCCGTTGCTGAAATTCACCATCAGCTTCAGCAGCACGACCTGCTGCTGCTCTTCCGATAGCTGCCAGACCGCTTCGCGCAGACGGCGCTCGTCCCAGGCGGCTTCGGCGATGCGGTCCACTCTCTCCGCGGATGCAAGTTCCATATGCTGCTCCGTGATCGTCGCCTCCCTTGATCTTCCCTGCCGGCGGAAATAATCCATCACATCGTTGCGGGCGATGCTGAAAAGCCAGGCTCCGAAACCGGCGCCGCGCCAGGTGAATCCACCTATCTTCTGCAGCGCGTCCAGGAACACTCCCGAAACGATATCTTCCGCGTCAGCGGCGGAGCCCACCTGATGCAGCACATATGCGAACACTGGACCGTAAAACCGGTCATATAACTGGCCGAAGGCCTCCAGGTCACCATTCTGGACCTGCTTGACCAGTCTGGCCAGCTCGCGCTTCTCAGTCAACGAAGGCTCCTGTTATTACTAGCGTCTCAGGCATGGGTTTGGATACGGGTTGAATAAATACCTTTTGGAAAAAATATCGGAGAGGGGAGAAAGCGCCCGCAGCGACAATGTTACTACAAATCGTCGTAGAATGCGCCGGCGGACTTCTTGTTCCATGATGCGCTGCCTTACCCCAACTCTATATAAAGCGTCGGCATAATCGCAATTATTTTCATTTATTGCGTAACTTTATTCGTCCTCGGGCGCTTAAGTTAAGACAGGCAGTTTTCTGCAGCAAGGTTCTAAAGGAAAAGAGGTAAGGGCATGAATACAAAGCTCAAGCTGGCGATGATGGTGTCGGGCATGGTGCTCGGAGTCTCCGGCGCTGCGTTCGCGGCCACAGGTCAGCTGCCGGATGTCGTAAAGGGCGGCGTGGCTGCGATCACGGGGTCTTCCTCGGGAGCGGGTAATCAGGGAACGTCAACCACTGGCACCGCCACTACTGACCAGTACGGCGACAGCTCCGGGAATGGCGGCGCGGCCGGCGCCCAGTACGGTCCGGGGGAACCGGGCGACAAGGGCAGTGGTAATGTTGAGGCCGATCATGACGCTGCAGCTAATCAGTATGGCGAAGATAATGGCGTTTCCGAAGTGGCTCGCGACAAGGAAGCCACCGGTACGATGACTCTGCCCAACGGCCACGAGGTCGAAAATCACGGCATGGCCGTCAGCGGTGCCGCCAGGCAGCATGATAGCGATGAGCCCTCCGTTCCGCCGGTGACCCAGACGCAGACCCAGCCGGCGATGGGCGCCTCTGATCATGGTTCGGGTAGCGGAGACTCCGACCGGACGGGTTCAGGCGAAAGCCACGCGAAAAGCCACGCTCACGGTAGCATGGGTGGTGATGACTAGGCGCAGCCTTGTTGGGTGAAGCCCAGTCAGTTTGGGTGAAACCCAATCAGGATGTCGAGCGCCAATCATGTGTAGAGCTGTCACAGGCGCCGGGTCAGAATTTGACTTTAATGATCCGGCGCCGCAGGCTCTGCCTATTGAGCCACCCGGCAGCGGCAGCTGGGGAGCTGTCTGCCGGGTGGTTTAGTATTTCGTTTGCCGGGTAAATAAAGACTGCACCTCCCGCGAGGGAGATGTAAGGCCCCAAGAAGTCGAAAGACAGAAGCGATTCTGACAAGAAAGCGGCGAAGGTCGCCGGAAGGTAAGGCAATGAGGCCTTACAAGAAGCAGGAAGAACCTGCGGAAAGTCAGAAAAACGGAAGTCCCAGGTTTCTTGGGGCTTATTTTTTTGCGCTCCTCCCAGTTTTTCCTTTCCTTGAAGAGTGTTAGAATGTAAACCTCGCGGGCGTCCGGGAGTTCCGGATGCGCGCCTTTTACTTTTTACTTTTTTGTCTTTTCATCCCAGTTTCAGCGGCGGAGGTATAGCAGAATGATGATCGTGATGAAGCCGGACGCTACGGAGGAGCAGATCCAGCACGTTGTCGACCGGCTGGCCAGCGTTGGCGCCCGCGGACATGTATCCCGTGGAGAATTTGTGACAATCATCGGCGCCGTCGGCGACCGCGAGCGGATCTCGACACTGCCCTTCGACGCCATGGCCGGCGTCGACCGGGTGATGCCGATCCTCAAGCCTT
Source organism: Actinomycetes bacterium (assembly GCA_021791195.1). Lineage (GTDB taxonomy): Bacteria > Actinomycetota > Thermoleophilia > BMS3ABIN01 > BMS3ABIN01 > JACWAD01. The sequence goes on along the minus strand of JAJYXB010000025.1, from coordinate 24,615 downwards.
ACAAACTCGCCAGCCGCCAGACGCATCCGGACGACACCGTGGTCACCGTCAACGGCCATGCGCTGGGCGGCGGCGCCTTCGCGCTCATCGCCGGGCCGTGCTCGGTCGAGAGCGAGAAGCAGTACATGGAGGCCGCGCGCCAGGCCAGGGATGCCGGCGCCTCGATGCTGCGCGGCGGCGCCTTCAAGCCGCGCACCTCGCCCTACAGTTTCCAGGGGCTGGGGGAGGAAGGGCTGAAGATCATGGCCGCCGCCCGTCAGGAGACCGGCCTGCCGATCGTCACGGAGCTGATGGATCCGCGCGACGTGGAGACCATCCTCAAGTATGCCGACGTCATCCAGATCGGCACGCGCAACATGCAGAATTTCCAGCTGCTCTCCGAGGTGGGCAAGGTGGAGCGGCCGGTGCTGCTCAAGCGCGGCATGAGCGCCACCATCGAGGAGCTACTGATGGCGGCGGAGTACATCCTCAAGGAAGGCAACGCCGATGTCATCCTCTGCGAGCGCGGCATCCGCACTTTCGAGACGGCGACGCGGTTTACGCTCGACCTTTCAGCGATCCCGGTCATCAAGAAGCAGTGCCACCTGCCCGTGATCGTCGATCCCAGCCACGCCACCGGCAAGCGCGACCTGGTGCTGCCGCTGTCGCTGGCCGCGGTAGCCGTGGGCGCCGACGGTCTGCTGATCGAAACCCACCCCGAGCCGGAAGAAGCCCTGTGCGACGGCTCGCAATCACTGCCGGTGGATGAGTTCATACTCTTCGCTGACGAGGTCCGGCGCTACGTGGAGATGACCGGCCGCCATATTTCCTAGGAAGGGGGCCTGCTGCCCTTGCCGGATTTCTCCGACACCACGGTTGCCATCATCGGGGTCGGCCTCATGGGCGGTTCCCTGGGGCTGGCGGCGCGCGAGCGCCTGGGAGTGGAGCGGGTGAACGGCTTCAGCCGCAGCGAGCGCACGCTGCGGGAGGCGCGCGAGCTGGGCGCGATTACCGACCAGGCTTCGAGCATCGAAGAGGCGGTGGCCGGCGCTGATTTCTGTTTTGTCGCCACGCCGGTCAGGTCCGTTCTGGACGCGGTGCGCCAGGCGCTGGCGGCCTCCGGCGCCGGCTGCGTCGTCACCGACATGGGCAGCACCAAGTCCAGCCTGATGGCAGCACTCACCTCCGAGGAAGAGCGGCGCTTCATCGGAGGCCACCCCGTCTGCGGCTCCGAAACAGCGGGCGTCGCCAACGCCCGGGCCGACCTCTTTGACAAGGCGACATACTTTCTCACCCCCGGCAGCGGCGTCGATCCATCCACCTACGAGCGGCTGCACGGCTTCATTGCCGGCATCGGCGCCCGTCCCACTGCCATCGATCCGGATGCGCATGACCGCATTATGGCGCTGGTGAGCCATTTGCCGCATATTCTGGCCAACTCGGCGATGAACCAGGCCGGCGCCGTCAATCTGGACGGCCGTGAGGCGCTGCTTTCCGCCGGGCCCAGCTTTCGCGATCTCACCCGTGTGGCCGGCAGTAACGCCGGCGTCTGGACCGACATCTTCATCGAGAACCGCCGCTGGCTGGCCGAGGTGCTTGGCGCGCACGTGCGCGCCATCGAGCGCTTCCGCGAGGCGCTCCTGCAGGAAGACGAAAAGTTTCTGGCGGCGGCGATCGCCGAGGCGGCCGCCAACCGCGACCGGATGCTGGCCGCCGAGCATCTGGAGCCTGCCGACCTCTACGTGGTCAAGGTGCCGGTGCCCGACCGGCCGGGCGTGCTCAGCAGCGTCACGGTGGCGCTGGGCAACGCCGGCCTCAACATCGACGACCTCGCTTTCCACCGCATCAGCGTGGAACAGGGCGGCGTTCTTTCGCTGGTGGTCTCCGGCGGCGACACCGGGCAGCGGGCGGTGGAGATCCTCAAGGGTCTGGGCTACGATGCCGTCTCCATCCCTTTCTCCAGTGCCGGGGCGGGTTAGATGCCGGCTGGCAGTGTGCTGTTTGAGCCGGCCACGGGCGGCCTGCGCGGAACCCTGAGAGTTCCGGCCGATAAATCCATCTCCCACCGGGCGGCGATCATCGGCGCTATCAGCGAAGGCGCCGTGGTGATCCACAATTTTCTGGAGGCGGCCGATACCGCCTCGACGCTGACGGCGCTCGAGGCGTGTGGTGTCAGCGTCGACCATTCCGAACCCGGGCGGGTGAGCGTGCATGGCGCCGGCCTGCGCGGCCTGAAGCCGCCGGCGGGGACGATCGACACGGGCAACTCCGGCACGACGATGCGGTTGCTGCCGGGCGTCCTGGCCGGCCAGCAGGGCTGCTTCACCCTCGACGGCGACGACAGCCTCAGGCGGCGGCCGATGGACCGGGTTGCCGCGCCGCTGAAGCTGATGGGAGTGGACATCGAGGCGAGCGAAAACCGTTTTGCGCCGCTGAAGATCTGTGGTGGCGTCATCAGGGCGATCGACTACCGGATGCCGGTCGCCAGCGCCCAGGTGAAATCGGCCGTGCTGCTGGCGGGCCTGTTCGGCCGCAGCCCGTCGGTGGTGCGGGAACCGGCGGTCTGCCGCGACCACACCGAGATCCTGCTGGCGGCGGCCGGCGCCAGGATCAGGCGCAAGTGGCCCATGGTAAAAGTTTATCCGGTCGAACGGCTGCTCCTGAGCGAACTGGAGGTGCCGGGTGACCTCTCCTCGGCTGCCTTTTTCATCGTCGCCGCCACGATCATTCCCGGGTCTGACATCGAGTTGACCGCGGTTGGCGTCAATCCGACGCGGACCGGCATCGTCGATATCCTCACCGCCATGGGGGCGGACATCGAACTGGGCAACCTGCGCCGCTACACCGGCGAGCTGGTCGCCGACATCAGGGTGCGCGCGGCGCAGCTGTCAGGCGTCAGGGTAGGGGCTGAGATCTCCGGCCGCGCCATCGATGAGCTGCCACTGGTGGCGCTCGCGGCCGCGTTTGCCGGGGGCGACACCGTGGTGGAGGGAGCAGGGGAGCTGAAGCTGAAGGAATCGGACCGCATCCGGGGCGTGGTTGACAATCTCGCCGGCATCGGCGTGGATATCGAGGCGCGTCCCGACGGGTTCGTCGTTCACGGCGGCAAGGCCGGCAAGGGCAGGAGTGGACGCGGCGCCGCCGGTGGTGGCTTTCGCAGCCAGGGCGACCACCGGCTGGCGATGCTGGGCGCGGTGGCCGGCGCCGCCTCGCATGAAGGCGTCAGCGTCGAGGGATTCGAGTGCGTGGCGATCTCATATCCTGGATTTCGCGCGGCGCTGGAGAGTCTGAGGAGCTGAGCTGCATGATCATTGCCATCGACGGCCCCGCCGGGGCCGGAAAAAGCACGATATCGCGCCTGCTCGCCGACCGCTTCGGCTGGCCGTATCTGGATACCGGCGCCATGTACCGCACGGTGACGCTGCTGGCGCTGGAACAGGGGATCCATCCTGACGCCGGGCCGGAACTGGGCCAGCTGGCGCGCAACCTGGAGATCGGATTCCAGCCCGGGCCGGGAGGCGTGCCGCGGGTGTTTGCCGGCTGCCGGGAGGTGACCGACGCGATCCGCAGCCAGGAGGTCTCCGCCAATGTCTCCGAGGTTTCCGCGCATGCGCGCGTGCGTGAGGCGATGGTGGCCCAGCAGCGCGCAATCGCGGCCGCCGGCGACGTGGTCATGGACGGCCGCGACATCGGCACGGTGGTATGCCCCGGCGCCGACGTCAAGATCTTCCTGACGGCGTCGAACGGCGAGCGGGCCCGGCGGCGGCGGCTGGAGCTGGAGGGAAAAGGGGCACAGATCTCGCAGGAGCAGATGGAGCGTGAGATCGCCGCCCGGGATGACTATGATTCCAGCCGCGAGGTGGCGCCGCTGAAAGCGGCGGCCGACGCGGTCATCGTTGACACCACGGAAATGAATATTGATAAAGTCGTCGACATGGTTTCCGCAATCATCCGGGAAAAGCGCGATGGCTGAAACCGGCGCCATCGACGGCATGTCCCTGCTGGTCTACGGCCTCATCCGCATCGTTCTCACGACGCCGCTGACGCTCATCTACCGCATCCGGATCGAGGGGGCGGAGAACTGGCCCCGGCGCGGGCCGGCGGTGATCGCGTCCAATCACGCCAGCAATCTCGATCCCTGCCTGGTGGGAATCGCTTTTCCCGGACAGATCCGCTGGATGTCAAAAGCGGAGCTGTGGAAGGTGCCGGGGCTCGGCTGGCTGATCACGAAGCTGGGGGCTTTTCCGGTGCGCCGGGGCGAGGCTGACCGCGAAGCGATCCGGCGCGCCCGCGAGTTGCTCGGAGCCGGCTTCATCGTCGGCATGTTCCCCGAGGGCACCAGGCAGCGCCACGGCGTCCTGGGTGAGGCCCAGCCAGGCGTAGGCATGCTGGCCATGGAGCCGGGCGTGCCGGTGATCCCGGTGCGCATCCGCGGTGACGAGCGGGTGATGCGCGGCTTCAGGCTGGGCCGGCCCCGGATCACGATCACGGTCGGCAGACCGGTGGACGTTGACGCCGCCGGCATGTCGCGTGGCCGCGCCCACCGTGAAGCCGGCAAGCGCATCATGCAGGCGATCGGAGAGCTGTGAATATTCCGGATTCAGCCGGCCGCGGCGTCTGCGGGAGCCCTGTCCGGCCATGAATATCCTCATCTCCAAACGCGGCGGGTACTGCTACGGCGTCCAGCGGGCGCTGAAGCTGGCGATGGAAGCGGCCGAGAATTCACCGGGGCCGGTGCATACGCTGGGACCGATCATCCACAATCCCGGCGTGGTCCGCGAACTGGCTGCGGCGGGGGTCTCTCCGGTGGAGACACTGGCCGATGCCGGCAGCGGCACCATCATCCTGCGTACGCACGGCGTCACGCCCCAGGTGGCCGCCGACGCCGAAGCGCGCGGGCTCAGGATCGTCGACGCTACCTGCCCCTACGTGAAAGTGGCGCAGGAGAAGGCCTCGCTTCTGAAAGAACAGGGTTTCCTGCCCGTCATCCTGGGCGAGCACGAGCACCCGGAGGTCGTGGCGCTGATTGCCAACGCCGGCGCCCGCACCATCGTGGTGGAGAAAGCCGGCGAGCTGGAGCTGAGCCGCATCCGCGGCAAGAAAGTAGGGGTGGTGGTGCAGACGACCCAGGCAAGCGCCAACCTGTCGGCGCTGGTGTCGCGGCTGTCACCTGCCAGCCGCGAGCTGCTGGTGTACAACACCATGTGCAACGCCACCCGGAAGTGCCAGGAGGAGGCGCTGGGACTGGCGCGCCGCGCCGACGCGGTCGTGGTCATCGGCGGCCGCAACAGCGCCAACACCACCAGACTGGCAAAACTCTGCCGCGAAGTCCAGGCGCGCACCTATCACATCGAGGATGTCAGCGAGCTGGAGCCGGAATGGTTCGCGGAGGCGGACACTGTCGCCATCACCGCCGGCGCATCGACGCCACCAGAGCAGATGGCTGCGGTGGCGGACTGGCTGCAGGAGCTTTCCGGCTAGAGCGCGTCCGGCATCCGGGATGAATCCCTGATGCCTCAACCTCAGATGCCGTAATGATTTCCCACCGCCAGCGGCACGCCTACGGCCAGCAGCTCGGCGTCGTTCACGGCTTCCAGCTCCACATCCATCCCGCCGATGACCTTGGCTGCTCCCAGCTCGGGAATCTCGTGTCCGTGCAGCCACACCGGGCCGCCCTTGAGCACATAGATGTATGCCCCGCGGCCGACGCCCAGCTCGCATTTGATCCGCTCGCCGGCCTCCAGGTATGAGGCGTAAACCAGCGCGTCGGATGCAATCGGCAGGGCATCCACGTGCTCGTTGGAAACCAGCGGCAGCAGCCGGTTGGTGCGTTCAGCCCGCTCCACTTTCTTTACCTGCAGCGAGGGTTCCAGGTCGGGTTCGCGCGGCAGGAACCACATCTGGATGAAGCGCATCGGCGCATCGCGCCGGTTGTTGATCTCCGAGTGCCACATGCCGCGGCCGATGGAGATATGCTGTACCCAGCCGGCATGCAGTATCTGTCCGACGCCGTTCTCGTCCGCATGCCGGAATTCGCCCTCGACGCAATAGGTTACCACTTCGATGTTGCGGTGCGGATGCAGCGGCCAGGTGGCGCCGGGCGTCAGGGTGTCGTCGTTGAGCACCCGCAGCGTGCCGAAGAACGAGTACTCGCGTTCGTGATATTCATCGAAGGAGAAATGCCAGCAACCGCTGAAGCTGCCGTTCTCGACCTTCCCTTGCGTATGGTAAATCGTATCCGGCGGCCGGACGAACACTGCTGCTTTGCGTTCGGTTCCTTTCATGTTGAGATCGCCCCAGCCAGGGTGGCTGCCTCCACGAATCTTCCCGCCAGGTTCAGGGAATGCTTTTAACGCAGCCGAGATTTGGGGACGGCGCGCACTGTATCTTTATTATTTACGTGTGGCGGGGATTTAAACTCTGGAGTTGAGCGAAGGCGCGCCCGGGGCTCGACTAACCCGGCACCGTGCCCAGGACCTCATTGAAATTGCCGCTCCAAAGGACACGCTGCGAAGCCACGACGTTGGCCGGCGCACTCTTGGAGGCGTCAGCCCAGGCCTCCACCTTGACCGGTCCGTTCATGATGCCGGGGAACCGGGGTGTCACCTTCTGACCGCCGGCCAGTGTGCCGAAGGCCATCGGCGTAGCGCTGCTGCCGATCGTAACCTCATAATAGATGGAATCTGCGGGATTGGGATCGGGGTTTGCCACCAGCACCCAGTTTTGGGAGCCCGCCGATTTCTGGTCATACCAGGTCCAATAATAAGTCGGGCTTAAAGCCGAATATCCGCCGTTGAGCGAGGCGGGCATGCCGGGGACTTCCTCGAATGAACCTTCCGAGAGGGAGCGCTGCGAGGCGATTGATGGGGCCGGCATCGTGCGCTGCGCGTCCGAGTAAGTGGTCACCACCACCGGGCCGTTCATTACCCCCGGGAATTGGGGCGTCGCGTACTGCCCCGGGGCAAGCGGCGTGCCGCCATCGGTAAGGCAGGCGGCATCCGCCCCCGGCGTTTCGCAGCCGCCGGCGATGTCGATCTTGTAATAGACGCCGGCGGCCGCGTTATCCGGATTGGCAATCAGCACCCAGTCTGTCATGCCGGGCGTTTTTTCGTCGTACCAGGTCCAGAGGTAACGGTCCGACAGCTGAGCCGCGGGTATCCCGGGAAGCTCGTTGAAGGCGGCGCCGTAGTTATTGAGTACGCGCTGGGAAGTGATGATGTCGCCGCCGGTGCTGACGATTTCCAGCGGCCCTCCCATCCGGCCCGCCAGTTGCGGCGTGGCTTCAGCGCCCGGGGCGACGGTGCCCGACCAGATCGTGGAGCCGCCCAGCTTGAGCGTGACTGAAACGCTGCCCTGGACATTGCCCGAGTGGTCGACTCCGGGATTGCTGATCAGCACCCAGTCGGTCATGCCGGGCGTTTTTTCGTCGTACCAGGGCCAGTAATAGTGACTGGAAAGCCGGTTGAGATTCTGTCCCGGCACTTCCTCCAGGGAGTCGCCGGCCCAGAGGACGCGCTGTGAGGTGATGGTGCTGGCCGCCGACGTCAGGCCGGCGCTGACCGGTCCGCCCTTAAGCCCGGGGAACTGCGCCGTGAGCGTCTGCCCGCTGCTGACCGCGCCACCGCCGGGCAGGTTCTGCTGCTGGCCGGCGATCGAAAGACCGAAATTGACGCTGGACGCGCCGCCGGGCGGGTTGGCCAGCAGCACCCAGTTGCTGGCGCCGGAAGACTGGTTGTCATACCAGGTCCAGAAGTAGCCGCTGGCGTAGTAGTTGAAACTGTGTGTGCCGGTGCCGGTGTCACCGTTGTTGTCGCTCGCAGAGATGCTGACCGTATGCTGGCCGGGCGAAAGTCCGGTCGCGGGGCAGCTGACGCTTGTCGCCGTAGCGCTGCAGCCGGCCAGGGTGCTGCCGTCAAGGGAAACGGTGACGGTCGCGGGATTGATGCCGCTGCCGCTCAGATCAGTGAGGCTGGCGCTGATTGTGGTTGCGGCCGAAAACGTGACCGCGGGGGTGATGCCGCTGACCTCGGGCCAGATCAGCCGCAGGCGGCCGCTGCCGTAGATGTCGTTCTTGCCCGCTGTGCCCAGGTGCAGCGCCTGCACTTCCATCTCGCTCTGAATCTGTGCCGGCGTCAGCGACGGATTGACAGACTTAAGCAGCGCCGCTTCGCCGGCGGCGTGCGGGCCGGCGGCGGAGGTGCCGTAGAAATTTATAGGGCCGTAGGTAGCGGTTGACACGCCGTCATATCCTGTTATATCTGGCTTGGTGCGGCCGTCGACTGTTGGCCCCTGGGAGCTGAAAGGCTCGATGGTGTTGGAATTGTACCTGACGGCGCCGGTGGTCACCGCGTCGGGGGAATCCGCGGGCGAGCCGCCGAGGCTCTGGTAGCTGTTGTAATACTGCACGTCGCCGGGAAATGAATAGAACTGGATGGTTTCGTTGCCGCTGTCATTTTGGTTGACAATCTGGGCATAGTAATAGCCGTCGCCGCTGGCCGGCACGATGTACTGCAGTTCCTGTTCCGGCGTTTGCGGTGTTGCCGTCCAGGTTGATGCGGCCACCGGACTGGGATCGCCGGATTTCCAGAGGTAGAGGTCATATCCCTGTGTCGTCGACGGCCACTGGTTCCAGTTCATGTAGAGATTGATCGTCTCGCCGGCGCTGATGTACGCGCCGCCGTACCCGGAATCGATCTCGTTGAGTCCCGACGACGGCGACGGGGACGACGGGGTCCAGCCGCTGCCGCCGGCATTATACGTCCCGGTCCAGTGCCCCTGCGCCTCGTTGCCCGCGGCCGTGGTCCAGAGGATGCCATTATTGCGCGCCTGGTTTACCAGGTTATCGACCTCGCCGGAGCCGTCACCCGGTGAGCCGCCAAAGAAGCCCCACGAGCTGGAGATGACGTCGACATGCTGGCTGATCAGCCAGTTAACGGCGTTGGCCAACTCGACGTCAGTGTTGAAGTTGACCAGGTAGTACTGCGCGTCCGGGGCGATGTCATAGACGATCTCGGCGCAGGCAGTGCCGTGCACCTCGCCGCCGCCAGTGATGTCGCCGTCGGCCCGGAAAGACTTGACGGTCAGGTTCGCCGGCAGGTCGCCGGTCGCCTGGCGGTCGGCATAGCCGCCAAACCCGGGATCGAGGATAGCCACTTTCATGCCGGCGCCCCGGTTGCCGCCAGCCTGCCAGGCGGCGCCGTTCATGGGGAACAGGCCCTCGGTGGTATAGGAACCGGCGAACTCCTGCGCGTGCCTCGGCGGCCGCACCATGCTGACCGCGCCCGCGCCGGCGACAGCGTTCAGCTTTTCGACCGGCACCAGCGCCTGGATCAGATTGCCGCTGGCGGTCTCGATCGTGGCGCCGGCGCCCTTCAGCACTGCTGTTGCTGCCGCCGCCCGCGAGGGTCTGGCTTCCACCACCGCGCGCACGTGCCCGTTCACCAGCGCCAGGCCACGTTCGGCGGCAAAGGAACGGGAAGCGGAACTGCCCGGAGGGAGGGCGGCCAGAGAGGCGAGAGTGGACTGAAGGCGGGAGCCGGAAGCGCCGTGACTGGTATTTGCCGCCAGCTGGATGGCCGCCAGGTCCGCGGCTGAGACGGCGGCCGGCTTGAGCGCGGCGGCCGCGCCCGGTGTCCCGGCGCCCTTTACCGGCGCCCAGGCCGCGGCCGGCACCGCCGCAGTCCCGGTGGCTGAACCGGGCCGGAGGCGCAGCCAGGCCATCCCGCCAACCATGGCAAAGACGGCCACCATCCCGATTAGCACAAATATCTTTAGTTTAGTCAAAGGGGATGATCCTCATCGCCGCGGCGCACAGCCCGCGTCGTGGCGCCTGCTGCGAAGGCTGGCGATGCCGCCCGGAGCTGCTGAAATTATCACTATCGCGATTATAAACATCTTTAAACATGGCGGAGAACATATCGAGAAAACAGACCCGGACCTTTATCATCGTTATTTACGACGCGCCTTGTCCGTGCCTTTTTTAGGTCACGCCGCCTGCGTCTGGTAATATTGAAAAGCCAGATGATCCATTCCCGTCCCGACAGCAAAATCCCTGCTCCCGTAGCCAAAGTCACATCCGTCGCCGCCGGCAGCGCCGCCGCCGCGGCCGGACTGCTGCCCGGCGACATTATCGTCAGCCTGGCGGGGCGTCCGCTGCTGGACGTGCTGGATTACCAGTTCGGCCTCGATTCCGGCATCCAGGAGCTTGAGGTCGAGCGCGCCGGCGAGCGGCTGCTCCTGCGGCTCGAGACGGATGAGTCCGCGGACCCGGGGATCCGCTTCGAAACGGCCCTGTTTGACGGCATCCGGCGCTGTGCCAACCGCTGCCTGTTCTGCTTCGTCGACCAGCTGCCCCGGGGGCTGCGCCAGACGCTCTATCTCAAGGACGACGACTACCGGCTCTCTTTCCTGCACGGCAATTTCATCACGCTCAACAATCTGGGCGCCGGCGACCTGGCGCGCATCGGGGAGCAGCGGCTCAGCCCGCTCCATGTCTCCGTGCATGCCACATCGCCGGTGATCAGGGCCCACATGATGGGCTGCTCCCGCTACGCCGCCGCCTCCGGGCTGGAAGCGATGAAAGCGCTGGGCCGGGCCGGCATCGAGCTGCATGCCCAGATCGTGCTCTGCCGGGGAGTCAATGACGGCGCCGTCCTCAAACGCACCGTGGCGGAGCTGGCGCATGAGTTCCCGGGGATGGCGAGCGTCGGCATCGTGCCGGCGGCGCTGGCGGAGGGTTTTGTCCGGGGAGCGGGGACGGGACACGGCAGGGGTGGCCTGATGCGGCCGCTGACCCCGGAGGGGCTGACGAAGGTTGTGGAATCTGTAGCTGAGTGGCAGCGGCGCTTCCGCGACGAGCGAGGCCGCGGCTTTGTCTACGCCGCGGATGAGTTCTACCTGAAGGCCGGGCTGCCGCTGCCCGCTTTGCCTGACTACGATGAGCTTCCCCAGTATGAAAACGGCATCGGCATCGCGGCATCGTTCATCGAGGATCTGCCGCAACTCGGGGAAAGCCTTTACTCCGCCGGGCTGCCGGCGGGAAGGGTGTTCCTGCTGAGCGGCGAGCTGGCGGCGCCGCTGATCGAGTTCGCCTGCGGCAAGCTGACGCGCACCACCGGCGGCAGCTTCCGGCCGCTGGTGGCAGCCAACCGGCTCTTCGGACCGCACGTGACCGTTACGGGGCTGCTGGGCGGGGCCGACATCGCCGCCGCCGTCCGGGCCGCCGGTCTGGCAGAACAGGATCTGCTGCTGCTGCCGGCCGCCTGCCTGGAGAGCAGCGGCGAGCGTTTTCTCGACGACATGGGTCTGGACGAGCTGAGATCGGCGCTGGCCTGCGCCGTGCGCGTGATCTGACAGGGACAATCTGATGGCGATAGGGAAGCGCCGCCAATCCTGATAGACTCAGTGCATGGCAGCGCTTCCAAAAGTCTCAGTCGTCGGCTATCCCAATGCAGGCAAATCAACGCTGGTAAACCGCCTCTCCGGCAGGCGCGACGCGGTCGTGCACCGGCAGCCCGGTGTTACCCGTGACCGCAAGGAGGTGCCGGTCGAATGGACCGGCCGTACCTTCAGCCTCGTTGACACCGGCGGCGTCGACACCGCCGACCACCGCCAGATGGCGCGGCAGGTGCGGGCGCAGGTAGAGACGGCGCTCGGGGAGTCGGCGCTGGTGCTGCTCGTGGTCGACGGCGCCATCGGCATCGGTCCGGGGGATGAGGATCTGGCACAGATCGTCCGCCGCAGCAAAAAACCGGCGCTGCTGGTCGTCAACAAGATCGATGATTTTGCTCGCGTCGACCTCATCCATGAATTCCATGCCCTGGGAATGGGCGACCCGGTACCGGTCAGCGCCCTGCACGGCACCGGCAGCGGCGATCTGCTGGACACGATCGTCGGCCGGCTGGAAGAGCAGGGGACGCGGCTGGACGCGGCCGCCGTCGAGGAGATCGGCGTTGCCATCGTCGGCCGGCCCAATGCCGGCAAATCATCGCTGCTGAACCGGCTGCTGGGCGAGGAGCGGGTGATCGTCTCGGCCGAGCCGGGAACCACGCGGGACAGCATCGATACCGTTCTCGAAGCCGGCGGCGATAACTTCCGCTTTGTTGACACCGCCGGCCTGCGCCGCCCGGGCCGCCTGCGGGGCGAGGACATCGAATATTACAGCCGGGTGCGGGCGCTGGCGTCGCTGGACCGGGCGCAGGTCGCTCTGGTGGTGATCGACCTGACCGTGGGCCTGACCGATTACGACCTCACCATCATCGACGAGGCCACCAAGCGCAAGTGCGCCACTGCCATCCTGCTGAACAAGCGCGACGCCGCCGAGCCGGACCGCAAGGATCTGGAGTGGCGCCTGGTGCGCAAGACGGCGCTGAAGCCGCCGTTCCTGGCTACTTCGGCGGCGACCGGCCGCGGCGTGGGCGACATCCTGCCGCTGATCCGGCACCTCTACGGCCTCTACAGCGCCTATCTGCCCACGCGCGAGCTCAACCGCTTTCTGGAGGAGGTCAAGGGGGCGCATTCGCCGCCGCTGGTGCGCGGCAAGCAGCTGAAGATGTACTACGTCAGCCAGCCGCACACAGCGCCGCCGCACATCGTCGTGCAGGTAAACAACAAGGGGCTGCTGACACGTGCCTATGCCACCTTTTTTGAGAATTCGCTGCGGGAGCGTTTCGGTTATCATGGCTGCCCGCTTGTAATACAATTCAGGGGGAAGCGCTCATAGGGCGCTGCCCGCGGTCTTTCTCTGCCTGCGGGCGCTCCCGGGCCGAATTTAAGGAAGCCGGATCGTGATCATCGCGCTTGTTTTCATCATTGGCTCATATCTGCTGGGCTCCATCCCGTTCGCGCTGGTGATCGGCAAGGGGATCTATCATACCGACGTGCGGACCGCCGGCAGCGGCAATGTGGGCACGACGAATGTCTTCCGCGTGCTGGGCAAGAAGGCGGGCATCCTGGTTTACATCGGCGACACCGCCAAGGGTTTCCTGCCGGTCTTCCTCGCCGCCCGGCTGGCGCCCGCCGGCAGCGCCGCCCTGGTGGCGGTGCTGGCCGCGGGGGCGGCCATCGCCGGCCACACCTGGTCGATTTTCCTGCGCGGCAAAGGCGGCAAAGGAGTCGCCGTCGGCGGCGGCACGATCATCGCCCTGGTGCCGCTGATCTTCGCTATCCTGTTTGCCGTCTTCTGGCTTGTGCTGCTGCTGAGCAGGATGGTGTCGGTGGCGTCGCTTGCGGCGGCGCTTGGCTTCAGCGTGGCCGTGCTGGTCACCGGGCAGCCGCGGCCGTACATCGTTTTCGCGCTGCTGGGCACCGCAGTGGTCTTTTACGCCCACCGCTCCAACATCAAGCGGCTGCTGGCAGGGGAAGAGAACCGGGTGACCTTTCCCTGGAACCGGGATGCCGGCAAGGGCCGGACGGCCGGAGGCCGCGTCCGGTGAGCGTCGCGCTGCCGCTATCGGCGGAAGAGACACGGGCGGCCGTCATCGGCGCCGGCAGCTGGGGCACCGCGTTTGGCAGGCTGCTGGCGCGCGCCGGCGTGCAGACCGAGCTCATCTGCCGTTTTTCCGCACAGGCCGAGGCGATCAACCGCGGCCACCACAACCCCGAATATCTGCGCGAGATCGAGCTTCCCGGCAACCTGACCGCGACCAGCTTCGAGCGCAATTCGCTGTCCGCGGCCCATCTGGTCGTGGTCGCCGTGCCCAGCCGCGCCTTCCGCGAGGTCGTCAGCCCTCTCGCCGCCAGCATCGCGCCGGATGCGGCCGTGCTCAGCCTCACCAAGGGGCTGGAGCCGGGCACGCTGCTGCGGCTTTCGGAAGTGCTGGCTGAGGTGCTGCCGGCGCCGGCGGGCGAGCGCATCGCCGTTCTTTCCGGCCCTAACCATGCCGAGGAAGTGGCACGCGACATCCCGACCGCGACCGTGATCGCGGCCCACGATCAGGAGCTGGCGCGCCGCCTGCAGCAGATACTCACCACTGAGAATTTTCGCGTCTATATCAACCACGATCTGATCGGCGTGGAGCTGTGCGCCGCCGCCAAGAACGTCGTCGCCCTGGCCGCCGGCATGAGCGACGGCCTCGGGTTTGGCGACAACACCAAGGCCAGCCTCATCACCCGCGGCCTGGCGGAGATGTCGCGTCTGGGCGCGGCCATGGGCGCCGATCCCCAGACTTTCTCCGGCCTGGCCGGGATGGGTGACCTCATCGCCACCTGCACCAGCCGCCATAGCCGCAATCGCCGCGCCGGCGAGCTGATCGCCCGCGGTTTCTCGCCGGCGGAAGCAGAGGCCGAGATGGGGATGGTGGCCGAAGGCATCACCAGTGCGCCCTCGCTGCTGGAGCTGTCGGGCCGTGCCGGGGTCGATATGCCGATCACGGAGCAGGTGTGCGCGGTGCTCGCCGGCCGGGATGCGCGCCAGGCTGTGGCGCAGCTGATGAAGCGGGCGCCCAGATCCGAACTTGACCGATAATCAGCAGATTGATTTAAGGAAACCATGAATCCGGCATCAGAAAACCAGCCGCCGGACATCTCCGGCGCCGTCTTCCTCATCGACGGCAACAGCCTCGCCTACCGCGCTTTTTACGCGCTGCCGGAGACGATCGCCACCAGCGGCGGCCTGCCCACCAACGCCCTGTACGGCTTCGCCACGATGCTGGTCAAGATCCTCACCGACTACGAGCCGGCCGGGGTCGTCGTCGCCTGGGACGCCGGCAAGAAGGTCTTCCGCCACGCTGATTTTGAAGACTACAAGGCGCACCGCAAGCCGATGCCCGACAACCTGTCGCTGCAGTTTGGCTACTTCGACGAGCTGGTGGCTGCCTTCGGTTTCGAGAGTCTGAAGAAGGAGGGCTACGAGGCGGATGACATCCTGGCGACGCTCGCCCGCGAGGCCCGTGACCAGCGGCAGAAGGCCGTCATCGTCACCGCCGATCGCGATGCGCTGCAGCTTGTTGACAACAATGTCTATGTGATGTCAAATACAAAGGGCATCTCCGAGGTGAAGGTTTATGACCCGGCCGCGGTGGAGGCGCGTTACGGCATCCTGCCGGCCAGGGTGCCGGATTTCATCGGCCTGAAAGGGGACACCTCCGACAATATCCCCGGGGTCCCCGGCATCGGTGACAAGACCGCCGCCGCCCTGCTGCAGCAGTACGATTCGCTGCCTGAGATTTTTGACCACATCGATGAGATCAAGGGCAAACGGCGCCAGCTGCTCGAGGAACACCGGGAGCAGGCGCTGCTCTCGCGGGAGCTGGCGACCATGAACGACGAGGTGCCGCTGCCGATCACCGCCGATACCATCCGCCCCCGGCAGCCCGACACCGCCCGTCTGCGGGAGGTGCTGGCCCGCTTCGAGTTCAACGCGCTGCTGCGGCGGCTGGAAGAGATCGGCATGGTAGCGCCCGAGGCGGGCGAGACGGTGACGCTCGAGGTGCGCCACGCCGCCATTAGCGGACTGGCCGCCGACCTCGCCCGTGCGGGTCAGGCGGCGCTGGCCTGGGAGCATCGGGGCGACGCGCTGCGGCTGGCTGTCTATGCCGGGGGAGATTCCGTCCGGCTCGCTGCCGGAACTGCCGCCGAGTTTGCGGCCGCACTGGAAGCGGCTGCGGGGTCGGCTGCTCCGGAGCCGCCCACCTCACCGGGGCCGTCCGCCGCCCCGGAACCGGCTGCCTCACCGGAGCCCGCCGCCCCTGGCCCGCCCGCCGGTGCGCGTCAGGTCATCTGTCACGATTTCAAGGGGCTGCTGGCGCTGCTTCCCTCCACGCCTTTTTCCTGCGGGCACGACACCATGGTGGCGGCATACCTGCTGAAACCCGAGGCCAGGACGTACAAGCTCGACCAGCTGGCCGCGGCGGCCGGCATCAGGGTGGAGGTGGATGCGGAGCAGCCGGGGGAGAGGGCGCTGGCGCAGCACGCCGCCGCCGCTTTCCTGCTGGCGCCAATTCAACGCCGCCGGCTCGAGGAGCAGGGGCTGGCGCGGCTGTTCGAGCGCGTGGAGATGCCGCTGGTTTGCATCCTGGCGGAGATGGAGCGGGCCGGCATCCGCGTCGATCTGCCCCGGCTCGGGGAGCTGGCGTCGAAGGTCGCGGACCAGATCGATCAGCTCGCCGACGAGATCCGGCGCCTGGCAGGCGAGGATTTCAACGTCGATTCGCCGCAGCAGCTGGCCGCCATCCTGTTCGAGAAGCTGAAGCTCCCCGCGGGCAAACGCACCAAGAAGGGCTATTCGACCGATGCCTCGGTGCTGAAGACGCTGCGCGGGATGCACGGCATCATCGCCAAAGTCGAAACCTACCGCGAGCTGGCCAAGCTGTCTGGCACCTACCTGCAGGCGCTGCCCAGGCTGGCCGGTCCCGACTGGCGCGTGCACACCACGTTCAACCAGACGGTCACGGCCACGGGCCGGCTGTCGTCGAGCAACCCCAACCTGCAGAACATCCCCATCCGCACCCCGCTGGGCGAGAAGATCAGGGACTGCTTCGTCGCGGCCGATGACTGCCGCCTGGTGGCAGCCGACTACTCGCAGGTGGAGCTGCGCATCCTGGCGCACCTCTCCGGTGAGAGCAAGCTCAGGCATGCCTTCGCCGCCGGTGAGGATGTCCACCGCGACACCGCCGCCGAGGTCTTCGGGCTCAAGCCGGAGGAGGTCACCGGCAAGGAGCGCTCGCGCGCCAAGGCGGTCAATTTCGGCATCATGTACGGCATCAGCGCCTTCGGGCTGGCCGAGCAGCTGGACATCAGCCAGGAGGAGGCGACCAGTTACATCACTGCCTACCTGGCGCGTTTTCCCCGCGTGGCGGAGTTCCGCGCCAGTGTCATCGTCCAGGCCATGAAGGACGGCTACGTCACCACCATCCTCGGCCGCCGCCGGCCCGTGCCGGAGCTGCTCTCCAGTGACGGCCGCCAGCGCAGCCTGGGCGAGCGCCTGGCGGTCAATACGGTCATCCAGGGCAGCGCCGCAGATATCATGAAAATCGCCATGATCAACTGCCACCGGTCCCTTGCCGCTGAACACCCCGGCTCACACCTGGTGCTGCAGGTGCACGATGAGCTGGTGTTCGAAACGCCGGCGGCCGCGGCAGGGGCGGTCGCCGAAATGGCCCGCCGCGAGATGTGCGCCGCCTGGGAGCTGGAACCGCCGCTTGAAGTCGACGTTGGCATCGGCGAGACCTGGGTCGAGGCAAAATAGCAACCCCTGTCCGCTGCCTTCGCGAATCGCAGCTCCGTTTTTCCCCTTTCGCGCGTCCGGTTGATAAATCAGGGTTTAGTGATTTGCCCATTCGGCCGAAAATAACCCTGTCAAATTTTCTCCAGGGTGACAGGGGGCGGTTATGCATTTTCTCAGGAACATCAACTGGCGGCTGATTCTTCCGATCGCGGCGGTGATACTGTTCACGGTTTCATGCGCCGCCGTGGCGCAGGTCACCCAGACGGCTCCGGCGGGCGCTGCCGGCACTACGCCGACCACGACGCAGACCCAGCCGGCGCCGGCGGCCGGCGCCCCAAAGCCCCCAGCCCGGCAGACCGGCTACGTGGACACGCCCGATTCGGTCAAAAAGCTGGTCCAGGACAGCCAGGCGGCGACGAAGAAGTATGCCGACGGCGGCATGGGCGTGCATTTCAGCGAAAACATGACGCTGTCGTTTAAAAACATGACCCTGCTGTCGGAGGCTGACGGCGACCTGATGCCCGGCAAGGTGAAATTCAGCGGCGAGCTGCGGCTTCCCAGAGAGCTGGTTCCCTGTGGCTGCCCGAATCCGCTACTTTACGACGCTGTGGTTACCGACGGCATGTTCTATCTGAAGCCGCACGGCGGCCATTGGAAAAGCCATTCGGTCGAGGACATCAGCAACCTGGACGACAACGTCGAAAAAATGGATTTCCTCCAGTTCGTCACCACCTGGAAGAATCTGGGCATTGAAACACAGAACGGTAATCGCGTCTATCATGTCAGGCTGGATTTCGATGCCAAGGCGGTCTACGGGAAGCTGGAGCAGCATCTCAAAGCCAACGCCGACAAGGCCACCAGGGACGGCATGGACAAGCTGAAAACGTCCGTGCTTGAGGACGACATCTGGATCGGCGCCGACAATCTGCTGATCTACCAGGAGACCTCGCACATCCGCAACGATGACCTGTACATCTCCGGCGACGACATGTACATGTTCTGGAACTGGGGCGAGAAGGTGAACATCACGGCGCCGATGTAGGGGCGGTTCGTTCACCGCGACATCACGGCGCACATCGCGCCGCGGCTGACGGTTTATCCCGGGGGCGCCCAGGCGGCGCCCCCCATTTACTTCCATACACTCTCCGGCTTATGTATAATTACTTTCGGCACGCCGTGCGCACGTTGCGCTGCGCGCCAAAATTTTTGACAGAAAGGAACTAAAAAGCTACATGCAAAAACCAAACGAAGAAGAAATCACCATTGTTGAAGGGAGTGGTGGACTGCTAAAGCTCGTAGACGGGAAGGAAGAGCCCAACTACGACATCACCATCAACATTTTCCAGGAAGGAGACATTGTCACCGGCGAGGTTGTCCGGGTTGACAAGGACGAGATCCTGGTAGATATAGGCTATAAGTCAGAAGGTGTCATCCCGGCGAGCGAGCTGTCCATCCGCAAGTCGGTCAGCACCGATGAAGAAGTGAGTATCGGCGACAGGATCGATGCTCTTGTCATGCAGAAGGAAGACGCCGAAGGGCGCCTGATCCTCTCGAAGAAGCGGGCTCGGTTCGAGCAGGCCTGGAAGCGGATCGAAGAGGTGGAGCGCGAGGGCAGCGTTATCGAAGGCACGGTCATCGAGGTCGTCAAGGGCGGTCTCATCCTCGACCTGGGCGTACGCGGCTTCCTGCCCGCGTCGCTGGTTGATATCCGCCGTATCCAGAATCTGGATGAGTATATGGGCAAGGTGCTCCAGTGCAAGGTGATCGAGCTCAACCGCAACCGCAACAATGTGGTGCTTTCCCGCCGCGCCGTGCTCGAGGAGGAGCGCAAGGAAGTCCGCGAGCAGATTCTCGACAAACTGCAGCCGGGCGACGTGGTCAAGGGCATCATCTCCAACATCGTCGACTTCGGCGCCTTCGTGGATCTGGAAGGCATCGATGGCCTCATCCACATTTCCGAACTGTCCTGGGGACATGTCAACCATCCTTCTGAGGTGCTGACCATCGGCCAGGAAGTCTCGGTCAAGGTGCTTGACATCGACCGGGACCGTCAGCGGGTTTCCCTGGGCCTGAAGCAGACCCAGGAGGATCCGTGGAAGAATCTGGTGGATACGCATCAGGTCGGAGATGTCATCAGCGGCGCGGTCACCAAGCTGGTGAGCTTCGGCGCCTTTGTGCAGATCAGCGAGGGCATCGAGGGCCTGGTGCATATCTCCGAACTGGCCAACCATCACGTGGAGAAGCCGGAAGAGATCGTCGCCGTCGGCGATGAGATCGAAGTCAAGATCATCGAGATCGACGGCGATCGCCGCCGGCTCTCGCTTAGCATGAAGCGCCTCCAGGAGGACAGCGGCGAAGAAACTGCCGTAGCTGAGGAGGAGAGCGGGGAAGCTGAAGCCGCTGAGCCGGTCGACGAGGCCGAAGCGGCCGTGGAGGCCGCGGAGCCGGAACCGGCAGAGGAAACAGATGCCGAAGTCCCCAGCCTCGGGCTGAGCGACGAGGTGTTCACCGAGGAAGTGCCGTCCGCCGCCGTGGCGGAAGCCGGGGAAGAGACCGAAGCCGCCGCGGAGGAAACCAGGAGCTCAACGGATTTGAGCCTGGCGGAGGAAGTCACTCCCGAGGCCGATGCCGCCGCCGGCGATGCGGAAAAGGACGGCGGGGAAGCTGAAGCGGAAAAGGAAAAGGACGGCGGGGAAGCGGAAGCTGAAAAGGAAAAGGACGGCGGGGAAGCGGAAGACAAATAGGTTTTCCATAATTCCGGATCTGACGCGCCCCGCCTCCGGCGGGGCGCTTTTTGTATGGCCGGATGATGCGCGCGGGAGCCCCATCCTGCCAAAACCGCCAGCCGCACCCCACCGCCCGGGGCGCCGCCGCTTGGAACCGGCGGCGATATCACTTAATCTTGTCTGATGAACCCCCGTGCGAACAACAAGGCTCCGGTCAGGGTGGCCCTCACCGGCGGCATCGGTTCCGGAAAGACCACGGCGCTGGCCATGTTCGCGTCCCGGGGGGCTGCCGTGCTTAGCGCCGACGTGGTGGTGCACGAGCTGCTGGAGCGACCCGACATCCGTGAGCGGGTCATGGCGCGCCTGGGCATCGAAGCCCCTGGCGGCGAAGCGGGGCGACGGCGTCTGGCCGAACTCGTCTTCGGCGACGACGCACGCCTGGGCAGTCTTGAAGAGGTGCTCTTTCCGCTGGTGCGGGCACGGATCACTGAATGGCTGGCATCAGCCGGGGCTGCCGGCGCGCCCGCAGCCGTGGTCGAGATCCCGCTGCTGTTCGAGTCCGGCATGGAAGACATGTTCGACCAGGTGGTGCTGATCACGGCGCCGGAGGAAGTGCGGCGCAAGCGCTACGGCGGACGCGCCAGCACGGCAGATTTTGCCCGGCGGGCGCGGAGGCAGTTGCCCGAGGAGGAAAAGCGCTCCCGGGCGCAGGTGGTGTTTGAGAATACCGGCCTTCCGGGGCTGATGGAGCAGTTCGTCGCCGGCCTGATGGCGGCGTACGGCTCCGGTGCGGGAGCATGAAGCTGATAAAGCGCTTCCTGGCGATCATGGCTGCCGTGCTGCTGCTGGCGGGGGCGTTTCTCGTGATCCATCTGACGATGCCGGGCTGGTACGCCCGCTGGTGGTATCCGCTCGATTATGCGGATACTATCAAACATTACTCTGAGGTCAACAAGCTGGACCCGCAGATGGTGGCGGCGGTCGTCTATCAGGAAAGTGGTTTTCATGCCGGTTCCATCTCCGGCTCCGGCGCCGTGGGGCTGATGCAGCTGATGCCTTCCACCGCGGCCTGGATCGCCGGCAAGACCGGCGAACCGGCGCCCACCGCGGCCGAGCTCAGGCAGCCGAAGACCAACATCCGTCTGGGCTGCTGGTATCTGCGCTACCTGCTGGACCGCTACCAGGACTCGCAGGTGCTGGCGCTGGCGGCCTACAACGGCGGCGCCCAGAACGTGGACCAGTGGCTGGCCGCCGCGAGGACGGCGGGCGAGCCGTTTAATTCCGTGGTCGACATCCCCTTCAAGGAGACACGCGATTACGTCAGCAGCATCGACAGGATAAAGGACATCTACGGACGCGCCTACGGCAACCAGCTGCACGGGGACGTTCCTTAACTTTCTTAACTTTCGAGACCCGCGGAAATGGCGGACGTCAGCGGGAAAGTTAAGAAAGTTAAGGAACGTCCCTAACAAATCAACAATATGTCACAATTCAATCTTAATGCCAACTATACCCCCACCGGCGACCAGCCGCAGGCGATCGGGGAGCTCGTGGCGGGCCTGCGCGGCGGCGATTTCTGCCAGACGCTGCTGGGCGTCACCGGTTCCGGCAAGACTTTCACCATGGCCAACGTCATCGCCGGCATCGGCCGGCCGGCGCTGGTGATGGCGCACAACAAGACGCTGGCGGCGCAGCTGTGCAACGAGTTCAAGGAATTCCTGCCGGACAACGCCGTGGAATACTTCGTCAGCTACTACGACTACTACCAGCCGGAGGCGTATCTGCCGGCCACCGACACCTATATCGAGAAAGATACCTCCATCAACCAGGAGATCGACCGCCTCAGACATGCTTCCACCAGCGCGCTGCTGTCGCGCCGTGACGTCGTGATCGTCGCCAGCGTCTCCTGCATCTACGGTCTCGGCTCGCCGGAGGAATACCTGGCGAAGATGGTCTTCCTGAAAGTGGGAGAGGAGCCGGGACTGGAAGCGGTGACGCGGCGGCTGGTTGACATGATGTACAGCCGGGGCGATTTCGATTTCGGCCGTGGCCAGTTCCGCCTGCGCGGCGACCTGCTGGAGGTGCACGCCGCCTATGAGGACACGATCGTCCGCATCCAGTTCTACGGCGACCAGGTGGAGCGCATCCAGCGGCTGGAGCCGGTCAGCGGCGAGATCCTCGCGGAGATGGAGCAGGTGGCCATCTATCCGGCGACGCACTTCGTTACCTCGCCGGGGGCGATCGAACGGGCGCTGGCCGGCATCGAGCAGGAGCTGCAGCAGCGGCTGGCCGAGCTGAAGTCCCAGGGGAAGGAACTGGAGGCGCACCGGCTGCTGATGCGCACCCGCTACGACATGGAGATGCTGCGCGAGACCGGCTACTGCGCCGGCATCGAGAATTACTCGCGCATCCTCGATGGCCGCAGCGCCGGCGAGCCGCCCAACACGCTGCTCGACTTCTTCCAGGAGGATTTCGTCTGCTTCCTGGATGAATCACATAACACGGTACCACAAATAAATGGAATGTATAACGGCGACCGCGCCCGCAAGCAGACGCTGGTGGACTATGGCTTCCGGCTGCCATCGGCGCTGGACAACCGGCCGCTGAAGTTCGAGGAATTCCTGCGGCGGGTGCCGCAGCTGGTCTGCGTCAGCGCCACGCCGGGGAAGTGGGAGCTGGGTCACAGCAACCGGGTGGTCGAGCAGGTGATCCGTCCCACCGGCCTGATCGATCCCGCGGTCGAGGTCAGGCCCACCGAGCATCAGGTCGACGACCTGATGAACGAGGTGCGCCGCCGCGTGGAGGCGCGCGAGCGCGTGCTGGTGACCACGCTCACCAAGAAGATGGCGGAGGATCTCACCGATTACCTGCTGGAGAGCGGTTTCAAGGTGCGCTACCTGCACTCGGACATCGATACGCTGGAGCGCATCCAGATCGTGCGCGACCTGCGCCTGGGCGAGTTCGACGTGCTTGTGGGCGTCAACCTGCTGCGCGAGGGCCTCGATTTGCCGGAGGTGACGCTGGTGGCCATCCTCGACGCCGATAAGGAAGGCTTCCTTCGCGGCGAGATCGCGCTGATCCAGACGATCGGCCGCGCCGCCCGCAACGTCGACGGCAGGGTGATCATGTATGCCGACAGGATGACCCGGGCGATGACCACCGCAATCGGCGAGACCGACCGCCGCCGCCGCATCCAGATGCAGTACAACCAGGAGCATGACATCACGCCGCGGACAATCGTCAAAGGCGTCTCGGACATGAGCGCCATGCTCGGCGAACCCACCGTGCCTTACAAGGCCAAGCGCCTGCGCTATGCCGCCAAGAAGATGAGCAGCCAGGAGATCGAC
>JAJYXB010000025.1:0-1299 GCA_021791195.1 Actinomycetes bacterium | reverse complement strand
CTGGACGCCATCGTGATTGACGAGATTTCGATGGTCAGGGCCGACCTGCTTGACCTGGTCGATGTTTTCCTGAGAAAAAACGGCAGGATTAAGGGCGCCCCGTTCGGTGGGATACAGATGATATTCATTGGCGACCTTTATCAGCTTCCGCCTGTTGTGACCCGGAATGACAGGGAAGTCCTCGCCAAGCGCTATGAGAGTGAATATTTCTTCGACTCGGATGTATTCTGCGAAGTTGAGTTTGAGCTGATCGAGCTGGAAAAGGTATATCGCCAGACGGACGATTTCTTCATCGGTCTGCTCAATGGCGTTCGCAACAGAAGCATCACCGACCAGCAGATCGGCATGATCAACGCGCGTCTGATGGATGATGAGGCGGCGTGGCCAGAAAACGCCGTACACCTGACAACCACCAACGCCATGGCGCGTGAGCGTAACGAGCAGCAGCTGGCGCGCCTAAGGGGAAAGAAATACATATTCGAAGCCAGCCTGAAGGGTGATTTTGACGAGAAAAGCGCTCCAGCGGATCTGCGGCTGAAGCTAAAGAAGGGCGCTCATGTGATGCTGCTTAACAACGACTCAGGTGGCCGCTGGGTCAATGGCACGATGGGGGTTCTGCAGGATATCAGCGAGGAAGGCCTTCTGGTAAAGCTGCCCGGCGGCGAGATCGAGCCGGTCGAGCCGGTCACCTGGAGCCGTTACCGTTTCGTGTGGAACGACAAGACCCGGACGGTCGCGTCCGAGACCATCGGCAAGTTTACCCAGTATCCGGTCAAACTGGCCTGGTCCGTTACGATTCACAAGAGCCAGGGCAAGACCTTTGACGCGATCGTCGTAGACATCGGGCGCGGGACATTCGCGCCCGGGCAGCTCTATGTGGCGCTGTCACGCTGCCGCACGCTGGAGGGGGTCTACATCAAGGCGCCGATCAAAAAGTCACATATCTGGCTTGATTGGCGGGTAGTCAGATTTATCACCCGCTATCAGTACGACCGGTCAGACGGGCAACTGCCGCTGGTTGACAAGATCAATCTGGTGGAGCGGGCCATTGCCGATGGCTCTCTGCTTAAGATTACCTACCTGAAGCCCGACGACACCAAGTCCCGGCGGGAAATAAAGCCTTGCCGTGTTGAAGAGATGGAATATCGCGGCAGGTCATTCATCGGGCTGAGGGCGTATTGTCTGGAAAGGCGTGCCGATCGCACCTTTCGCGTCGACCGCATTCTGGAGATTGATGTTGTCGAGGAGAAAAAGTAGGCGAACGCTTCAATGAGGCCATGGCATTTCTGCCATGGAAAT
>JAJYXB010000001.1 GCA_021791195.1 Actinomycetes bacterium | reverse complement strand
GCTGGGGAAAAATGCGTGGTTTACAGTGATGCGGCCTGTCGCCGCCGCTCTCATACTAGATGCAACTCTCCCCCGGATCAGCTGTTCCATTATAGCACATGGGGTATCCCGGCTTAAACCCGCACTGCCAGCGGGTTTATGAGGGGTTTTGAACGGGCCGGAGGGTCTGGAGAGGAGTCGAGGGCGAAAACGAAAACTTCAGGCGCTTTTCCTGTAGTGGATATTCTCTTCAGTGAGCAAGGATTCCGGCAATTGAGTGGACGCGTTCAGAAACTCGATCCCGAATATCCTGCCGCTAGAATCGTAATCGACATTGATATCGTTCGAGATCGGCTCGGTTCTCCTGACCGCACCACTGTCATCATCGACCTCGATGAGTTGAAGATAGGCGGCGCCAGATTCTTCGTCATATGTGAATATCATTTCAGAAACATTTCCCGTCTACACACATGAAAACGCCAGGTTAGATCAATAGGTATTGGGCTTTTCCGGCCTGAGCAGCGGAAAGAGGATGGCGTCGCGGATCGACGGGCTGTCGGTGAGGATCATCGTCAGCCGGTCGATGCCCAGTCCGGAACCGCCGCTGGGCGGCATGCCGTATTCCAGCGCCGTAAGGAAATCCTCGTCGACGTAACCGGCTTCCTCGTCGCCGGCCTCGCGCTGGGCCGCCTGCGCCTCGAAGCGGCGGCGCTGGTCCAGCGGGTCGATCAGCTCGCTGAAGCAGTTGGCGATCTCCATGCCGCCGATGAAGCCCTCGAAGCGCTCCACCAGCGTGGGGTCGTCGTCCTTGGGCCGCGCCAGCGGCGATAGCTGCAGCGGATAGTCGATGATGAACGCCGGCTGGATCAGCTTCGGCTCGACGAAGTTGGAGAGCAGCTCGTCCACCAGCTTGCCCCAGGACCAGGCTGGATCGACCTCGATGCCGGCCTCCTTCACCCGCGCCTGAAGCGCCTCCAGCTCCGGATATTCCACGAAGTCAACACCGCTGTGCTCCAGGATCAGCTCCCGCAGCGTGTGCCGCGGCCACGGCGGCGTCAGGTCGAGCTCCTCCCCTTTCCAGGGAACCTTCAGCGTGCCCAGCACCTCCCGGGCGATGTGGGCCACCAGCTGCTCGATCATCTCCATGACGTCGTTGTAGTCGGCGTAGGCCTGCTGCGACTCCATCATCGTGAATTCAGGGTTGTGCTTGGTGGAGATGCCCTCGTTGCGGAAGATTCTGCCGACTTCATACACTTTATCAAAACCGCCCACAACCAGCCGCTTCAGGTGCAGCTCCAGGGCGATGCGCATGTAAAGGTCGATGTCTAGCGCGTTGTGATGCGTCTCAAACGAGCGCGCGGTGGCGCCGCCGGGGATGGTCTGCAGGATCGGCGTCTCCACCTCGAGAAAGCCGCGCGCGTCCATGAAGCCCCGCAGCGCCGTAAGGATCCTGCCGCGGATGTAAAAGGCGCGGTGAACCTCGTCGTTGACGATCAGGTCCAGATAGCGCTGGCGGTAGCGGATCTCGACATCGGTCAGTCCGTGCCACTTCTCTGGCAACGGGTTAAGTGACTTGGCCAGCGGCGTGAAATCCGTGATCTCGATGGAGAGCTCGCCGCGGCGGGTGCGGAACACAGGTCCGCTGACGCCCACCAGATCGCCGACGTCGAGACGGCGGAAGGCGGCAAAGCCCTCCTCGCCCAGCGAGTCGATGCTGCCGTAAAGCTGGATGCGGCCGCTGGCGTCCTTGAGCACCATGAAGGCGGCCTTCCCCATCCCCCGCTTGATCATGATGCGGCCGGCGGCGCGGAAGCTCTCCTCGCTGCGGTCGCCCGGCTCGAAGCCGGCGAAGCGCTCCAGCAGAGGCGCTACCGGTTCCGGCGCGGGAAAGCGGTTACGGTAAGGTGACTGGCCGGCGGCGAGCAGCTCGTCGAGCTTTCGCCGGCGCTCTTCGGCCTCGGACGCAGGCCGTTCGGCGGGCCGGTCGGCCATGCCTTAAGCCTTCTTGATGGAAACGATCTTGTATTTGTAGCTGCCGCGCGGCGTGGTCACCTTGACGGTCTCGCCCGCCTTCTGGCCCATGATCGCCTTGCCCACCGGCGACTCGTTGGAGAGCCGGCTGTTGGCGGGATCGGCCTCGGCCGAACCGACGACCACATACTGGAAAGTGTCGCCGTGCTTGACGTCCTTGAGCTTGACCAAGCAGCCGATGCCGACGGTGTCGGTACGGATCTCCGAGCCTTCCAGCACGCGCGCGTTGCGGAGCTTGTGCTCCAGGTTGCTGATGCGCATCTCCAGCTTGGCCTGCTCGTTCTTGGCCTCGTTGTACTCGCTGTTCTCGCTGATGTCGCCGAACTCGCGCGCGTCCTTGATCCTTTCGGAGATCTCTTCACGCTTGACCGAGGCCAGGTATTCAATCTCTTCCGAAAGCCGCTTGAAGCCATCGGGCGTCAGAATTACTTCCTTGTCTGGCAATTCACTCCGCCTGCCTTTCCATGTAAAAGTGACGGTAAATTATAAGGTTTGCCCCGCCGGGTTGCAAGGAGCCGGCGGCGAACGCCGCCAGATCACAATCCCTGTCAGCAGCTTGTACCCAAATCGAGCTATTTTATCGGCAGGGATGTGATGAAATTTACGGCCGCGGGCGCCTAGAGAGGCAGCTTCACCACAAAGCGCGAGCCCCGCCCCGGATTGGATGAAGCAGTGATGTCGCCGCCCAGCGCATGTGCCAGCTCCCGGGAGATGGAAAGGCCGAGTCCGAGGCCAGGGCCGTTGCGGACGCTGGCGGAGCGATAAAAACGGTCGAAGATGTGTGGCAGATCGGCAGGATCGATGCCCGGGCCGTCATCGGCCACCTCGACCTCGGCGTTGCCGGCGAAGCGGCGCATGGATACCGTGATCTTGCCGCCGGCGGGCGTATGCGCCAGGGCGTTGTTGACCAGATTGGATACGATCTGGCGCAGCCGGTCGGGATCGGTGCTGATGACCAGACCGCTCTCACCGGTGCTGCTCAGCTGGACTCGCCGCTGCTTCGCCTCCCGCGAGAAGCGGCTGATGGTGTCGGCGGCGATGTCGCCCACGTGGATCGAGCTGCGCTTGAGCTCGAACTGACGCGCGTCGGCCTTGGCGATGCTGAGCAGGTCCTCGATCAGGCGGTGCAGCCGGCGCGTCTCCGCTTCGATCACCTTCAGCGACTCTGCCACCGCCTGCGGGTCTTCAGCGACGCCTTCCCGGAGCGCCTGCGTGTGACCGGCGATCGCCGTCAGCGGCGTTTTCAGCTCATGGCTGACGCTGATGACGAACTGGCGCTGCTGCTCCTGGGACTTCTGCACCTCGTCGGACATGAAGCGGAAGGCGTCGGCCAGCCGGCCGATCTCGTCCTCCGACTGCACGTCGATCTCACTGGAGAAGTCACCTGCTGCCACGGCCGTGGCAGCCTGGGTGATCTCGTGCAGCGGCCGCGAGAGCCGCCTGGCCAGCATAAATGCCAGCAGCATGGAAATGACCAGCGAGGAGATGGCGGAGATCAGCAGCCAGCCCGCGATCGGCCGCCAGGGCTGCAGCTGATTGACGGGTTTGGCCAGCACCACGGCGCCGGCCAGTTGACCGCCGGCGTTGAAGCCGTGAATGGCGACTATCTGCTCGCTGTAGAACCCCGGCAGCTTCAGCTGCACCCGCTCAACCTGCGTCTGGCCGTTGGAGATCGCGTTCCAGTTCATCAGCTGCGACAGCTGCTGGCTGAGACCGGCGCTGCCGGGTTCTCCAGGAAGTTGGTTGATAGCCTGGTCGTTATGGGGTACAATCAGCGCCCGCGTGCCGTACATGCGCTCCAGGTCGACGATATACCGCTTTTGCGGCAGCCCCTCTGTTTCGATCTGGTGTGAGAGCGACTCCGCCTGGGATTTCAGGTCCGAAACCAGCCGCATGCGCAGATAGCGCTGCATGAGGCCAAAAGTGAGGAATCCGGAGAGCAGCAATGACGCCGTGATGGCCAGCGCGAAATAGATCGCCAGCCGGCCCTTGAGGCTTTTGGTGTAGTTGAACATGGTCGGTAAGGGGCATCGGCGGGCGTTACTTCAATTTATAGCCCATGCCCCAGACGGTTTCGATTTCGGCGGCGCCGGCGATCTTTTTGCGCACCTGGTTGATATGCACGTCGACGGTGCGCGTATCCCCGAGGAAATCGTATCCCCAGACGTGCTCCAGCAGCTGCTGCCGGGACAGCGCCAGACCGCGGTTGGTAAGCAGGTAGTGAAGCAGATCGAATTCCTTGGCGGTCATCTTCACCGGCTCGCCAGCGATGGCGACTTCGTGCCGGTCGGGATCGAGCGTGAGCTCTCCCGCCATCAGCTTGACGCCCCCACCGGCCTGCCCGCGGCCCTGCACGCGCCGGAGCACGGACTTGACTCGCGCCACCAGCTCCCGCGGATCGAAGGGTTTGGTGATGTAGTCGTCGGCGCCGAGCTCGAGACCGACCACCTTGTCGGTAGCGGCGTCGCGCGCGGTCAGCATGATAACCGGCACGTCCGAATCGCGGCGGAGGCGGCGGCAGACATCGAAGCCGTCCATGTCCGGCAGCATCAGGTCAAGGATCACGGCCTGAGGCTGCTCCCTGGCCGCCAGCTCGAGCCCCCTGGCGCCGGTAGCGGCCGTGTCCACCTCGAAACCATCCTTTTTGAGATACATCGCCACAAAAGAGGCGATGTTCTCCTCGTCTTCAATCAGCAATATACGTGTTTTGCTCATTTTTGCAGGGAAGTCATGTTTATTGTCTATATCAAAGAATAGCAGAATATAAACGCCGGCAAGAAACAGGAAAAGCGGCGATCCCCGCGACCGCCGCCCTGCCTGTTCGTTTCGTTGGTTCTGCGGCCACCACTGCACCAGGGGTCAGCCGGTTTCCGGTTCCCAAAAAGGGCTGCGGGCTGCCGCAATCAGGCCCCCTGGCCTCCTGTCTGAGTCTGGCCATTGGTCTGCGTCTGTCCGCTGCCGCTCGGGCCGCTTCTGCGATGGCCACCCGCGGAGGAAGCGGCCGGCTTCTGCGGCGGATTATAGATGATCCCGGTCACCGAGCCGTCCGGGCCGGTCATGACGCCGACACGCTCGCCCTGCTGCAGTTGCGGAGCGGTGAACTGCTTGTCGCCGTTGGCGGTATGGATCGTAACGGTGTTGCCGTTGATGGAGGTGATATTTCCTACCATAGCCTTGCGCCTTGCACCCGGCTTCCCGATCCTGACCACCCTGGCGGTGAGATTGCCGCTGCTGGCCGGCTGCTTCAGCAGGATCCGCACCCGCTCACCCGGCTTGACGTCGGCGAGCGTCGCCTTGCCGCCCGGCTTCACATAGCGGGTAGCCTCATCGACCTTGACCGTCTTCTCGCCGCCGGCGGCCGCCTTCAGGGTGATGGTGTTGTTCTCGACCCTGGTGACGCTGCCGCCCATCATGCATCCCTTTGCCCGGCCCCTGGAACCGGGCCCGCGTCCCTGCGGCTGTCCCGGCGCAGGCTGGGTGCTGGTCCCGCCTGACTGCGCCAGTGCCAGGCCGATGCCCACCACCAGCATGAGCACGGCCGCCAGCGCCGCGACTATCAGCAATCTGTGTTTGTTTTTCATCCGGTCATACCTCCTGAAATCTTTGTTCTGACCTAAGCATTATCCGCAGCAAAGGTTAGAAAGCGGTTATGCGCATGTAATAAGTTTGTAAAAAAGTCATTGCTTTCGCTAATCCGGCACCGAAAAAAAGGGGCGGGATCTCTCCCGCCCCTCCTGAAGCGACTCCTTATTCGCGTTTAAGCTCGCGGCCTGGGTGGAACTACAAGCCCGCTCCCGGGACGGTGCCGGTTCTGGAGCCGCCTGAATTGCCACTGCCGCGAGAACTACCCGACGCGGAACCTGAAGAGGCACCGCCAAGCCCCAGCGAGCCGGCCAGGTCCGACAGGTTCTGGATATTGCCCTGCGGCTTGGCGATGTTCATGCTCTGGTTGATCTTGGACTGCTTCAGGGTCACCGTCAGCGTCACCGTCTTCAGCGCCTTGAGCAGACTCCCGGCCTGCTGATCGGATCGGCTGCTACCGGAGGACAGGCTGTCGACCAACCCGGAAACCGTGCTGGGATCCAGCTGCAGGTTCAGCTTGACCTGATGGAAGTAGTTGTCGTCACCGACCCACATATCGACCGACGCGGTTTTGAAAACCTTGCCGATCTGGCCTTTGGCCGCTTCCAGACCGCCGGCCGCCGAGGCATTGCCGCAATCGCGGGACGTGTTCGCCAGCTGCGTCAGCAACGCGTCGAAGTTGATGTTGGCCGTGTAGTGATGCGTTTTGGTGCCGTCAATGGACTCGGTGCCGGCGTCGGTCAGATCCTTGAAGATCGTGCTGGAGCCGAACTTGCTGGTGTCCTTGAGGGCATTGCTAATGCAGGACCTGTTTACGGGCGCCGTGGTCGTCATCGCCCCGGCGGCGCTACCCGCCGGAATGGGCGTCTTGTACCAGCTCCCCGCCAGTTTCAGATAGAGGGTATTGTCGAGCACCGCAAACTGGATGTCTGACGCCAGACTGCTGGCGACAGTGGCGCCCAGCTGTGACTCCATGCCGCTGGCCCCGCCCACCTGCGCGAGGCCGCTTATCAACTTGTCCAGCCCACCGAGCTTGACGTCACCCCGCACCTTGGGATTGCTCTGGTTGCTTTGATCGACATCAGTGCCGCCATCTACGGTCAGATGCAGCGGCAGCAGACTGGCATATCGCGGCCCTAACGCCGAGGCGTCTCCCTGGATGTCCAGCACCAGGTTGTAATCCACATGCACGGTTTTTATGGTGCTGTTGTTCTGGATGGCCTTGTTGATCGCGTCTCCCGGCGCGCTGCCGCCGCAGCCGACAGCTATGGTCGCCGCCAGGAGCACTGCTGCGAGTAGCGAGAATACAAGTTTTTTCATGGTCTTCGCCTTTCTGTCCGGTTAGATAAAACTTGTATGTGATTCGCTGAGGCGCCGCCCGAATGCGGCACTCCGCGGTTGAAGTATTGTGGGCCGATTCGCCGGTTAGCAGCCAGTATACCGGCCAGGCCATAATTATTTCAATGCCGCGCTGCTTTCCTGCAAGGCGGCCATCCAGCCTGTTTTCATATAAACTCTTGGATTGTGAAGATTCTTCAGGTAGTCAGGCAATATTTCCCCGGCACCGGTGGAATGGAAACCTATGTTTCCAGCCTTTGCCGCGAGTTGAAGGAGCGCGGACACCGCTCCGATGTGGCCACGCTGGGTTACCTGTTCAAGAGCCGGAAGCCACTGCCGCCCTACCAGAACGTAGCAGGCATCGACGTCATCCGGCTGCCATCGCTGGGAACGGCGCGTTACTTCGTGGCGCCGCGCCTGCTGCAGCTGCTACCGCGCTACGATCTCATCCATGTGCACGGGGTCGATTTCTTTATCGACCTCCTGGGCAGCGGCCGCCGTTTCCATGGCAAACCGGTAGTCCTGTCAACGCACGGGGGTTTCTTCCACACCGCCTGGTTTCCCTCCCTGAAACGGGCGTATTTCCATACAGTCACGCGGATGGCGCTTCACGGCGTAGACCGCGTCATCGCCTCGAGCCCCCGGGATGAAGCGATGTTCGCCCCGGTGGCGCCACGGCTGACCCTGGTGGCCAACGGCATCGATTTCAGCGGCTTTGCCGGCCTGGAAAAGCGGATCGACGGCGAGAAACTGCTCTTCATCGGCCGTATCTCCAAAAATAAACGTGTTGACAGGCTGATAGAAATGATGGCCGCGCTGGGCCAGACCCGGCCCCAGGCGCGGCTGACGGTCGTCGGACCCGACTGGGAGGGTCTGCGCGGCGGGCTGGAGGCCCGCATGGCGGCGTTGGGGATTGAGGACAGCGTCACCTTCACCGGCGAGCTGCCGCACGGGCAGATGCTGGATCGCCTCAGCCAGGCCCGCCTGTTTGTCTCCGCGGCGGAGAATGAGGCTTTCGGCCTCTCGGCGATGGAGGCGATGGCCAGCGGCACAGTGCCGGTGCTCAACGATATCGAGGCCTTCCGCGGCTTCGTCCACAGCGGCGAGAACGGCTTTTTGACGGATTTCTCCACACCGGCAACGGCAGCCGCTGCCGTCGCCGCCGCCCTCGAACTGCCGGACGGGCGCCTGGCCAAGATCGGCGCCCGGGCGCAGGCGACCGCTTCCCGGTATGATTGGGGACGGGTGGCTGAGGATATAATCGAGGTCTACAGGCAGGTGCTCGCGGATCATGAAGACAGTTGAAGACATGGCGGCAACAATGTCTGACGATAGCCTAGAAACCGGTTGGGAGTGGCAGCTCCAGCGACCCCAGGTCGCGGTGCTCGGCGTCAACATCGACCGCACCACCACCGAAGGCGCCATGGCACGCATCACGGCGATGCTCGATGCGCCGGGATGCAAGCAGGTGGTGACCGTCAATCCGGAATATGTGATGCTGGCGGACGGCAGCCCGCGGCTCAAACGCCTGCTCAACCGCACCGAGCTGAACGTGCCGGATGGCATCGGCATCGTCTGGGCCTCGCGGCTGCTGGGAAAGCCGATTGCGGCGCGCGTTACCGGCACCGACCTGCTGCCGCACATCTGCCGCCTGCTGTCCCGGCGTGAGGAAAGCATCTTTCTGCTGGGCGGCGCGCCCGGCGTGGCCGAGCAGGCAGCCAAAAACCTGAGCGCCCGGTTCCCCGGCTGCCGCATTGCCGGCACCAGCAGCAACGATCCCGGCCCCGAGACCGACCCACAGACCGTCCGGGCTATCAATGAATCGGGCGCCGCCGTGCTGGCGGTCGCCTACGGCTGTCCCAAACAGGATTTCTGGATCGAGCGCAACCGCGACCGGCTCACCGGCGTTCGGGTGGCGATCGGCGTCGGCGGCGCTTTCGACTTCATCTCCGGAGATGTCCCCCGGGCGCCGGGGCCGCTGAGGAAAGCGGGCCTGGAGTGGCTCTACCGGCTGTGGCTGGAACCGAGCCGTTACCGCCGGATGCTGGCGCTGCCCAGGTTCGGCTGGCGGGTAACCAAAAGCCGCCGCCAGCAGCTGTAACACAGGGATGTCCCGTCTGAGGATTTGCCGCCAGGTCAGGCCCGGCGCCTGTCCGGATAGCCGCCCGGCCGCAGCTTCAGAATCAGGTAGGCGATCGCGGCCGCGGCGAGGAACAGCAGCGCCCCCACCGAGAAGTACCGGTAAACCCTGGAAGCCTCCGCGAACACCCCGTCAAAAAACGGCCTCATCGCATCCTTGAGCAGCCGCTGCTGGCCGGTCTGCGCCTGGACGCCGCCGTCCGTGACCCAGCCGTTCAGCCCCCGGCTGACCAGCGTCAGGAACAGATAGGGAAGCCAGCTGGCCACCGCCAGGCTGGCGCCGATGCTGACCGCCTTTCCCAGCCGCCGGCTGAAAATGACCAGCGGGATGCCGGTCACCAGCAGGAGGACGATCATTATCGCCAGGATCTTGCCGACAGTGATGTGCACACCGCTGCTCAGGAACCACATCGGGGAGCTGTAGATGCCGAGCGCCGCCCGGTAGGCGCTGCCGGAGCCGCCCAGCCCAGAGCCCGCGGAGCCGCTGCCCGCCGGCGTCTGCGGGGCAGCCGGCGGCAGGTTTGCGGCAGTGAGATTGTCGGGGATGGTGCCGATCCGGTTCTGGAGCCGGTCGGGGTTCTGGTATACCGCGGCGGCGAAGCCCGGGCTGTCGAGGAATTTATAAAGCTCCGGAGCCCCCACGGACAGATCGTCCCTGAACTGCGGCTGCGCCACGATCGGCGCGTTCATCGCCGCAATGATGCCCTCCGCCTGCTGCTCTCCGGTGAGCCGGAAAAGCGTGAAAAGCGCCAGCGACAGGATGAGGAAGAACGTGAACGGTATGGCAAATATCCACTTTAGGTCAATGCGCCACTGCCAGCCCTCGCCTTCATCCGCCGCCGCTGGAGCCAGCGGCGCCGTGGCGGCAGAAGGCAACGTATGAACCCGGGCGAAGTTGGTGCCGGGCGGCGGTTCGGGTTTGTCTGACTGTCCGGAAATGTTGTTCTGCCTCCAAAACCCTCGGAAATCCCAAAGAGCAGCCCGGCGGCTGTCCCCTGCCTGCCCCCGGTTGAGCTTACCTATTCTTCGGCCGCCACACCTGCATGCATCTTTGATCGGCAGATGTCCGCTGACGGGGGATAGATGCCCAGCCGGCGGAATAAGCAACCCTGGGATCTTGTCCTGTAATACCTTTCGGCGAGTTACTGTCAAAAGTTATGTTTGAAGAAATCAGGCGGCAATCGGCGCCACGCCCCGTTTCCCTTGCGTCTTTTGCGGTTATAAGCCTGGGGAAGCTAAAACATGGAGGGAGAAAGATGGGAGCAGTAGTAGCAATCATCACGGTCGTTGGTACGCTGATTGTCATCAGCGTAATCGCATGGCTGATACTGAAAAAGATGAAAGCTGGAGCCTGGCAGGGAATAGTAACCGTCAAGGACACGAGCGAGATTGAAGGCAGTGACGCTGGTGGCTCAAGTATCTCCTATTACGTCGTGGTTACACTCGACAACGGGGAGCAAAAGCGAGTCCGTCTGGGCAAGAAAATTTGGGGAGTTCGACATTGGTGACAAAGTTGTCAAAGAGGCCGGTAAGTACAACCCCACCAAAGTTTAGCGTTCACCCCTTCTCAGCGTTGTAACTTTTAACTTCCGTGCGGGTACCGGACTTTGAAGATAATGGCCTTCTTTTCCGGCGCGCCCGGCCGGGCGCACCAGGCAAAAGGAGGGCTGGCTCAGGCCGACCTCTTGATTAACGATGATTGTAGCCTCTCTTTTAGCCCAGCACGCTCCCCAGCACCTCGTTAAAGTAGCCGTTATAAAGGACCCGCTGTGAAGCCACTACCGGACCGCTGGCATCAACTTCCACCGGGCCGCCAATCAGGCCGGGGAAGCTAGGCGTAACGCTCTGGCCGGGGCCGAGGTTGGCCGGACCCCAGACGGTGGTGCCTGCAATCTTGACTGTGACATTGTTAACCGTGGTGCTGCCCGGGTTGACCACGAGCACCCAGTTGCTCATGCCCGGGCTCTGTTGGTCGTACCAGGTCCAGTAATAACTGGCGGCCAGCGCCGAGTAACCGCCGCTCTGAGAGGCTGCCAGACCGGGCACCTCTTCAAAGGAGGGGCCAAAGAGGCTGCGCTGGGAGGCGATAACGTTGCCGGAGTCGGTCCAGACCTCGACCGGGCCGCCTATCTCGCCAGGGAAGGTGGGCGTGACGTTATTGCCCGGGGCGATGGTGTACGGTCCATAAGAGACGCCGGCGATCCTGATGTGGGCGGTGACGGTTCCCTGGGGATTGCCGCTGCTATCAACACCCGGGTTAGCGATCAGCACCCAGTCACTGGCTCCCGGGGACTTATTGTCGTACCAGGTCCACAGGTAGCGGTCAGACAGCTGGGCCGCCGGGATGCCGGGGACCTCGTTAAAGGCGGAGCCGCCGCTGGAAAGAACGCGCTGGGAGGCGATGACGTTGCGCTTCTCGGCGGGCCAGGTGCCACCCGTAAGGTAGGCCTTTACCTCTACCGGACCGCCCATCTTGCCGGGGAAGGTGGGATTCCAGTTGCCCCCTGGAGCGATGTCGCTGGCTTGGCTTACCGGCTGGCCGTCGGCCAGGTTGGTAAAGGAGATGACCGCGTGCACCGACTCGGTGGCCGAGGGGTTGGCAATCAGTATCCAGTTTGTGAAGCCGGAGCTTGACTGATCATACCAGGTCCAGTAGTAGTGGTCGGAGAGTTTTGACGCCCCGCTGCCCGGCACTTCTTCCAGGGAACTGCCGCCCGCCCACAGGACCCGCTGGGAAACGATGCCATTGCCTCCGGTAAGGGAGCTGGCTACAACCGGGCCGCCCATGATTCCGGGGTAAGTGGGGGTAATGATCTTACCCGGAGCCACCACCCCGCCGCCAGGCAGCGACCTGGGGGTGCCGGCAATGGAAAGGCTAAAGTTCAGACTGGCAGCGGCGCCTGGCGGGTTGGCCAACAGCACCCAGTTGACGCCGTAAACATTATCGTACCAGGTCCAGTAGTAGTCGCGCGGCACCACCGTGAAGGAGCCGTTTATTGAAGCGGTATTGCCGGCGTTGTCGGAAACAGAGCCGCTGATGGTGTGGGCACCATGGGCCAAAGCGCTGGCCGGACAGGAAACATGTGTGACTGTAACCGTGCAGCCGGAGAGCGCCGAGCCGTCCAATTTAACAATCACGGAGTTGGTGTTGATACCGGAGCCGGAATCGGAGTAGTCGGCGCTGATCGTTGTTGTTGTTGTGTCAATGCTGCCTGTGGGCAGCACGTTGCTAACTGTCGGCGGAGTCGTATCGGGCTCAAAGAGCGACATGAGCATGTAACCATCCGGGCTGCCCCACCCGGTCGGCGGATCCCAGCCAGGCGCCGAATAATATCCACTGGCAAATCCACTATTTGCCGCAGTCCAGCTGGCGCCGCCATCGGCTGATTTATAGACGCTGCCGCTGTTGGGGCCGGCAAAGATGGTGTTGTCGCTGGCATAGTTTGGGGAGATGGCCAGCGCCCAAATATCCACGCCAGAAAACCCGCTAGCGCTCCAGCTGGCGCCGGCGTCGGTTGACTTAAAGACGCCGCCGCCGTAAGTGCCGGCAAAGATAGTTTGGTCGTTGGCAAAGTTCGGGGAGAGAATCAATGAGTTGGAGTCAATGTCCGTGTTGGTAAGCCCCGTATTTACCGCGCTCCAGCTGGCGCCGGCGTCGGTTGACTTAAAGACGCCGGTAGTGGTGCCGGCAAAGAGGGTGTGGTCGGTGGCAAAGCCCGGCGATACGGCCAGCGCCCATATTCCCATGTCGGTAAGCCCTGTATTTACCGCGCTCCAGCTGGCGCCGGCGTCGGTTGACTTATAGACGCCACTGGCCCTGGTGCCGGCAAAAATGGTGTGATCGGCGGCGAAGTCCGGCGATACGGCCAGGGATTGAATACTCGTGTTAGCAGGAAACCCGCTGTTTGCGGCGTTCCAGCTGGCGCCGCCATCGGTAGACTTAAAGGCGCCGGCGTAGCTACCGGCAAAGAGGGTGTGGTCGGTGGCGAAGCCCGGCGACACGGCCAGGGAGTAGACATACATGTTAGTCAGGCCCGTGTTGACCGCGCTCCAGTTTGAGCCGCCGTCGGTGGACTTAAAGACGCCGCCGCCGTATGTGCCGGCAAAGAGGGTGTGGTCGGTGGCGAAGGCCGGCGATACGGCCAGGGAGTAAACATACAAGTTGTTGGCCAGGCCGGTATTTACCGCGCTCCAGTTTGAGCCGCCGTCAGTAGACTTTAAGGCGCCACCGCCGCCAGTGCCGGCAAAAAGAGTCTGATCCGTTGAGTAATTTGGAGAGACGGCCAGAGAGAAAGCTGTATAAAATCCGCTATTGTCTCCGGAAGTAATGTCATGAAGCACCCTGGAGTAGTCAGACGAGTTCGCCAACTGGTTAATCCGGGCGGCAAAGATGCCCAACCGCTTATTCCAGTGCTGCCCGACCTCCGCCGCCAGAGCAGAGGCAAACGGGGCATCAATACTGGTTCCGCCGGCAGAGTACCAAGTACCGTTATACACCGTCAGCATGCCGCTGTTGAGATAATCAGCGTCCATGGCAAAATCCGAATTCCACCTCCTGCCGTTGGCAAAATACGAAGAGCCGTATTCCCAGGACGGAAGCGACTCAAATAGTGAGGTCCCCCCTCCTGTGGCATCCTTGGATGAAAGGCCTTGATGATCATTCCAGGCAATCTCACTGGCAATCCCGCCGGAGCTGTTTAGCTGAAGCGTGGTGCCGCCCATGGCAGTGACATAGGGGGAGGAAGCGGGATATTGAACACCAAAACTGCCATCTGCGTCGCAGTTGCAGCCGTAGTCGCCACTGACTACAAACCACGTTTGACCTTGAGCAACGCCCTGCATGAAGATACTGTCATCCTGGGCCATCAGGCTGGCGCCGGTTGAAATTTCGCATGCTCCCCAGGACGAGGTGACTGCATCGGCTTTGTTGTCAGTGACGATCTGGTTATATTCAGTGGTAAAATCGCTCAAGGAGGCGCTGCCGTTGGTGGCGGGGATAATGTAAACGAGTTCATTGGCGCCGGTGGCCAGCGCTGTGGACCATTCCACGTCCATCGTGGTCTCCATGTCATCGACGACCGGGTTTCCTAATTTCCACTGACGGGTTACGGCGGCCTGGTATCCGAACCGGGTCTCAAAAGCCTGCAGGTCGGAATCATAGAAGTCACCGGCCGCCGCTACGGCGATTGTCCTGCCGCTGCCGTTGGAGCCGTGCAAGATCGGATAATCGTATGCTGTTTCGATCTGCAAAGGCGTGTAACCAGAAGTGCTTCCTGATTGCTGAACGGCCGCCGGGTTGGCTGAGTGCCTGACAGCCGTGCTCAGCTTCCTGGAATCAAGTCCCTGTACTCCCTTGATAATGCCGGACAGCCACACAGGTATCTGAGGCGCAGTTACGTTTGCATATTCCTCTTTGCCTTTGATCTTGTAGCTGTGCAGTTCTGTGTTAAACGCCTGCTCGGCTTGGACCGCCGTCCCCGTAGCAGTTATCAGCTGCCGGTTAGGGGTCTTTTCGATGGCAAAGCCATTTTGGACCAGAAAATTGGCAACAGAATCATAATTTTGCTGGGTTGGTCCGAACCGGTCCAGAAACTGCTCTGGCGAAAGAAACTTGTGATAGTCCGCGGAACCGGGTGTGTTTTGAGCAGCGATCAGATCTTTTAGGCCGCGCTCATCACGCAGCGACAGGAGCACAACCAGCCTGATTGGCATGCTGCCGGGAACTTTCCCCAAGTCCTGTCCCATGTCAGCCAGGGAAGATTTCCCCTGGGGAAGAGAAACAAGGGAAGATTGCGTATTGCCAGCTGCCAAGAGAGCCGGTGAGACCCGGCTGGCCAGGCCACTCGCGGGCACGATAAGTACCAGCAGCGCCAGAATATAAAAAGCCGCAATCAGCTTAATCTTTAAATCGATCTGCCCCACCTTCATCTTCCCAGGTTTTGTTACGAAAGACCTTATTGCCAAAACTACGGTTGACCGGCTGGCCAGCGGCCGCTCCCAGGTCCCTGCTGTTCGTCATCGGGTCTCAAGCCGGGCAGGACGCCGGTAAACGACAGGTCCTTGTCACCGTCGCGCAAGACTTTGAAACGTTCTGTAGCCAGACACCACATCCTCCCCTCTTAAGTGACACGTAGTTTCCCGCACCCCACGATTCTTTCAGGGAGCTCCGCGCCGAATAATCTCTGGTTAGGCAACCAGCAACCGGCGGAGGGCTTTTCGTGACGAGACTTACGCGGGAAGAAAGATCATGGCTATCAATACGACCAGCAGGAAGGATATCAGTGACAGAAAGCCGGCAAAGCTCGTAATGAGCAGGAAAAATAATTGGAGCGGATGACGGGGATCGAACCCGCGATCTTCGGCTTGGGAAGCCGAAATATCACCTTTTCCCTCTTTTGACACGAGCTCACCTCTTTTCCCTGATTAGCAGGCACTTTAACCCCATACATCTTCCCTTGACTTGCGCTAGTTTACCACAATATACTGTCTTCGTGCTGGGAAGAGTGCTGGGAAGAGCGTTTCCCAGCAAAGGCCAAGGAGGCAGATCATGAAGCGCCAGAAGACGAAATATCCGGGTGTGTATTACCGTGACCACGACGGAGAGCGAACCTTTTACATCTTCTACCGGCTGCGCCAGGGTGACGGAACCTTTAAGCAGGTCGAAGAGGTGGCAGGCCGCCAACACCGCGACGCAATGACACCGGCCAGGGCATCGCACATTAGGACTAAGCGGATGCATGGGGAGCAGCTACCAAACCAGGAGCGCCGGGCCAAGGCCGCCAGGAAAAAGAAGACCTGGACCATATCGGCGCTCTGGGAGGAATATCTGGAGTTTAACCCTGGACATAAAAACCATGCCAGCGACAGCACCCTTTTTAACCGCTACCTTGCGCCACGATTTGCAGACAAGCAGCCTGCCGACATTCTCGTGCTGGACATCGACCGGCTAAAACGACGTGAGCTAAAAGACAAATCCCCTCAGACTCAAGCCCACGCCCTGGAGCTGCTTAGGCGGCTCTGTAACTTTGGCCTCAAGCGCGGCCTATGCCGGGGCCTGACATTCACAGTTCAAATGCCGAGGTTGGATAACGTAAAAACGGAAGACCTCAATCCCGTGCAACTTAGGAGACTGCTGGAGGTGATCGACCACCACGTTAAATACAATAGCCCACAGCGCCAAGGCGCAACCATGATGCAGCTTGCGCTTTACACTGGTATGAGACGCGGAGAGATGTTCAAACTCACGTGGGATGACATCGACTGGCACCGGAAGAACATCACGCTTAAGGATGCAAAATCAGGCCGCGATGAGATCATCCCCATGAGTAGCTACGCGGAGCGGCTGCTTAACGAAATTCAAGCGGCAAAGTCTGATTCACTTTACGTCTTTCCCGGCAGGGGCGGCGGCCAGCTCGTGGATATCAAACAACAGGTGAACCAGATCAAGGCAGAGGCAGGCTTACCGGCTGATTTTAGGCCCCTGCATGGACTCAGGCACGTGTTCGCTTCTCTGCTTGTCTCTCACGACGTTTCCCTGGACGTGGTATCCCGGCTGCTGACACACAAGGGCCGCAGTGTAACGCATCGGTATGCGCACTTTGAGGACGGCATCCTCAGACGGGCGGCGGAGCTGGCCGGACGGCTAGTGGAAGAGGCGGCTGCTGAGAATGTGATACACCTAAAGGCATGAAAACAACAACCTATTTTGACAGATGGCGGCGGGAGCCTGACCAGACGGGGAAGGGGGGGTTAATCTCTGGTATATTTTGGGGGCAGATTCCGCAGGCAGTCAAACGCTAGAAATCGCAGTATAATAACTTTTCCTCTGGCCTGTTATTACAGAACGACAACAAAACCATAACAGCCCCATACGCTTACGATGTGCTGGAATATCAATATTCCCTTGCCCATGAACTACTGACACAAGTCATTCCCCGTTAAATCAGGGGACAAGAAGGCAAGTTTAGTATTGCATAGCATCTCGGGACATGCTAATATTGAAAATATGTGGGGGGCGAGCCGTACCCAAAATCAGACACCGCCTCGGGGGCGGTTTTTTTGCTTCGTCACTTCGCGGGAGGAACCTTTTTATTGGAGGTAAACCAATGAGATAGACAATCACATAAGCAGGACAGCGGAGCCGCCAGCGAGCGGCTTTTTTAATGCCCAAAGAACCACAAAAAAGGAGTATTATCAAATGAATGAAGCACAAAAAGCAGCTTGGGAAAAGTACTTGAACGAAAAGCAAGTGTCCGACATGACGGGAATATCCGTTCATACGCTGCGCAATCAAAGAGCTGAGGCACGCGGGATTCCCTATTCAAAAATCGGGCGGAGCGTCCGCTACGCGATTTCCGATGTCATGAATTACATGGAATCCGGGCGGGTAGTGCCGGGGGGTGAATCTTAATGGCCAATCTAACCCCCATGCAACGCATCAGGCTCAAATGCCTGGACTGTTGCGCGGATTCTCCCAAGGAAGTCCGCCTCTGCCCGTGTGAGGATTGCGTGCTTTGGCCGGTGAGGTTTGGCAAACGGCCCAAGATCGATTCTGAGCCAGAAAACAGCGGCGTAGCTAAGGATTTTTCAAGCCCGGGCAAAGACGCGACTGGAGGTGTCGCCTAATGACTGGAAATGAAAAACCCCCACGGGCGGCGGAGGTCTCTCAAAACTTCGGTGGACCAACTATATCACCCCCCATCGAAAAAGTCCTCTCAAGGCTCGAGGGCGTCAAGGGCGGTAACAGTTCATGGACCGCCAGGTGTCCATCCCATGATGACAAACGAAATTCTCTGAGCGTATCCGAGGCGGACGGCAAAGTCCTTCTCAATTGCCACGCCGGCTGCGAAACGGAAAACATCCTCGTGGCGATGGATTTGGAGTTGAAGGATTTGTTTCCAGACGGCGGCCAAGCAAAGAAACAGAAGAAAGAGATCATCGCTACTTATGATTACGTTGATGAGTCCGGCCACCTGCTTTATCAGGCTGTAAGACTCAATCCCAAAGGCTTCTATCAGCGAAGGCCGGACGGTAAGGGCGGCTTGATCAATAACCTCAATGACACCCGCCGGGTGCTGTACCGGCTGCCGGAAGTGATCGAAGCGGTTGCTGCCGGTCAGACCATTCACGTGGTGGAGGGTGAAAAGGATGCTGACAATCTCGATAAAAAGCTCGGCCTCGTGGCTACCTGTAATTGTGGTGGTGCCGGCAAGTGGCTTGATAGCTATTCTCAGGCCCTCGCGGGCGCTCATGTGGTTATCATCCCCGATAATGACACGACAGGCCACAAGCACGCACAGGACGTTAAGCAGGCTTTGGAAGGCGTAGCTGCCGACGTGAAGGTGATCCATCTGCCCGGCCTGCCGGCGAAGGGCGACGTTAGCGACTGGATAGCGGCAGGCGGCACGGTGGAGGGGCTGAGGGAACTGGTTAAGAACCCGCCGCCGGAGCCGGAACCGCCAGCATCGAAATCTAGGCCGAAACGCCCGCGTAAAGACGATGAGAAGCCGCGTCAAACAAGCTTCCATGCAGATGACAGTTTTCTTTACGATGAAGTTTTGTTAGGCGGACATCATCTGACTTTCTTGAGGTACGAGATAGCCAACGGCCAGGTTGAGGAAGCAGACGAAATTATACTTGAGGACGGGAAAAGGATAATCCCTCGGCTCCCTTCCGATGAGAACGAACTCCTGGCCGTTTTGTTGCCCACCGGCGCTGCTGATTACGGCGATACCAAGTCACTTCTCACCGCAATTCAAGAACATATCAACCGTTACGTGGACGTGAGCCCAAACTTTCGCAAGTTTGCTTCCTACTACGTTCTGCTGACTTATCTGTACGACAAAATGAATACGCTGCCGTATCTCAGGGCGCTAGGTGACACTGGCTGCGGCAAGTCGCGGCTGATCGACACAGTAGGCCGACTCTGCTACAAGTCCACCGTGGTTTCCGGCTCAGTCACCCCGGCCTCTATCTACCGGATGATTCGCAGGTGGGGCGGCACTGTGGTTTTGGATGAAGCCGACATGAAAAACAGCGATGAGTATAACGAGGTAATTACGATCCTAAATTGCGGCTTCGAGCGTGGCCGCCCTGTAATCAGGGCTATGAAGGACAACCCGGACAAGTTGCAATTCCTGCCCACCTACTGCCCTAAAGTCTTTGGCACCCGCCGCCGGTTCAAGGACGCGGCGCTTGAGGCCAGGTGTCTGACTGAGATCATGCAGGAAACCGACAGAACCGACATCCCGGTTTTCCTCGGTAAGAGCTTTTACCGGGAGCAAGCCAACTTAAGGAACAAGCTGCTGATGTTCCGCTTTCGCAACTGGCACGGTACGGATGCAGAGCAGGCCGGGGCGTTTGATCTCGGCAGTGACATTGAGCCCAGGCTCAGGCAGGTTAGTAGTGCTTTCGGGGCCGTGTTCGCCGGCATGGATGACGTGCTTGAGGATTACAAGGCATTCATCCGGGAACTACAGCGGGAACTTATCGAACAACGGGCTTCTACCCTCGTAGGGCAGGTAGTGGAAACCCTCTTCTCATTGAGTCCCGGTACAAACGGGACAAACGGGGCAGACGGGACATTTCAAACTCCCACCGGTGAGAGGTTGCTTCATATCCAAAGTAAGGACATCGCGGAAAAGACGGGCAAAACGTCCCAGGCGGTAGGGCAGATTCTCAAGAACTTAGGACTGAAAACTAAGCAAGACAGGATTGACGGTCAAAAGGGCCGGTGGCTGGTTTACGATGACGCGGTGCTATCCAAACTCCGCCGCCGATATGTCTTATCCGACGATTCTGTCCCAAGTGTCCCGTTTGTCCCAAGTGTACCGGGTGACAGCGACGAACCAGAACCGGAGCTTTCCGAGCTTCGAGAGCAGGGCAGGTTAGCGATATGAAAGCCCTCGAAATCTGGCAGCAGGTCACCGGCCATTATTACGAACT
This sequence comes from Actinomycetes bacterium, assembly GCA_021791195.1. Classification (GTDB taxonomy): domain Bacteria; phylum Actinomycetota; class Thermoleophilia; order BMS3ABIN01; family BMS3ABIN01; genus JACWAD01. The sequence goes on along the minus strand of JAJYXB010000001.1, from coordinate 26,538 downwards.
CAGGCTTGAAGATGATGCTCTTGACATCGAAGCAAACGATTTCAGCCGCGAGCTGCCGCCTGGACTGATTACGGAACTCAAGGCCCACAAACCAGAAGTCGTTTCTCTTCTCCGCCACCAGGAACAAGCTGACGCGCTGTTGCTCGAATCAACCCAGCGACTTTCTCGGGCATGGCCTGCCGGCTGCCCGCTGGATTCCCCGGAGTGGGAACGCCTGGAAAACGAGCTTCACCGCGCTTACCGGACGCTTGACCGGCGGGGACTCACGGCAGCGATTCAGAAGCGGGAGAGCTTCGCCATGCAAGTATTCGAGGCCCACCGCAAGGAGGCGGCGAATGCACCGTTGCACGGACAAAAAAAGGGAAAGGGTCCGTGATCTCCTCGAACCCTTCCCTTTGAAGCCCCCAGAAGCCATCTTAGGCTTCTGTCTGGCGCGCCTGCTAGACTTCTTCGAGCGTTAGTCCCTCGAAGGCTGGATCGTTCTCCGCCGCTGCCTCCAGCGCCTCTTTCGCCAGGTTGGAAAGATCGCTCCCACTAACGGCTTTGCGAGAAATATTCTCCACCCGACTTAGAACTTGATCATTTCTTTGTAGAAATCAGCAACTCGGGGGAGATTGGTTGGATCAAAATTATCTGAATTGATCTCGTCTACTGTTGCGCGTTTAAACTGAGTGCTGATAGCTATCTCATTCTTCGTATTCCCAAATTTATCAGTGGCATCGGAATAGGCATCAACATTTATCGTCTGTACATCCGGCGAAGCATTAACTACGGCCTTGGCAATTTTTACAATATCTGCCTGAGTAGCATAGAGCGTTAAATCTTCGGCCCCGCATTGGAAGGCGACCGTGGCGACTTGGCCAATAGGGCTATATGATATCTGATCACTCATGGCTCGATCTCCGACAGCACCCTTTGTGGCTGACAAGATGGCAGCGGTGTAATCAATCGGCTCTGGCGTGGGTGGCGTGGGTGTGGTGTCAGGCGGAGGCATAGCCCCCGGTGTTGTTGGCGTCCACGCTCCTACGGTCGCTTCAGTGGTAGCGGTTGTGGTAGCAGTTGTAGTTGCAGTGGTAGCAATAGTAGCGGTTGCCGTGGTGTTAGCCGTGGCCCTATCATGCGGAGTCCAACCCGTGGAGTCACAACCGACAACGGCCATAACAAGTCCGAGCACAAAACAGGCAATCAAAAATTTGCTGGCTTTCATTATTCCTCCCGAACTTAGATTAACGACATCTGCCGGCTATCAAACCTAAGCTGACTTGTAATGCTATACCGATTTGCTACATCTTTGAAGTCCCTTTGTGCCGGATATTCTTGCTTCCAGCGGGTGACGAACGTCTGAGACACGACGTAAGCGCCGGAGTCTGTCCGGTAGATGTCGATCTCTGACCATCTTGTGTTTTGCGGTCCCTGATGTTCGTGGTCTGATGCTTCGGCTATGAGCTGGCCGCGAAAGGATAAGTCCTTTTTCCCATCGCGGCGGATCGTAAATTTTTGGATGTCTTGTGACATGGATATTCCCTTCCTTTCAGCTCGAAATTCGTGTGGCATGCTGGGAATAGTGCTGGGAAGAGAGAAAGGCTATCGTGTTTGACGAAAAAGCGAATGATAGAATTTGTTACGTTTTGCAGGAAAAATAGTTGGAGCGGATGACGGGGATCGAACCCGCGATCTTCGGCTTGGGAAGCCGACGCGTTACCAGCTACGCCACATCCGCCCGGGAGATTAATAACCATGTTATTCAAATAATTTTCTTCGTGCTGTTTTCGCTTGGAATCAGCAGGATTTCCAACTTACCGCACTATTTACCGCATGGCACTACCGCATGGCACGAGCGCCTCGCTCATTCTAAAACATAATAAGCATACATGCGTATCAGAATAAATTTCGTTTCTTCGCAGAATGTCATCCAGGAAGATTATGAAATCCTTAATCCGGAACGCGTCTTAAAACCAATGCCTTAGCCACCACTTCTCAAAGGCTATCTTGCCCCAGTGAGCAGGACGGGTTGGCGGATACATGCGCACCGCGGGCTCGGGATCGGCGTAGAAGTTGCCACTGGCGAAACCGGCTTTGCCGCCACCGAGTTCCAGCCAGCAGTATCCTTTGCCATTATATGACGCCTCGGGCTTGCCGCCTTCGATTTCAGTTACTATGCGCTCGGCCGCAACTTTGGCTTCAGCGTGGGCAAAAACTCCCGCCATGGGCAGGTTCTTGCCGTTTGCCAGCCTGATGTTGTTGACATCGCCAATTGCATATACGCCTTCGTGTTCGGTTGCCAAGGTGTGCGGATCGACGTGGATCCACCCCGAAGATCCAATCAGGCCAGAGTACTTCACCACCTCGGGAGCCCGGTGGGGAGGCACGGCGAGAAGCAGATCGACGTGCTGGGGCTCGCCGCTGGATGGCGTGATCATCTGATCACCGGGGCTTATCCACTCAAAGGTAAACAGCGGATGATACTGAATTCCCCGTTTGCTGAGGACTTTTGTTATCGCTTCTCCCATGACCGGCCCCGCGATGGGCATGGGCTGATGCTCGGGGGAATAGATGTGAACCTCCGATCTTTCCCGCACGCCCTTTTTGCGCAGGAAAGAATCAACCAGTAGCGCTGCTTCGTATGGTGCCGCTGGACACTTGAAGGGCATATCTGTAACCAGAACCCCCACTTTGCCCCCGGAAAAATCGTTAAGGGCGGCGTGGATCCTTGCCGCGCCTTCCAGGTCATAGAGGTTAAGAGCCATCTCGTCGAACCCGAGCACCTCTTGCGGAGCCAGCTCCGCCCCCAGCGCTATTATCAGGAAATCGTAATCGATTTCCTGCGATGGGGTTCTGACCTGCTTGCGGGCTGTATCTATCTGCACCGCCGGTTCGTTGATAAATTCGACCCCTTTTCGAACCAGGTCTGAAAGCGGCCGCTGAATCTGGTCCGCCCGGCGCAGGCCAACCGCTCGCCAGAGCAGTGATGACTGGAAAAGGTGATTGGGCTGGCGATCGAGGATGGTGATGCGATGGCCCTTGGGAAGCTTTTGGCGCAGGTGATAGGCAGCCACCAGGCCGCCGGCCCCGCCGCCGAGGATCACGATGTTTGCACCCCATGGCCGGCCTCCAGGCCGGGGGGCAGCCTTAACCGCCGGCGCCACTTCGCCCGGCGCTTCCGGCTCCTCGTAGAGTTTCTCAATGGCAGCCGAGAAGCCAGCCTCGTTAAACTCACTCTCCCACAAGATCACCTTGCTGTCCGGGCCAACGAGAATGGAGTAAGGCACCCAGCCGTTGCTAAGCTCTTTAAAAAGTGTCCCCTCTTCATCGGGAATCACGTCAAAAGGCAGATTGTACTCTTCCTTCCACTGTTCGCAGGCCTCTTTTGTTTCAAAAGGGCCCACATAGACTGCCGAAAATCCTTTGGAGGAGAAGCGCTCATACAGGCGCTTTATGGCGGGAGCCTCCCGCCGGCAACCCTGTCACTGGCCTTTCCAAAATACGATCAGGAGTCCCTTGTCAGGGGCGGGCAGGCCCAGTTCCTGTAAAGGGATGATTTGCCCCTCAGTTACGCCTTTTTGGCTTTCATCAATGACCCTCATTTGTGATGTCTCCTTTCTTTGGTGTAGTCATGCGATACCGGCAGCCCCCTGGCGAGCCAATCCGGCACCCCTTCCGATAATCTGGTTGCCGTGAATCCGTTCTCGCGCAACATTTCGACTGCTTCGATGGCCAGCACACAATAAGGCCCGCGGCAATAAGCCACTATCTCGCGTTCACGGGGCAGTTCGGTCAGCTTTCGCTTCAACTCGCCCAAGGGCAGGGATATTGCACCTGGGATGTGGCCGGCCTGGTACTCCTCGACCGGGCGAACATCGAGGACGGTCACTTCGCCATTCCTGACCCGGTCCACGAGAGCCTCCCGGTCCACCGCCTCCATGACGCCGCGCTCTTTTAAATACTGCTGAGTAACTTGCTCAATCTCCAGGAGACGTGACTCGGCAAGCGCGCGCAACGCCACGAAGAAAGAGCACACTTCCTCCCCCGCCAGGCTGTAGGTGACGTGGACACCATCCTTTTGGGCCTCCACAAGCCGGGCCCTTCTGAGAACCTGGAGGTGATGCGAAGTGTTGGCTACGGACTGACCTGCCTGCCTGGCGAGGGCTTCAACCGTCCGCGGGCCCTGGCATAGCAGGTCGAGTATCTCCAGCCTCGGCCCGGCAGACAGCGATTTCCCCACTTGAGCCAGTTGTTCGTAAAGTGAGTTTTTAAATTTTCGGGAAGAGGTTTGCATAATTAATTCAAATAATCAAATGGACGTTTTATTATTATAAAGGCACGCTGAGCATTGTCAAGGGCCCCTGCCCCATGAGACGAACAATCGTTATGAAATCATCGCCGAAAGCGATTGAGAGCTGAGCTTCTAGAATGCCAGATTCATTTCCGCAGCCATCATCACCTCTTTGTAATAGGTGGCCGGGTCGGCTACGGTCACTCCAAGCACCAGGTCGTTCCTGCTCATGCCGAACACATCAAGGTTAAGCGGGCACGCAAGCAGTGTGGCGCCTTCATAGTAAAGAGTCTCCATCAGGAGGCTGATCTCGGGCAAGTCCATTTCCTCCATCTTCTTTGTGACGGCATCCTGGACTTCCTGCGGTTGATCTGGCAAACACACCAACTTGTCGATCTTGTCCTTGTGGACGGCATTAATGCCCCGGGACCCGAAGAAGATAGTCACCTTCGAACCGGACCTCAGCAGGCTCTGCGCAGTCATTAGAGCATTAAACACCTGGCACATCTCATCATGAAAACACATGATTGATACAACCTTGCGTGGTTTTTTCTCTTCGTTCATTTGTGCCTCCTGATAGATTTCACTTGCTATTAAGTTTTTTTCTGGTATCAAGACCAGTCCCGGGTGCTGCAAGCTTATTCTTATACTGCTTGCGGATGACTTTTAACAGGTCCGGCACCATCGGATCCACCAGAAAGTAGCATCGATGCTGTCCTTCCATGGAACAGTTCACCAAGCCAACTCGCCTCAATAAACCAAGATGTTGGGACATATTGGCCTGACTGACATCGAGTAGTGCGCTCAGGTCGTTAACGTATCTGGGCTCTCCTTCCAGCCTTTCAAGAATCTCGATTCGCACAGGGTGCCCTATCACCTTCAAAAGCTCGATTCTATTTTGGTCGATTTTGGTCGAGATCGATTTCATGGATTAATGAGTCAAAATTAATATAAGAGTAAATTAACGAGAGGTCCTGAATCTAGAAACTGTAGCGGGATTAAACACGCTTGCGCCATTAACGATGGCGACCGCGATCATGTCCTTGTGAAGACCGAAAGTTTGTTCCACCGCGCGGTTGCTCAATCTCACATCTGAATTTTCCGGAAGCATATTGTTGGGATCAGTATCAGTTTTGATCCTGGGGAGCTGGGTGGCAAAAGCGGCTGTTACCAACAATACGAAAATGATTACCAGGACAGGTCGTCTCACCGAAAACTCAACGGGGCTAAACTTCATCTGCTTCTCCTCGACCGACTTCATCAGATTGCGACTGTCTAGTTGTTAATATAAATGTATATATCGAAAATTAGAGACTTTAGGTCAAAAAAATTAGGATTAGCTTGTTCTAGCCAGCGGCGAACTTGCGAGAGAGCTTTTCGGTTTCCTTGAGTTGGCCCAGTAGAACGCTTCGCATAAGTTCACATGCCTGGATGATCTTGGGGTCTGTAACGTGGTAATAGACATTGATTCCTTCACGTCTGGTGGCCACTATTTGGCGCTGTTTGAGGATTGCCAGATGTTGCGCAAGGTTGCCCTTGGCAACGCCCAGCGAATGGGTCATGTCGGTAACCGTCATTTCCTTATCATGAAGCGCGTTGAGGATCGCCAGGCGGGTGGGATGAGCAAACGACTTGCACACTTCTGCGTGCATCTTTAGTATTACATTGTCCTCATTCATTAGAGTTTAAGTATATAGAGATTTATAAACAAAAAGCAAGATCGACCAAGGAAGAATCAAGGGATGCCCCACGAGGAATCCTTGCCAAAGCGCTCCAGCCAGATATCCTCCTCTGCAGCATGCTCCATAATTTCTTCCTCGGAAAAAGAGAACCGATAAGTCTCACAATAGGCAATAACGAGCTTGTAGGCTGATATGATCTTCCTGCACATTTCTTCGCATTTTTTGTTGCCTTCACTGCATTTGTCGGGATGCCACCTTCCCATGAGTTTCCTGTAATTTGCCTTGATTTCATTCATGGTCGCTCTCTCGGGTAGCCCGAGCAATAGCCTTGCTTGGTTTATTTCCTCATAACTGGTCATCCAGCCTCCTTCTCCCGACCATGCCGGCCGCAGCCGCAAGTCCCAATCGGTGGTCTTTGATCTGGTCTGTCTGTTCTGGATTGCTTGGCAAGAGCACTTTCGTGCACGCGCGGGGTGTTTTTCAGATACTCTCTTAAATTCTGAGCGTCAAGCGGCAATCGCAGCTCTTTGGTAAAACCTGCTTCCATCTAAGGATTGCCAGCTGCGCCACATCCGCCCGGGAAATGCGGCTCCGGAAAAGGCCGGAGCCGGGGACAGTGCGCCCGTTGCCGGGCGATGCTGTTTCCTGATTTTACTTTACACAACCTCGCGCAGATATTCCTTGAACCAGTCGATGGTCTTGTTCAGGCCGTCCTCGACCGGCACCGTCGGCTCCCAGTCCAGCAGCTTCTTGGCCAGCGAGATGTCGGGCCGGCGGCGGCGGGGATCGTCGGTGGGCAGGATCTGGTAGATGACGTCGCTCTTGCTGCCGGTCAGCCTGATGATCAGCTCCGCCAGATCCCTGATGGTGCATTCGGACGGGTTGCCCAGGTTGATGGGCATGTGATGATCGCTCATCATCACCCGGTAGATGCCCTCCACCAGGTCGGAGACGAAGCAGAAGCTGCGTGTCTGGCTGCCGTCGCCGAAGACGGTCAGATGCTTGTCTTCCAGGGCCTGACGGATAAAGGTCGGCACGGCGCGGCCGTCGAACGGCCGCATTCGCGGCCCGTAAGTGTTGAAGATACGGATTATCCTGGTGTCAAGTCCCTGCTGCCGGTGGTAGGCCATCGTCGTCGTCTCGGCGTACCGCTTGGCCTCGTCATAGACGCTGCGCGGCCCGATCGGATTGACGTTGCCCCAGTAATCCTCCTTCTGCGGATGGACCTCGGGGTCCCCGTAGACTTCGGAGGTCGAAGCCAGCAGGAAGCGGGCCCGCTTCCACTTCGAGAGCCCGATGGCGTTGCGCGTTCCCACGGCGCCCACCTTCAGCGTATGCAGCGGCATCTGCAGATAGTCGATCGGACTGGCGGGGCAAGCCATGTGATAGACGAAATCGACCGGCCCGGGGACTTCGATGAAGCCGGTGATGTCCATGTTGATGAAGACAAAATCGTCGGAATTGATATGCTCCAGATTGCGCAGCGTGCCTGTGTTCAGATTATCCAGGCCGATCACGCGGTTGCCCTTGGCAAGCAGGTAATCGCACAGATGGGAAGCGATGAAACCGGCGGCGCCGGTTACGACTGAGACCTTCTGCTGAGCCAATTCTTTGTCCTCCTGTTAGCCGACTTATAGAATAATCTCATATTTGCGCGCATGTTACGAGAGTATTCAGATCGTGCAAAGCAGCATGACCGACCGGCACCGGCATGAAGACCAGTATTATCATCCTGACATTCAACGGGCTTGAACTCAACCGGAAGTGCGTTGCCGCGCTCCTGGCAAATACCCGTGGCGATTTCGAGTTGGTCATCGTCGACAATGCTTCCACCGACGGCACAGTCGAGTATCTCGAAGCGCAGACCGATCCGCGCCTGCACATCATCTTCAACGACCGCAACGCCGGCTTTGCCGCCGGCTGCAACCAGGGCGCCCGCGCCGCCACCGGCGGCATGCTGGTCTTTCTCAACAATGACACCGAGGTCACGCCCGGCTGGCTGGAGCCGCTGCTGGAAGCGCTGGCCGAGCCGGGCACCGGCATCGCCGGCTCCCGGCTGCTGTTCGCCGACGGCACCATCCAGCACGCCGGCCTGGCGGTCTCCCGCGATGGCATCCCGCGCCACATCTACCGCGGCTTCCCCGCCGGCTGGCCCGCGGCCAACAAGCCGCGCGAGTTCCAGGCGGTCACCGGCGCCTGTCTCGCCATCAGGAAGGAACTGTTCGACAGCGCCGGCGGCTTCGACGAAAGCTACGAGAACGGCATCGAGGACATCGACCTCTGCTTCCGCGTGCGCCGGCTCGGCCTGAAGGTCGTCTACCGCCCCGAGAGCGTCGTTTACCATCTGGAATGCGCCAGCAAGAACCGGCTGGGAGGCGTCTTCCGCAATCTCGGCCTCTACCGGTCGCGCTGGCCGGCGGTCACCCCCGACGAAGACGACTTCTACCGCGAGGACGGCTTCGGTCGGCTCTTTATCATGAGACAGCATATTAGCAACCGCTACCTGACCGGCAACTACGGCGCCAAGGCGAAACTGCTGCTGACGACCCTGCTGGAGAAACTCGGCCGGCGGGCAAGATGAGCCGGGGGCGCGACGAACCGCGGCTTTTCCGATCCTTCCTGACCAGTCCTGACGGGCCGGAACCGGAGACGCCCCGCAGGCGACCCGCCCGCCTTTACGCCTCCGTGGCGACCGCGCCGGTCCGTTTGCGGCTCAGGACCAGATACGCCGCCGTGACGCTCAGCGCCAGCGCGTTGATAATGATGAAATTGTTGACCACGGCCGGAATGCTGGCATTGTTCAGGTAAGAGAGCGCGAACACCGACACCGACGCCACGATGCCGATCAGCGAGACGAACATCTTCCTGAGAGCGATGGCGTAAACAAACAGCACGTTGAGCAGGGACGCCAGCAGGATAAAAAGCCCCACGCGGAACAGCAGCCCGGAGAATTCCAGGTACTTCGAACCGATCAGCACCTTGACCACCGTTTCCGGCGAGACCAGGAACAGGATCAGGAAGAAGCCGTCCAGCAGGATCGTCAACAGTAGCGCCTTCTGCAGGTTGCGGCTGTTCTGGCGCGCCGTGGCCGTCAGCCTGATCGACGGCAGCAGCACCGCCGAGATGGCGAAGGTGGAGAAGAAGATGATGCGGCCGATGACGGTGATGCCGCTGTACAGCCCCGCGTCGGTCACCGAGAAGAAGCGGCGCACGAGGATGACATCCGCCGAATAAAGCACGTTGATCGAGAACAGGGCGCAGAAGATGAGGGCGCCATAGCGGAGGTCCTGCCGGACCACCGGATCGCGGATGATGACCCGAAAATAATTCTCTCCCAGGTGGTCGATCAGCCGGAAGTTGGTATATGCCCGCCAGCTGACGAAGGCCAGCGACAGGAAGGTGGCCGCGATCAGGCCGAACAGCGCCCCATCCACCCCCAGCCCCATCGCGATCAGCGGCAGCGCCAGCAGGATCTTGGCGCTACCCGAGATCAGGTTGGCCAGCGAGATCTCCTTGAAGCGGCTCTGCGCCTGCAGCCAGGCGCTCTTGATCGTGAAGGGGACGTTGACGACGAAGACCAGCGCCAGCGTCGCCACTACCAGTACCGAGCCGATCTTGAGATAGGAATCGATGTAGCCGCTGAAGGCCAGCGCCAGCAGCCCGCAGGCGGCGACAATGGTGATGGCGGCGCCTTCGAGGTTCCTGACGCGGCCGGTGCGTTTCTCCTCGTCCTCGAGATTACCGAACAGGTTGACCGCGATATAGCCGAAGACATTGAGGACGACGGTGATCTGCAGCAGGATGGTGACGATCACCTGTACCTCGCCGAAGTCCTCGATGCTGAGGACGCGGCTCATCACCGGGTAATAGAGATAGTTGACCACGGCGACGATAAATGAACCTACAAAAAAGACAAAACTGTTCTGGACGAAGCTGTCGCTGTAGATTTTGCGCGCCAGGCTTATCATCACGCTGGATTATACTCCAATCACCGCGCTTGTCGGAGGACGCCCGCGCCCCGGCCGCAGCCGGTGGTTTAATTCCTGCCGCTTCCCGCCATTTTTCTATAAAATAATACTGGTCAAAGTTTTTTTGCCCTCGACCAGCCCGGCGCATACGCGAGCGCACGGATGGTTTTTCGAAGGAGGAAGCCGGATGAGCAAGATCCAGCTGTTCGCCCTGCTGGTTTCGATCGCTTTCATTCTGGCGATCTTTCAGCTTGTGCGAAAGAAAAAGCTGAAAGAGCAGTATTCGCTCATGTGGTTCCTGATCGCCGCCGTCATCACGGTGCTGGCGGTCTGGGAGCCGCTGCTGGGCGGCATCTCCAGTGCGCTGGGCATCTCCGTGCCCTCGAATGCGCTGTTCCTGCTGGCGCTGCTGTTCCTCTTCGGTCTGGCGCTGCATTTCTCGATGCTGGTATCGCGCCTCACCGATCAGAGCCAGTTCCTGGCCCAGAAACTGGCTCTGCTGGAGCGTGACCTCCGCCAGCGGGAAAGCGCCGGCGGTGATGCCACCAGCACCGCAGAGGCGGATGATGAGCCGGCCTGACGGGCATCGGGGGGGCGCAGGGTCACGGGTGCTGGTGATCGTCCCGGCCCGCAACGAGGCTGACAGCATCGCCGGCGTCATCGCCGATATCCGGGCCGCGGTCGAGGCCGACATCGTCGTCATCGACGACGGTTCCGGAGACGCCACCGGCGCGATCGCCCTCAGCGAGGGCGTGGAACTGCTCCGGCTGCCTTTCAACGTCGGCATCGGCGGCGCCATGCAGACGGGCTTCAAGTTCGCCGCCCGCGAGGGCTACGACATCGCCGTCCAGACCGACGGCGACGGCCAGCATGACGCCAGCTTCATCCCGATGCTGCTTGAGACGATCCAGGCGGGGCGCTGCGACATCGTGCTCGGCTCCCGCTATCTAAAGAACAGCGGCTATAAGGGTCCCCTGGGACGCCGCCTGGGCACAGCCTTTTTCTCCCGCGTGCTCTCGCTGATGCTGCGCCAGCCGCTGACGGACGCCACCTCGGGGTTCCGTGCTGTCAACCGGCAGCTGATCGAGCTTTTTGCCGATGAATACCCGCGTGACTTCCCGGAGGTGGAGGCGCTGCTCAGCACGCACATGGCAGGGCTGCGCGTCGAGGAGATCCCCGTGCGCATGCGCAGCCGCGGCGGCGGCCGCTCGTCGATCACCAGTCTCACTTCGGTCTACTACATGGTTAAGGTGCTGCTGGCGCTGCTGGTGGTGCGTTCGCGGAAACGGATGCAGCGTGCCGATTGAGGCCGCGAGGCAATGCCGGGCATGAAGATCTGCCTGGTGTACGAGTATTACCATCCACACGTCGGCGGCGCCGAGGTGCTAATGCAGCACCTGGCGGAGGGGCTGACGGCGCGCGGCCACGAATGTCACGTCGTCACCTCGCGCCTGCCCCGGACCCCGGCGCGCGAGACTCTCGCCGGAGTCGAGATCCACCGGGTAGCGGTGCCACGGCTTGGGGACCGCTACTGGTTCACAATCCTGGCTTTTCCGCTCATCAGCCGCGTCGCCGCCGGCTGCGACCTCGTCCAGGTAGGCACTTACAACGGCGCCATCACCGCCTGGCTCGCCGCCCGCCGCCATCGAAAACCGGTGGTGCTTTATCCATTCGAGGTTCTGGGCGGCCTGTGGCCGCGCATCGGTCTCAATCCGCTGGCGGCAGCCGGCTTCCGCCTGTTCGAAAAAGCAGTGCTGGCCTTCCCTTACGACGCTTACAGCTGCATCTCGGAGTATACTCGCGGCAGGCTGCTGGAGTCCGACCGCGTCCCGGCCGGCAAGGCCTTTCTGGCCTATCCGGGCATCGACTACGGCCTGTTCGACCCGGAGGCGAACCCGGGCGGCCGCGAACGGGTCCGCCGGCTGCTGGGACTTGATGACTCCACCTTCCTCTGCATCTACACCGGCCGGCCGGGAGTAGTCAAGGGAGTCGAATATCTCCTCAAAGCCATGCCTGAGATCAAGCGCAAAGTGCCGGCGGCGAAGCTGCTGCTGCTGCTCTCAAAAAAGCCGCGCGCCAAGTACAGGCAGACGCTCAGGCTGATCGACAGCCTGGGGATGGACGACATCATCCTGCGCCCGCCCGTACCGCGGGGCGAACTGCCGTTATACTTCCAGGCCAGCGATTGCGTTATCATCCCGTCCCTGAGCGAAGGGTTTGGCTTTACCTGTATCGAGGCATCTACCATGCGGAAACCGGTAGTGGCCACCGACGCCGGCTCCCTTCCCGAGGTGACATCCGGCTGTTATGTGACAGTTCCGGCCCGGAGCTCTCCGGCGCTGGCCGAGGGCGTCGAGCGCGTCTTTCGCGGAGCGTATCAGACCAGCAGGCTGAAGCGCTTCTCCTGGGACGAGACCATTGACAGGCATCTGGAAGCCTACGCCGCACTGCTGGAGCAGCATCCCGGGCAGATATAGCCGGCGCCGGGAGCGGGACGGGCGTTTGAGATAGCGACCGGAGGCCGGACATACCATGCCGATGCACATGCTGAAGAATAATTTGCTGGCCAGGAAATACGGATGGCTGCGGCTGAAGCTGGACCGCCTGGGAGCGCGTTTCAGCGAGGAGCAGCTGATCCGTTTCGACCATCGCAGCCTGCTGTTCATCATGGCGCTGGCGGCCGTTTTCGTGCTGCTGACCGCAACCGGCGTCCACCGCTCTTCGGTCGGCGTTTGGAACAGCGTCGTCGCGCAGCGGGGAATGGATAAAACCGGACTGCTGATGGGAGAGCCCCGGGGCGTCCGCAGCGACGAGTGGCTGGGCTACGTGCCCTGGCTGCTGTCCCAGTCACATATGGATTTCCCCGAGAGCAATCCCGATGTCGGCGCTCACAACGACCCGCTGATGCTGAGCATGCCGGTGAAGGACTTCTTCGCTTTCTTCCGGCCGCAGAACTGGGGTTACTTCATCTTTGACCTCGCCCACGGCTTCTCCTTCTACTGGAGCTTCAAGGTCATCGGTTTGACTTTTAGCTTTTTCATGCTGTTGATGCTGCTGACGGGCAGCGACTTCTGGCTGTCGGCGATCGGCTCCGGCTGGATCTATCTCACCGGCTTCGTCCAGTGGTGGCTGTCCACGACACTGCCGGAGATGCTGACCGCTTTCTGCCTCACGTTCATCGCCCTCGCCTATCTGCTGCTGACACGCCGGCAATGGCTGGCCGCGGTCAGCGCCGCCGCACTGATGCTCTTCTCGGTTGACTTTGTGCTTTTCTTCTATCCGCCTTTCCAGATCCCGCTGGTGTTCCTGTTCATCTTCATGCTGGCGGGATTCATGCTCCGGCGCGGGAAGATCGATGCGCTCAGGCATCGCCTGTGGCGGCGGCTGGCCCTGCTCGGAGCCGCCGTGGCGGCCGGAGCCGGCATCCTGGGTGCTTTCTATCTCGACACCCGCACCACCATCGCCGCCATCGCCGCCACCGCTTATCCCGGAAACCGCCTCTCCAACGGTGGTGAGATCGGCCTGCTGCGGACGATGGACGGCTTCTTTGCGCCGCTGCTGGGAGCCACGCGCTATCCCGTCAGCTGGACCAATATCTGCGAAGCCAGCAATTTCGTGCTGTTCTTTCCCGCCGTGGTCATCGTCAGCGTCCGCGACCGCATCCGCCGCCTGAAGCTGGACCCGCTGGTAACCTCCCTCTGCATCTTTTTGCTGGGCATGTTCGTCTGGGCCGCGGTAGGCCTGCCAGCCTGGCTCGGTAAGTTGACACTGCTCAGTTACGTGCCATCAAGCCGGTCGCTTCTGGCGCTGGGCACCGGCAGCATCATCACCGTCATGGTCTTCCTCAGCGGGCGGCGGCAGGGACCGCGAAGCGGCCGGCGGATGACCTGGGCCGCCGGGGCGCTGATCCTTGCCGCCCTCATCATCTACAGCCTGGGGCTGCGCGCCAGCACGGATGATTACTTCTCGCTGCCGGAAGTGGCGCTAATCACCGCGGTGTTCGCGGCGCTGTTCCTCCTGTTGATGAAAAGGCGGTGGCTGCTGTTCTCGCTGCTGCTGCTGCCGGTGCTGGCGTCATCATCGCTCACGGCCAATCCGGTCGCGTTCGGCCTGGGCCCGATCACCGGCAAACAGGCATATCAGGCCGCGGAGCAGATAAACGCCGCCAACCCCGGCCTCAAGTGGGCGGTCTACGGCAACGGCGCCCTGCCCGCCTTTTTGGAGGCCGCCGGCATGCACGTCATCGACGGCATCCGCTACACGCCGGACATGACGCTGATGCGCACGCTCGATCCGGACGGGCGCTATAGCGTGATATACAACCGCTACGCCAATATCGAACTCCTGCCCACTGACCCGGAGCAGCGGCGGGAGCGCTTTACCCTGATCCAGCCCGACGCCTACATCCTCACCATCGATCCCTGCGCTCCGGAGCTGGCCGCGGCCGGCGTGGACGGTTTCGTGTTCACATACAAACCCAATGACAGCCAGGCGTCGTGCCTGAGGCCGGTAGCGGCGGTCCCGGCCAGCCATGTCTGGTTCTACTTGCGCCGCTGAGCCGCCTTTCTTTCCCGGGAGGCTGCCGCTACGCTATATTCTACGGACCGGCTGACCGGGCCTGGGGCTTCGGGCTTTTCGGGCCTGGGGCTTCGGCCCCCGGCTCCAGGCGCCAGCAGACAAAGGAAGTTGCCGTGCGGCAAAAAGTCAGATGCATCCTGGTCAACTACCGCTCCCCATGGGAGATGCTTCAGCGCTGCCTGGATTCACTGCAGCCGCAAACCAGCGAAGAGGCCAGCACAGGACCGGCGGTGACGCTGGTGGACAACGCCTCGGGCGACGGCGTGCTGGATGAAGTCAGGCGGCATTTTCCGGCCGTGAGGATCGTCGAGCTGGAGGCCAATATGGGATTCGCCGCGGCGGTCAACCTCGGCCTCGAGACGGCGATGGAACCGTTCGTGCTGCTGCTCAACACCGACGCGGTGCTGGCGCCGGGCGCGCTGGAGCTGATGACCGCAGCGCTCCAGTCCGCTCCGGAAGACGTCGCCGGAATCGCTCCCAAGATGCTGTCCAGCGCCCATGCCGGCATCATCGACGCCGTCGGCACGGTAACCCCCCGGAACGGCGCCCCGTTCAACCGCGGCATCGGCCAGTGCGATCTGGGCCAGTACGACAGCGCCGACGAGGTGGCCGGCGTCTGCTTCGGCGCCGCGCTGCTGAAACGGGAACTGTTCAGCCCCGGCAAAGTGGGGCCACTCTATGAGGGCTACTTCCTGTATTTCGAGGATTCCGACTGGTGCATGCGCGCCATGAGCATGGGCTACCGCTTCCTCACCGAGCCGGCCGCGGTTGTCTACCACGTCCACTCCGGCGTCACGCGGCTGGAATCGCTGCCGTTCAAGTACCGCCTGATCGAGCTGAACACGCTGAAGATGGTGGTGCGCAACTTCGAGAGCCCGCTGCGCGCGGCAGAGATCGTCGCCTCGCGCTGCGCGCGGCTGGTGGCGCGCACGCTCATCCGCCGCCGGTTCATCCGCGCCAACCTGTCCACCCTGGCGGCGTTTTCGCTGGCGCTGCCGCGGTTGCTGGGCGAGCGGCGGCGGCTCAAGGCCCGCCGGACCGCTTCCGACCGGGCCGTCTTCGCGCTGGCCGCCGACGAAGACGCCTTTTTCGACACCGTCGGCTACCTCCCGCACCGGCAGCTGGAATCGCTGGCGGCCACTTACCACCGCCTGCTGGCGCAGACCGGCGACCCGGAGCATGGGAAAAAACTGGCCGCGCTCTACCGGCTACAGCAGCAGCCGCCGGGCACGGTTCCCACCAGGGAGACCGAACGCCTGTTCGCCGGCCAGCCCGATTGCGTCAGAAAGCTGCTGGCTGACTGTTGCCGGCAGGCGGCAGATTGAATAAAATGATTTGTTGCGCTATTCCTGCCACTTGCAGGTAAATCCGGGCCGGTCAAAGCCCGCTTCCAAAGGAACCGATGGATCGTCAGATGGATCATCCTGCGCACCAACCCCATCCGGAAGATTTTGCGGCCACGGCGGCCGTGGATGTGGTGGTGCCCGTCTATGGGGGACCGGAGGAAACGCGCCGCTGCCTCGAAAGCCTGCTGGCCAATCCTCAGGCGACGCCCTTTGAGATCATCGTCGTCAACGACGCCAGTCCCGATGCCGCGATCCGCGCCTTCCTGGCCGAGCTGAGCGGCGCCGGCCGGATAGTGCTGATCGAGAACGAGTTCAACGTCGGCTTCGTCGACAGCGCCAATCTGGGGCTGATGGCGCATCCGGACCGGGACGTCGTGCTGCTTAACAGCGACACCGAGGTGCACGGCGACTGGCTGGACCGTATGCGCGCCTGCGCCCGCAGCCACACCGATGTCGCCACCGTCACCCCTTTTTCCAATAATGCCACCCTGTGCAGCTATCCGCGCGTGTCGCAGGGCAACGCGCTGCCGGCCGGCAAAACCGCGGCGGAGCTCGACGATATCTTCCGCGAAGTCAACAAGGGCCGCAGCGCCGAGATCCCGACAGCGGTCGGTTTTTGCGTCTATTTCACCCGCCACGGCCTCAATAAGGTCGGCTTCCTCGACTCGCTCCACTACGACCGCGGCTACTGTGAAGAGAACGATTTCAGCGCCCGCGCCCATGGCCTCGGTTTCCGCCATCTGCTCTGTGGCGACGTTTTCGTCTTCCACCAGGGCGGCGTATCTTTTGGCGCCGGCGCCACCGCGCTCAGCGAGGCGGCGATGCTGACGTTCAACCGCCTTCACCCCCATTACTGGCCCCTGGTGGCCAAACACCTGCAGCAGGATCCGCAGCGGGAGCTGCGCCGGCGCGTGGACATCGCCCGCCTGACCAGGTCCGGCCGGCCGAAGATCCTCTTCATCGGTGACAGCAATCCCGGCGGCGCGCAGGCGCGGATGCAGCGGCTGGCGCGGCTGCTGGAACCCGCTTACGACATCCTCCTGCTGACCCCGGCTGACGGCGGCAGCGTCAGCCTCGAATGGGCCCGCGGCGGCGAGGAGTTCAACGCCTTCTTCGACCTGGCGACCGATTACGAGCTGCTGCTGGGATTCCTGCGCGGCGCCGGCACGGTGCGCGTCGACATCCATCAGACGGCCGGCCACGAGCGCCGGCTGCTGGACCTGTTGCGCGACCTCGGAGCGCCGTACGATTTCACGGTCCATGATTATCTGCCGCTATGCCCATTCACCTACTCGCGGGACGGGGAAAGCAGCTTCTGCGGCCGGCCGGATGAGGCCGTTTGCCAGGACTGTTACTCTGGCAGGGAGGATCCTGCTGAAGAAGACCTCGAGCAGCAGCGCCGTTTCTACCGCGAACTGCTCAGCGGGGCCGAACGGGTTCTGGTCCCCTCGCGGCCAGCGCAGAAGCATTTCCAGGAATTCTTTCCGGGTGCAAACGTGGTCCGGATGACCGTTCCGGAGGCAGAGCCGGATGACGCCGGAGCGGCCTCGGCACCGATGCTCAAGGTCCTGATCCTGGGCGATCTTTCCGACGAGAACGGACTCGACAGTCTGGAGGCCTGCGCCGCTGACGCCGCCAGCCGCCAACTGCCGATTTATTTCCGCGTCCTCGGCCGGCCGCTGCGCCGGCCGCGGCTGGCGCCGGATGCGCCGCTCTCCTTCTCCGGCCCCGTCGGTGAAACCGAGATGGCCCGGCTGGCCGCATGCGAGCGCGCCGACGCGGTCTTCTTCCCCGGTTGCCGGCCCCAGCCGGACGCCATCACCCTGGGCGCCGCCGCCAAGACCGGTCTGACGGTCGTTGCCCCGGCGCTGGAGATTTTCTGCGAGCGGCTGGACGGCCTCCAGGCGCGCCTGTTCGACCCGGGGCTGCCGCCGGCCGGCGTCAATGACGAACTGATGCGGCTGCAAACCGGGGTTGACCTGAAAAGGGTGGAAGCGTGAGATCCAGCGCCTATCTTGAAGCCTATACGGCACCGCTGAAAGGCGGGGGCACGGCAAAGCCGGCCGCGCCATCCGCGAGCCCGGCCACGCTTCCCTTTCTGGAGGCAGCGCACTACTACGGGCCCCACCGCCGTCCCTTTGATAGACTAGGCCTCGATCTGCTGGCGCCGCCCGAGCTGGTGACCGCCCTCGAGGACGCCGGCTTCAGCAGCGATCTGACGGCGGCCGAGCTCAGGGAAATAATGGCGACGCTCAATGCCAGCATCGACAGGCTGTGGGAGATGGCCAGGGAGAAGGAAGGCCACATCGACAATTTCAACCGCATCGTCTCGGAACAGGAGAACCACATCCATAACTTCCAGCAGATGGTCCAGGAGAAGGAGAACCACATCCGCAACTTCCAGCAGATGCTGGCGGAGAAAGACCGCCAGCTCAGCGAGCTGCAGAACCGTAAGCGGGCTGACAACATCAACCTGCGGCGGATCATCGCCGGCCGCGAACGCACCATCGCCGAGCTGGAGCGCCAGCTGCGAAGCCTGCAGCTGATATTGCTGAAAAGTTCCAGCCGCCGCTGGCACGACTATCGCACCCGCCTGCGCGACGTCGTCAGCCGGCGCTCGGGCAACGGCAAGAACAAGCGGCGCTCGTGAAGATCGGTTTCATCACCGAGCGGATGCTGCGCGGCTTCGGCGTCGACCTGGTAATCGACCAGGTCGCCGGCGGGCTGGCGGCCCGGGGCCACGAGGTCACCGTCTTCGCCAGCGTCTCCGATGAAAGCTTCCAGCCGGGACGCTACGAGCTGAAGCTGATCCCCACGCCGGCGTATGCCTTTTTCCCGCGCTACGATCTCTCGGCCCAGCGGCATCTGAAGTATCTGAATGGCGAGGACATCGACATCTGGCTGGTGCAGACCTTCCCGTATTTCTCCTACCTGCCGCGCCTGAAAGCGCCGGCCGTGGCAGTAGTCTACGGGGTCTCCTCCACCGCGGGATTCCCCGCCAGGATCAGGACGAATTTCGCTTATGTCAATTTCATGCAGAACCAGATTTATTTCCGCTTCGCCCGGCGGCTGACGTCGATTTCCTCCTTTCTCAGGGACGGCCTCCCCCGGGGCATCGCCAGGAAGACCGAGGTCATCCATCTGGGCGCCGACCATTACGTTAACGCCGCCGGCCGCGACACGCCGGCGGAGGCGGTGGCACTCAGGCGCGAGCTGGGCGTGGACGATGACGACCTGCTGCTGCTGTACGTCGGCCGGCTTTCCGCTGCCGACCAGCCCTACAAGGGAACGGCGGAGCTGGTCGAGCTCTACAGCCGCCTCCACCGGCAGAACAAGCGGCTGCGCCTGCTGATGGTCGGCTTCGGCGGCCCCCGCGAGCGCGAGTGGCTCACCGCCAACGGTGTGCTGGTGCTGGAGAACGCGCCGGCGGAGCAGATGCCCGCCATCTTCAGCGCCTGCGACCTCTATCTCACCGGCTCACGCTGGGAAGGTTTCGACTTGCCACTGGTGGAAGCCCAGTCGTTCGGCAAACCGGTGGTGGCGCTTGACATCGGCGCGCATCCAGAGGTAGTTGCCGCCGGCCGGTCCGGTTTCCTGGCGTCCGGCATGGATGAGCTGGGCGACGCCGTCCTCCGGCTCGCGGGCGACGAACAGCTGCGCGCCGACATGTCGCAGGCGGCACTGGAGCATGCCGGAGGCTTTCTGTGGGAAAATACTGTCACGGCTTACGAACGCCTGCTTAAGGAGGTTCTTTAGTGCCGGCAAAAAAACACAAACCGGCCGGGAAATCAGCCGCCATGCCCGCGGTGGCCACGATCATCCTCAACTATAATTCACCCTGGGAAACGATGGACAAGTGCCTCGCCTCGCTGGCAGCGCAGACATATGCCAGGCACGAGATCATTCTTGTTGACAATGCTTCGACCCATGCCATCCTTGACCGGGTGGCCGCGCAGTACCCCGGCGTCCGGCAACTGCGGCTGGAGAAGAACCTTGGCTTCTCCGGCGGCATCAACCGCGGCGTCGCCGCGGCCGCGGACGCAGATTTCGTCTGCCTGCTCAACTTCGACACCTTCGTCGATCCGGATTTCATCGAACAGATGGTGGCGACAGCCAGCGCCGGCGACCGCATCGCCGGCGTCGCTCCCAAGATGATGCTGGCGGGGCTGTCGCGCATCTTCGACAGCGTTGGCACCTCGCTGGGCGACAACGCCGGCGCCTTCAACCTGGGGATCGGGCAGCCGGACATCGGCCAGTACGACGCCAGCGAACGCGTCTTCGGCTCCTGCTTCGGCGCCACGCTGCTGAGGCGCTCGGCGTTCGCCGATGACAGCGTCGGCCAGCTGGACGATTCCTACTTCATGTACTTCGAGGACGTCGACTGGTGCTTCCGCGCCAACCTGCTGGGATGGGAGTTCCGCACGGCGCCGGCGGCCGTGGTGCACCACGAGCATTCGGCGAGCGTCAAGGACAGGAAATACAACTTCAAGTACAAGCTGATCGAGCTGAACCTGCTGCGCACGGTGGTGAAGAATTACCAGCGCCGCCAGGCGGTGATGATCAGCTACCGGCGCCTGAAGGCGCATCTGCGCAACGCCCTGCTGAACGGCGCCGGTTCGCGCGCCACCAGCCTGGCGATCGCCGCCGGCTTCCTGGCCGACCTGCCGCGGCTGCTGCCGCAGCGCTGGGAGATCCAGCGCCGGCGGCAGGTCAAGGACCAGGAAATCCTCAAGCTGTCCTTCACAGAACTGCCCTACTACGATCCGACCCGTTATCAGCCTTTCTACTCGCTGGATGCGCTGATGGCCGCCTACCGCCGCCTGCATGTGCTGACCGGCAGCCAGGAAGCCTACCGGATCTGGAAGGAACTGGAGATGATCGCCTTCAGCAAGCTGAAGTTCGAACCGGAGATCCTCGAACGGCGGCTGCGCGACCTGCTCGCCGGCCAGCCGGAGCACGTGCTGGAATTCGCCAGCCGGCTGACGCTCGATTACGGCGCGATCAGCATCCCGGACCAGCCGGCCGGTCGTCTGGAGAAGACCGCAGACACCCCCGGAGCGGACGGTTCAGTAGAGGCCGCCCAACCGCCGGAAGCCCTGACGGCAGAGGAGAAAGTCTGACGCGGCCACGGCGGCAGCAGCCCCGGCATGAATAATCCCATGAGCGAAGAAACACAATACATCCGTGAAGTAAACCTGGAGGTGCGCGACTCGCTGACGCTGATCGTCGAGCGCGTTCCCCGCGGCAGCGCGGTGCTGGAGCTGGGCACGGCGACAGGCTACCTGGGCCGGTTCCTGGGCGAGCAGTGGGATTGTACCGTGGACGGAATGGAGCTTAGCCAGGACATGGCCAGCGTGGCCCGCCCCGCTTACCGGCAGCTGATCGTCGCCGACCTGGAGGAAGCGCCGCTGCGGGAGCATTTTCCCGCCGGCGGTTACGATGTCGCCATCTGCGCCGACGTGCTCGAGCATCTTTACGATCCCGCCGCCATCGTGGCTCAGACCAAGGGAATGCTCAAGCCGGGAGGGAGGCTGATCGTCTCGGTCCCCAACACTGCTTACGCCGGCCTGATATTGGATCTGATCGACGGCAACTTCGAGTACACCGAACTGGGCCTGCTGGACCGGACCCACATCCGCTTTTTCACCCGCGCCACCATCACGCGCATGATTGAAAAGCAGGGTTTCCGGATCTACGATGTGGACGCCGTCCGCTGGCCCTTCGAGCAGAGCGAATTCTACCCGCGGCTCCGGGACCGGCCGCTGCCGCTGAAGAACTACCTGTTTGCGCGTCCGGACGGCGACGTCTACCAGTTCATCCTGGTGGCCGAGCCCGCCGGGTAGCTTCGCCATCCGGCGGCCGGCGGGATCTGGCGCCCGCGCCCGCCCGTCCTCCGCCTCACTCCGCTCCGCTGATCACCCTGCCGCGGCCCTGCCGCTTCATCGGCCGGCCTTCCCAGTTAATCCAGGCATGCGACATGTGCACCAGGCCGATCTCCACCTCCGGACCCTCCAGCACCTTGAAGCGGTACTGGCGGTCGAGATAATCGAAAGTCTCCGACTGGTCCAGGTTGTGAAACGAGACTGACAGATAATAATCACCGGGAAGCAGGTTCAGATCCTTGAACTCGTACCACAACCCCCCCTGCCCCCGTTTCAGCACGTCCGGCGTCCGGCCGGTGTCGGTGGTGTTGGTGCCGAAGCAGAGCACACCGTCGCCGCGTACGATGGCCAGACCGATGACCGGCTCTTCCAGCGGCTCTTTGACATCATAACTGATACGAATCTTCATCTTGTCCCGCGTCTTGTAAGTGTGGCGCGGCTCCCCCTCTTCGTCCAGCAGCTCCACTCCGGTGATCTCGCCCCGGCGCGTGCCCCAGCGGTTCGGATCCTCTTCCTTGGTGTCGGCCTCGGCGGTCAGCCGCACCTCCTCTTTCTCGTTGACCGCCGACATGTAGAGGTCGATGACTTTTTCCGTGACGCCGTGGATCCGCATCTTGCCCCGCTCGATCCAAACAGCTCTCTCGCACAGCGAGCGCACCGCGTCGAGGCTGTGCGAGACGAAGATGATCGTCTTGCCCTCGCTCTTGAAGCGGTCGATCCGTTCCATGCATTTAAGCTGGAACGACTGGTCGCCGACGGCAAAGACCTCGTCGATCAGGAGGATCTCCGGATCGACGTTGACCGCCACGGCGAAGGCCAGCCGCAGATACATGCCGGAAGAATATGTCTTGGCCGGCGAATCGATGAAATCGCCGATATCGGCAAAGGCGACGATCTGCTCGAAGCGCTCCTCGATCAGCCGGCGCGGCAGCCCCATCAGGGCGCCGGAGAGAAAGACGTTCTCGCGGCCGGTGAAATCGGGGTGGAAACCGGCGCCCAGCTCCAGCAGCGCCGAGACCCGGCCGTTGACCTCCACCCTGCCGCCCGAAGGCAGGGAGGTGCCGGCGATCAGCTTCAGCGCCGTGCTCTTGCCGGAGCCGTTGCTGCCGATGATGCCCAGCGTGCCGCCATGCGGCGTTTCGAAGCTGACGTGGTCCAGGGCATTGATCGTCTCCTGAAAGACGCGCTGCCGCAGGAAAGTCTCCTTGAGCGTGCGGCCTTTCTGATGCCGCATCCGGTACGTCTTGGAGACATCGTGGAAGATGACCGCCGGATCCGCCATCTATACCTCTTCCTCAAAACGGAACTTGAAGTGGTTGAAGATGCTGAAGCCGATCACGCACGCGGCCACACTCGCCACCGCCGCATATCCCAGCCAGGCCCAGTCCGGCATCTTGTGGTCGAGAGTGAGGTTCTGAAAGGCGGTGATGATGTCGGTCATCGGGTTTAGATGGATGCCCAGTGAGGCGATGCGGCCATGCGCGGTCACGCGCGTGATCGGATAAAGCACCGGCGTCAGGTACATCCAGGCCATCATGATGATGCCAAGAATATGCTCGATATCACGGAAAAAAACATTGGCGCAGCCGAAGAACCAGGCCAGTCCGGCGGTGAACACCAGCTGTATGGCAAAGACTAGCGGCAGCAGCAGCAGGTACCAGCTGAAGCCGACGCCGAACAGCACCAGCACGATGGCCAGCACCAGCTCGCCCAGCAGCAGGCTGATGAACTGCGACAGCACCGTCGTCAGCGGCAGGACCTGCAGGGGGAAATAGATCTTCTTCACCAGGTTGGCGTTGCCGATCACCGACATCGAGCCGCCCAGCAGCGCGTTGGTGAGGAAGTTCCAGGGCAGCAGCCCCGTGAACAGGAATACCGAAAAGGGATAGTTCCCCGGCGACGAGACGCCGAAGATGAGCCCGAACAGCGCCCAGTAGACCAGCAGCTGCAGCAGCGGAATGGCGAAGTTCCAGGCAAAGCCGAGCACCGAACCCTTGTAGCGGGAGCGGGTGTCCTTGGACACGAGCGTCCGCAAAAGCTCACGGTATTCAAACATCTGTTTTATATTGGAAATCATCAGCGGCTGGTTAAACGGGGCCCGGAGAAAGCTCCAAAGAAGCTTGCAGGTCGGATAGGGATTTTATCACAATCGACCCGGCGGCCAAACCGCCGGACCAGTAGCGGGCGGCTACGGATTGGGGACCTGCTCGATGGCGACACGGATGTTCCTGTTCGTGTCCATCGTCTGAACCGCTGTGCCGGTGAGATAGTAGCCGAGGATAGTCTGGTAGCTGTCGCCGCGGCTGGCCCGCTGCAGGGCGCCGTAGGCGGAGATGCCGACACCGTGGCCCAGCAGCTGCATGCCGTTGCAGTCGGGATCGGGCACGCTTGCCAGCCAGGGCATGTCGGTGATGTTCCAGACCTCCTGCGCCGAGCGGGTGCGGCCGTCACTCTGCGAAAAATACGGCGAGAGCGCCAGGCTGCCCTGGTAGGTGACCACCTGGCCGGTGGTGGCGTCAACCGCCGCCGTCAGGTCGGGAAAGCGCTCCTCCAGGCCGTAGCCGCGGTACTGCTGGTCGTCGCCGTTACCGTTGCGGCTGTTCTTCAGGTCGAAGATGTCATGACCGCTGCCGTAATCCTTGCCGCCGTTGTTGACATTGTAGAGGGCATAGTCGCGCGCTGCCACGCTCATTGTCTTCAGGAATTCAGGCGGCGAGCCGGTGCTGGTTTCGGCGATGCCGCGCAGGTAAAGCTCGATCGGCACCTCCTCGATCACCCAGACGGCGCTGGACACGCTCGAGTAGCGAAATTCGATCGTACCGCGGAACAGGTTGTCGTCCAGGCTGGTGTTCCATGATGGCACGTCGTGATACGAGGTAACCTGCATGATGCCGCCGCTGCTGACCGGGGTCATGCGGATGTAGGAGCTGCCGTAATGCGCGAAGCCGGTACTGGTATAAACATAATAACCGTTGTTCCAGTAGATGGTAGTCGCCGTCTGGCCTGCGTGCAGCGTCGTCAGCACTTTGCCGCTGCTGTCGGTGACATTGAAATCGGTGTTGGTGGCGGTGACGGTCGAACTCGGACCGGACGGCACCGCCCCCGGGCGCACGTTATATACCGTCCCGTCCAGCTCATTGAAGTAACCGTTGAGCATCACGCGCTGCGAGGCCATCACGTTGGCCGGGGCGCTCTTGCCGGAGTCGGTCCAGGCGTTTACCTCCACCGGTCCGCCGGAGACGCCGGGAAAGGTCGGGGTGACGTTGGCGCCGGGCTGGATGGCGCCGCTGGACTTCACCGCGCCGCCGATGGATATCTCGTAGTAGACCGGGATGGGGTTGGGATTGGCCACCAGCACCCAGTTGGTGTAACCGGGGCTCTTGTTGTCGTACCAGGTCCAGTCGTAGGAAGAGTTGAGGCTGCCGGCGGCGTAGCCGGGCACCTCTTCCAGCGACGGTCCGCTGACCACCCGCTGGGAAGCGATGATGTCGGCCGCCTGGGTCTTGCCGGAGCTGGTCCAGGCCTGTACCTCCACCGGTCCGCCCATCACGCCGGGGAAGGTCGGGGTGACGTTGGCGCCGGGCTGGATGGTGCCGCTGGACTTAAGCTGGCCGGCGACCCTGATCTCGTAGTAGACCTGGGAAGCCGAAGACGGGTTGGCCAC
This sequence comes from Actinomycetes bacterium, assembly GCA_021791195.1. Taxonomy (GTDB): domain Bacteria; phylum Actinomycetota; class Thermoleophilia; order BMS3ABIN01; family BMS3ABIN01; genus JACWAD01. Next base: position 1,145 of record JAJYXB010000001.1, on the reverse strand, counting down.
CAGCACCCAGTTGGTATAGCCAGGGCTCTTGTTGTCGTACCAGGTCCAGTAGTAATGGTCGGAGAGTTTGCTTGCCGGCGTGCCGGCCACCTCGTTGAAGGCCGAGCCCATCAGCACCCGCTGGGAGGCGATGACGTTGGCCGGGGCGCTCTTGCCGGAGCCGGTCCAGGCCTCGACGTCCACCGGCCCGCCCATCACGCCGGGGAAGGTCGGGGTGACGTTGGCGCCGGGCTGGATGGTGCCGCTGGACTTAAGCTGGCCGGCGACCCTGATCTCGTAGTAGACCGCTGCGGCGTTCGGGTTGGACACCATCACCCAGTTGGTATAGCCGGGGGTGGCGTTGTCGTACCAGGCCCAGACGTAATGGTCTGAGAGGTCCTGCCCATCGATGGCCGGCGTCTCCTCCAGCGAGCTTGTCCCCCAGATGGTGCGCTGGCTGACTACGCCGCGGCCGCCCTGAAGCGACATGGCATCGACCGGTCCGCCGCGGATGCCGGCGTGGCTGCTTACCAGCGTGCGCCCGGGGGGCACCTGGCCGGCGCCGCAGCTGGCGCCGCCGGGACAGCCGGCGCCGCTCAGGCTGAAGGGGCTTAGGTCCATCGTGCGTCCGGCGATAGCCACGCCGAAGTCAAGGCTGGTGGCCACCGAGGACGGATTGGCCATCAGCACCCAGTCGTTGGAGCTTATCCCGTCATACCAGGGCCAGTAATAGTCGCGGGGCGTGTAGTTGGTGGCCGCCACGGTAAAGCTCCAGGTCGACGACTGCGAGGCGCCGGCGATGTTGGCGGCGGTGACTGTGACTGAGTGGGTGCCGGCGCTTAAGGAGGCGGGCGGGCGGTAGCTGACGTAGGAGCTGGTGCGGTTGGCGCCGGCGGTGACGTCCTGGCCGTCGAGTTTGATGTTGACCGAAGAAGGATTGATGCCATCATCACTGCTCAGGTCGGCACTGATGATGGGACGGTTGTTCGTGGTCGCGCCGGTTGGCGCCATATTGCTGAAATATGAGCCGGAAGCGTCGCCGTCCAGCTCATTGAAGTAACCGTTGAGCATCACGCGCTGCGAGGCCATCACGTTGGCCGGGGCGCTCTTGCCGGAGTCGGTCCAGGCGTTTACCTCCACCGGTCCGCCGGAGACGCCGGGAAAGG
>JAJYXB010000002.1 GCA_021791195.1 Actinomycetes bacterium | reverse complement strand
TGGGCGCCACGGTCTACCGCTTTTTCACCGGGATGGGTTTTCAGCACGCGCAGGCGCTGAGCATGCCGGGACGTCCGTTCCTGGTCCCGGTCAGGTGAGGCTCCGGCGCTAGGCCCAGGGTGGCGCCTGGCCGGGCGGCGCGCAGCGGGTGTAGACAAACAGGGCGCTGGCGCTGCTGCCGTCGTCGGTGCGGGCCGTGACCTTGGTGGAGTTCTTGGAAAAATAAGGTGCGATGTCAACTGGATACACCGGCGGCGAGACCGTAACGTAGGCCTGCCCCTGCGCGTCGGTGACGTCGCTGCTCGCCGTAAGGAAGAATTCAGTCATAACCGGGTTCGAAAGCGACCATTTCACATGCCTGCCGGCCAGGGGATTTCCGTCAGCGCCGGTCAGCGTCACCACGAATCTGCGCGTGCCGTAATCCTGCTCCGCTGGCAGCGGCAGTCCGCTGAGTTCGGGAACCGGCCCGGGCGGACAGCCCTGATCGGCAAGCGCGTAAGCGGACTGGATGTTGAGCTGTGGCGCCGCGACCGGCGCACTCTCCAGGCAAGTCGCCTTCAGGTTGCTGACAAACGTGTTTATCCCGGGGGGCACCTGGTAACGGACCTGGAGACTTCCCGGAGATGATCGCGAGACGGTGCCGAGCTCGAGCGGCATCGGCGTAAGGGTCCGGACGCCGCTGCCGGCCTGGACCGCATCCACGCGCAGCAAACAGCGCGTGCAGGTATCCTGACTGACCGTCTGCTCGACGGTGAGAACGCGGTCACTGTAATCGGCGAAGCTCGACCAGCGGGCGGAAGCCGCCTGCTGGCTCAGATGGGGGTCGCACGCCGCCGCGTAGGCCGCCGATGCCGGCGCCGCCGCCAGCAGCAAAGTGACGGCGGCCAGCAGCAGTACACCCGCGCCATTTATTCGGCGAAAACGCCCACCTCTGGTCATACGGTCATTCCTTCATTCTCGAATCAAAAAAACCAAAGCCGACCCAGCATGCCCTAAAAAGACAGCCAGACCGGCTTTCCCAAATACTTAGCCCCCGTTACTCCAGCATCCCCTAACAGAAAGTCCCGCTGCCGGGCGAGCCCGGCGAGGCTATTTCCCGTCCGCTGTAACGGACCGGAAAGGATGGCGCCCGGCTCCAGCCGGGCCGGCCGAAGCCGGCATCCATCGCTATCCGTGCATGGAATGATATCACAATGTTTAATAGCAGTCTACGTTTTTTCTGAACTTTCCTTGGGGTGCTGCCGGGCGCCCGGGTTTGAGATCGGCCTAAAAAGCTGCGCGCACGCGGCCTGCTCCAGGCTGCGTCTTTCCAAACCGGTAGCAATTTGTTAGCTTAAAGCCCGACATTCCCGAGAAAGGAACGGCAATCGGCCTGAAGATATCCGCCGCGGCGCTCGGTCCGCTGCAGGCAAACTGCTATTTGATACATGACGAATCCAGCGGCGCGGGGGTCGTGGTCGATCCCGGCGGTGATAGCGCCGCGATCGGGCGCATGGCCGCCGAAGCCGGCAGCCGCGTCGATGCCATCCTGATCACCCACGGCCACGCCGACCACCTGGGCGCCACCGCGGAGCTGGCCGCCGCCACCGGCGCCGGGATCTGCGGTAGCGGCGAAGTGGCGATGGTGCTGGGCGACCCCGACCGCTACGAGCTCTTCCCCGGGATGCCGAAGGTGACGCCGGCGGCAGTCGGGCGGCTGCTGGAGGGCGACACGACGTTCACGGCCGGCGGCATCGAGGTGCGGGCGGTCGCCACGCCGGGACACTCACCCGGTTCGATCACGTACCATATCGCCGGCGGGCTGTTTTGCGGCGACCTGCTCTTTCACGGCTCCGTCGGCCGCACGGATCTGCCGGGCGGATCTTTCGAACAGCTGGCCGCCTCGGTGAAGAAGCTCATGCTGATGTTCCCGCCGCGGACACCTGTTTATCCCGGTCACGGGAACGCGACGACGCTGGTTCAGGAGAAGGAGAACAACCCCTTCCTGACCGACCTGGACTGGTAATTGCAGGCGCCCAAGGGAACATATGACATCCTGCCGGCAGATCAGCCGCTGCGGGAAAGGGTGCTGGGAGAGGCGCGCCGCATATTCGCCTCTGCCGGCTACGGCCGCATCAGCACGCCGACCTTTGAGGATACTTCACTCTTCGAGCGCGGTGTGGGCTCGTCTTCCGACATCGTCCGCAAGGAGATGTATACCTTCCAGGACAAGGGCGGGCGCAGCCTGACGCTCAAGCCGGAGGGGACGGCGCCCGTGGTGCGGGCCTATGTCCAGCACGGGATGCACAAGCTGCCGCAGCCGGTCAAACTCTGGTATCACGAGCGGATGTTCCGTTTCGAGCGGCCGCAGGCCGGCCGCTTCCGCGAACATTACCAGCTGGGCGCCGAAGCGATCGGCTCGGCCGATCCGGCGCTCGACGCCGAGCTGATCATGATGATGTCCGGGATCTACGAGGCGCTCGGGGTGCCGGACGTGGCGCTGCGGCTGAGCAGCATGGGCGACGCCGGCTGCCGCCCGGCTTACGTGGAAAGGCTGAGCGCGTTCCTGCACCAGTCATCCGGCGAGCTCTGCGGAGACTGCCGCGAGCGGGCGCTTCTCAACCCGTTGCGCGTCTTTGACTGCAAGAACGAATCGTGCGAGGCCATCCTCGCGGATGCGCCGAAACTGATTGACAACCTTTGTGATGGATGCCAGCAGCATTTTGACAGTGTCACCGGCCTGCTGGACATGTTCGGCCGCTCCTACCGCCTCGACGGCACGCTGGTGCGCGGTTTCGATTATTACACGCGCACGACCTTCGAGTATGAGTGCGCGCGACTGGGAGCGCAGAAAGGCATCGGCGGCGGCGGCCGCTATGACAACCTGGTGTCGGAGCTCGGCGGGCCGGCGACGCCGGCGGCTGGTTTCGGCACCGGCATGGAACGCATCGTGCTAGCGCTGGAATCAGCGGGCGTCAGCGCCGCTCCGGCGACCATCGAAGTATTCGTGATGATACTGGGGGACGCCGCCCGCGCCGCGGGCAGCCAGCAGCTGCACCGGCTGCGCGGCCTCGGCATCGCCGCCGAAACCGACTACGCCGGCCGGTCGCCCAAAGGACAGATGAAACAGGCCAACCGGCTCGGGGCGCGCTACGCGGTCATCATCGGGGATGAAGAGCTGGCCGCGGGCGCCGCCACGGTCAGGGACATGCAGCTGGGGGAGCAGGAAAGTGTCGCCTTTGACGGCCTGGCCCGGCATGTCGCCGGCCGGCTCGGCGGCAACCGCGGCGGGACTGCCTGGGCATAATCGAATCACCGCGCGTGAGACTGTATACTTGGACGGGGCGCCGCCGGCCAAAGCGGAACAGGCTTGCGCGGCCGCGATGCGGGCGGCGGCAGGCATCCAGGGAATCGAGCCAGGGATTTGCATGAGAACACATTATTGCGGCAGGTTAACCAAAACAGACAGCGGCACCGCGGTCAGACTCTGCGGCTGGGTCCACCGGCGGCGTGACCACGGCGGCCTGATCTTCATCGATCTCCGGGACATCAGCGGCCTGGTGCAGATCGTGTTCGATCCGGAGCGGTCCGGAGACGTGCACCAGACCGGGCATTCCCTGCGGCCGGAGGACGTGGTCGCGGTTGAAGGCACCGTGGCGCCGCGTTCGGAGGAAACGGTCAATCCCGACCTTCCCACGGGCGCGGTTGAGGTCAATGTCACTGGTGTGGAGATCCTCAACCGCTCCGAGACACCGCCCTTCAGCATCGACGAGCATATCGATGTCGATGAGGCGCTCAGGCTCAAATACCGCTACATCGACTTGCGCCGCGAAGAGATGCTGGGCAACCTGCTGCTGCGGCACCGGGTGGCCGGGACCGTGCGCCGCTACCTCGACGGCAATGATTTTGTCGAGGTGGAGACCCCGGTGCTGACAAAGAGCACGCCGGAGGGGGCCCGCGATTTCCTGGTGCCGGCCCGCCTGCAGCCGCACAAGTTCTACGCCCTGCCGCAGTCGCCGCAGCTGTTCAAGCAGTTACTGATGGTGTCGGGCATGGACCGCTACTATCAGTTCGCGCACGCGTTTCGCGATGAGGATCTGCGAGCCGACCGTCAGCCGGAGCATACCCAGGTCGACATGGAGATGTCGTTCATGACCGAAGCGGAGATCATGGGCCTGCTGGAGGAGCTGATGGCTGATCTCTTCGCCAGGGTGCTGGATACGCAGCTGGTGCGTCCCTTCCCGCGCATGACCTACGAAGAGGCAATCCTCCAATACGGCTCCGACAAGCCCGACATGCGCTTCGACCTGCCCATCGTTGATGTCTCCGGCACCTTTGCCGGCACGGAGTTCGCCGTCTTTGCCCGGGCGCTGGAGAACGGCGGCGTCATCAGGGCGCTCAGGGCTCCCGGGGGCGCGGCATTCTCCCGGCGGCAGGTCGACGAGCTGACTGACTTTGCCATCAGGGAAGGCGCCAGGGGCCTTGCCTATCTTTACCTGCGCGAGGGGATGCAGGTGACGTCGCCGATCGCCAAGTTCCTGGCGCCGGACGAGATCAGCGCGGTGATCGAGTCCACCGGCTCCGTCGAGGGCGACCTGATCCTGTTCGTGGCCGACCTGCCGGTGGTGGCGGCGCCGGTGCTGGGGGCGCTGCGCACGCGGCTGGCCCGCGAGCTGAAGCTGGCCGGCGAGGGCTGGAGCTTTCTCTGGGTCACCGGCTTCCCCATGTTCAAACTGGATGAAAACAGCGGCCAGATCGTGGCGGAGCATCATCCCTTCACGCTGCCCACGGCCGAAACCCTTGGTTTTCTCGATGACGACCCGCTGAAGGTGCGCGGCAGCCTTTACGACCTGGTGCTGAACGGCGTCGAGATCGCCAGCGGCGGACTGCGGATCCATATGCCGGATCTGCAGCGGCGCATCCTGCGCATCCTGGGGCATGAGGACCATCAGATGGAGGCGGATTTCGGTTTCCTGCTGGAGGCGCTGAAATACGGCGCTCCGCCGCACGGTGGTCTGGCCTTCGGGCTGGACCGTCTGGTGATGCTGATGGCAGGGCTGAACACCATCCGGGATGTGATCGCCTTTCCCAAGACGCAAAGCGGCGGCTGTCCGCTCACGGGAGCGCCCGCCGCGGTGAGCCCGGCGCAGCTGAAGGAGCTCAGGCTCCGCCAGGGTTAAGGCGCGGCCGGCTGAAGGGGCTCGAGCTCCGTCAGAGCCGGGTTTCATCCCATTGGATGATTTGCGCACACAGACCGATACTGATATACAGGGTCGCAGCGGGATGACGTGAGCTCCGCCAAGGGGGCAATCTGGTGGCGCCGGGCCCCGGAGGGAAACAGGGTTTTTTCACCTGTTGCCGAAAAAGATTTCCGCGTGGTAATATTGTGTTGCTCGACCTTGTGCGTGATCTGTAACTTTATTGAGCCAACACATTGTATACGGGAGCTTTGTCTTCTCCCGCTATCTGAGGGTAGCTGGGGAGCGGGCACCCACCTGCTGGAGCAGGTTCAATAAACAAGCGGACACGGCAAGGTGGAGCTTTATTTTGAGGAAAGGCATAAATGAGCAGATTCCTTAGGATTTCAGCCACGATGCTGTTGCTAGCGGTCGTGGCTGTTGTATTTTCGGCCTGCGGCGGCAGCGACCAGCAAAGCGCGGCTCCGGCGGCGCCGAGCGCCACCAGCACCTCCAAGGCGGCAATCTCTACCAACAAGCCCGAGTCGCTGATCGGCACCGTGATCTCGCCCACCGATGAGTCTCCGAAAGACTTCCGTTCATCCCTGGCAAGCAACCGGCCCGTGGTAGTTCTCTTCTACATGACAGGTACGACCGATGACAACCAGGTCCGTTCCTCGATCCAGTCGCTGCAGAATCGCTACAAGGGTAACGTTGATTTTTATGTTTATCTCTACACTGACGCCGAAGGCTACGGCGATCTTGCCTCGCTGCTTAAAGTCGATTCACCCCCCAGCGTCATCATGATCAACAAACACAGGCAGGTGCAGCGCGCCTGGTCCGGATTCGTGGATGAAAAATCGCTGGAGCAGGGAGTCAGTGAGATCATGCGGGGCTGAACCCGGCAGCGTCCGGATATCAGAAAGTCGCGGCGGCCTCCGGGCCGCTTTTTTTGTCAGCCGGGAATGCCTGCGGGCGGATTCACGGCGTTCGCATCCGTCGCGAGAACGTTCTTTCTCCCGGCGGGGCGCCTGCTATCATTGACAGGGCATCATGAACCTTCTGGATGAACATTTTCACCATCCCCGCAACCGGGGGCTGATCGCGGCGGACGCTTCGGGTAGCGCCGGCGACGAAGGATGCGGCGCGCTGATTCGCATCCAGATCGCTTTTGAGGACCGAGTCATTGCCCGCGCAGCCTTTGAGGCTTCTGGTTCCAGAGCCGCCATTGCTGCCGGAAGCCTGCTCACCACCCTGGTGACCGGCAGGAGCTGGTGGGAGGCCGCGGCGCTGTCAGCGCCGGCGGTCGCCGGCGCGCTGGGCGGGGCAGAGACCTCCGGAGTGGCCGCGGCGCCACGAAGCGGCGGCCATGCGGCGGATACCGGGCGAGCCGCAGATGCCGGTGCCGCCCCCCGTTCCGCCAGCGGGCGGCTGATCGCCGCCGCGGCCGGGTTTGCGGTCGATGCGCTGCACGCGGCCCTGACCGATGCCGCTACCCGGGGCACGCTGCCGGGGATCGCCGCCGGTGCCGGTGACATCGTGCTGGTGGCGATGAGCGGCGGAGTGGACAGCTCGGCTGCCTGCCTGCTCGAACAGCGGGCCGGTGCCCGGGTGCTGGGGGTCACCATGCGTCTCTGGAGCGCTCCTGGCGGCGCGGTGGAAACGGCCGCCAGCTGCTGCTCGCCGGCGGCGGAGCGGGACGCGCGCGCGGTGTGCCACCAGCTGGGGCTGCCGCATCTGACCGTGGACTGTTCGGTGCGGTTCCGTGAGGAGGTGGTGGAGGGCTTCGCCAGGGAATACCTCAGTGGCAGGACGCCCAATCCATGCACGGCGTGCAACGGCAGCTTCCGCTTTCCCCTGCTGCTGGAGCTGGCGGCGCGGCTGGGCGCGGACAGCGTTGCCACCGGCCATTACGCGCGGGTCCGCCAGGCCGGCGCCGGTCCGGTGCTGGCGCGCGCCGCTGACGCCGTCAAGGATCAGAGCTACATGCTCTGGGGGCTCGATCCGGGAGCGCTGGCCCGGATCCGCTTTCCGCTGGGCGAATACCGCAAGGAAGAGACGCGCGCGCTGGCGCGCTCAGCCGGGCTGGTGACCAGCGAGCAGCCCGAAAGCCAGGACATCTGCTTCATCCCCGGCGGCGACTACCGCATCTTCCTGCGGGATTTCATGAATCAGCACAAGCTGCCGCTTCCCGGCAGGGGCGAGATCGTCGATGCGAGCGGCCTCAGGATCGGTTTTCACCAGGGGTATCAGGACTATACTGTCGGCCAGCGCCGCGGCCTGGGCGGCGGCGCTCCGGAACCGCTGTACGTGCTTGGCACCATCCCGGAGCGCAATGTCGTCGTGGCGGGCACGCACGCCGAGCTTGCTGTGCGCCTGGTGGAGATGGGCGGCGTCAACCGGTTTGTCCCGGTGGATGAGGGTGAGAGTCTGCTGGTGCAGCTGAGATATAACTCGCCGCCGGTGCCGGCACGTCTGGCAGTTGCCGGCGATACCTGGAAGCTGGAGCTCGAAGAGCCGGTGATGGGAGTGGCGCCGGGGCAGTCAGCCGTGCTTTACCGCGGCGAGACAGTGGCCGCGGGCGGAGTGATCCGGTCGACTGATCGCGGCCTGCCGGTGGAACCCGCCTAATGGCCGCCGGTCAGCCAGGGCAGCACCTGGTTGCGGCCGTTTTCCTTGGCGCGGTACAGCGCCGCGTCTGCGCGCGCTACCAGCACATCGACCTCTGAGATCGAACTTTCGTACGTCGCCACGCCGGCGCTGACGGTGATGCGCGTCGTCGGCCGCTGGCGCGAGTACCTGAACTCGTAGCTGATGATCGAGTCGCGGATGCGCTCGGCTACTTCCAGCGCTTCCTGCTCGCCGGTATCGGGCAGGATGATCAGGAATTCCTCACCGCCATAACGGGCGATCAGGTCCACCTCGCGCACCTCACGGCTCATCAGGCTGCCCACATCCGACAGCAGCTTGTCCCCCGCCACGTGGCCAAAGCTGTCGTTATACTGCTTGAAATGATCCAGGTCCAGCAGGATCAGGGAAAAAGGCCGGCCGGAGCGCTTGGCGCCGGCCATGTTGTTCTTCAGGCTGATGTTCATGAAATGGCGGTTGGCCAGACCGGTCAGCGGATCGTGCAGCGACAGCTTTTTGGTCTTCTGATAGAGATTGATCTTCTCGATCGCCACCGCCAGCTGGTTGCCGATCGCCATCAACAGCCGCAGCTTGCGCTCGTCCACGCCCTTGTTGGGCGGCAGGAAGAGGCAAAGCACGCCCACGGTGTTGCCGCCGGTGCTCAGCGGCACGATGGCATGCCCGTGCGGGATCATGCCGGGGTAAGTGATGTCATGCCGCTTGTCCTTGGCGATATTCCCCGAGACCAGCTGCGTGCCGGTGCTGGCCACGAGCCCGCAGAGGCAGTCGCCGGTTTTCAGACTCTGGTGTGCCGCGCAGAAAGCCTCGTCGAGCCCGAGGTGGGCGGCGAGTGTCAGCCGCTCGTTTTCGACCAGAAATATAGCACCCTTGCGCTGCACGTCAAACAATCCCAGATGCGTGATCATCGCCAGCGCCTGGTCGAGCAGTTTGCCCAGCTCGATCTCTTTGCTGATTGCCGACGAGATGTCGAACAGGATGGCCAGGTCCTCTTTTGACTGTGCCAGTTCCTCGATGTCCCTGCGGGCCTGGGCCACGGCTTTGGCGTCGCGCTTTCCGGCCGTTCCTTTTGCCTGGGCATGGTGGCTGCTGAGGTCGCGGACGATCAGCAGCAGGAGCTCCTCACCGCGGAACTCGATGCGGCGGGAATTAACTTCGACTGGCAGCAGAGCGCCGTTTTTGCGCCGGTGGCTGCCTCTGGCGATGCCTGGCGCCAGGCCGGGCAGCAGCGTCGCGTCGGCCGGCGCCGGTTCGTCAGGAAGCCAGATATCGCTCAGGCTCATGCCGTGGAGCTCGCCGTCGCTGAATCCGGTCAGCTGCACAGCCGTAGGGTTGTGGTCCACGATCTTGCCGGTCTGCCCATGGACGACCAGGATGGCGTCGCCCGCATGCTCGAACAGCGTCTGGTACATCGCCTCGCTGTGCGGCGGATGCAGCGGCAGTTGACTGCTTTCGAAAACTTCATCAAAAGTGCCGGTCATGTTTCACATCTTACCTCAAACACTCAGGAATAGGGGAAGCCTGGCTGAATGGTCCGCGGCCTCTCGGGGTTTTTCCGCCCGCGAAGAGGGGGGGATACCCTGATTACGTAAAAAACCGTCAGCCGCTATATTGGACCTTCACCCCCGGAGGCAGGAACCGGAATAGGAGGGGAGGGACTCTTGAGACACGGCATCACAAAGGATGTTTTAACTGTGTTAAGATACACAGGCTACGCCGTCAAAACACGGGAGGAACATCCTCATGGACTGGACAGCGGTTCTGGAAGCGGCGCTGAGCTTTTTTCTCGTGATCACTGCTCTTGCGCTGGCTTTTGTCTTGATGAAGGTCGGGGGGACATTTGGCAGGCTCAACACGTTTCTCGGTAGGCTGGACGAGGAAGTCATCCCGCTGCTCTCTCAGCTGCAGGTGACCATGGATGAGGTCAACAGCCAGCTGAAGAAAGCTGACGACATGATGGGCACCCTGGTTGAGGTAACCGACCGGGTGGAGACGACCAGCAAGGCGGTACAGCTGGCGATCACGGCGCCGGTGAAAAAGGTCGCCGGGCTGTCCGCGGGTGTCTCCGGCGCGGTGTCGTCGCTCTGGTCCGGACGGAGGGGATTGTGATGGGGCGGTTTATGTCCGGGCTTGGCATGACGGTCGGGGTCGCGGCGATCGCGGTCGTGGCTTATGCCCAGAAGCGCAGCGCCGAGACCGGCAAGGACATCATGACGGTACTGTCCAATCTGCCCGATGAACTGAAGCGGTCACAGGCAGAATGGCAGAAAAAGCTGGAAGTGGCGGTCGATGCCGGCAAGAAGGCCGCCGCCGAGAAGGAAGCCGAGATCGAGCGTGAACTGGAGCATGAAACTGAGCCGCAGAAGCCTCCAGTTGACTACATTGTATGAATTTGTTTGTCTGGTTTAGCTTGAGAAAAGACGGGTAAGTTCAAATTCCCCCGTCTTTGGCACGGCGGGGTTGCCTGAGGCTCCTTCCGGAACAAGAACGGGGTCGGCAGGCACGCAGCCACTGGGGGTAACCACTATCGAAAATGGAAGCCAAGTCCTTTTCCTGGAGGAAAAGGCAGATTCGATGGAGGTTTCAGATGAACGCAGTCACTTGCACCGCCAATCCGGTAACAGCAGGCGTCAGCCACAAACGCCTGGAAGAAAAAAGACTCCTGCGCGCATATCATGAATTGGGGGACAGCCGGGCGCGCGATGAGCTGATCGTACGTTACCTGCCGCTCGTATACGGCGTTTCGAGGCGCTACTGCCAGCGCGGCGAACAGCTTGAAGATCTGGTGCAGGTTGGCTGTATAGGACTGATCAAGGCCATCGACCGTTTCGACTCCGCCCGCGGTGTGGCCCTCTCTACTTATGCGACTCCCAATATCATCGGCGAGATCAAGCGCTATTTCCGCGACAAGGGCTGGGCGGTAAAGGTGCCCCGGGGCCTGCTGGAGCTGAACATGCGCCTGGAGCAGGTATCGGGTTCACTGGCGGGCATCAATCACCACGCCCCCACGGTCCATGAGCTCGCCGACGCTGTCGATGCCAGCGCCGAGGACGTGATGGAAGCGATCGAGGCCGGCCGCTCGCGCAGTTCGCTGTCGCTCGACCACCGCATAGGCGGCGACGAAGAGGACGAACGTTCGCCCATGGAATCGATTGGCGAGTATGAGGCGGGGTTTGACGTGGCCGAGCGGCGTATCATCCTGGAGCCCGGCATGGAGCGGCTGAGCGCCCGGGAACGCAGCATCCTGCACCAGAGATTCTTCCAAGGCTTGACTCAGTCGCAGATAGCAGCGAACATAGGCGTATCACAGATGCACGTGTCCCGCCTGATCCGGAGAGCGCTGGCTAAAGTGCGCGCGGAGATAGAGCTGCGGGAGGGAAAGGAGAGTTGACACCGGTAGTTGAAGAGTCATGAGATCCGCGCCAGTTTTCGTGAGTTTTTCATCCAGCATGAGCATGAAAGCCGTCCGAGCGCATCGCTGGTCCCCTCCGGGGACCCTTCGGTGCTGCTTACCACGGCGGGCATGCAGCAGTTCAAGCCATATTTCCTGGGAATCCAGCAACCGCCCCATCCGCGCCTGACCACGTGCCAGAAGTGCTTTCGCACCACTGACATCGACAACGTCGGCAAGACCGCCCGTCATCTCACTTTCTTCGAGATGCTGGGGAATTTTTCATTCGGCGATTATTTCAAGGCTGGCGCCATCGACCTTGCCTGGCGATTCTCCACCGAGGTGCTCAGGCTCGACACCAGCCGCATCTGGGTGAGCGTATTTGCCGGCGACGAGCAGGTTCCAGCCGACGATGAGGCGCGTGAGAACTGGCTCAAGGCCGGCATCGCGCCGGAACGGGTGGTGCCGCTGCCCGCCAGCGACAATTTCTGGTCGGCGGGTCCAACCGGCCCCTGCGGACCCTGCACCGAGCTTTATTATGACCTCGGTGAGGCAGCGGGCTGCGGCAATGAAGACTGCCGTCCCGGCTGCGACTGTGACCGTTTCGTCGAATACTGGAACCTGGTCTTCATGCAGCTCAACCGCGACGAGGCCGGCCACCTGACGCCGCTGCCGAAGCAGAATGTCGATACCGGCATGGGCCTGGAGCGCATCGCGGCGGTGATGGAAGGCAAGCTGAGCGTTTTCGAGACCGACGTTTTCATGCCGCTGATGGATTTCATCTCCGGCACCGCCGGGGTTAACTACGGCGCCGACCCGCGGCACGATCGCGCCATCCGGGTACTTGCCGATCATGGCCGCGCCATCTCCTTCCTCATCGGCGATGGGGTCTTCGCCGGGAACGAGGGGCGTGGCTACGTGCTCAGGCGCGTGATGCGACGCGCCATCCAGGCCGCGTCCACGCTGGAGATCAGAACGCCTTTTCTGGCCGATCTTTGCGGGAAAGTCGTCGAGCTGATGCAGGACACATATCCGGAGCTGGCCCGCAGCCGGCAGTTGATCGGCGAGGTGACCGCCCAGGAAGAGGAGCGGTTCGGCCTCACGCTTGAGCAGGGGAATGCCATCCTGGAGCAGGCGATCGCCCACATGAAGTCAGCCGGCGGCCATACCGTCGATGGCGAGATAGCCTTCCGGCTGCACGACACCTATGGATTCCCCTTCGATCTCACCAGTGAGATCCTTCATGATGAGGGCCTCGAGGTCGATGAAGCGGAGTTTGACCGCCTGATGGACGAGCAGCGCCAGCGGGCGCGGGCGTCGATGAAAGCCGTCGGCACCCGTGAGCGCGAGGCGCTGGCCGAGTTGGGCCGCCGCGCCAAGGTAAAGACGGAATTTGTCGGCTACCAGAAGCACGAGCTTTATACCCAGGTGGGCGACCTGAGCCAGCTGGAAGACGGCCGGCTGACCCTGAAGCTGCGCCAGTCGCCATTCTACGCCGAATCGGGCGGCCAGATATCCGATACCGGCTGGATCCATACCGATGACGGCAAGGCGGACGTGGTCGAGGTCTATTCCCTTGACGGCGACCAGGTGATCCTGGCGGAGGTGGTGGAGGGCCGCATCGAAGCGGGCGCCCGTGCCAAGGCGATGATCAACCGCGTGCGCCGCCATGCGACCGCCTGCAATCACACCGCTACGCATCTGTTGCAGAACGCGCTCAGGAGCCTGCTGGGCGACCAGGTCAGGCAGGCTGGCTCCGCCGTCAGTCCGGAAAAACTGCGTTTCGATTTCTCCCACGGTCAGGCGGTCTCCGCGGCGGAGTTGAAACAGATCGAGGATATCGTCAACCGCAAGATCATCGAGAACCACGCCGTGAAGGCGTTTACCACCACCAGGGATTTCGCCCAGGACATGGGCGCGATCGCCCTTTTTGACGAGAAATACGGCGAATACGTGCGCGTGATCGAGGTCGGCGATTTCAGCCGGGAGCTCTGTGGCGGCACGCACGTCAGCAGCACCGCGCAGATCGGTGCCTTCAAGATCGTTTCCGAATCGAGTGTTGGCGCCAACCTGCGCCGGATCGAGGCGATCACCTCCAGGGCGGCGATTGATTTCTTCCGCAGCCGGGAGACGCTGCTGGCCGGTGTGGCGCAGGGGCTGAAAGTGGAGCCGGAGCGTCTGCCCGTGGCCATCGCTGCCATGGAAGCCGAACTCGATGAATTACGGAAGCTGAAACAGGCCGCTACGGCGGACAAGGTGGCGGCGGCCGCGGCCGCTCTGGCCGCGGAAGCAATCCGGGCGGGGGGCGTCAATGTGATCACCCGGCTGGTGGACGCGGCTAGCGCCGACGAGATGCTGGAGCTATCCGACCAGCTCCGGCAGCGGCTGGCGCCGGCCGCGGTGGTGCTTGCGGCCGTCATGGAAGGCAAGGTCGGCCTGGTGGCGAACTTTTCCGACCAGGCTGTGGAAAAAGGCGTCCGGGCCGGGGACCTGATGCGTGAGATCGCGCCGGCCGTGGGCGGCAAGGGCGGCGGGCGGGCCAACATGGCCCGTGGCGGCGGCACGGATACTTCGGGTGTGGAGGCAGCGCTGACGGGGGCCAGCGAATGGCTCAGAGAAAGGCTTGCGTGAGAATCAAGAGGGCTTGCATGACGTGATCCGCCGGCCGCAATCGCCGCGGCGGCTTTTTTGGACTATGATAAGGGCGCGCCCATGGCGCGTCCTTGCTTTCGAAGATTCCTTGCCGAACATGCAGAAAAACCATCCGACATCCAACCCCCGCGTGCTGGCGCTCGATTACGGCCGGGTTCATACCGGCGTGGCAATCAGCGACCGGACGGGAACGATCTCGCGGCCGCTGGAAGAGATCGGCGAGGCCGCCAGTCCCGCCGGGCTCAGGCATATCGCCGAGCTTGTCCACAGTGAGGGGGTTGGCAGCGTCATCGTCGGCATGCCGGTGTCGCTCAGCGGTGAGGCAGGCGGCCAGGCGGCTGAAACCGAGGCTTTCATGGCTGAGCTTAGGCGGGCCGTCAGCGTACCGGTGTATCCCTGGGACGAGCGCTTCACCACCAAGATCGCCGGCCGCCGTGGCCGTGGAGCGGCCGCTTCAAGCCATAGTCTGGCTGCGGGCTTTCTGCTGGAGGATTACCTCGGTTCGGCGGCATTCCGCCGCCGTGTCAGCAAATAAACATGAAACGCAGGCCAAAATCCTCTCCGATGCGGCGATACGGCCTTCTGGCCGCCGGCGCCATCGTGATCCTGGTGTTCGCGGTGGCGATGTCCACCCATGGCTCCCGGCCCAAGGTGGGTGTGGCAGAGATCCACATCGCGCCCGGCACCAGCGCGGCCGACATCGCCAGGATGCTGGTCGACAACAATGTCATTGACAGTGCGGACGACTTCATGCAGAAAGCCCAGGATGAAGGCGCGGCTGCCGATCTCAAGGCCGGCACCTACCGCCTTCGGCGCGGTGAGCCGATCGGGAACATCATCGCCGACCTCCGGCAGGGCAAACAGGCAGCCGACAAGGTGCTGACGGTGCCCGAGGGTTTTGACATCGCCGATATCGCCGGCCTGCTGGCTTCGAAAACGGCGATCAGCGCTCCGGCATACGGAGCTGCCGCCGCGGTAAACGGACGCCAGCTGCCGCTGCCCGGAGCCGGGAAAGCGCCGTCGCTGGAGGGCTTTCTCTTTCCCAGCACCTACAACCTTGACGAAGATACCGATGCGGCCGCCCTGGTGAAGCAGCAGCTGGAGGTTTTCAGGGAGAATACCGGCGGTCTGGACTGGAGCGGCGCTGCCGGCCAGCGGACCGCGCCGGCCAACCTGACCCCGTACCAGATTCTGATAGTCGCCTCGATGGTGGAGCGCGAGGCCAGAGTGCCCGAGGAACGGCCGCTGGTGGCCGCGGTCATCTACAACCGGCTTAAAAGCGGGATGAAGCTCGAGGTCGATGCCACCGTACAGTACGCGATCGGCGCCTGGAAAAAGGACCTGACCGAGCAGGACCTCCAGACCGACTCACCATACAACACGCGGCTTTACGCCGGGCTGCCGCCCGGGCCGATCTGCAACCCGGGGCTGGCGTCGATCCAGGCGGCGCTACAGCCGGCGGCGGTGAACTATCTCTATTACGTGGCGACCGGCGACGCGGCGGGGCATCACTTCTTCACCGACTCCTACGATGCGTTTCTCAGGGAGAAGAGAAGCCGTTAACTACCAGGGATCTATCCTTAAATCAAAACCAAGGTGATAGCGGCAGATCTCGCGGATGGCGCGCCAGATCTGCTGCCGCTCTCCGTCTGCAGGCGCCAGCTCCGGCGCCGCCGCCAGTGGCTGCTCGAGCAGACTGCGCATGCGGTCCTGCGCCGCGGCCGAGACCGGAAATGAATCCCCGGGGCACTGTGCGCAGATGGCGCCGCCTTCCTTGGCCGAGAATCTGACCGGATGAGGCTTGTCCCGGCCGCAGACAGAACAGCTGGAAAGATGGGGCAGGTAGCCCGCCAGCAGCAACAGTTTGAGCTCGGCGCCCAGCGCCAGCGCCGCCGGAGCGCTGCGACCGCTGCCGGTCCGGGCCGCGCGTTCGAGCTCGGCCACGAAATTCACCAGCAGGTTGAAGGTGCGCGGCCGCCGCTCCAGGTCGTTGGTCTCGCGGTTCAGCAGATCGATGAACGCCAGCCCTGCTTTAAGCGCGGCGGGATTGTCCCGGATGGCGGCGCCGGTACGGACGGTGTCAGCACCGGTGAGCGTATGCAGGCTGCGGCCTTCGTGCAGTTGGACTTTCAGTTCGGTGAATGGCTCCAGCCGGCCGCCGAAGCGCGAGCCGACCTTGCGCACCCCTTTGACAACCGTGGGCACCTTGCCGCGCCCGGAGGTGAACAGCGTGACGATCCGGTCTGCCTCACCGAGCTTGTGTGAGCCGAGGACGATGGCATCAGTAGAATAATCGCGGGGCATGACAGGAACATTATAGCCGTTCCGATGGGGGGAAGGCCGGGCCGGCCTAGTAGCTTTTCAGCCGGTAAACCGCGTAGGCGCTGGTGAAAAGCGGATTCTGCTCGTCGCCCTGGCTGATGATCTCGGCGGCGCGGCCGACGCCAGGGACGAACCAGATGTAGTCCCAGGTAACGGTAGAAGCGGGGGCGCCCGAATCGACGGCGACCCGTGTCTGTAGCAGGAAGGCGTCAAAAGTGCCGGCTGGCACCGTCAGCTTGCCATAGCCGACAATCTTGCTGCTTTCGATCACGCCGACGCTGGCGCCGGTGCCGGTGCGCGAATAGACGCTGGACCAGTTGCTGCCGACTGTCGCCGGGAACTCGAGCGCGTCAGCGGGCAGCGAGTAGAGCACCAGGCCCTGACCGCCGGACTTGCCGAAAGACTGCCAGGCGTCATTACCAAGCGTCTCGAAGTTGAATTCGTCCGGACCGCGGGCGGGGTTCCACGACAGTCTGGCCGCAACCGTGGCGTCCGGAAAATGTTCGGAGCCGGGCGCGGAATTCTTTGACACCATCGAGATCGTCAGGGTTGCATCCGCCGGTCCATCGGAGAGGTCCCAGGGGCCTTCAAGAGTGAAATTCACTTTGGCGGGAACACCGCTGGCATTGGCGAGGAAGACAGAAGTTTGGCCGGCATCCAGGGGCAGGTCCGACGCACTCAGCGATGGCTGGCTGCTGAGCGCCGCGCCGGCGGCCACAGTCGCTGTGGACGCTGCCGGCTGCGATCCGCTGTCTGATCCGCACCCGGAGGCCGCGAGTAATGCCAGCGCCAGGGCCAGCGCATACCCGCCCGTACGCAGAGCACGCTTCACCCGTTTTTGGTTTTTTGATGTCGGCATTAAAATGGCTTTCGCCCGGAATGCTGTGGCGCCATTCTATCACCTGCGGCCGGTTTGTCATATCACGCAAGCCAGTGATATGCGGTGGCATTCGTTTTACAATCGCTGGCCGTTTCTATAGAATTTCTCCGCCTTGAGCCAATTTCCCACCTTTCAACAAATTGTCCTTTCCCTGCAGCGATACTGGGCCTCGCAGGGTTGCGTCATCATGCAGCCATACCATACGGAGGTGGGCGCCGGTACCTTTAATCCGGCCACCTTCTTGCGTTGCCTCGATGACCGCGCCTGGCGGGCGGCTTACGTGGAGCCGTCGATCAGGCCCACCGACGGCCGTTACGGCGAGAACCCGTACCGCCTTTCTCATTACTATCAGTTTCAGGTGATCCTCAAGCCGGCGCCGGCGGACTGCCAGGATCTGTACCTGCGTTCACTGGCGGAGCTGGGCGTCGATCTTGCGGCCCATGACGTGCGCTTTGTCGAGGATGACTGGGAAGGGCCGACCCTCGGCGCCTGGGGTCTGGGATGGGAAGTCTGGATCGACGGCATGGAGATCACCCAGTTCACCTATTTTCAGCAGGTGGGAGGGATCGATCTGAGCCTGGTGCCGGTGGAGATCACATATGGCCTGGAGCGCATCGCCATGTATCTGCAGAAGAAGAACAGCGTCTATGACCTGGTCTGGGCGGCGGGGACGGACGGCGCGCCAGCTACCACTTATGGAGATGTTTATCAAACAAACGAGGCCCAGTTCTCCCGCTATAATTTCGAGATCGCCGATACCGCGTTGCTGTTGCAGCACTTCACTGACTTCGAACAGGAGTGCGAACGTTGCCTGGCGGCCGGGCTGCCGCGGCCGGCATATGACTATGTGCTCAAGTGTTCGCACACTTTTAATCTGCTCGACTCGCGGGGTGTCATCAGCGTTACCGACCGCACCGGCTACATCGCCCGGGTGCGTAATCTGGCGCGGCGCTGCGCGGAGATGTATTTGAGCCTGCGGGCTTCGGAGGAGCAGTAAATGCCGGCCGGCAAGGAAATAGACGGCTTGAGGGACTTCCTCTTCGAGATCGGCACTGAGGAGCTGCCCGCTGCCGCGGCGGCTGCCGCCCTCAGCCAGGCGGGCGCTCTGGCGGCCGAGGCCTTCGCCGCCCAGACTGTCAGCATCGAGCCGGAAAAGATCACGGTGTGGGTCACCCCCCGGCGGATCGCCGTTTATGTCAGGGATGTGCCTGCCAGCCAGGAACCTGGCGAGATCGTCCAGCGCGGTCCGCGCGCCGGCGCCGCTTTCGACGCCGACGGCAAGCCCACCGGCGCCGCCGCCGGTTTTGCCCGGTCCAAGGGCGTGGAACCGGAGGAGCTGCAGGTGCGCGAATTCAAGGGGCAGGATTTCGTATTTGCGGTGAAGACGAAAGAGGCGTTGCCCACCCAGGCGGTGCTGCCGGCTATCTGTCGCCAGATCCTTGAGAACATCAGGTTTGGCAAGACGATGGGCTGGGGTGGCGGGGGGATGCGATTCTCGCGGCCGGTACGCTGGCTGGCGGCAAAGTTTGGCCGGGACACGATTGCGTTCGAAGCCGCCGGACTGAAGTGCGCCGGCGTGAGCCGCGGCCACCGGTTTCTGGCGCCGTCCGCGACAGTCGAGATCACTGGCGCGGCGGATTACCGCACGCAGCTTGCGGCGGCGGGCGTCATCGTCGACCAGGAAGAGCGCCGCCGCATCATCCTCGAGGGCCTGGCCACCGAGGCGGGCAAGCAGGGCGCCTCTTTCATCGACCCGGCCGGCGAGCTGGAAGAAGTGATCTACCTGGTCGAGAATCCGAGCGTGCACGCCGGCGTTTTCGCCGAAGCGCATCTGCGGCTGCCGGACATGGTGCTGATCACGGCGATGCAGTCACACCAGCGTTATTTCCCGCTGCGGGCCGAAGACGGCTCGCTGATGGCCAGCTTTCTTTACGTGATGAACGGCGATCCCGCCAGCGCCGGCCAGATCACCGATGGCAACCAGCGGGTGCTGGAGGGCAGGATCGAGGACGCCGAATTCTCCTTTGATAAAGATCTGGCCACCGGCATCGAAGCGATGACGGCCCGCCTGGAAGCGGTGGCTTTTCACCGGCGGCTGGGCTCTCTGGCCCACAAGGCGAGCCGGCTGTGGTCGCTGGTGGAGACGTTCGCCGACATGGTCAACCTCTGCGGGCCGGACCGCAAGGCGGCGGCTGCGGCGGCAAAGCTTGCCAAGGCCGACCTGGTGAGCGTCATGGTGCAGGAGTTCCCCGACCTGCAGGGCTACATGGGTTCGGTTTATGCCGGTATGGAAGGATTCCCCGCCGATGTCTGCCAGGCGGTCGCCGAGCAGTACATGCCGGTCGCGGCCGGCGGCGCGCTGCCGGCGTCGGTCCCGGGGGCGGTGCTGGCCATCTGTGACAGGGTTGACAATATCATCGGTGCGTTCTCGGTTGACGAGCTGCCGACCGGCTCGCGCGACCCTTACGGGCTCAGGCGCGCGGCAGCCGGCCTGGCCGAGATCTCCAGCAGCTTCGGTTTCGACTTCGACCTGACGGCGCTGCTGGCCGCAGCGCGGCAGCTTTTCATCGATCAGAAGGCCGATATCGTCAGGGAGGAATATCCGGTTGGCCCGGCATTTGAATTCGTGCTGGACCGCATCCAGCAGCGGCAGGTCGAGCAGGGAACGCCGGTGGAGCTGGTGGAGGCGGCGCGCGCGGCGGGGCTGACAAGCACGCTGCGGCTGCTGCTCCTGACCCGGGCTCTGGACGAGTTCCGCGCCCAGCCAGCGTTTGAAGACCTGCACACCGCCTACTTTCGCTGCAGCAAGATCGCCGCCAAGGCCGGCGCGGAGATTGATCCTGATTCGGTGGACGAGTCGCTGTTTGCCGCCGCGGCGGAGGAGGAGCTGCATCGGGCGGTTTTGCAGCTGGGGCCGCGCATCGCCGAGCTCACCGCGGCGCGGCAGTACGGCGAGGCGCTGGCGCTGGCGGCCACGATCCGTCCTGCTGTGGATCATTTCTTTGATGACGTGCTGGTGATGGCAAAAGAAGAGGACCTGCGGCGCAACCGGCTGGCCCTTGTGCTGGGCGCGGCCCGCATGCTCGCGCAGCTGGGCGATCCCATGCGCGTGGCGGCGGCGCCGAAAGAAGCCTGATTGCGCGGCGCGGCGCGCACCGGCCAAAAGCAATCACTATGGCCGGCGCCGTAAATGCCTATGGTCTAAAACGCTTCCATGCGCTAAAATTTACTCCCGGATTGCGGGCGGCGCCCGGATTCCGGAAATCATCAGCTATGGAACCTGCTTCATCATCTGAAACCGTTACCGGGAGGAAACAAAGTGGGCAAGAAATACGTTTATGATTTCTCCGAGGGCTCACGCGACATGAAAGCCCTCCTCGGAGGCAAGGGCGCCAACCTGGCGGAAATGACGAACCTCGGCATCCCCGTCCCCGGTGGCTTTACCATTACTACCGAGGCCTGCATCGCTTACGGCAAGAACGGCAATAAGTTCCCCGACGGACTGGATGACGAAGTCTCCGCGCATCTGCTGGCGCTGGAGAAGCGGTGCAAAAAGGCGCTGGGCCAGTCCGGCGATCCTCTGCTGGTCAGCGTGCGCTCCGGCGCCAAGTTCAGCATGCCCGGCATGATGGACACCGTGCTCAACCTCGGTCTGAATGACGACTCGGTCGCTGGGCTGGCGGCCCAGACCGGTGATGAACGCTTCGCCTACGACGCCTACCGGCGCTTCATCCAGATGTTTGGCAAGGTGGTCATGGAGGTCGACGGGCAGCTGTTCGAGGATGCGCTCACCGCTGCGCGCGAGCAGGCCGCGGTTAAGTTCGACAACGAGCTTTCTCCCGCACAGCTGCGGGATGTGGTGGTCGCGTTCAAGGCCATCCTCGAAAAGGAGACTGGCCGTTCCTTCCCCAGCGAGCCGCGCGAGCAGTTGGACTTGGCCATCCAGGCTGTATTCCGCAGCTGGGGCAATCCCCGTGCCGTCACCTACCGGCGCCATTACAACATCTCCGACGATCTGGGCACCGCGGTCAACGTGCAGCAGATGGTCTTCGGAAACATGGGCGATGACTCCGGCACCGGCGTCGCCTTCACCCGCAATCCCTCCACCGGCGAAAAAGAGATCTTCGGCGATTACCTGGTCAACGCCCAGGGCGAGGACGTGGTAGCCGGCATCCGCAAGACGCGCAAGCTGGCAGAGATGAAGGAGGACCTGCCAGAGGCCGCCGAAAAGTTGATGGAGGTCATGCAGACCCTGGAACAGCATTACCGCGAGATGGAGGACATCGAGTTCACCATCGAGAAGGGCAAGCTTTACATGCTGCAGACGCGTGATGGCAAGCGCACGGCGGCCGCCGCGGTCAAGATCGCTGTGGACATGTACGGCGAGGGCCTGATCACCAAGGAAGAGGCGGTCGCCCGCGTCGACGCCGGCCAGCTGGACCAGTTGCTGCATCCGATGCTCGACCCGGCGAGGGATTACGACGTCATCACCACCGGTCTGAACGCCTCACCGGGCGCGGCAGTCGGCAAGGCCGTTTTTGACGCCGATACCGCCGCCGGGCGCGGCAAGGCCGGCGAAGCGGTGATCCTGGTGCGCTGGGAGACCAGCCCCGATGACATCCACGGCCTCATCCAGGCCCAGGGCGTGCTCACTTCCCATGGCGGCATGACCAGCCATGCGGCGGTCGTGGCGCGCGGCATGGGCAAGCCGGCGGTCTGCGGCGCCGACCAGCTGAAGATCAGCGAGGAAGAGCGGCAGTTCACCGTCGGCGGGCATACCGTCAGGGAGGGTGACATGATCACCATCGACGGTACCACCGGCAACGTTATCCTTGGCGCCACCGAGCTGGTGCCGCCGCAGATCAACGAGAATTTCCAGGCGATCGTCGAATGGGCGGATGAGATCCGCAGCCTCGGCGTGCGCACCAACGCCGACACTCCTGAGGACGCCGAGAAAGCGCGCGAATTCGGCGCCGAAGGCATCGGCCTCTGCCGCACGGAGCACATGTTCATGGCTCCGGACCGGCTGCCGATCGTGCGCGAGATGATCCTGGCCACCGGGGCCCAGGACCGCGCCGCCGCGCTGGAGAAGCTGCTGCCGATGCAGCAGGGTGACTTCGAGGGTATCTTCGACGCGATGCACGGGCTGCCGGTGACGATCCGGCTGCTGGATCCGCCGCTGCATGAGTTCCTCCCCGATTACACCGAACTGATGGTGGAGCTGGAGCGGCTGAAATGCACCGGCGGCAGTGAATCCGAGATCGCGGGCAAGGAAGCCCTTGCCGCGCGCGTGCGGTCGCTGAAGGAGATGAACCCGATGCTGGGCACTCGTGGCTGCCGCCTCGGCATCCAGTGGCCGGAGATCTATGAGATGCAGGTGCGCGCCATCATGCAGGCGGCCGTGGCCGTACAGAAGAAGACCGGCGACGCTCCGCTGGTAGAGATCATGATCCCGCTGGTAGGTTTCGCGGAGGAGCTGCGGCGGATGCGCGAGCTGACAGTAAACGCCTGTGACGACGTACTGGCGGCGGCGGGCGTCAGCCTCGATTACAAGGTTGGTACGATGATCGAGCTTCCCCGGGCCGCGCTCACCGCGGACCAGATCTGCGAATACGCGGACTTCTTCAGTTTTGGCACCAACGACCTCACCCAGACCACACTCGGCTTCTCCCGCGACGATGCCGAAGGCAAGTTCCTCACTTACTATCTCGATGAAGCCGTCGTCAAGAGCAATCCGTTCGAGACCATCGATGTGGGCGGCGTCGGCAAGCTGGTCGAGATCGCCGTCGGCCTCAGCCGCGAGAAGAAACCGGACATCAAGCTGGGTGTCTGCGGCGAACACGGTGGCGAGCCCCAGAGCGTCAAGTTCTGCCACCGCGCCGGACTCAATTACGTCAGCTGCTCGCCCTACCGGGTGCCGCTGGCGCGGCTGGCGGCGGCGCAGGCGGTGCTGGAAGAGAAAGAGATGGTGTTCTCAACCGCCTAGCTCAGCGTCACGATTCTGGAATAGCAACAGGCCGGACTGGACTCCGGCCTGTTTTGTCCTCTGGCGCCGGCGCCTCTTTTTTCTGTCCGGCCGGACCGCTATATTGGTCTTAACATCACTGCATCCGGGATCAACATGACATCCAAGGTCTCCAAATCACAGAACGAAGGCTGGGAGGAGGCTCATCTTTCCAAGTTTGCGGTGAGGGCTGCCCAGAGTCTCGGCCGCGCCTGTCCGGAAGAGCCCTGCAGCCTCAGGACGTGCTTCCAGCGCGACCGCGACCGCATCGTCCACAGCAAAAGCTTCCGCCGGCTGAAGCACAAGACCCAGGTATTCATCGCGCCCGAAGGCGATCATTTCCGCACCCGGCTGACGCACACGCTGGAAGTGTCGGGCATCTCCCGAACCGCGGCGCGCGCCCTGGGCCTGAACGAAGACCTGGCTGAAGCGGTCAGCCTGGGACACGATCTGGGACACACGCCGTTTGGCCACATGGGGGAGGAGGCCCTCTCGGACGCCCTTTTCCGGCGCACCGGTCATCTGTTCGAGCATCATCGCCAGAGTTTGCGCGTGGTCAAGGAGCTGGAGGGCGGCGGCCGCGGGCTTAATCTCTGCCGCGAGGTGGAGGACGGCATCCTCAACCATACCGGCGAGACCATGCCGGCGTCGCTGGAGGGCCGGATCGTGCGTCTGGCTGACCGCATCGCCTACATTAACCATGACATCGATGACGCGCTCAGGGCCGGCATCATCGGCGCCGGCGACCTGCCGCGGGACGAGATCGCCTTGCTGGGCGAGAGCTGCAGCCGCCGCATCGATGCGCTGGTGCACGACCTGGTCGACACCAGCCGCGGCCGGGACGGGATCTTCCAGAGTCCGGGGATGAAAAGCGCCATGAACAGCCTGCGCAATTTCCTGTTCGAGCGCGTCTATCTGGGCTCGGTCGCCAGCAGGGAGATGCGCCGCGTGCGGATGGTGGTTGATAATCTGTTTGATTATTACATGGAACATCCGGAGCTGTTGCCCGAATGGACCGGTGCCGGCCAGAACAGCCAAGCCGTCAAGGTGACCGATTATATCGCCGGGATGACCGATCAGTTCGCCATCCGCACGTTCAAGAACGTCTTCCTGCCGCAGGGGTGGGAGGGCAATTATGAGTAGTTCATGGCGCTGATCAGGCAAAGCTCCATCCAGGCTGTGCGGGACGCCTGCGACATGCTCGAGATCGTGGCGCCTTACACGACCCTGAAGAAGACCGGCGCCAATTACATGGGGCGCTGCCCGTTCCACGGCGAGAAGACGGCTTCGTTCTCGGTTGACCCGGTGGAAAAAGTATATTACTGCTTTGGCTGCGGCGAAGGCGGCAACGTCTTCACTTTCGTCGAGAAGAAGGAGGGGCTTGATTTCGCCGACGCGGTGCGGATGCTGGCCGACAAGTATGTCGTCAGGCTGGAGTTCGAGCAGAGCTCGCCGGGGCAGGAGGAACGGCTCAGACGCCGCGAACGGACGCTGTCGCTCCTGGACCAGGCGGCTACGTATTATTCTCGCTACCTGCGCGAATCGAAGTCGGCCGCCGCCGCCCGGGATTATCTCAAGCGCCGCGGTTTCCAGCCGGAAGTAGTGGAGCGGTTCCGGCTGGGATTCTCGCCGGCGGGCGGCCAGTCGCTTACCCAGGCCGCGGCCGGCAAGGGCTATTCGCCAGCCGAGCTGCTGGGCGCCGGGCTTTCGTCATCGCGGAACGGCCGCGCTTACGACCGGTTCCGCGGCCGGCTGATGTTCCCCTTCACCGATCATCGCGGCCGCGTGCTCGGCTTCGGCGCGCGCGTGCTGGACGACAGCAAGCCCAAATACCTGAATTCACCCGAAACGGACCTCTACCATAAAAGCAGTCTCGTTTTTGGGCTCGGAAACGCCCGCCAGGCCATCACCCGCGCCGACTGCGTCTACATCGTCGAAGGCTACACCGATGTGCTGGCGCTCAGCCAGGCGAACATCGAAAACGCCGTGGCGTCGATGGGCACCGCGCTCACCGAACAGCAGTTGCGGGAAATATCACGTTTCACCAAGAATGTCTACCTGGCGTTTGACGCCGATGCCGCTGGCCAGAAGGCGATGCTGCGGGCGTTGAAGCTGGCGCGGGCACTGGCGCTGTCCGTGCGGGTGGTGCAAATGCCCGCGGGTCGCGACCCGGCCGATTTGATGATGATGGATGACGGCCCGGCCGCCTTCGGGAAACTTGTTGCTGGCGCTCCGTCGTTGCTACAATACCAGGTCCAGGCGGAGCTTTCCGGAGCGGATCTGGACTCTGCCGAAGGACGCAGCCGGGCGCTTGACTTGCTCAAGGAAATCATTCCCGAAGCCGCCGGATCGCTGGAACGCGACGAGCAGCTCAGGGTCATCGCGGACCGGCTCCGCCTTAGCCCTGAAAATGTGGCATACTTAATGGAGTCGACCAATTTTGCGCGATCGGGGTCCGGGGAAGAGGCTCGACGGCGGGTTTTATCTCACGAGGAGATCATCGAGAGGGATTTCCTCAGTCAGTGTCTGGCACACCCTGGGGAGGCCAGAAGGTATTTGCGGGACATGACCGACGCCTATTTTACGACGGCGCCGACGCGGTCGGCGTTTCACTGGGTCAGGGAGAGACTTGGGGGTCAAACCGGGTCTGTCCCCGCCACGCCTGTTTCCGACCTTGACGGAGCGGGCTCCGTCCTGCCCGAGCTTCTCATCAGGTCCAATGCCGGCGACGGCTCTTCCGCCGGCGCCCTTCACGAACTCTACTTCCGGCTCTCCGAAGCCGAGATTTCCCGGCGCATCAATGCCCTCAAGAAAAATCTCACCGACGACGACGATGATTCCGAGAACTTCCGTGAGCTCTGCCGCCTCGAGGCGCATCGACGTGAAATCATCGAGCTGATCCAGGCAGGGGCTTATGAGACCTGAGATGAACCATTCCGACGAGCTGGGCATCGACGAAGTCCGCGATCTGATCAACGAGGGCCGGGAACACGGCTACCTTTCTGCCGACCGGGTCGCCGACGTGCTGCAGGACGTCGACCTCTCCACGGAACAGATCGAGAACATCTACTCGATCCTGCTGGACATGGGCATCGAGGTGGTTGAGGACGATGACGACCTGTTAATGCCGCGGGTGGAAGCCGACCCGAAAGCGGAGGAGGAAGAGATCCTCAGCCGTCTTGACCTCTCGGTCAAGACACCCACCAGCGACCCCGTACGCCTTTACCTGAAGGAGATCGGCCGCGTGCCGCTGCTTACCGCGGAGGAAGAGGTGGCGCTGGCAAAACGGATCGAACGGCAGGACATGGAAGCCAAGCGGAAACTGATCCAGGCGAACCTGAGGCTCGTGGTCAGCATTGCCAAGCGGTACGTCGGGCGTGGCATGCTGTTCCTCGACCTGATCCAGGAAGGCAATCTGGGGCTGATCCGCGCGGTGGAGAAATTCGATTACCGCAAAGGTTACAAATTCTCCACTTATGCCACCTGGTGGATCAGGCAGGCGATCACCAGGGCCATCGCCGATCAGGCGCGCACCATCCGCATCCCGGTGCACATGGTCGAGACGATCAACAAGCTCATCCGTGTGCAGCGGCAGCTGCTGCAGGACAAGGGCCGCGAGCCGACGCCTTTTGAGATCGCCAGGGAGATGGACACCACGCCGGAAAAGGTGCGCGAGATCCTCAAGATCTCGCAGGAGCCGGTGTCGCTGGAAACGCCCATCGGCGAGGAAGAGGACAGCCAGCTGGGCGACTTCATCGAGGACAGCGATGCGGTGGCGCCGATGGAGGCGGTATCCGACATCATGCAGAAAGAGGACCTGGCCGATGTCCTCGGCAGCCTGACCCACCGCGAGCGGAAAGTGATCGAGCTGCGCTTCGGGCTCAAGGGAGAGCATCCGCGAACGCTGGAGGAAGTAGGACAGAAGTTCGGGGTGACGAGGGAGCGCATCCGGCAGATCGAAGCCAAGACCCTGGTAAAGCTCAAGAGTTACCGCGAATCGCAGAAGCTCAGGGAGTTCCTCGAGTAGGCGGCGCCGGGTAATCAGTCTGGGCGGGTCGTCAGGTCTCTGTGGACGCAGAGATTTTTTTATGCCCGCATGTTTCTTGAAAAGCCGCTTTGGGCCAAACTATAATGCAGGGACTCCATTTAACGCTCCTCGGTAGCTCAATGGTAGAGCAACCGGCTGTTAACCGGTTTGTTGCAGGTTCGAGTCCTGCCCGAGGAGCCAGCTACTCGAGTTCGCCGACTACGGGAAAGTCGTCGAGCAGGTCCGGTTCATGGGGGGCGCCGGCCATCTCCGCCGTCAGGTCCATGCCAGCCTCGTGTTCTTCCTGATGCTGGCCGTCTTCCCATAACGGGCTGGCGGAAACGTCGTATACCTTGCCGTTACAGGCAAGATAGACGGGTCCGCCGTTTTCACCGCTAAACCGTTTCAGCTCCTCCAGCGAGAATTTTCTCATCAGCCATCCTCTCCTTGAGCAGGACATGCCTATTCACCGCTTCAGCCGGCGGGCGGCATCAGTCCGTCGCCTTCGTCGCCGGCTTGCCCGGCAATGTCACAAAATGATTGTTTACTACCAATAAGAAGCAGACTGTCAAAGTATATTACCCGGTTTTCGCGGAAATATGCTTTTCAGGGTAAACCCCGATGCCACGTCCACTGGCCAAGCTGTATATTGAAAAAATGAAAGAGCTGCGTTGCCCATATTGTGGACACCAGAAAATAGTCACTTCGCTGCGCGAATTCTCGGCTTGCAAATTCTGCGGGTTCAGGTCAGCTTTCGTAGAGAGCGGCGCGCAGAAGCTGCTGGTAGTCGACCGCGAGATGCCCTTTCTAAGACGCCGCTGCGATGAGCTTGCCGCCAGGATGTCCGGCGTCAGGATCGTCGTGGACAAGAGGATCGTACAGGATGAGCTGGGACGGATCGAGCGCCGCCGCGGCGAACAGGAGTCTGCCGGCCAGGACGGCGCCGGCCCCGCGCGGGCCGGCATTTTCGATCAGGCGGGCTAGAGGGGCTCCGCTCCTGGCGGGCTAAAGCCGGGCGAGGGCCGCGCCGGTCCGGTACGCATCCTCCAGCGCCTGTTCTCTTTCCCTGATCTCACCTTGCTCGTCGATCCCTCTTACCAGCACGTAGAGCTCTTCCCGGGGCTCGACCGCGATGGCATCGAAGAAATATTTCAACGTCAGCCTGGCGCCGTCGAACAGCACCTTGCCCTTCGTGGCGCCCACCCCGATATACGCGCCGTAGCGCGGGGGGGAGCCGGCCGGCCGGGGAAATGGCTCCCGCAGGATGTACTTGAGCGCCCAGTATTTCTGTGTCCGGTCGATCACGGCTTTCAGCTGCGCCGGAAAGCTCATGAAAAAAATCGGCGAGGCGACGACGATCCGGTCCGCCCGTTCCAGCGCCGCATAGACCCGGTCCATGTCATCGGCCGTACTGCACTCGCCCAGCGCGTAACAGTCATTGCATTCGGTGCAGCCGGCGATCCTGAGCGAGGCCGGATGCAGCCTCTCAATCTCCGCGCTGGCATCGGCGGCGCCAGCCAGCGCCCGGTCCAGCAGGATTTCCGAGTTGCCCCCGCGCCGGGGGCTGCCGAGTATGCCCAGGACCAGGACCATTACTCGATCCAGCGGACCTTGGTTTTCAGGGGCTGGCGCCCCGGCGGCTTGGGCGCCGCCGCCGGGTAACCGGCCAGCACCATCGCCACAAGATGCTTGCCGCGGTCTACCTGCAGGTACCGGGGCGCCAGTTCAGGGTCGAAGAATGTGAACCAAAGGCTGCCCAGTCCGAGAGCTTCACAGGTCAGCAGCATGTTCTGGATCACGGCGCCGCAGGAATATTTATAGGCGTCGCGTGTTTCCTGGAAGCTTGCCTGGCGTATGGCAGCAAGTGGCAGGCCGACGATGCCGAAAATGACGGGAACCTTGGCCAGGAAGCCGAGGGGGTAATTCCGGACTGACTTCGCGGCATCTTCCGGCGTTTCGAGTTCCGCCGGCATCGGTCGCACATAGCTGAAGCCACGCACCTCGATCCGGCCGCTGCGCTTGGCCTCTTCGGATAGCTCATACAGGCGGCGCCGGGCCCGTTTACCGGTCACTACCACGAATTCCCAGGGCTGTGAGTTGGCCGGCGACGGCGCCCAGTGCGCGGCATCGAGGATGGTTTCGATTTTCTCCCGCTCCACCGGCCGGTCCAGAAAGGCCCTGTGGCTGCGGCGGTTCCTGATTGCGTCCAGCACATCCATGATTGCGGGCATCCTTCCAACAGCGGGTTGATCTGACGGCATTAATCTAATAACCATTTCCGCAAAAGGCAAACGGCTGGCGCCTGCTTGCAGCCGCAGTGGAATCTATTCCTTAAAGCGTGCCGTTATTATTGCCGATTGTGTCAGCGTAGCCGGAATTTGGGTCCGGCTTTCCCGGCAGAGCCAAAATGTGATGACTGGCCCGGTTTAATCAGCCAACATCAGAAAAGGCCCGGAAAACACGGACATTCAGGCTTTATGGCGCTTGCCGGCACAGATCGGAGCTTGGTAATCAAGGCAGGTGAGAGGTGGGGTGGCAATGGTTTTGGAAGGTCGAAAAAGCAGACTGCTGATCGTGGACGACGAACCCACGGTGAGGGATATCCTCGCCCGGGCGCTCGGCGGCAATGGATATGAATGCGTGCAGGCGGCCGATGTAAGCGCCGCCGTGACCCAGCTTAAAAGCGGCACCATCGATCTTGTTCTCAGCGATATCATGATGCCGGACCGGTCGGGCATCGACCTGCTCGGAGAAGTGATGTCCTGGTGGCCGGATACCGGCGTGATCATGCTGACCGCCGTAGCCGACACGAGCACGGCGGTGCACGCCATGCGGCTGGGAGCGCACGACTACATCATGAAGCCGTTCAACCTGGAAGAGGTCCAGCTGAGCGTCGAGCGGGCGCTGGAAAAGCGTGAACTGGTCCTCTCAAACCGGGAGCATCGCGAGTTCCTCGAGCAGAAGGTTGAGGAGCAGACCGCCCAGATCCGCGAGACCTCGCTGGGAGCCATCCAGGCGCTGGTGGAAGCGCTGGAAGCCAAGGATACCTACACCAACGGTCACTCGCGGCGGGTCACCGAGGTGACCGTCACGCTGGCCCGGGAAATGGGGCTCGGCGAGGATGAGGTGGGCAGGATCCGCCTGGCCGGCCTGCTGCACGATATCGGCAAGATCGGTGTTCCGGAAGAAATCCTGCATAAACCAGGCAAGCTCAGCGGCGGGGAATTCGAACAGATCAAGCGGCATTCCGTCATCGGGGAGAAGATCCTCAAGCCGGTGATCAAGGACGAGGAGATCCTGGCGATGGTCCGTTACCACCATGAGCGTTATGGCGGCAGCGGCTACCCCGAGGGCATTGCCGGTGACGCGATCCCCCTGGGCGCCAGGCTGATGGCGGTCGCCGATGCCTATGATGCCATGACCTCGAACCGGCCATACCGCAAGGCGCTATCCCCCGGGGAAGCGCACAGCCAGCTGCTTGAGAACCGGGGCATCCAGTTCGATCCGGAAGCCGTCGACCTCTTCATCCGTTGCGAGAAGAAGCTTCCTTACTGCCCAATGTCGGCCAACCCGGCGCGCAAGCCCGACAAGCTTGCCAGCTAGCCTCCCGGCGCCGGCCGGGTTTACCTTTTTGCGGTTCAGGGTAATTCTTAAACTACGTAAGGCTTTTCCCTTATTTCCTTTGATTTCATCGGCCGCTAAGCTGGACCCATCATCTGGGGCGGTGGGCGGTAGCAAAAAGAGAAGGAGGAAAATATGAAGATGTATGACTGTGGCATCTGCTATTCTGCCGGCTCGGTAAACAAGTGGGGATACTGCGAGATCTGCGGCGAGCAGCTCGAACTTCCCCGCCTGTTGGCTGGCGGGCGCGCTTCAGCCGCCGGGACGGCCGGCGATAGCGTCGCGGACCCAGCTTCCAAAAAGTTGACCGCGGTTGGTCGGGACGCCGCCTGAAAACCGTCCCGGGGATGTTCTGACTGTTTCTTTGCGCAATTGCCTACCTACCCAATAAGCGACGCCCCTCCGCCCGGTTCCATTTTATTGTGTTATTCTCTTGGGCTTTTTCTCGTGATATAATCACGGCCACATAATGGGGGAGCTGCCCTCAAGCGGCTGAGAAAGTGATGTTGTCACTGACCCCTGGAACCTGATCTGGATAATGCCAGCGCAGGGATGACTCTATGAGGCTGGAGCCGTACCACTGTTGGTACGGCCGTTTGTTTTTAAAGGCCCAGTAATTTTGAGGGAAGGAGACAGGATGGCGGTTTTTCATCCAATCGATGAGAAAGATGTAACCAAGGCGATCGTCGGCTCGTTCATGCGCCAGTTCGAGGAGTACGCCGAGAGCGACGTCATCATCGTCGGCGGCGGACCCAGCGGCCTGATGGCCGGCAAGGAGCTGGCGGCGAAGGGCTTGAAGACGTTGATCGTGGAACGCAATAACTATATCGGCGGCGGCTTCTGGATCGGCGGCTATCTGATGAACAAGGTGACGCTGCGGGCGCCGGCGCAGACGGTGCTGGACGAGTTGGGAGTCCCCTATGAGGAGGCGCAGGAAGGCCTCTACGTGGCTGACGGCCCACACGCCTGTTCGAAGCTGATCGCGGCCGCCTGCGACGCCGGCGTCAAGTTCGCCAACATGACCATCTTCGAGGATGTGGTCATCCGCGACGGCAATCGCGTTGCCGGTGTTGTCATCAACTGGACGCCAATCGTCTCATTGCCGCGGGAGATCACCTGTGTGGACCCGGTGGCGATCGAGGCGCAGATGGTCATCGACTCCACCGGACACGACGCCTGCGTCCTTTCCAAGCTGGAGCAGCGCGGCCTGGCCGAGACGGTAGGTTTCGGCGCCATGTGGGTAGAACGCTCCGAGGATCTGATCCTTGAGCATACCGGGGAATTCATGCCCGGCCTGGTGATCACAGGCATGGCGGTCTCCACCGCCTATGGCCTGCCGCGCATGGGTCCCACCTTCGGCGGCATGCTGCTGTCAGGCAGGCGGGCGGCGGAGGTCGTGCTGGAAAAGTTGGCCGATAAGGTTGCCCCGGCGAAATAGCAGCTGCGGGCCGGGCTGGAACCCGACTGATAAAAGGTGGCCGGAGCGGTGAGTCCCGCAGACCACATCGCCAACGTCCATATATACCGGGAGCCGCGCTGCCGGGCGATTGATTTTGAGGCGGTGGCGGCAGGTATCGGGGAGTGGCTGCCGCGCACGGCGGTGACGCTGCGCGCGCCGCTGCTGGAAGGATGGCTCGAAAATGCCTCAGCGGAGGATGCCGAAGCGCTGGCGATGCGGTTGGCTGAGGCGAAGGTGCGCAGCTTTGACCGGCCGGCGCGGACGGGGCAGCGGGTGCTGCCGGGTGAGGTCGGCTACGAGCTCAGGCGCCTGCAAAACAGGGACGGCGAAGTCTACGGCATCCTTTATGACGCCTGGCTTTTTACCGACGCTGCGCGAATGTTGCTGCCGGCCGCGGAAGCACGGCTGGAAAACGTCCATGTGATTTTCACAAATCAGCTAATCGGAACCTGGGATTTGGCCGACAGACGTTACCATGCGAGAACCGTTGTCTGCGGAGCGCCTTCGATCCTGTCCACTAGCGGCATGGTCGAGGCGCCGGCGCGGGCGCCCGGCTATTATCTCGCCCGGCGCAGCTCAGAAGCCCTGGGTTTACAGGAAGAAGAAAAGATGGAGCTGGCCCGGTCGTATGCCGGCGACTGCCTGCGTCTCGACGACCCCAGACTGACAGACACGGCGCAGGGGCTTGTGATGCAAGCTGTAACTTATAGATTGACCGGTGAACCTTTTTGTGATGACAGGGATTGCAGGCTGTTCAATGCCCACTGGCAGAGCGACCTGATCCGGACGCAAACCGGCGGCGGTTACTGCACTCGGCACGCGGAAATGTTCGCCCGTCTCCAGGCATAGGAGAAACATTTTGAATCTTGGATTGTATGTCATTACGGCTTCGATCCCCGAGCTGGGCAGGGATCATTATGACGTGGCGGCTGCCGCGGTCGAGGGGGGCGCCACAGCCATCCAGCTGCGGGTCAAACGGCGCAGCATGGGTGAGGTGCTGAAGATCGCCACACGCATCCATGAGCTCACCCAGGAGGCCGGCATCCCGCTGATCATCAATGATCATGTCGGCATCGCGATGGCCTCGAAGGCCGAAGGCCTGCATGTCGGACAGGATGACATGCCTGTGCCGGCCGCCCTCAGGATGATCGGCCGCGGCCGGATAGTCGGCAAATCCGTCTCCAATCACACTGAAGCGCTGAAAGCGGTGCAGGAAGGGGCAACATACGTGGGCGTGGGTGCGGTCTATGCTACTGCCATCAAACCGGACCAGCTGCCGACCGGGCCCCAGCGTATCGCCAAGATCAGGGCGCTGTCAAATATCCCCATTATCGCAATTGGTGGCGTCGACGCTGGCAATCTGGGCGAATGCGTCGAAGCCGGAGCCAACGGCGTGGCGGTACTTTCCGCCGTGGCGATGGCCGATGACATGGTTGCGGCCACCACTGATCTGAGGCGGGCTCTGGATGACGCCAGGTCCTCGCTGGTGGTCGAAGCCGGAGCCAAGAAGGCCGGATGATGACGTTGCTCGGACAACTGGCTTCCGGAGTTGTTCCCGCCCGGATGGAAGCCGTGGCGCTCTCTGAATCCATCGACCGGGACAAACTTTGCGAGCTGGTGCTGGCGGGAAGAGTGGTTGTGCCCCGGGCAAGTGGCGGCAGGCAGGTGAGGCCGACCGGCATCGGCAGCGGCCTGAGGACCAAGGTAAATGCCAACATCGGCGCTTCCAGCGAGATCTTTTCCCGTGATGAGGAGATCAGGAAGCTGGGCGCCGCGGTGGCGGCCGGGGCGGATACGGTGATGGATCTATCCAGTGGCGGCGGCGAAGTCGGCCAGTTGCGCCGGACGCTGATCGCCGGCAGCGAGTTGCCGTTCGGGACGGTGCCGATCTACGAAGCCGCGACGGCTGCGCGCGAACGCGGCGGCAGCGTTGTCTCCATGACTCGCGACGATCTGCTGGGCGTCGTTGAAAGCCAGGCGGCTGATGGTGTTGACTTCATGACCATCCATGCCGGCCTGACCCGCTCGGCGCTCGGGCATCTGCAGGCGCAGGGGCGGCTAATGGACGTTGTCAGCCGCGGCGGCGCTTTCATGATCGCCTGGATGCTCCACCACGACCGCGAAAACCCATTTTACGAAGATTATGACCTGCTGCTCGAGGTGCTGGCCAAATGGGATGTCACCATCAGCCTGGGGGATGGCCTCAGGCCCGGCTGTCTCGCCGATGCCAGCGACCGGGCCCAGTTCCAGGAACTGGTGACGCTTGGCGGTCTGGCGCAAACAGCCCGCGAAGCAGGAGTCCAGGCGATGATTGAGGGACCGGGCCACGTGCCGCTGCCGGACGTGGAGGCCAACATCCGCATGGCCAAGAAACTCACCGGAGACGCGCCTTTATATGTGCTTGGCCCTCTGGTGACCGACGTGGCGCCGGGTTACGATCACATCACGGCCGCTATCGGCGGCGCGATTGCCGGCGCCGCCGGGGCCGACTATCTTTGCTATGTGACTTCAGCTGAGCACCTGGGCCTGCCTACGGTCGAAGATGTCCACCAAGGTGTTATCGCTTCCCGGATCGCGGCGCATGCGGCCGACATCGCCAAGGGGGTGCCCGGCGCGCTCGAGTGGGACCGGCGCATGGCCGGCGCAAGAAAGGCGCTGGACTGGGATGCCCAGATCGGGCTGGCGGTCGATCCCAAGGCGGCGCGTTCGATTTACGACGCCCGCCGCAGCTCGTCGGTGGAGGGCTGCAGCATGTGCGGCGAACTCTGCGCCATGAAGATCGTGTCGGAGCATCTGGGGCTGAAGGCTGGTGAGATTTCCGGTTGCTAGTCGGTGAACTGGGCGAAGAGGCTCTGCTTGACCGTTTGCGCCGTCTCTTCTCGTCCACGGCGGCGGCCATATCCGTGGGTATTGGCGATGACGCGGCGGTGACCGGTCCTGCCGCTGGCATGCAGGTCTGGACCACGGATCTGCTCCTCGAAGGAGTGCATTTCAGGAAAGACTGGCAGGCGCCCGAGCAGCTGGGCCATAAATGTCTGGCGGTCAACCTCAGCGATATGGCGGCCATGGGTGCAGTGCCGCGTTATGCGCTGCTGACGATAGCCTGCGCTGGTGACACCCCGGTCGATTTAATCACGGGCATTTGTGAGGGCATCGCCTCGCTGGCGGCCAAAACCGGCACCGCCGTCGTCGGCGGCGACACTACCGGTTCCCCGGGCCCCCTGGCCCTGTCGGTGTCACTCGCGGGAGAGCTTGAGGCCGGAGAGGCGCCGGTTCTGCGCTCCGGAGCCCATCCGGGGGACCGCATTCTTGTAACCGGCCGCCTGGGCGGCGCTGCCGGCGGGCTGAGACTTAGCCAGCAAGGTTCCGGAGCGGGATTTCCCCAATTGCTGACTGCGCTCAACACTCCGGTCGCAAGGCTGGCGGAAGGCCATGCGGCGCGGCTGGCCGGTGCGGCCGCCATGACTGATATCAGCGACGGGCTGGCCACTGACCTGCGGCATATATGCGCGGCCAGCGGCACCGGCGCCAGGATCAGGGCGGATGCCATTCCGGTATCCGAAAGTCTGCCTGAAGCGGCGGAACGCCACGGCTGGGAGCTTCAGGAGCTGGTGATCTACGGAGGCGAGGATTACGAGCTTCTGATCGCCGCACCACCGGATAAAGCCGGCCGCATCGCCGGCGCCATCGAGGCGGCCGGTACCCTCGTGACAGATATCGGCCAGATGACCGCCGCGGCCACGGGCATCGTCATGCTCGATCCCCGGGGCGCGGAACAACCGCTGGCGCAACGCGGCTTCGATCACTTCAGGCGATGAATCCGCCGGCGCTCAAAGCCGTCCTCAGTATCGCCGGCTCCGATCCCGGGGCGGGGGCGGGCCTCCAGGCCGATCTGCGAACTTTCGACCGGCTGGGACTGTACGGTCTCGGCGTTATCACGGCGATCACATCACAAAACACCATCGGCGTCAGCGGCGTCCATCCCCTTGATGCGGCGCTGGTGAAGGAGCAGCTGGGGGTGCTGCTGGCTGATATCAAACCCCGTGCCATGAAGACCGGCATGCTGGCCACTGCCGCGATCGCGGAGGCGGTCGCCGGCGGGATCGCAGAGGCGGGCGGAGCGCCGCTGGTGGTCGATCCCGTGCTGAAAAGCACCGGCGGCGGCAGTCTGGCGGAGCCGGAGCTGGCGCGGACGATCCGCGAAAAGCTGCTGCCGCTCTGCCGCGTGGTCACGCCGAACCTCTCCGAGGCGGCGGTTCTCGCCGGCGCCAGCGTGCGAACGCTCGACGACGCCCGCGAAGCGGCGGCGGAGCTGGTGGCTCTGGGGGCTGCCGCCGCCTGCGTCACTGGCGGGCACCTCGATGGAGATCCTGCCGATGTGTTGTGCGACGGCGGCCGGATGACGGTGATCCAGGGCAGGCGCGCCGGCGATGCGCGCGAATACCACGGCACCGGCTGTCTTTTTTCAGCCGCGCTGGCGGCATTTCTGGCACTGGGCGCCGATCTGGAAACAGCCGTGCGCTCGGCGCACGAATACGTGGCCGGGGGGATCGCGGCAGCCGTCGCTCCCGGACATGGGCTGCGCACGCCCTGGCCGCTCCGGCTTGAACCTGGGCCCGGCAAGCTTTAACCTTAGGGCTCGGATCGTTGCGGGATCTGGGTCCCGCACCTGAAATCGCCCACACGAAGGTGACCCCTGTTTGAGAACGTTGAAGTTAGGTGACAGAGGCAAGGAAGTCCTGGATGTACAGTCCAGGCTCTCCGGTCTCGGATATGACGTCGGCACCGACGGTGTGGATGGTCTTTTCGGCCCCGATACCCAGGCGGCCGTTCTGTGTTTCCAGCAAAAGATCGGGCTTCTTGTCGACGGCATCGTCGCCGAAAACACATGGCAGGAACTGGTGGAGGCGCGCTACGAGCCGGGGGAGAGGCTGCTATACCTGCGCATCCCGCCCTTTCGCGGCGCGGACGTGCTGACCCTGCAGCGTTCGCTCAACCGGCTGGGATTTAATGCCGGACCGGAAGACGCCATCTTCGGCGCCGAAACGGAACGGGCCG
This sequence comes from Actinomycetes bacterium, assembly GCA_021791195.1. Lineage (GTDB taxonomy): Bacteria > Actinomycetota > Thermoleophilia > BMS3ABIN01 > BMS3ABIN01 > JACWAD01. The sequence goes on along the minus strand of JAJYXB010000002.1, from coordinate 10,420 downwards.
TGCTCGACTTTCAGAAAAACGCCGGCATGGTGATGGACGGCATGGTGGATGAGTCCGTCCTCAAGGTGATGGCCAAGGTCACCAAGGACGGCGAGCCCCACAGCAGCGGCGCCAAGATCCCGGACCGGAACGGCGGTTATGCCGGCGGCCGCTCGCTGGGCAGCCTGACCGTGGCGATCGACCCCGGGCATGGTGGCGAAGATACGGGCGCTGTCGCGGCTGGCGGTATCGCCGAGAAGAATCTGAATCTGAAGACGGCGCTCAACCTGGCTGCCGCGCTCAAGCCGCTGGGCGCCAGTGTCGTCCTGACCAGGGAAACCGATTCCGGCGTCGATCTGTATGAGCGGGCGGCGCTGGCAAACCTCAGCAGTGCCGACCTCTTCATCTGCATTCATCACAACAGCGCCACCAGCCACAGGGCACAGGGCGCTGCCGGCTACTTTTTCTGCCGTGAGGGCTACTTCTCCGAGCAGGGAAAGATGCTGGCGCAAAAGATTGTCGACAGCCTGGCGACCGAGCTGCAAGTGCTTGCGATGCCGGTGCTGGGACGGAACTATGCCGTCCTCCGGGAGACCGCGATGACCGCCATTTTGGTGGAGCCGTTCTTCCTCACCAACCTGGCAGGCGTCGCCAGTTTGTCCGAAGATGAGCTTGCCGCCCGGGAAGCTTCGGCTATCATGGCCGGTCTCAGGGCATATTTCGCCGGCCAGTAGTGATTTTCCCTTAGAAAAATGACGCAATTTGCATGAATTTAACGTTATTTAAGCCATTTTTGTTGACTTAATTTAAATGCCTTGCTATTGTTCACCAGGTTTTGTTAGCCAAAGCGGATGCCAACTGACCGACACAGGAGTGTCCTAAAGGAGGCGAAAACCATCAGGTTTAAGCTATTCTCATTATCAGCAGTTAAAAGCAATAAATCCCCCAAAAGCAGCTCCCCACATAAGCATTCCCTCAGAAGACTACCGGTCTTTATCGCTTGCCTCACCTTAATCGCGCTGTTGCCGCTGGCCGTCATGGCTGCCCTGGCGCTGGCAGATCCGGCGGGGGACATCGCGGCCAAGCAGACGCAGGCCGATTCGGTCAAGTCCGAGATCGATAGACTCAACATGCAGATGGAGGCGAAGGTGGAGAGCTATAACGCCGCCAACGTCCAGCTGGCCAAGATACAGGGCAGCATCCAGGAAAATCAGCAGAAGCTGACCCAGGCGTCGCAGACGCTCAGTGTCACCCAGAGCCGCCTTAACGACCGCGTGACAAGCATCTATCGCAACGGCAACGTCGGCATGCTGGACGTTCTTATGGATACCAGCAACCTCAATGATTTTCTCTCTACTTACGACATGCTGTCCAAGCTCAGCGAGCAGGACCGAAACGACGTCGAACAGATCAAGATGTTGAAATCCCAGATCGAGGCCGAGCAATCCAAGCTGGATAGCGACAAGTCATCACAGGAATCGCTTGTCTCCCAGCTGGCCTCCGACAAGAACGACATCGAAGCCAGCATCAATGTCAGGCAGCAGAAGCTGGCCTCGATCAATACCGATATCACTACGCTGCAGCAGCAGGAGCAGCAGCAGGCAGAAGCCAATCAGGCTGCGCTGCAGCAACAGCTGCAGCAGCAGGCGGCAGCGACATACAATAGCGATAGTGGTTCCTCTTCCGGCGGCGGTGGCGGCAGTTCGAGCGCGCCCCCAGCCCCCCATGCTGGCGGCGTGGTAGGCATCGCCATGCAGTATCTGGGAGTGCCGTATGTCTGGGCTGGGGCGTCGCCCTCCGGCTTCGACTGCTCGGGTCTGGTAATGTACGTGTATCGCCAGGTCGGGATCTCACTGCCGCATTCGGCGGCCGCCCAGTATTCAGCAGGCACGCCGATCAGTTACAATCAGCTGTCGCCGGGCGATCTGGTTTTCTTTGGCTATGGCAGCATCGAGCACGTAGGCATTTACATCGGCGGGGGCAGGATGATCCATGCGCCGTATCCGGGCACCGTCGTTCAGATATCGCCGATATCCGGAGGCGGTTCCTACCGGGGCGCCTGCAGGCTCTGATCCGGCAAACAATGGCTATACGAGAGCCCGGTTTATCCGGGCTCTTTTTTGTCCAATATCCAGTAATCGGAGTTTGATTTGAGTCAGCAAGAGAATGACGCGGTTCGGGTGAGGTTCGCGCCCAGCCCCACCGGGCACCTGCACGTGGGCGGCGCCAGGACCGCTCTTTACAACTGGCTTTTCGCCCGCGGCCGCGCAGGCCGGTTTGTGCTGCGCATCGAGGACACCGACCTCTCCCGGTCCACGGATGAGGCCGTCCGGCAAATAATATCCAGCATGCGCTGGCTGGGACTGGACTGGAATGAGGGACCGGAGACCGGCGGTGAGTTCGGGCCGTACAGGCAGATGGAGCGCACGGAGCTCTACCGCGGGGCCGCCGGGCGCCTGCTGGCGGAGGGGAAGGCTTATCACTGTTACTGCACTCCGGCAGAGCTGGAGGCCGAGCGCGCCCGGGCCCGCGCCGAGGGCAGGCCGGTCGTCTACCAGGGCCGCTGCCGCGAGCTGAGCGTGACAGAGGCGCAGGAGTGCAGGGCGGAGGGGCGCGAGGCCGTCATCCGCTTCCGGACGCCGGCAGCCGGAAAGACCGTCGTCAGGGACCGGGTCAAAGGCGACGTCGAGTTCGATAATGCCCAGCTGGGGGATTTCATCATCGTGCGCTCCAGCGGCGTGCCGACCTATAATTTTGCCGTGGCTGTCGATGACGCCGCGATGCGAATCTCGCATGTCATCCGCGGCGATGACCACCTGCCCAATACACCGCGCCAGCTGCTGCTGCTGGAGGCGCTGGGCGCCGCGGCGCCTGTATACGCGCATCTGCCGTTGATACTCGGAAGTGACCGGGCGCCGCTTTCGAAGCGGCATGGCGATGTTTCCGTTGAAGAGTTTCGCGCCCGCGGTTTTGTCCGGGAGGCGCTGAACAACTATCTGGCGCTGCTGGGATGGAGCTATGATGCCGAGACCACCCTTTTTAGCATGGATGAACTGGTTCGCAATTTTTCCCTGGAGCGTGTGGGCGTGACCGCCGCTGTCTTCGACAACGAAAAACTGTTGTGGATGAACGGGCACTACATCAGGGAGATGGACGCAGCCGGACTGACGGTCAGGATCGAGGAATTTCTGGAGGATACGCGGCTGGCCGGTTTGCCGGGAGAGGATGGCAGGCCCAGCGTCGGTGATCTGGTGCCGTTGACGCAGGAGAAGATGAAAACGCTGGCAGACTTCGTGGAGTTGACCGATTTCTTTTTCCTGCCGGTGAGCTTCGAGGAGAAAGCGCTGGCCAAGCTGAAGAAAGACGGCGCCGCGCGGCAGATCCTCAGCACGGCGGCGGAGACCCTGCGCCAGCTGGACAGCTTCGGGATCGAGGCGGTCGAAACCGCCCTGAGAGCTGCCGCCGACTCCATGGAGCTGAAACTGGGGAAGTTCCTGCAGCCGCTCCGGATCGCGCTCAGCGGCAAGCTGGTCACGCCCGGCATGTTTGAAACGCTGGCAGTCCTGGGCCGGGAGGAGAGCATCAGCCGCATCGATGCAGCGCTTGGCATGCTGGCACAGTAGCCGCCGCGGGGGCTGCGCCGGAGGCGCCGTGCGCCGTCGATTGGATCGGGCCTCATCGGGGAATGAACCTCATAAAGCACTTGGAGGTTCGGGCGATGCCACATGTTGAGCTTGCCGCGGGAGTGTACTGGGTAGGGGCCGTCGACTGGGATGCGCGCCGCTTCCATGGCCTGACAACTCCCCGGGGCACCACGTACAACTCTTACCTGATCGTCGACGAGAAGACGGTGCTGATCGACGGCGTGCGCGCGCCTCAGGCCGATATCCACCGGGAACACATAGCCGCCATCGCCGATCCGGCCTCGATCGATTATGTAATCTCCAACCACGCCGAGCCCGACCATTCCGGTAACCTGGAAACGATCATGGCGGCTGTCCCCAAAGCCCGGCTTCTGGCCACAAAGGACGGCGTCAAGCGGCTGGAGCACATCTATCACGGCGGCTGGAACGTGCGCGCGGTGGAAGACGGCGAAGAGCTGGACATCGGCAGACGCAGCCTCCGGTTTATTCATGCGCCGCTGCTGCACTGGCCGGAGACGATGTTCACCTACGATCCGGCCAGCGCGACGCTGTTTTCCTGTGACGCATTCGGCGCCCATATCGCCTCCACGCAGCGTTTTGCCGATCAGCTGGGTTGCCAGGCCGTGCTCGCCGAGACGAAAAAGTATTTTGCCTTTCTCATCTGCGCTTACCGGAAGGCGCTGTTGCAGGCGATGGCAAAGCTCGAACCGCTTGAAATCAACACGGTGGCGCCGTCACACGGTCCCTGCTGGCGCGGCGGCGACGTCGGCCTGCTGCTGGAAAACTACGCCTCGTGGGCCAGACTCGAGCTTGAAGAGAAGGCTGTCATCGCCTTCGCGAGCATGTGGGGCGCCACGCGGCGCATGGTGGGAGCAGCGGCAGAAGGAGTGGCCGCCGCCGGCCTGCCTGTGCGCGTATACGATCTGGAGCGCAGCGACCTCAGCGAGATCATCGCCGACGCCTTCAACAGCAGGCTGGTCCTGCTGGCCTCGCCGACCTTTGAAAGCGGCATCTACCCACCGGTGGAAGCCTTAATTCCTTACCTGCGCGTGCCGCGCATCAAGGGGATGCACGTGGGCTGCCTGGGTTCTTTCGGCTGGGGCGGCGGCTCGGTGCCGAAGCTGATCAGGCTGCTGGAGGCGGAGGGGCATCAGGTGTACCAGCCGGCCCTTACCAACAGGTTCTTCCCCGATGCCGAGGGCCTGCAGGCCTGCCGGGACTTCGGCCGCGCCGCGGCCGAATGGGCGCGGGCCGCAGAATAAAAAAGATTTGGTAGCGCATAGGGGATTTGAACCCCTGCTACCGCCGTGAGAGGGCGGCGTCCTAGGCCACTAGACGAATGCGCCAGATTTGGGCTCGCAGACGAATGTCCCCCGTGCGGAAGCGGTTCCATTCCCGGCCCGAATGCAGATTTTACACAGCAATGTCGCGTCTTTCAAACCACAGTACCGCCGCGGCCGTGCTGATGACGATGGTTCCCGCCAGTACAGCCAGGTCGCCCCAGGCGAATGAGGCGTCATGCAGGTAGCGGTAGGGATCATAGTAATTGAAAAGCGAGAGGAAATGAAAGTGATTGATGAAATCATTGAATTTTGACATGATGTCCAGGGCATAGGCAAAGATAAGCACCCCCGCGGACACGAAGATGGCAAGGGAGCGCGAACTGAAGATTGCGGCGAAGAAGAAGCTGTAGGAGCCGATGGCCGCAAAGAACAGGAATGCCTGCAGGCTCAGCGCGGCCAGGCCTGTATAGCTGATGGAGCCGCCGACGATAGGGGCGCCCACGATCACCGGGACGAGCGTCGTGGCGATCAGCGCCAGTAGCGTCAGTGAGTACAGCAAATGACGCGCGGCGACCACCGTGCGCCGCGCCACTGGCTGCGCCAGCAACATCTCCATCGTCCCCTTCTCCACTTCGCCTGCCAGCGACGCGCTCGCGAATCCGATGGAGAAGACGCTCAGCACCAGCGGCCACATCTGGTTGAGGAACTCGAGTGTGAAAAAGCCGTCGAAGGTGCCCAGGTTGATGCTGGCGCCGAAAGCCTTTCTCAGCGATTCAGGATAACTGTTCCACAGCTGTTCGATCTGGGTGTTCTTGAACGACGACCAGATGGCGACGATGAAGATCGAATAGGCGGCCAGGCCGCAGGCGTACACCAGCAGCGAAACACGCCGGTCCGCCAGCCCCCGGTGCAGCAGATTCTTAACCATCGTCATCAGTCCCGTGGTGGTAAAAACTCATGAAGAAGTCCTCGAGGCTGGGCTGGGTGAAGGTGAGGTCGACGACCTGATAGCGGGCGATCTCCTTGATGATGGCGTCGATGTCGCCGCGCAGGGTGATGCGCAGATAGCTGTCCAGCCTCTTTACGTCCAGCACCTGGGGAAGGGCCTTGAGCCGGCTGATGTCGACCTCCCCGGAGAATGACACATCCATATGGCGGATCTTGTTCTGCCGCAGCTCCTCGATCGAGCGCACATCCATCAGGTTGCCTTCCTTGACGATGCCGACCCGGTCGCAGACACGCTCCACCTCGGAGAGGATGTGCGATGAGAGGAACACGGTCTTGCCCCGCTGCTTGAACTCGCCCAGGATGGCATAAAAAACCTGCTGCATCAACGGATCGAGTCCCAGCGTGGGCTCATCGAGGATGAGGATCTCAGGATCGTGCATCATTGCCACGACGATCGCCACCTTCTGGCGGTTGCCGCGCGAGAGGGCTTTGACCTTCTTGCCCACGGCGAGATCGAGCCGTTCCACCAGTTCGGCGCGCAGGCTGCCGGCGCCGGACCGGAACCCGTCGATGTAATCGAGCAGCTCCTGCACGCGCATGTGTTCGTAAAGACGCACGTCGCCCTGGGTGGCTCCGACATGACGCTTGATTTCAACCGACTGCTTCCATGTATCCAGGCCGACAACCATCGCGGATCCCGCGGTCGGCCTGATCAGGCCCATCAGCATCCGGATGGTCGTCGTCTTGCCGGCGCCGTTGGGCCCGAGGAAGCCGAAGATCTCGCCGCGACCTACGGTGAGGTCAAGGTTCTCGATCCCCCGCGTCGCGCCGTAGAACTTGGTCAGTTCGCGGCAGATGATATTGGGTGTTTCAGCCAAAGATGACTCCATCAGAAGAATGGACCGGCACGTCGCATCCGCATTCATATTCAAAACAGCGGGATGCCATTCCTGCCTGGGTCAAGCGGCGGCCGATGGGGGATATCTGGCTGAGGCGGGAGGACTCGAACCTCCACCGGCGGATCCAGAGTCCGCTGTCCTACCATTAGACGACGCCTCAGCGTTTGGGAGGGCCTGCAGCACCGGGGCCCGGTGGCCCCGGCGGGCTCGGGCACAAAGGCGGTCTGCGGCCGCCAAATAGCTTAGCATAGGTGCAAAGGCCCTGCCAGGGAAAGCCCCGCGCCCATGAAAACGCCTGCAGCGGGCCTCCGCCGGCCTTAAGAATGATCCCGCGGCTTCCGAAAAAATTATAGACATGGACTTATGCACGCATGAAACGGGCAGGAGGCTGAATCTTCATGAAGAGTATCAATGAATTATTGCAGATCATGGTGCAGCGGGGCGCATCCGACCTGCATCTGAAGGCCGGCAGTCCGCCGGTAATCCGGGTTGACGGCGAACTTTACATCTTTGACGAGCAGGCTGTTAATCCGGAGGACATGAAGGAGTGTGCCGCTTCGGTGATGAGCGACAAGCAGATTGCCGTCTTTTCCGAACAGAACGAGATCGATTTCGCCTACGGTTTAAGTGGCGTTGGCAGGTTCCGGGTCAACATCTTCCGGCAGCGGGGCAGCATCAGCATCGCCATGCGCCAGGTGGTGGGCAAGATCCCCAGCTTCGAGGACCTGCATCTGCCGCCGCTGCTGAAGCGGTTGGCCCTGGAGCCGCGCGGCATGATACTGGTCACTGGCACCACTGGCAGTGGCAAGACGACGACGCTGGCGGCGATGATCGATCATATCAATCAGAACGTACGCCGCCACATCGTTACCATCGAGGATCCGATCGAGATCCTGCACCGCGACAACAAGTCGATGATCAACCAGCGTGAGATCGGCATCGACACGCGCAGTTATTCCACGGCGCTCCGGTACGTGCTCAGGCAGGACCCCGACGTGATCTTCATCGGCGAGATGCGCGATCTGGAAACAGTGCGTACGGCGCTGACCGCCGCCCAGACCGGTCACCTGGTGCTGAGCACGCTGCACACGATCGATGTCAGCGAGACAATCAACCGCATCATCGATTTCTTCCCGCTGCACCAGCAGAAGCAGGTGCGCATCCTGCTGGCGGGCTCGCTGCGCGGCGTCGTCTCGCAGCGGCTTTTGCAGCGCGCCGACGGCAAGGGCCGCGTGCCGGCGCTGGAACTGATGGTGATGACCAAGCGCATCCGCGATCTGGTCATGGACTCGGATCAGACATACAAGATCCAGGACGCAATCAGCGAAGGCGATTATTACGGCATGAGGACGTTCGACCAGTCGTTGCTGGAGCTGTACCGCGAAGGCATGGTTACTCTGCAGGACGCCGCCCTGGTGGCCAGCAGCCCGCACGACTTCAAGCTGATGGCGCAGCAGGAAGGCTACGATGTCTCGCTGATCAGCGGCGTGGTGTGAGGTTTGGCAACATCAGTCGATACGGGCCCCTGACGGGGCCCTGTTATTTGGCGGACGGATGATCGCACTGGCGGCTGTACAGGCGCCAGGGGAACGATCTCTGTGTTAGAATATCCTTCGGCCGGGCATCCAGTACTCGGCTTTTACTTCGCGTGGATTCGGGGTGTGGCTCAGCTTGGTAGAGCGCACGGTTCGGGACCGTGAGGTCGGCGGTTCAAATCCGCCCACCCCGACCAGACTTGACTTATTCAAACCGGTGCCTGAAAAAAGCTCACGGAAGAGATCGCTGTATTCAGGGTCTTTCAAATCGCCGTCACCAACGAAGATTTTCTCAAAGAAGGTCTGATTCAGGAGCCTCCTGTTATCAGGTCCAGCCTTTAGATAAGCCTTATGGCAGTTGCCTGCCAAGTTGATAGCTCTTTCCAATAATTCTTGGATGTTATCGTATTTACCATCCAGGACTCTCAGTTTCTCCTCGCAGTCCCCAATTTCATTTACCAGCCGTTCCTGCTCGCCTTTTAAAATATCAATTGCGATAGCACCGGCGTAGTAAGCTTCAACCAGCTTGTATCTTTTGTCTGTCAGCTCATCAATATTCTTGGTCAGTCTCTTTCTTTGTAGGATTGATGACGCCGACTGATTACTATATCTTCCTCCAGTTGCTTCTTTAGCTTTTTAACCGTCGCTGGGGGTAGCTGGATATCTTTGTAGAGCTTTTCCACTTTCTTCTCGACCTCGATAGCGTCCAGATATTTCTGAGAATAACCGTTGTGCCGTTTCTGTCCCAGGCAGTAGAAATATGCATACGTTCCCTTGGCTATCAGGTATGAGAGTCGGGAGCCGCACTCAGCGCAGTAGATGGACCCTTTGAGATAATGCGGATGTTTTCTTTTCCGCTCACCGGCCTGATCTCGGCTTCTCAAGGTTTGCTGGACGCGGTTAAAGAGAGACGGTTCAACGAGAGCTTCATGGAGTCCCGGATATTCAACGTTTCGGTAAGTGACTACTCCCATATAGAACTTGTTTTGAAGTAGCGACGCGATTGAAGATTTGCAGAACTCAGGATATGGTCGTTTCTTTGAGAAGTTGTTCTTCAGACCCTTCTTGGCCATGAGCCTTTGAATCTCAGCCAGGGAGTAATTGCCTGATGAATACAGTTCAAAGCATTCTTTTACTAGCGGTGCCATATCCTCATCAAGAATGACCCGGGCAATGCTTTTGCCTTCAATTGTGTCTCTCACATTCTTGTAGCCGACCGGGGCTCTTGTAACCATCCCGCCTGACTTGGCTTTTTGAAGCAGGCCCTTTTTTACTTCCGAGGAGAGATTGGCGGAGTAGAACTCTGCCATGAGGGCGTGGATACCCTCCACGAAGCGCCCAGAGGCGCTGTCTTCGATGTTTTCAACTACTGATACCAGCTGCGCCCCGGAGCGGGTTAGCACTGCTTTGATGGCCACATGGTCTTCCATGTTCCGGGCGAGGCGGTCGATCTTGTGAACTATTACCGCGTCCACATCTTTTTGCGTGACTCGTGAGAGCATTTCCTGCAGCTGGGGGCGCGCGGTGCTTCTGGCGGACTCGCCTCGGTCCGCATACTCATCAACCAGCGACCAGTCCTTTTCCTTAATCAGTTTCAGGCAGGCTTCGCGCTGGGCGGGAATGGAAAAACCGCCCTCCGCCTGTTCTCTAGTTGAAACTCGTAAGTAGATAACACATCTCATTTGATCTTCTCCGTTTTACTATTTAAAAACCTATTTGCCAATTTATAAGTCAGCTGAACTTTCTTGTCATCTTTGTCCCAGCTCTCAAGCTCCACTTGTATTAAATCCTGGTGTTTCTTGCTGATGTCGCGTAGGGCATTGCCGACTGATTTTCTGACGTACTGGCTTTCGTCGGCTCTCAAGTTACCAAGAAGCCTGATTGCCATCTCGGGATTATCACTGAAGTATGGCCTGCCGGTCCAGATCCTTAGTCCTTCGGTTACAGCGCGCCTGACATTGGGATTTTTATCATCCAGCCAGCTCATTATTTCAGGCAGGGCGGTTGTCAGCAGCAACGCTAAACTTCCTCAAAACAGCAAAATAATTTGTCCCCCAGGGTGAGCAACCCGATATCCTTCGTTTTTGAAGACGCCATCTTCGATACGGAGGAATCGATGCTCACCAAGGAGG
>JAJYXB010000021.1 GCA_021791195.1 Actinomycetes bacterium | reverse complement strand
TTACCGTTTACTCTGGCCATCGTCTCTCCTTTGATATTGGACTCGATACCTAATATCTTGGAGAACGATGGCCGCTCTTCCTTTAGCGGCTGTTAGAATTTACAGAAGTTTAAGGGCACGACCTTTTCTCGCTCGACACAATGGCAAAAATTCCTCAAACAAAGAACGATCTCTTCGCTCAGTTGGAGCAGCAGATTCAGTTAATGGAGGCGTCAGCTTCTTCCTATGATGATGGATTAGAAGTGCAGGCCAAACAACTGGCAACCAGAATACGTCTGTTCGTACACGACACCAAGAACTCGGAGTCATTGCTAAGTCAACTTGGATTGAAAGATTGCCTCCTGTTCTTCGACACATCCGCCGCTCTCGTTCCTGGCAATTTGATTTCCCACACCGGTCTTACAGCCCAAAAAATTGAAATCAACAGCGCTGAAGGTAACGAAATAAAACATGTGCCACTAATCGATGCCGACGATTCAGAATTTACAGAAGATAGGCTGGTGAGTTTTGAAGAGTGGTGGAACAAAAAAATAGTTATAAGAGACCTTAACGGCCGCTGTTTCACACGACATGATCTCGTGCTAGAAATGGCTGATACAGATGGCGGAGCTCATGTCGATGGAGCGCTAGAAGAAGGCTATGTTGCTTTAACTAGGGGTAACTCGACAGGATGGAATGCAATCGACCCGGAAGGCGAGAGACCGTTACTGGGCGTCGAATTGGCATCAATTAGGCAAATTGCCGAGGAGATGTTGCGATCATTAGAGATTAGAAAATTCGATCCATCGAAGGTTGGAAGAAACGATTCCTGTCCCTGCGGCAGTGGAAAAAAATTTAAAAAATGCTGCGGCAATTAATCTTCATACCAACTTCATGGAAAAGGAATTTTTTCGTGCTCGCAAAGCAAACAGCTGATGGGCACCTGGAGATACTAACTGGATAAGTGGGTATAAAGATCACTCATGGAGTTTCCTGGCAGAAACATGTCCTGAGCACGAAAGGAGATACGCGGTGTCTGACAATAAACGCCCGATACGTCATACATCTGGCGGCGGCGCCTCGATCCGGGACTGGTGGCCGAACCGGTTGAATCTGGATATCTTGCGCCAGCATTCCTCCAAGTCCAATCCGATGGGCGAGGATTTCAACTACGCCGAAGAGTTCAAGAGCCTCGATTTCGCTGCCGTAAAAAAAGACCTCCATGAACTGATGACCGATTCACAGGATTGGTGGCCGGCGGATTACGGTCATTATGGACCTTTGTTCATTCGCATGGCATGGCACAGTGCCGGCACCTATCGCACCGGCGACGGCCGCGGCGGCGCCGGAGCCGGCAACCAGCGTTTTGCACCCATCAACAGCTGGCCCGACAACATCAATCTCGACAAGGCACGCAGGCTGCTCTGGCCGGTCAAGCAGAAGTATGGCCGGAAGATTTCCTGGGCCGACCTGATCATCCTCGCCGGCAACGTGGCGCTGGAATCGATGGGCTTCAAGACGTTCGGTTTTGGCGGCGGGCGCGAGGACATCTGGGAGCCGGAAAAAGATGTCTACTGGGGGCCGGAGGATACCTGGCTGGAAGACAAACGCTACTCCGGCGACCACGAGCTGGAAAACCCGCTCGCGGCAGTCCAGATGGGATTGATTTACGTGAATCCTGAGGGGCCGAACGGCAACCCGGATCCGGTCGCCTCCGGCCGGGACGTTCGGGAGACGTTCGCACGGATGGCCATGAACGACGAGGAGACGGTTGCGCTCACCGCTGGCGGGCACACCTTTGGTAAATGCCACGGCGCCGGCGATCCGGCGCTGGTCGGACCGGAACCCGAGGCAGCCGGAATCGAAGAGCAGGGCCTGGGCTGGAAGAGCAGTTATGGCAGCGGCAAAGGCGGCGATCAGATCGGCAGCGGTCTGGAAGGCCCCTGGACGCCTACCCCGACACGGTGGGACAACAGCTATCTGGACATGCTTTTCGGCAACGAATGGGAACTGACGAAGAGTCCGGCCGGCGCCTTTCAATGGACGCCGAAGACCGTGTCCGGGAATAACCAGGCCCCGGCCGCCGACGATGCGTCGAAGCCGGTTCCGATCATCATGACTACCGCTGACATGTCGATGCGAATGGATCCGATCTACGAACCGATTGCACGGCGCTTTCATGAGAACCCGGATAAGCTTGCAGACGCGTTTGCCCGAGCCTGGTTTAAGCTGACCCACCGTGACATGGGCCCGCGAGCGCGCTATCTTGGCCCGGAAGTTCCTGCCGAGGAACTGATATGGCAAGACCCTATCCCTGCGGTCGATCACGAACTGATCGATGACAACGACGTCGCCTCGCTAAAGGGCAAGATCGTTGCTACCGGGCTCTCCATAAGTGAACTGGTTTCTACTGCCTGGGCGTCCGCCTCAACCTTCCGAGGTTCCGACATGCGCGGCGGCGCCAATGGCGCCCGCATCCGTCTGGCGCCACAGAAGGATTGGGAAGTCAACCAGTCGGATCGACTGGCGAGAGTGCTCTCCACACTGGAAGGCATCCAAAGCGAGTTCAACAGCGCCCAGCCTGGCGGTAAGAAGGTCTCGCTCGCTGACCTGATCGTTCTGGCGGGTTGCGCTGGTGTTGAGCAAGCGGCGCGGAGCGCCGGTCACGATGTGAAGGTTCCCTTCGCACCGGGCCGCATGGACGCCTCGCAGGAACAAACCGATGCGGAGGCATTTGCCGTGCTTGAACCAGTCGCGGATGGTTTTCGCAACTACCAGAAGACCAAGTACGCCGTATCAGCCGAAGAGCTCCTGGTCGATCGGGCGCAATTGCTGACGCTGACCCCGCCTGAGATGACGGTTCTAATCGGCGGCATGCGGGTCTTGAATACTAACTTCGGACAGACCAAACACGGCGTCTTCACCGACCGTCCGGAGGCGTTGACCAATGACTTCTTCTTGAACCTCCTCGATATGAGCACGACCTGGAAGGCGGTGTCCGCGGACGAAGAGCTGTTTGAAGGCAGTGATCGCAAGACTGGTGAAGCGAAGTGGACCGGCACGCGTGTCGACCTGATCTTCGGTTCAAACTCCGAACTGCGCGCCCTGGCTGAAGTCTATGCAGCTGCTGACTCCCAGGAGAAGTTTGTCCATGACTTTGCGGCAGCCTGGACCAAGGTTATGAATCTGGACCGCTTTGATCTTGCCTAGCTGGGCAAGCGCGACAAAAAACGGTTGGCCCAGTGCATGGATGGTTTGGCGGATGATCCATATGCCGAAGGTTCCAAGATACAAAGAGCAATCGTGAATATGGGAAGTCGAACTTTTATCCAGAAATTGAGCACGAGAATGATGTCCGCAGTCCGGTTCTTCGGCGCGTAGGCCAGGGTGATCGCGCCACCTCCTATCAGATAAAGCAACACCCGTTTGTTAAGTTTGTTGTCAAGGGTCATTTAGGAAATCGATGATTCTCTGATATTCCGCGGCTTCAATCGGCGCCAACTAAGTTGCTCCTTTAATTCGCTCAGCGGGAAGTCATACAGATGCCATTTTTTACCAAGCGATGTCTGTTGCCGGGCTAAATACTTTTCCAAAACATTACTTAAATCGATCTGGCCGATTTCAAGCAGAGGCTGGATTTGCTTAAAAGGACGAGGCTCAAAGCCGGGGTTCAAACCGGCCGATTCATACAACCAACCTAGCATAGAAGTCTGGAAGGCAAACCTTTGGAGGCCATCAGTTGCTCGGCTGCGTTTCTGAGGATAAAGGGATGAATTGACTGATTGTCGTAATAGTGCCGCCAGAGAATATCCGAAAAATAGGATTTCTGACTCTCAGCCTTGATTAGAACGCAAGTCTTGACAGACCCAACAAAGATTAGGACGGGCAGCAGCTGCCAAAAAGCGGCTCAAACTGAGCCCCTTATGCAGGGTCTTGCTTGGATCGCGTCTTCTGGCTCATCCAGCATAGAAAGGATCAAATAGCATACATTTAGGCCCACCGCTTTTGAGGAAATGTGGCGTCCTGGGAAAGCGGCTTTGTTGAGTGTCCATTATTCCAGGCCACGTCAAAATAGTGATAAACCATCGAAGGCAGGGTATAAAACGAGATGGCAAAAAACCCGAAACCTGGATTCTTAAGTTGGCAAGACAGACGGGGAAGTCCGTTGCCGCGCCTGCGAACCTGAAAAATATCTGCAAAGAGACCTTTGGTCAAATGACCAGTTTTCTCTCCAAGAAGTCTGAATAAACCAGGGAGAAAGAACCGTTCTGAATCTTCTCGCTGAAATAGAAGATCTGCGTGCGCGTCTGCAGGAAGCGGAAGATACAATCAGTGGCATCAAAAGCGGCAAGGTGGATGCGCTGGTTGTTTCAGGCGACGCCGGCGAAGAGCTCTATATGTTACGGGGAGCGGAGCGTCCCTATCGTATTCTCGTCGAATCCATGAACGAGGGTGCACTGAGCCTTACTGCAGAGGGCGCGATCATTTACGCCAACAACGCCTTTGTCAGAATGTCGGGAGCACAGGAAAGCGGCGCATCCCTTGCTCTACGCTTCAGGAACCTCGTATACGATCCGGATCTGGAGAAATTCGACCGGTTCTGGGCGGATATCGTGGAAACTGGGGAGATTGTGGAACTGCGGCTGGTGTTCGATGGGCAGCCGGTCCCGGTTCGCCTCTCCGGCAGCGCCCAGTTGATTGATAATGAGCCCGTTGTCTTCCTCATTATTACCGATATCTCTAAACGCAAAGAATCGGAAGATGAGCTGAAGCAGAGTTTGGCAAAGTCGGAAAGGATCATCTCTGAGACAGTCAGCGCGATTGCGATGATGGCGGAATCCAGGGATCCCTATACAGCAGGTCATCAAAGGCGGGTTGCCCAGCTCGCCTGTGCCATTGCTGAAGAGATGGGTTTTACGAAAGCACGGCTTGAAGGAACAAGCATGGCCGGTACCATTCACGACATAGGTAAGGTGGCCGTGCCGGCAGAAATCCTTACAAAGTCCGGCAAGATATCCGAAATCGAGTTCGACATGGTAAAGACACACACAGAAGTCGGTTACAAAATATTGCGAAATATTGAATTTCCCGTGCCCGTGGCAGAAATGGCGTTTCAACATCATGAAAGGATGAATGGCTCCGGATATCCTTCAGGCCTGACCGGAGAGGAGATCCTTCTGGAGGCAAGAATCCTGGCGGTGGCCGATGTGGTCGAGGCCATGGCTTCACACCGCCCCTACCGCCCTGCCCCGGGTACAAAGGAAGCGCTGGATGAGATCTCATTGAATAAGGGCAAGTTGTATGATTCTGAAGTAGTCGACTGCTGCACCCGTCTGTTCAATGAAAAGGGGTTCAGATTTGTCGAGCCAGAAGAAAAAGCAGAATAGTTCGAATCTCAGCAGATATGATAAGCCTAATCCGGCTATAAGTTCTGATCTTTGAAGGAGTAATGATGGCAAAAAGGAAGGCGAACCGGCCTGTGGCAACCCCTTCTCTCGCAAAGCTGAAAAAGGTACTTACCGGAATTGAAGGCCTGGATGAGATCACCGATGGAGGATTTCCCGCTGGCAGACCGACGCTGGTCTGTGGGAATGCGGGTTGCGGCAAGACCCTTCTGGCCGTGGAGTTTCTCGTGCGGGGCGCCCAACAATACGGGGAGGCTGGAGTATTAGTATCTTTTGAGGAAAACGAGGAGGAGCTCTACGAGAACATGGCATCGCTCGGCTTTGATCTGCGCCGCCTGGAAATACAAAAAAAACTTGCGATTGACCACGTCTATCTAGAACGTAGCGAGATCGAGGAAACTGGAGAGTATGATCTCGAGGGCCTGTTCATCCGCATCAACCATGCAGTTCAGTCAGTCGGAGCCAAGCGGATCGTTCTTGACACTATTGAGGCGCTATTCGGCGGTATCCCGAACGAGAATATCCTGCGGTCTGAGCTCAGGCGCCTGTTTCGCTGGTTAAAGGACCAGGGTCTGACCGCGGTCATCACGGCCGAACAGGGTGACGGCACACTCACAAGGCACGGGTTGGAAGAATATGTCGCCGACTGCGTGATCATGCTGGATCACCAGGTATCGGAGCAAACGTCAACGCGTCGAGTTCGTATCGTCAAGTACCGCGGCTCGACGCACGGGACAATCCAGTATCCCTTCCTGATAGATGAGAACGGGATGTCGGTCTTGCCGCTGACCTCCATTGGTCTCAACCATAAAGTATCAACAGCGCGTATTTCCACCGGCATCGCACGGCTGGACGCGATGATGGAAGGAAAGGGATATTTCAAAGGCAGCAGCATCCTCGCGTCCGGTACGGCGGGAACCGGCAAGACCAGCATGGCAATGCATCTGGCCGATGCAGCCTGCTCTCGCGGTGAAAGATGCCTCTACATCGCTTCAGAGGAATCTGCAGATCAGGTCGTCCGCAACGGGAAATCCATCGGCCTCAATCTCAGCAAATGGAGAACGCGGGGTTTGCTGGAGTTTAAGAACGCCCGGCCAACCCTAACCGGTCTGGAAAAGCATCTGGTGACGATCCATAAACAGGTAAATCAATTCGACCCAAAAGTTGTCATATTCGATCCGATATCCAACATGAGCGCTATTGGTGAAGGTGCCGAGGTTCAGTCCATGCTCATGCGTATGCTCGACTTTTTCAAATCAAGGGGAATCACCAGCTTTTGCACCAGCCTTACGCACGGCGGCGACGCCCTCGAGAAAACGGAGGTTGGCATCTCGTCCATAATGGACACCTGGCTGCTCCTGCGTGATATCGAATATAGCGGTGAGCGCACACGGGTTATGTATATACTCAAATCTCGTGGCATGGCCCATTCCAATCAGATGCGTGAGTTTCTGATAACCAGCAAGGGTGTCGATCTCTTGGATATCTACGTCGGCTCGGGTAGAGTGCTCACCGGCGCTGCTCGTGCGGCTCAGGAGATGAAGGAAAAACAGATTGATATTGGGTGAAATGAGGAAATCGGAAAAGTGATAATTCCTTTTGATCGCGGGTAGACAGGAAGGATGATGACCAAAGAATCCAACAATTGGGATCTGCGCCTTTATGTTGCCGGTCAGACCAGCAAGTCTGTGCTGGCATTAACCAATCTGAAAAAGATCTGCGAAGAGCATCTCGGATCAAAATACAGCATCGAGGTAATTGACCTTTCCAAGAATCCCCAACTAGCCAAAGGTGACCAGATCCTGGCGGTGCCCACATTGGTGCGGAAACTGCCGCCGCCGCTAAGAAAGATCATCGGCGACCTTTCAAACACCGAGAAGGTTCTGGTCGGACTGGACATCGCGTCGCGAAAAGGGTTGTAAGGTGGCAATAGACGAAAAATACGTTCTCAAGCTTTACGTGACGGGTATGACGCCCCGGTCCGCCAGGGCCGTCATGAACATCAGGCAGATACTTGACGAGCATCTGCAGGGGCGTTACGAGCTGGAAATAATTGATATATTTCAGCAACCGCAGCTGGCTCAGGGCGAACAAATCATCGCCGCTCCCACACTGATCAAGAAACTCCCCCTGCCGATTCGCAAGTTCATCGGCGACATGTCCGAAACTGAGCGAATCCTCGTTGGCCTCGATCTGAGACCCAAGACAGATTAGCCAAACGGAAAGAAAGCATGAAAGACCTTCTTGCTGAGATACAGGACCTAAAATCACGCCTGCAGGAAGCAGAAGCAACAATCGACAGCATCCGCAGCGGCGAGGTGGATGCGCTGGTTGTCTCCAGGGCTGAGGGTGAAGAACTTTACATGCTTCATGGAGCAGAGCGGCCCTACCGCATCCTCGTTGAGTCAATGAATGAAGGCGCCCTGAGTCTGACCCCGGAAGGCGTGATAATTTATGCCAACAACGCGTTCATAATGATGGCGGGGGGTAGCTCGAGCGGTTCGCTTCTGGGCAGAAGCTTCCGTGAGATGGTGGCTGCCAGGGACGCACGGAAATTTGATGCGCTGTGGGCCAAAGCTCTGGAAGAAAAGGGCGCAACAGAGCTGGAGATGGATTTTGACGGAAGGGTCGTTCCGGTTTACCTTTCGTATGGCGCCCAATTGATTGATCAGGAGCCCACCGTATTCCTCGTGGTTACTGACATTACCGAGCAAAAGAAGGCCCAGGAAAGCATTAGCCGGCTGAACGAGGAGCTGCGGCGTGAGGCTGAAGAGCTTGAGCGGCGGGTCACGGAGCGGACGCGGGAACTCAATGCCGTAAATGTGGATTTGGCAGCGGAAGTTTTCGAGCGTCGCGCTGTCCAGCGAGCTTTGCAGGAAGAGCGAGAGAGGCTGGCGATAACTCTCCAAAGCATCGGCGATGGCGTGATTGCTACTGATGCAGACTCCAAGGTCGTGTTGCTTAATGGCGTTGCGCAACACTTAACCGGCTGGAGTCAGGAAGAGGCGGTGGGAAAGCCACTCCCGGAAGTGTTCAATATCATCAACGAAGAAACTCGCAAGCGGGCGGAAGATATTGTTGAGAAGGCAATTTCCGAGGGAGTAATCACCGGCCTCGCCAACCATACCATCCTGATCGCACGTGATGGACGGGAGACTTTGATTGCTGATAGTTGTGCGCCCATCTTATCGGAAGAGGGAATTATTTTTGGTGCAGTCCTGGTTTTCCGCGATGTTACCGACGAACTGGAAGCTGAAAGGCTGCGGGCGTCCCTGAATGAAATCAACGCCTCGATCAATTCCTCTCTTGAATTTGAGGCAATTATGGAAGCAGTCGTCAGACAATCATGCTCGGCAGTCGATTGCGATTCGGTTTCATTTGAGATGAAACACGAAAATTACTGGCGGGCCGAGTATGCCGAAGGGCTGCCCAGGGATCTTACCGGCGTTCATCTTACCGGCGAAGATGCGCCTGACCTCGATCTCATAGCAAGAACGAGGGAACCCCTCATTTTTTCCCAAGGCGACGGCGATAGCCCTGTTTCTGCGAGAGCCTTGGAAGCTTTTAATGCCGGTTCAATAATGCTCATTCCCGTAAGCATAAAAAATGAAGTCGAAGCTGCAATACGTTTTGTCAGAAGCCCGGGCAAAAAAGCTTTCGACGAAATCCACCTGGACTTTGCCCGGAAGCTGGCCGTTTCTCTCTCGCTGGCTTTACAAAATGCTCGTTTGTATGCGGCGGAACGTAACATCGCCCAGACGCTTCAGGAAGCGCTCATCATTACGCCTTCACAGTTGCAGGGTGTCGAGTTCAGTCACCTTTATCGATCCGCAACCGAGTCGGCAAGAGTCGGCGGAGATTTCTATAACATTTTTGAGGTGGGCGCAGGTAAAATCTGGGTTCTGATCGGTGACGTCGCGGGAAAGGGCGTGTCGGCTGCCACGCTCACCTTGCAGGTGCAAAACACGATCAAATCCTTCGCAAAACAGGGCTACTCACCGGCTGAGGTGATAGGAAAAACCAATAAGGTCATTGTTCGAGCCAGCAAAGCAAATGACTTTGTAACTGTATTTTTATGCTCAATCGATATTAAGACCGGGGATCTTGTTTATTGCAGTGGAGGGCACACCCCGGCGATCATTAAAAGAAAGAGCGGCGAGATTGAGACCCTTGCCACTTCGTCGCCAATATTAGGAGCCTTTTCCGATCTTCAATATTCTGAAGAGCGTACCGTTGTCGAACGCGGGGATATGCTCGTCCTTTATACAGATGGCGTGATAGAGACTCGCAATATCGAGGGCGCTCACGTCGGAATACAACGTTTAACTGAAATTGTTGCGGCCCCGGTGTCGTTGCCTAAAATGCCTCAACATATCTTCAAGGCCATTTCGAACTTCAGCGGAGGCAAAATGAACGACGATGTTGCCCTGCTGATAGTCGCGCTCACAGACAAGAAAAATACTTGACAAGCATCGGGTGTTGACATAAAGTTGTTATACTCGGGTGCGACTTCGATGTAAGTGGGGGCTCGATGAGGAAAAAGGTCATTATATTCCTGTCAGCATTGGCATTTGCCACGGTTCTAGGCGGGATCGGTTATGCCGCCAGCTACAGAGAAACGGCTCCGGTTACAGCGAGTGAAACTACTGATGCCGGCAACACTGTCACCGTTCAGGGAACTCCCCTTGCCGGCGGCGGCTGCTCCTACTCCTTCTCCGCCTCACCCTCCGACGGCTCGGCTGCCGTCCCCGTAACGGTTCAGGACATACCTATTAAAGACGGCAATGGCTCGTCAGGATCGGTGTCGATCGGTCCCGTTCCAGGAGGCTCTTCCGGCACTTCCGTCCAGATGATTTCCCAGGACCGTTCCAATTGCCGGGCCATATTTGAAATACATACGTCGGGAGAAGGTCCTGCATATGAGGTGGGCAATTCAACGTCTTCGGTAGCAAGGCCTCCTCAACAGATTCCAACAAGGCCTCCTCAACAGATTCCAAGCGTGCCCCCGCAGAGTCCAGCCCCTCCGCCGCAGATTTCTGCCAACACCGCAACTAGTCAGGTCACTCCCGCGAGCATGGCTAAAATCGCCTTTAATAGCCTTTCCAGCAACGGCGCGCGGTTCAACACATATGCCGAGTCAGGCTTCAAGGTGTCTGCCGTCTCGGGAAGTTGGGAAGTTATGGCCAGCTATGGGAATCCGGCTCCGGCGATAATTTTCAAACGCTCGGCGAATGAGCCCACCACCACGGGAGTGGTCGAGATAACGCGCGGCGGCTCTGCCTTCAGCTTCCAATCTGTTGACTTCTACTCCAGTATGACTCCCATCCCTTATACAATCAACGGCTACAGAAACTCAACACTGATTTTCAGCTTGTCAAAGACCGTGCCGAACACTTTTGGCAATTTTGCCACAGTAAGAAATCCCGAAACGGCGGAGACGATCGACAGGCTGACGATCAGCCTCTCGAACCCCGCGACTGAGTGTTGCCAGAATCCGGTGGGGCTCGACAATATCGTCCTGGGTTACTGAGCCGCACACGCTAAACGGCTCCTGCCGTTCCCCAGCGCCTGTCTTTTTTCCGCAGTTCTTGACACCCACCTGGTCGATTGTTAAATTAATAGGACACCAAAAGGTGTCCTATTTAATGGGATGGAAATGAATGCGATTGCCCCGTCGAGGGATATTTTTGAAGCCGTCGCCAATGAGCATCGGCGCGAGTTGCTGGTTCTGCTGGCAGAAGAAAAGGAGTCTTCTTTGCGCCAGCTGACCGCACATTTCCAAATGGGCCGCACGGCTGTTTCCAAGCATTTGACGATCCTGATGGACGCGGGCCTGGTGGCAAGCCGCAAGGTCGGCCGGGAAACCCGTTATCAGGTAAATCCGGCGCCGCTTCGGCAGATAGGGGACTGGATAAGCTTCTACGAAAAGTTTTGGAAAGAGAAGATCGGTGTATTAAGCCAGATATTAAAGGAGCAATAGCTAATGGAACCAAAGATATCGCTATGCGAAGTTCTCGAGGTCGAGGAACCGAGCCGGCTATCCTATTCATGGGTCAGCGGTGGGAAGGATCTCACCGTGGTCTGGACGCTATCATAAAGATAAAGGAAGGATTGAATATGTCCCCAGTCGTTGATTTCAAGAACGTGTCCACGGCCGGTCTGGAGTCTTCGCCGGTCGCCGAGGCGCTGGCCGGTCTGCGCGCCAACGAGGCCCGTTACTTCATGAACAAGTACAAGCATGAGTTCACGGTCGTGCCAGCCAGCGAGAGCCAGGAGTCCCTTCAGTATGTGAACCGCATCCTGAAGGAAGAACGTGACATCGAATTTGCGGCCAAGTCCCTGGAAACGTCGCAGTTTCAGGTGGAGAACATCAAGTGGACGATCCGCTTGTTGGCCAGGCGCAGTCTGGCGATCTCGTCGGTGTTCATCAGCTAACTATACCCGGAAACCGCGGCATCTCGCGGCTGCGACTCTCCGACGCGCTTCATTTGCCCGGCCCTCCGACCTTTCCGCCGATAAGGTCCCAGACTCGTTCCTTGCGGCTCCGCCAGCGGGCCAGGTACTTTTCATGGCGGTGCCGGGCGCGTTCGAGCTTCCTGGGACGCGAACGGTAGTAGCGGCGAGACCAGACCGAATCCGGCTGCGCCAGGCGGATGGCGCCGATGAGGGCAAGCGTGGGGATGAAGATGCCGAACAGGGCGTAGAAGGCCCGGCCCTTGAGCGCGGCGATGACCACGATCGGCAGGTTGAGCGCCACATCGGCCGCGATCACCCAGGCGGCGTCATTCAGATTCGTGCCGAAGGGGGTCGATTGCAGGATGATCAGGCCGCCGAGCAACAGCGCCACGACGACCGCGTCGATCGACTTGCGGCCCGCCTGTTCCCAGTAGACATCCTGAAGGTGGAATACCAGGGCGAACTCGTCCAGCACCAGTGCCATGCCGCAGCCGAACGCCGCCGCCAGCAGCAGGAAGGCCGGCCCGGGACCGGGAGAAAAGCCGAAATCGAGCGCGCCGGCGACGAAGGCGAGGATGATGCCGAACACCAGGTGATGCGTGTGGACGCCGCCGAAAGAAGCGCTGCCCCAGCCGCGGATGCGGGCCAGCCGCGTATAACCACGTACGATAATAAATGTCAACGCGAACGCGAGCATCATGATGAAAGCCGGCTCGCGGCCGGTGCTGTAGACCGCTGTCTCGTAACCGGGGAGTATGCGGAAGACGTCCATGCCGGATATCATGCCCGCCCTGCGCTGATGCCATGTATGCGGCACTTCCCGGGAAACCGGGTATGAGTATTTCCCGGCAGTCATATCCGGGTATTCAGGATCGACGGCAGGAAGGAGGGGGGATGCCATGCGTGGTCACTGTGATGGCCATCTTCATCTCGAATTTTCCCGAGGGGCTCTCCAGCTCGGTCGGGATGAAGAATACCGGGCGTTAAACAGAGCCAGGCGCGGTTTCTGCAGGTGCGGGAAGGAGCGCCGCGCCACTGGCTCTGAAAAATGACTGGGGAAAGGGGCGCGGCGCCGTGCTAATGCGGAGCCTTGTTCTCAACGACGCGCGCCTCATAATCGCCGGGAATGAGCGCTCCGCGTTTAAAAAGACCGAGAAGGGCATCCACTACCCGGGGATCGAACTGGGTGCCGGCACAACGCCTTAGTTCTGCCGCGGCATCCTCATGTGGACGCGCGGCCTTATATGAACGCTTGTCAACCATGGCGCTGTAGGAATCAACCGTCGTCAATATGCGTGCCCCTATAGGTATATCCTCACCTGCGAGTCCATCGGGATAGCCGTTGCCATCGTATCGTTCATGATGATGACGCACGATATCAGCGGCGCCTTTCAGGCGGGGAACGGGCTTGAGGATATCGGCGCCTATGGCGGCGTGGCCGCGCATTTGCGCCCATTCTTCATCGTTGAGTTTTCCGGGCTTGTTCAGGATGGAGTCGGGAACGCCAATCTTGCCCACATCGTGCAGGACGCCGCCATAGCGTATGTCTTCGAGCTCGTTATCTGATAGTCCCAGCTCCTTACCGACCAGCACCGCGATCCGGGAGGCGTTGTCCGCGTGGTTCTTGGTGTAGGTGTCCTTGGCTTCGACGGCGTTGGCGAGGGTGAGGACTGTTTCCAGGTATGCCTGCTCGAGGTTGGAAAACAGTTGCGCCCGTTGAAGGGCGGCCGCGGTCTGATCCGCGATACCCTTGGCCAGGCTCAGCTTTTCCGGCGAGAAGGGCTCACGGTTGTCGCTACGCATCTCGCCAATCAGGAGGACACCCGATGTCTGCCCAATTTTTCTTATTGGCACCAGACAGATGGTTTTTGCGAGGTTCAAAGTCAGTATCTTTCGCTCACTTTCAGTGAGGTCGTTAACTTCGCTGCTTTTTACAATCACGGGCTCATCATGCTGAAGAACTCGTTGCAGGAAGGGTAGATTGGCTGCCGGTACGCATTGAAAATCCAAATTCTGGATATCATCTCTCATCGGGTACGTTGTGCACGAGACAACATTTCCATTTTCGGTAAGCAGGGCACAGACATAACTCGAATGAATTGTCTTCGCTGCGCTGCGGACAATGATGTCGAGCATCTCGTCCGAGTTGGGAGCGGCGGTCGACAGTTCGCGGGAGATTTTATACAGGGCTTCCAGCTCTGAGCGCCGGGCGCTTTCTTCTTCAAAAAGCCTCAGATTCTCTTCACTGGTGCGGATCAGTTTTCGGGAGGCGTTACGCACGATCCCGAAGAGTGCTACATATAAGACTATCAGGCCAAGGCCAAGGATGAGCCCGACGGACCGGCGCATCGTGGCGATCTGCGTGTCAAGCAACCCCATGTCGTGGTAGATTTCGTAGACTCCCTGCACTTCATTGGAACCCTGGATTCTGATCGGCGCGTAAACCTCGATCAACCTGTCATGCTGTCCATGGTCGCCGAGCTCTTCTGTAGGCGACGTGATATCGGAAGTGACCTGGCCATCAAGAGCCTTCGTAAGGTTTTCATCGTTGGGTACCGATTGTCCCACCATCTTCATGTTGTTGGAGTAAATTATCTGTTTTGAGCGGCTATAGATATTGATGCGGACGATGTGGCCATTGATGATTTCCTTGCGGATAAGCGCGTCGATCTGCCCCAGCCGGGCTGGATCGGGAGGTCCGGCGAGGTCCGAAGAGCTGAGGCTCTTGTCAAGCACCGTTTTTACCTGGTCTGCGGCATTGTTGGCCTCCTGGATGATTATGTTTTGCTCCAGGAGACGCTGCATGACCCAGATGCTGACCATTCCCACGATTATGACAATTATCAACGTCAGCAGCGAGAACCGGGTTAAAAGACTGAACTGCCTGAAAAAGTTGGCGAATCTGTTGATCTTCTTGTTCGCTATATTATTCAATGCAGATATATTCCCTTACTGTCACCTCAATATCATATTTAGATTTAACGGAAACCGGGGCGAAAAGTTGAATTCGCAGCTTTGACGTTCAGGAATAGTCTTTCTCTAGCTTCTTTGTGTGTTCTTTTACGTTCTTCGTACCGTGATAAAAAAATAGACCGAGTGGAAGGGCCATCAGTCTTCAAGGCCCAGTTGGCCCTCTTGTAGAACCGCCGGGACCAGACCGAACCAGGTCTGGCCAGTTTGATTGCGCCGACCAGGGCAAGCGTGGGGATGAAGACGCCGAACAGCGCGGAGAAGATTCTTCCTTTCAGCGCGGCGATTATCACGATCGGCAGATTCTCCCAGGCCCTCGCAGGAATTTGTTCCGGAAATCCGCTAGACTGTTATGTGGGGAAAAATCCAGGGCGTGTCCTGAACCGCCGCGCCTGTCGGGAGCGGCGTAACCACCGCACACGAACATAGCCTGACTTGAAAAGGCTCACGGGAGCCTTTTTTCGTGGACAAAAACAGAAAGAGACAGTATATGGAGTTGAGGAATGTCGCCGTGATCGCCCACGTCGATCACGGCAAAACCACACTGATCGATGGCCTGCTCAAACAGTCCAAGACTTTCAGGGAAAATGAAGCCGCCTTCAGTCAGCATCTGATCATGGATTCGAATGACCAGGAGCGGGAGCGGGGCATCACCATCCTGGCAAAGAATACGGCCGTCAAGTACGGCGATGTCAAGATCAATATCATCGATACTCCCGGCCACGCTGATTTCGGCGGCGAGGTGGAGCGGACGCTTAATATGGCGGACGGCGCCCTGCTGGTGGTCGATGCCCAGGAAGGGCCGATGCCGCAGACCAAATTCGTGCTGAAGAAAGCGCTGGAGCTGGGGCTGAAGCCGATCGTGGTCATAAACAAGATCGACAAGCCCAACGCCCGCATCAGTGAGGTCATCGAACGGACCCACGATCTGTTCCTTGACCTGGCTACTCATGAGGACCAGCTCGATTTCCCCATCTGTTATTCCGTGGCCCGCGGCGGCAAGGCGTGGGAGGAAATGCCGGACGACGCGGAGGACAATGCTGATCTGACGCCGGTTTTTGAGGCGATCATGAACCACGTGCCGGCGCCGGACATCAGCGGGAAAGATCAGCCGTTCCAGATGCTGGTCACCTCCCTGGAGCCCGACAGCTATCAGGGGAAGCACGTGATCGGCCGGATTAAACGCGGCAGCATCACGCCGGGTGCCGCCATCATGCTGATCAGGAAGGACGGGAGCGTGGAGCAGGCCCGGGTTGACAAGGTCTATGTCTCGCAGGGGCTGAAGAAGATCGAGCTCGAAGAGGCGTACGCCGGCGATATCGTTTCCCTGACCGGCATCAGCAATGCCGGCATCGGCGAAACGATCGCCGACAGCGAGCATCCGGAGGCCTTGCCGACCATCGAGATCGAAGAGCCGACACTGAAGATGTCGGTGTCGGCCAACACCTCGCCTTTTGCCGGCCGGGAAGGGCAGTTTGTCACCGGCCGCCAGATCCTGGAAAGGATCAGGAGGGAGCTGGAGACCAACGTTTCGCTGCGGATGGAGATCGGCGAACGCGGCGATTATATCCTCTCCGGCCGCGGCGAACTGCACCTCTCCGTCTTCATCGAGACGCTCAGGCGTGAAGGATACGAGCTGCAGGTGGGAAAGCCGCAGGTGATCACCCGGCTGATCGAGGGCAAGCTGCATGAGCCGATCGAGGAGCTGACCGTTGACGTCGATTCCGAATATGTGGGGGCAGTGACGGGTGAGGTCGGACGCCGCCGGGGCTTCCTGCTCAAGCAGGAGGCAAACCACGACGGCAGCGCGCGCCTGATCTTCGAGATCTCCACCCGCGGACTGCTGGGGCTGCGCAATCAGCTGCTGACGCTATCGCGGGGCACTGCTATCATGAATTCAATTTTCATCAAGTACATGCCGCTCACCGGCGGCATGCCCCGGATGCGGAACGGCGCCCTGGTGGCCAGCGAGCCTGGCAAGGCGGTGCCCAACGGCCTCAATAACGCGCAGCAACGCGGCATCATTTTTATTCCTACCCAGACGCAGGTCTATGCCGGCATGATCGTCGGCCTCAACTCCCGCGACGATGATCTGGAGATCAACGTCTGCAAGGAGAAGAAGCTGACCAATATGCGCGCCGCCGGCGCCGACGACGCCATCATTCTGACGCCGCCGACGATCCTGAGCCTGGAACAGAGCCTTGCCTGCCTGGAGGACGACGAACTGCTGGAAGTGACTCCGCTCTCACTGCGGCTGCGGAAAAAGCTGCTGAACCGCATCGACCGCGTCCGGGCGCGCAAAGGGTAACGGCCTAGATATAGGGCAGGGATCCGAGGGCGGAGTAGCGTTCGTCGAGGCTGTCAAGCCGCCGCATGTCGGCGGCGTCTATCTCGAAATCAAACACATCGATGTTTTCTTCCAGATGCTGCCACTGGTTGGCTTTAGGAATGACGACGTTGCCTGACTGGATGCTCCAGCGGATCAGGATCTGGGCGGCAGATTTGTGGTAGCGCCCGGCGATCTGAAGCAGCGTCCCGTCCGTGAGCCGCCTGGTCCGCGTCAGCGGGCTGTATGCCATGATGACGATGCCTTTTTCGCGGCGGTATGCCTGCATATATTGGCTGCGGCCAAAAGGACTCCATTCGATCTGGTTGACGGCCGGCGTTACGCCGCTGGCCGCGATCAGCATTTCGATCAGCTCGCTGGAATAATTGCTTACGCCGATGTCCCTGGTGAGTCCTTCATTCTGGGCCCGGATCAGGCCTTCCCACAAGTCTTCGCCGGCGCCCCGGATCGGCGGCCGGTGGATCAGCATCATGTCGGCGCGGTCGAGGCCCAGCTCTGCCAGATTCGAAACAGTGCGGCGGTAGGCGTCATCGTTTTCCTCCACCTTGGTGACCAGGTAGATGTCTTCCCGGGGGATGCCACTCTCCCTGATCGCCGCGCCGATACCGGGCTGGCTGCCATAATCGCTCGAGGTGTCGATAAGGCGGTAGCCGATTTCCAGCGCATGGGCGACGGTGCCGGCCGTGTCCAGGTTAAGTAGCCACGTGCCCAGGCCGAAGACCGGCATCGCGTTTCCGGATAGCAGCTTGATGGTCTGGTCCTGTTCCATGGCCCCAACGGTGGCTTGCTGACGATATTTTTCCTTCCTGCGGGCGGGATTTCCTAAACCTCGCGGCATCCCTGCCGGCGAGACGATGCGGCTGGACGAATCCACTTGTCCACCTTGTCAGCTCCTCCTAGAATATGAGCAGCCGGCCGCGGTGCCGGACGGCATCGGATCCGGCGGGAAAGGTAGCGCTTGGAACAGTTAAAAAGATTATGGTCCCGGCGGCAGGCCGCCATCATCCTGGCGTTGCTGGTGCTGGGCGGCGCCCTGATCAGGCTGGTCAAGCTGAGCCATGAGAGCCTTAATTTCGATGAGCTGGCCAGCGTCTGGACCAGCAAGCTGGCGCTGGGCCACATTGTGACCGAAGCGATCGCCCAGGGGCATCCGCCCGCATACAACCTGATTCAGCATTTCCTGCCGATGCCGGCCGGGGATGAAACCATGGCGCGGTTGCTGCCGGCGTTTCTCGGCATCCTCACTCTGCCGCTTGTCTACCTGGCCGGCAAAGAGCTGCGTTCGCGGTCAGCGGGACTGTGGGCGGCCGCATTCGCCGCTGTCTGCCCGTTGATGATCTGGTATTCGCGTGATGCGACCTCCTACAGCTGGCTGACCCTGTTCACCCTGCTCTCCTTTTATTTCCTTATCCGTGCCAGCAGGCGAGGCGGCTGGAGCAACTGGGCGATGTATGTCATCGCGACGTTGCTGGTCATCTTCACTTATTTCCTGGCGTTCATCGTCGTCATCGCCGGCCTGACGGTTTTCTGGATCGTGCGCGCCCCGGGGAAGGAGCGCGTCCGCGAATGGGCCATCAGCCATGCCTTTCTGGGGCTTACGCTGGCGATCTTCTTTCTGCTGACGGCATCCGCCACCAGCGGACGGTCTGGCCTGGCGATACCGCCGAAAAAGCTATTTCTCGAGGATCTGGTCAACTGGCCGTTGGTTTTCGTGCGGGGCTATGCGACGCAGTCGATCGGCGGCGGGGTGATGGCGATCGGCGTTCCCACTGCGGCGGTAATCGCTGCCTGCGCCGTGGCCGCCGCGCTCATCTCCCTGTTGGCTTTCAGGCCGGTCAGGGAAAGGTTCCTGAAGCGGGATGTTGTTGCCGCCGGCGTTTACACCCTGTTTTTGGTGGCGGTTCCCGTAGTGGTGCAGCTGGCTTCGCCGCAGGCGCAGTTCGCCTCCCGCTATTATGCCTGGGCGGCGCCGCTTTCCGCCCTGTTTATCGCGTTGCTGCTCACCGGCTTGCCGGCGAGGCTGGCCTGGCTGGCCGGCGTGCCGTTGCTGCTGGTAATGTCTTATTACGCCCAGATGGAGGTGCGGGTGCGCCGCAACGAGAACTGGCGCGACATCGCCGCGATCATCGCCGCCAAAGGGCAGCCGGATGACGAGATCATGTGTTTTCCCGAAGCGCATTGTGTCGTCGCTTTTGCCTTTTATTCGTCACGGACGCTGCCAACAACCGGCGGCAACATCGCCGGTGGAAAAGTCAGCATGATTCCGGGGACCTGGAATGGCTACAAGGATGCGAAACAGAATCTCATCGCAGGCAGCAACGAGCTGACAGACGCGATCATGAACGATGTGGACGGAGCGCGCCGGATCTGGCTGGTGATGGGCGACGGCGCCGTGGGGAATTATCCGGCATCGCCGCAGGTCAACGCCGTCGTGCAGAGTCACCTGCGCCAGAGCGGCAACTGGGACCTGCCGCCGCTCGACCTGCGGCTGTTTGACTCAGTGTCACATACCTAAAGAGGTACGCACGCCGGGGCCCGGCATGGTTTGAAATCGGGGGTGCGTGGTAACACAGCAGAGATATCCATGGGGAGTGGATGCTGTGGTACGACGATCTCTGGTTCTCATTCTGATAGCAGCACTTGCCTGCTGGAGTCAGGCTGCCGCTGCCTCTGCCCAGAGCGGCCAGCCGGCTCTCCCGGGTGCAGCGGCATTTCAGCAAAACTGCGCCTCTTGCCACGGGTCGAACGGGAAGGGAAGTCAGCGCGCGCCCAGTCTGGAAGCGGCCGGCGACGCCGGCTTTGTGTCGCAGATGGTCCGCTCGGGCCGTGACGGCATGCCCAGCTTCAGCGGCCGGCTGTCCGATGCACAGATCAGCGCCGTGTCTGAATATGTCGCCTCCAGCATCGCCACTGTCTCTTTGACCGGCGGCGATCTGAGCCGGGGCGGCGTTCTCTACCGGCTTGACTGCGCCGGCTGCCACGGCGCCACCGCCCGTGGCGGCGCCCTGGTGCATACCGGCGGCAATGCGCCGGCGCTCACCGGTCTGGCGCCGGTGGCGATCGCCTCCGCGATCAGGGGCGGCCCCGGACCGATGCCCGTTTTTCCCGTGGGCGTCATCTCCTCACACGATCTCTCTTCGATTGTCGCTTACGTGCAACTGCTGCAACAGCCGGAGCATCCGGGCGGGGTTTCACTGGGATACCGGGGCCCGGTTACCGAGGGCATGGCGTCCATCGGCGTTTTGGGAGTCCTGGTGTTGCTGGTCCTGTGGATCGAGAGAAGGGGGCGGGGATGAGCCGGGATTCGGGGATGCCAAAGCGTGACTCTCGCCGCGGGCCGCTGCTAAGAGCGGTGAGCGCGTTTGTGATCTCGATCGCCGCGGCCGGCGCCTTCCTCGTGTTTTACTGGAGCGACCGGGGGACTGCCTGGCTGGGAGGTTCGCTGGCGCTGGCGTTCGCCGGCGTGGGCGCGGGGATGGTGTTCTGGGCTCATGGGATGATGCCCGACGAGGAGATCAGTGAAGACCGGGGCGATCTGGCATCCAGCGAGGAAGAGATCGAATCATTCCGCGAATCGCTTGCCGTCGGGGAGAACAAGATTGCGCGCCGCAGGCTGCTTGGCTGGCTGCTCGGGATCGCCGCCGGCCTGCTGGTGCTGGGACCTGTCTCGCTGATCCGTTCGCTCGGAAAGAGCCCGTTGCCGGTGCTGTTTCAGACGGTGTGGCAGAATGGGATGATGCTGGTGACCCCTGACGGCAAGCCGGTGTCCGCCGCTGATATGCCTGTCGGCGCGGTTATGACCGTCTTCCCCGCGGGCCAGGTAAATGCCACCGCCTCGCAGACGCTGCTGCTGCGCGTCGATCAGGCGGCGCTCAAGCTGCCACCGGAGCGCTCGGGCTGGGCGCCTGGCGGCTTCCTCGCCTTTTCCAAGATCTGCACGCATGCCGGCTGTCCGGTAGCGCAGTTTGAAAAAAGCATCAACGTGCTGCTCTGTCCCTGCCACCAGTCGGCCTTTGACGTGTTGCGGGGCGCTGTGGTGGTAGGAGGCCCGGCGGGGCGCCCGCTGCCGCAGCTGCCGCTCAGGATCGGCAGGGACGGCATCCTGCGCGCCGGCGGCGATTTCTCCGGGACGCCCGGCCCCGAGTTCTGGAACAAGGCATGATCTCGCGGCTGGCACGCTGGTTTGACGAACGCCTGGGGGCGGCCTCATTCGCCCGCCGGGCGCTAGACAAGGTTTTCCCCGACCACTGGTCGTTCATGCTGGGAGAGATCGCGCTCTTCTCCTTTATCATCCTGGTAGGCACGGGACTCTTCCTGGCGCCCTTCTTCAACGCCAGCGAGACCAGGGTCGTCTATGAAGGTTCGTATCAGGCGCTCAAAGGTGTGGACATGTCGGCGGCGTACCGGTCCACCCTGCAGATCAGCTTCGATGTGCGCGCCGGGCTCTTTGTACGGCAGATGCATCATTGGGCCGCCCTGATCTTCATGGGCGCCATCACCATCCATCTGCTGCGCATCTTCTTCACCGGCGCCTTCCGGCGGCCGCGGGAGATCAACTGGATCATCGGCCTGACGCTGCTGGCGCTGGCGATGTTCAACGATTTCACCGGCTACTCGGCGCCCGATGACCTCCTGTCAGGCACGGGGCTGAGGATCGCCTACTCCGTCCTGCTGTCGGTGCCGTTCATTGGCGACTGGCTGGCCTTTATCATGTTCGGCGGCAACGTTCCTGCCCAGGTGACGATCTCGCGCCTGTACGGGATGCACGTGGTCGTCCCCTTCTTCATCCTGGCGCTGCTCGGCCTGCACCTGATGATTCTCTGGCGGCAGAAACATACCAACTGTCCCGGTCCGGGCCGCTCGAACCAGCGTATCGTCGGCTCGCGGATGTGGCCGGTCTACAGCACCAAGTTCACCGGGCTGTTCTTCCTCGTCTTCGCGGCTATCGCCACGCTCGGAGGACTGGTCGAGATCAATCCCATCTGGCTGTTCGGTCCCTTCAACGCCGACGCGGTTTCCAGCGGCTCGCAGCCGGACTGGTACATCATCTGGCTCGAAGGAGCGCTGCGGCTTTTCCCCTCGGCCGACATCCGGATCGCCGGTCATACCATCCCCGGACTTTTCTTCCCGGGGGTGATCCTGCCGCTGGTCATGTTCGGCCTGCTTTATTTCTGGCCGTTCATCGAGGCGCGCGTCACCGGCGACCGCGAGCTGCATCACGTACTTCAGCCTCCCGTCGCCAGCCCCGTGCGCACCGCCATCGGCGCCGCGGCTATCACCTTCCTGCTGGTGCTGATTGTCGCCGGCAGCCAGGACGTGGTGGCGGTAGCTGCTGGCGGCTCGGTGGTGACGCTGAGAGCGGCGCTGCGCATTCTGGTCGCAGCCGGTCCGGCGGCAGTTGGCATAATCACATATCTGTGGTGCCGTTCGCTGAAAGAGCGGACCTCTTAGGGAATGATTTGGCGGCGGCCGGCGGCGCTATCGATACCAGGTCTTGACGCCGCCGTGATGAGAACACGCGCCCCGGTGGGTTGACGCGTGGGAATAGGTGCCATCATTACACTGTGCCGTGGCTCCGGCGGCCGCAGTTTGCGGGCCCGGAGCTGTCTGGTGCGTTGCCTGGGCAGCCTGGGCCGGAGCAGCGGAGGCTACCGGCCGGGATGACACGGAGGCGCCCGCCGCTGAAAAAGAATATACGGGATGCAATTCGTTCCAGCCATGTTCCGTGTCAAGCACGTAGTCGCCGGTAACCGTAACCCTCTGCCCGACGGCGGGGATTGCAATCGGATATGAGAACGCATCACAGGCTGATTTTGCATCCTCCTGAGTGATCCGGTTCTGGCAGACGGGTTCGAGCACCAGATCTCCATGCTGCTCGTCGATATTCCGTCGGTTGATCATGTTCGTGAACTGTCCGTCCACCGACAGGAGGATGTGATAATCGCCGTCGGCCTCTTTCCGGATAGCGGCGATGGTGCCGGTGATGGTGACGCAGTCCGAGATCCTCCTGAGCCGCTGCGGATGATAGATGTGCTGCCAGAGAGCCTCGTCGCAGGCGGCCGGGCTGCCTTCAGCCGTGGGCTGCGCCGCCGGCGCAGAGCTCGCGTGGCTGGTGGTGGAGGGGAGAGTAACCGCGGGGGCGGCTGTCGTGGCGACCGAAAGACCGAACGTGGCCGATGGAGCAGTGCCGGGGCCTGCCGCTTTTTGCCCCTGGGCGCAGCCCATGGTGAACAGCAGCAGCAACAACGCTGGCGCCAGCAGGATAGCCCGCCTGAGCACCTTCATCTGCCAAACCTCCCCGCCCGGAGATCAGAGGCGTTAATTGTACTGCCCCAGCTACGGGAAGTACAGCGCGGCGTTCGTACCGGCAAAACGGCCCGCGGCGGGGCAGCGCCGCCGGATTTCCCCGGTCGGGCGTTTGACGCCCGGAATCATCTGGAATAGTCTCTACGGCGTAGAATCAATTCTCTGCGTCGTAGAAACGGAGTCGCATGAAAGAAGGAGCGGCGGGGGATGCTTGTGTTCGCCAGATGAACCAGGAAGGCAGAAAAACGGGCAATGCCGGCGGGCGGCACGGGCGCTCCGGCAAGCCGGCGAAGCCGCCTCTTACCGCTGGCAGGATCATCGCCACGGCGCTGTCGATCCTGGACCGGGAGGGCTATGCGGGGTTGTCGATGCGGCGGCTGGGGCGGGAGCTGGGCGTCGATCCAATGGCGATCTACCATCACATTCCCGGCAAACTGGCGCTGCTGGACCGTCTGGTGGAAGTGATCATGAACGAGATCGACGTGTCGCTGGACGACCCGGCCAGGCCGCCGGAGAAGCGGCTGCTGACCGCGGCGCATGCTTACCGCGAGGCATTGCTGGCGCACCCCGGCCTGATCCAGGTGGTGGCCAACCGGCCGCCGCGAACGCGGGCGGGCCTGAGGCCGGTGGATACGCTGCTGGGGATCTTTCTCGACGCCGGCATGGGCACCGCGGATGCGCTGGCCGCCGTCAACATCTTCGCGGTCTACGTACGCGGCGCCGTCATGCGCGAGGCGCCCCACTGGTTCGACCTGCCGGGATCCGAAGCTGTGGAGATGGAGGATGATTTCTCGCAGGTTCTGCCATCGCTTGATCCGGAGGAGTTTCCCAATATCGTCAAGGCGGCGCCGGAATGGACGTTCCTGGGCTTTGAGACCGAATTCGAGCGCGGCGCGCTGGCGCTCATCCACGGACTGCTGGAGACTTTTGGTGATCGGGGAGGGGGAAACACATGAGTAACTTCGTGTCTACCGCAGGCCTGGCGGAGAGGTGCGCCCGCAGGCCGTGGACGACGATCGCCGTCTGGCTGCTGATCGCGGGGCTGGCGGCCGTCGCCGTGTCCCGGCTACTGGGCGGGGCCTTGACAAATGAGATGAAATTCACAGGTATGCCGGAGTCGCAGCGGGGCTTGGATCTGCTGCAAAGCCGCTTGACCGGCCCGCAGAAATTCCATGAAATCGTCATCGTTTCTTCCAAAAGCCGCACCGTCGACGATCCGGCTTTCAGGCAGCAGGTAGAGGCCCTAGGCAGCAGGATCGCGGCGCTGGGGCCGGGAGTGGTCGAGGGCGCCATCAGCTATTACCAGACGCACGATCAGTCCATGGTCTCGAAAGACCGCCACAGTACGATCATCCCCGTACAGATGGCCGGCGCGCTGGACCACGCCGAGAACAACGTGGGCAAGCTGATCGACATCACCAGGGCCTCGACCATGGGCGGCCTCAGCGTGATGACCATCGGCGTCGCCAGCACCAACAGGGATTTCAACACGGTGGCGCAGTCCGACGGCCGCCGGACGGAAACGGTCGGCATCATCCTGGCCCTGATCATCCTGCTGGTCGTGTTCGGCACGCTGATCGCGGCCGGCCTGCCGGTGGCGCTGGCGGGCTTCGCCATCATCGTGGCACTGGGCATCACCGCCGTCATTGGCCAGAAATATCAGTTGAGCTTCTTCGTAGCCAACATGATCACGATGATGGGGCTGGCGGTCGGCATCGATTATACGCTGTTTGTGCTGTCGCGTTTCCGCGAAGAGCTGGAGCGCGGCCGGGACAAATATCAGGCGATCGCGGTCGCCGGGGCTACGGCCAGCAAGGCGGTGCTGTTCAGCGGCATGACGGTCATCCTCGCGCTGCTGGGGATGCTGATGATCCCAATGAGCATCTTTGTCAGTCTGGGCGCCGGCGCCATTTTCGTGGTCGCCGTGGCGGTGGCGGCGGCGCTGACGCTGCTGCCTGCCATCCTGGCGCTGCTGGGGCACCGGGTCAACTCAGTCAGGGTGCCGTTCGTACACAAGCTGGCCGGTAGTGGCGAGAGCGGCCGTTTCTGGACATGGATCGCGGACAAGGTGATGCGGCGGCCGCTGCTGCTGGCGCTGAGCGTGATCGTGATCCTGGCGGTGCCGGCGACTTTTTATTTCCAGATGAAAACCGGCGCCAGCGGCATCAACGCGCTGCCGGACAGCTTCCAGTCCAAGCAGGCCTATCTGAAGCTGGGCCGGGAGTTCTCTTACGGCCTGATCAATCCGGTGGAGGTCGTCATCAACGGTGACGTCAACAGCAGCCGCGTGCGCCAGGGGATAGCACGCCTCACCAACAGGCTCAAACAGGACGCGGAATTTCGCGGCGCGCCGCAAGTGCAGGCAAACGGCGCCGGCGACCTTGCGATGATGACGCTGACGATCACGGCCTCGCCCGACAGCCAGGAGGCGGTTAATATCGTCAAGCGGCTGCGGCAGGACTACATACCGGCCGCCTTCGGCGGCAGCGGCGCCGAAGTGGTGGTAACCGGCGGCCCGGCCATCGATGCCGATTACTTCGGCCTGACCAACACTTACCGGCCGCTGGTGTTCGCCTTCGTGCTCGGGCTGAGCTTCCTGCTGCTGATGATCGTGTTCCGCTCGCTGGTGGTGCCGCTGAAGGCCATTCTGATGAACCTCCTGTCCGTGGGCGCCGCCTACGGCCTTATCGTGCTCGTATTCCAGAAGGGAGTGGGCGCCAGCCTGTTCGGTTTCCGTCAGGTGGAGGCGGTGGAGGCGTGGCTGCCGCTCTTCCTGTTTTCGGTGCTGTTCGGGCTGTCGATGGACTATCACGTCTTCCTGCTGGGCCGGATCCGCGAACATTATCTGGACACCGGCGACAACAGCGCCGCCGTCGCTTTCGGCCTGAAGTCGACCGGCAGGATCATCACCGGCGCGGCCTTGATCATGGTGGCCGTTTTCAGCGGTTTTGCCAGCGGCCAGCTGATCATGTTCCAGCAGATGGGCTTTGGCCTGGCGGTCGCGGTGCTGCTTGATGCGACGCTGATCCGTTCGGTGCTGGTACCGGCCACGATGGCGCTGCTCGGCCGCTGGAACTGGTATCTGCCCCGCTGGCTCGATTGGCTGCCAGACGTACAGCTGGGGGAGAAAGGCCCCTCCGGCAAGTTACAGAAGTAACTAAACAGTTGATAATCTGTAGCTAGTGACCTACAATACTCTAGTTATTTTGACAACAAGCCTGCGGCTTGGATCGGGTGCACTGCCCTTCCACTAAGACGTCTTTCGCGGCGCCATCCTCTTCTTTCCAGTTTTCCGACACGTGCGAATGTGCGTGTGCGCGTGCATATCGAAAGGCGTCCGGAATTGTCAGGACTGGCGCGTTAAAGGATTTGCGTCAAACGGCCGATCGCCGCGGATTGTGTGCCGGGACGGTGGAAACGTCCCGTTTTTCATGTTGTCCAGGATCGGGAGGTGAACTGCAATACAAGCGGGGGGCAGACGGTGCTGACGGTGCGACCGTCTGCCGGTTATGTTAGCTACCCGAAGGCCCCAGCCGGCCGGAAAGGAAGAATGCGTTATGTTTTATTGGTTGTCGCACTTGGATTGCTGGTCGTAGGCGCATACGGATCTTATGCCTACACCGCAGACGCGGCACATGTGGAACCGCAGATCGACCCGCGCATGCTGTTTGGCACCGAGCGCGCCAGCGTCGCGGAGCTGAAGACATCCGGGATCGAGGCGGAGATCGCCCGGGGGCGCGCTGTTTTCGCCGCCAAAGCCCGGCAGTTCCAGCAGGCGCAGCAGGATCAGGAGGCGATCGCCAGCTACGGAAAGTGGGGTCCCGACCTGGTCGCGGCGGCACAGAGGTATGGACAGGATCCGGCGGTTCTTTACCGGGTGATGATTTGTGAAAGCAAGGGCGATCCGCTGGCGGATAACGGCGTTTGCAAGGGGCTGTTCCAGTTCAACCCGGCCACCTGGTCGGGCACGCCTTACGGCGGACAGAGCATCTTCGACGGCCACGCCCAGATCATGGCGGCGGCCTGGATGTTCTCCCAGGGACGCCAGGGCGAGTGGACCTGCTATTAGACGTGTCTTGTACCCGATACGCTGGCTGCGCTGCCCCGCTGCACAGTCCCAGGCATCAAAATGACCAAGGGCGCTCCTGGCGGGGCGCCCTTTTTTTGATATTTTCATCCGGCGGCCCGCTTGCGGGCGCACCCGGGCAGCGCCGGCGCCGGATAACCAAAATCCCGGGACCGTTGTTATAATGGGCCTGCGATGGACAGATACGATCCGGCAGAGATAGAAGCCAAATGGCAGCAGGTCTGGAAGGAAGAGCAATCATTCGTGGTTGTCAATCCTGCCGATGCGGCCGCGGCCGATCGTTCCCGGAAGAGCTACGTGCTGGAGATGCTCCCTTATCCTTCCGGCACCCTTCATATGGGACATGTGAAAAACTACACGATGGGCGATGTCATCGCCCGCTTCCGCGCGCGCAACGGCTTCACCGTCTTCCACCCCATGGGCTACGACGCTTTCGGCCTGCCGGCCGAGAACGCCGCCATCAAGACCGGCCTGCGCCCCGCTGAGCTGACCAGGATCAATACGGACAACATCAACCAGCAGTTGCACCGGCTGGGCGTGTCGATCGACTGGAGCCGCGAACTGGCCACCTGCGACCCCGGGTACTATAAATGGACGCAGTACTTCTTCCTCAGGCTCTTCGAGCGCGGACTCGCCTACCGCAAGGAGGCCTCGGTCAACTGGTGTCCCTCCTGCGCCACCGTGCTGGCCAACGAGCAGGTGGTGCAGGGAAGCTGCGAGCGTTGCGGCTCCACGGTGGAGCCGCGCAGCCTGGCGCAATGGTTTTTCCGCATCACTGAGTATGCGGAGCAGCTGCTGAAGGATTTCGAGCTGCTGGAGTCGTGGCCGGAGCGGGTGATCACGATGCAGCGCAACTGGATCG
Source organism: Actinomycetes bacterium (assembly GCA_021791195.1). GTDB lineage: Bacteria > Actinomycetota > Thermoleophilia > BMS3ABIN01 > BMS3ABIN01 > JACWAD01. The sequence goes on along the minus strand of JAJYXB010000021.1, from coordinate 22,255 downwards.
GCCGCAGCGAGGGCGCCGAGGTGATCTTCCGCGTGGCCGACCTGGAGATCGACATCCCTGTGTTCACCACCCGGCCGGACACGCTTTTTGGCGCGACCTTCTTCCTGCTGGCGCCGGAACATGAACTGGTGGGAACCCTGGTGGACGGCACCGAGTACGAGAATCCGGTGCGCGATTACGTCACCTCGGCGCGGCTGAAGCCGCTGGTGGACCGCGCCGTCGCCGACCGGGACAAGACCGGCGAGTTCACCGGACGTTATGCCATCAATCCGGTCAATGGCGAGTCGATTCCCATCTATGTCAGCGATTATGTGCTGATGGAATATGGCACCGGCGCCATCATGGCGGTGCCGGCGCATGACCAGCGCGATTTTGAGTTTGCGCGCAAATTTGGCATCGACGTGCGCGTGGTGGTCTCCGGCGAGGGCGCGGGCGCCGGTGATGGGCCGGCGCTGGACGCCGCCTTCGAGGAGGAGGGCCTGATGGTCAATTCCGGCCGTTTCGACGGCATGCCCAACCGCGAGGCCGGCAGCGCCATCACCGAGTGGCTCAGCGTCGAGCATCTGGGCCGGGCCGCCGTCAGCTACCGCCTGCGCGACTGGCTGGTGAGCCGCCAGCGCTACTGGGGCGCGCCGATCCCGGTCGTCTACTGCGAAAAATGCGGCGTGGTGCCGGTGCCGAAGAGCGAGCTGCCGGTGCTGCTGCCTGAGGTAGAGGATTACGCCCCCAGGGGCAAGTCACCGATTGCCACCAATGAAGAATTTGTCAATACCACCTGCCCTGCCTGCGGCGGCGCGGCGCGGCGCGAGACCGACACCATGGACACGTTTGTTGATTCGTCATGGTATTTTCTCCGCTACACCGATCCGCATAATGATGAGGCCGCCTTCGACAGGGATGCCGCCGGCTACTGGATGCCGGTCGATCAGTACATCGGAGGCGTCGAGCACGCTATCCTCCACCTGATGTACGCACGTTTCTTCACCAAGGTGCTGCATGACCTGGGGATGATCGATTTCCGCGAGCCGTTCAAAAACCTGTTTACGCAGGGGATGATCTATTACCAGGGCGCCAAGATGAGCAAGTCCAAAGGAAACGTGGTCAATCCGGACGAGCATGTGGAGCGTTACGGCGCCGACACACTCAGGCTGTACATCCTTTTCGTGGGCCCGCCGGAGCTGGACGTCGAATGGCAGGATCAGGGCATCGAAGGCTCCTTCCGTTTCCTGGGAAGGGTATGGCGGCTGGTCAACGAGATTGTGGAGAAGACCGGTGCGGCGCCCGCGGCTGCGGATTTCCGCGGCGCCGGGGACGGGGCGGCGGCGCTGCTGCGCAAGACGCATCAGACGATTGCCAAGGTGAGCGCCGACATCGGCGAACGTTTCCGTTTCAATACCGCCATCAGCGCGGTGATGGAGCTCGTCAATGAGACCTACCTGGCGAAAGACAGCCTGCTGGCCGATGAGCAGGGCGCCGCGGTGATGCGCTTCGTCGCCGGGTCGGTGGTGAAACTGCTGGATCCTTTTTCGCCTCATATCTGCGCCGAGCTGTGGCAGCGCCTCGGACACGAGCGGCTCTGGCAGGAGCCGTGGCCGCAGGCCGACGCGGCGTACCTGGAGGAGGAGACTTACGAGCTGGTGGTGCAGGTTAACGGCAAGGTGCGCGACCGGCTGCGGATGCCCGCCTCGGCCGGCAGGGAGGAGCTGCTGGCGGCCGCGCGTGCCAGCGGGCGCGCCGCGCGTTATACCGCCGGCAAGCAGGTTGTCAAAGAGGTAATAGTTCCAGGAAGGCTGGTCAACCTGGTGGTAAGGTAAAGGATAGAAGGGGTTTGCGGGACGGGTGGCGCTGTCACTTGCACTCCCGCAGGCGGGGATGTATATTAATCGCGCTGGGCGGCCGAGAGCCGCCTTTTTTCGTGGGATTTTCCGTCGCGACCGCGCACGGGGTGCCCGCGTTGATTATGGCTGCCTGAAAGCGGAGGAACGACCCATGCGGAAGCGGAGCCAGCCATATCCACACCTGTGTCCAGCCTCTCCCGGCGCCAGATAATCGTCTGGTCCCTCACCGGGTTCGTCATCCTTGCCATCGGCGCGGGCTACCTGCGCGGCCATCTGACGGATGACGGCCACCATACAGCCACGGCGATCACTATCGCCGCGGTGACCGACAGCGCCGCGGCAAGCATGAAGATCCATGTGGTCGGCGCGGTTACCCGTCCCGGACTTTACGAGGCCGGGCCCGGCAGCCGTGTGGCCGACGTGGTGGCCCTTGCCGGCGGCTCCACTCCTGACGCGGATCTGTCAAAGATAAACCTCGCCGCCAAACTGGCGGATGGACAGCAGGTAGCCGTGCCGCAAAAGAACAGCGCGGCCGGCGGCACGGCGCCGGGCACAGGCGGCGGCGGTGCCGGGCCTGCCGGTGACGGGGCTGCCGGCGCCTCGCCTGGCAATCCGGTGAATCTGAACTCGGCAAACGCCGCTCAGCTGGACAGTCTGGACGGCATCGGCCCGAAGACGGCGCAAAAGATAATTGATTATCGGGAAGCGCATGGCGGGTTCAGAAGCATCGAAGAGCTGCTCGAGGTGCCTGGCATCGGTCAGGCAAAACTGGATCAGATAAAGGGGGAGTTGACCTTGTGAGATCCGGTCAACCCTGCGGCGCTGCCAACGGCAGCGCCGCCGGTTGGTAGAAAGTGCCGATCGCCCGCCATTTTTGGCTTCCCCCCCAGCAAGGAGCCAGCATGAAACTCCTCGCAGGAAAGCCGCCAACAGCAAGTGGGCGTGATCCCGGACGGGTGAAAACCGGAACCTCTCGACACCCAAGTTTATTTTTATCATAAGTGAACGCCGGATTGCCACTGTATTACCTAAAAAAGTCGATCAGGTTTGCAGGCTCAGTAGCTGGCAAAGGCCTTGACAGATGGCCGTCCGGGGTCCGGCCCAGCACGCCGCTGGCGGTACTGCTGGCGTATGTCGCCGGCGTTTCGGCCTGTCTGTTATCACACTCATGGTGGGCTGCCGGACCGGCGGCGCTGCTCGCCGCCGCGCTGCTGGGCGCAGCCTGTCGCTGCCGGCGCCCGGCGCTGTTGATCGCGCTGGCTTTTCTGGCCGCGGGTTTTTTCATCGGCGCTGCGCGTCTGGACGCGCTTGGCGGCAGCGAGCTGAAGACGGCTTATCTGGGCAAGCGGGTGACGCTGGAAGGCTATGTGGCCGAGGCGCCGGCGCAAAAGGGGAACCGGATCAGTTTCGTCATGAACGTCGACCGGGTCCGGCGGCTGGACGCGGTTGCGGCCGACAGTGAGGATGTCATGGTCGAGGTCCGGTGCCGCGATTCATGCGCGGCCGGTCTGGCCGGCGGACTCAGGATCGGCCGCCGGGTGAGCGTCAGCGGCGATGCCGGCGAGCCTCCCGCCAATGCCGGCACGGATTTCGATTACGGGCTGTTTCTCGAGCGCCGCGGCATCAACGCGGTTCTGAGCGCTTCCGCCGACGCTGTCAGGCCGCTGGCGGATTCACGCGGCGGCTGGCGGGGGTTCGTCGATGCCGCCCGCAGGCGCGCGACCGGCAACCTGGAGAATGGCGGCTGGGGCGCGGCAGGAGCGGTCCTGAAGGGCATGGTCCTGGGTGATACCGGTCAGGTCCCGGACCAGGTCATCTCTGATTTTCGCGATTCGGGCCTGCTGCACATGCTTGCCGTCTCGGGTCAGAATGTTGTGCTGCTGGGCTTCATCCTGGCGTTGATGTGCCGGGCGCTCAGGCTGCCGCCGGTAATGTCCTCGCTATTTGCTATCGCGGTGATCTGTGTTTACGTGCCTCTGACCGGCGCCGGTCCTTCCATCCTGCGCGCCGGTGTGGTCGGTATCCTGGGACTGGCGGCGCTGCTTTTCTCCGGCCAGAGCGACCGCTACTATTTCCTCGCCCTGGCGGCCGCCGTTATCCTCACGCTCAACCCCTACAGCCTGCTCGATCCCGGATTCCAGCTCTCATTCGGCGCCGTGCTGGCGATCTTCCTCGTGGCGCCGCTGATGGCAGCGGCGCTGGCTTTCCTGCCGAAGATGCTGGCGGAGGCTTGCTCCATCTCGGCCGCGGCGGGCCTGGTGACAGCGCCGATCACGCTCGTCCACTTCCAGCAGATATCAATATTATGCGTACCTGCCAACCTGTTTGCTGAACCCGCGGCAGGGCCGGTAATGCTGCTGGGCGTCCTGTCGATCGCCGCCGGCATGCTCAGCGCCGATCTGGGCTGGCTTCTCAACGCCGCCGCTTCCGCCTGCACCGGCTATGTCATCTCCGTGGCGCACTTCTTTGCCTCGCTGCCGGGAGCGGTCTACAGCGGCCCGGCGCCATCGTGGGCCGCGATCATCCTTTTTTACCTGGCGCTGGCGCTGGCAGTCGGCGTCAGCAGGACCTGCGGATTCAGGGCGGCAGCCGGCTGGCTCAGGCGCCGCCGGCGGCTGGTACTGGCGCTGGCGCTGGTACTGGCGCTGGCGGCCGGCTTCGCCTGCGCCGGCGGACGGGCCGGACGGGCGCCGGCAGCATATACTGTTTCATTCCTGGATGTCGGCCAGGGCGACGCCGAGCTGATCCAGCTGCCAGGGCAGGCAACCATCCTGATCGATGGCGGGCCCGGCTCCCGGGTGCTGGACCGGTTGCGGGAAAACGGCGTCGGGAGGCTGGATGCCGTCATCCTGACGCATCCGCACGCCGATCATCTCGCCGGGCTGCTGGAGGTGCTGAAAAGCTACCCGGTGGCATCGGTTTATGACGGCGGACCGCAGACCGCGAGCCCGATGTACCGTGACTTCCTCAGGCTGGTCCGGGACAGGAACATCCCTTACCGGGCGCTGAAACGGGGGCAGACGCTGACTTACGGCGGGCTGGCCCTTAAAGTCTGCAATCCCGGAGACAGCCAGCGCCCGGACGATCCCAACGCGAATTCGGTGGTGATCGTGGCGAGCTTCCAGGGTCTTGATATACTTTGTCCAGGGGACGCGGAGGGCGATGTCCTGGGCACGCTGGGGCTGCCGCCGGTGGAGGTGTACAAGATCGGCCACCATGGCAGCAGTGACAGCGGGCTGGCACAGGTGCTGGAACTGGTAAAACCCGCGGTTGCGGTGATCTCGGTCGGCGACCCCAACGATTACGGCCATCCGGCCGCCGATACGCTGACAAAATTGAAACGGGCCGGGCCCGAAGTCTTCCGCACCGACCATCAGGGCACCGTGCACGTGTCGCTGACCGGCGCGGGCATGGAAGTGACCACGGACCGTTAGGGTCAGGCGGCCGGCGCCGGGAACGCGCCCGGGGCTTGCCGGCGGCGTGGCGGCATCCGCTTAAGCCGGCCGGTTCCGGCAGGCTGGAAAACTCGAGGGATAATTGGCTGCAAAAGCAAAAAAACAGGAAGCGTTAAAACCGGTTTATCTGATTACCGGCAGCGACGGTCCCAAGGTGGAGATGGCGGTGCGCCGCCTGCGCGACCGCGTGATCGCCGATGCCGGCACCGACATGAATGTCGATACCTTTGACGCTGCTGAACATGGCGCCATGGAAGTGATCCAGGCTGCCAGCACGATGCCGTTCGGCGCCGGCGTCCGCCTGGTGCTGGTAAAAAACGCCGGCGCCTGGGCCAAAGCGGATAAAGACGCTCTGGTCACCTATCTGGCCGATCCGCCGCCGCAAACCGTGGTGGCGCTGACCGGCGGCGGCATCCGGAAAAACGAGGGCCTGTTCAAGGCGGTGGAGGCCGCGGGGATGGTGCTTTCCTATGAAGCGCCGCGTCCGGGGAACCTGCCGGGCTGGGCGCAGGAACAGGCAAAGCAGCGCCGGCTGAAACTGGCGCCGGACGCCGCGCAGCGGCTGGTGTTTCTTGCCGGTCACGACCAGCGGGCCATCGCCAGCGAGCTGGACAAGCTGGCCGCGTATCTCGGCGGCGGCGGTGTGACCGTGGAGGATGTCGACGAGGTCTGCTGGGTGTCGGCCGAGGTGCGCATCTGGGATCTTACCGACGCCCTGGGCGCCCGGGACCGGACGCTCGTGTTCCGTCAACTGGAAGCGCTGCTGGCGGACCGGGCGGCGCCGGCCGCGGTCTTCTATCAGATCGCCCGGCACCTGCGCATGCTGGCCAGCGTCGTGGAGGCTGGCGACAGGGGGGAGGATCCCGGCAAGGCAGCGCTGGCTCTTGGCCTGAAGCCATATCCGGCCAGGAAGGTCGCCGAGCAGAGCCGCGGCTTTACCGCGGAAGGGCTGCGGGAGTCGATCAGGCTGCTGTCCGGGCTGGACGCCGACCTGAAAGGAAGAAGCGAGCTGAGGCCCGACCTGGCCCTGGAGATCGCGGTTGCCAGGATCATGGACGCCGTCGCTTGACCGCGGACTTCACTCTCCCCGACGGGAGGCTTCATCGTCCTCACTGCCGCCCGGCTGGGCGCCGGCCGGCTGCCTCGAGGCGTCGAGGTCAAAGAAAAACAGGGCGTAGGCGACCACGAAATAACCCAGGGCTATGCTGGTGACGACCGCAAAGGCGATGTCGGCCGGGAAAGCGCCCCGCTCCACGTTGATGGCATTGATGACGGTTGCTATCACCTGTGACATGATGCCGAAAACGAGCGAAAAGCCCAGTACTTTCCACCAGCGGTTTTTAACCAGATCCATGCTGTAACGCGCGGCGCCCCAGCCGCTCCTGCCATGGATGATCACCGCCTGGATCGCAAAGGTCCAGTAGACGTAGAACACGATCATCGGCACGACAAGGAAGACGAACAGCACCGATAGCATGACCTGGATCATCAACAGTGTCAGGATGGCCGCCGGCCATCGGGCCAGCGCCGGCCGGAGCGCTTCGCGGTAGTCGATTCTGCCGCCTTCTCTGGCCGCCTTGACCACCAGCACTATCGCCATCACCGACAGTGTCGTTATCAGCGAGCCGAAGAAATGCACCGCCAGCGATGCGACGGACAGCTCGGCTACCGCCTGCACGAATCCCGCGCGGTCGACCTGGTCGGACTTGTTGTTGCTGATCAGGTTTTCCTGCTGCGCGAGAAAATCCTGCTGACTGCTGAGGATGGGCACACGGTTGATCCCCCAGAAAGCGATCTGCAGCGGCACCTGCACGATCAGGATGATGATCAGGATGGCGCGAAAATGCTCGGTGAAGATCTTCCAGGAGTCGGTCAGGATCTCACTGAGTGAAATGCCTGGCCTGGCTGCGGCGGACTGATTCATCTGTTATCGGCTCCCATCGTCTGTTTGGCTTGCTGGCTTCGTGTAGTTTTATCAGTTATTTTGACGATTTTGAAACCAGAGGCAGGTTTCTGCATCTAATCTGTTTGTAAGTCCACTGTGCGGATCACAAAAATTTTCCCGAAGGAGCTTTTATGCAGAACGTTCTTATCTTCCTGTCCCTGGGACTCGTCAGCGGTTACCTGCTGATGCGGCTGAATGCGGCGCGCCGCCTGCGCGCGGCTGGCGTACGCAATGTGGGGGTAGCCGAGACTGTGAGGCTGATCGAGGAGCAGAAGGCGGTAGTGCTCGATGTGCGCGAGAAAGGCGAGTACCGCGCCGGACGCATTCCGAATTCCCGGCACATCCCGCTGGGGCAGATCAGCCGCCGGGTCAAGGATCTGGAGAAGGTCAAGGGACGGCCGATTATCGTCAGCTGCCGCAGCGGCCGCCGTTCGGCCGTGGCCAGCATCGTGCTGAGCAAGCACGGCTTCAGCAATGTATATAATCTCAAGGGTGGCGTCACGGCCTGGAGCAGGGCCAACAAGTCGCTGGAAAAGTAGCGGCGCCGCCATACCGGCAAGCGATCAAACGTGAAGGTGAGGCCATGAAACCGGAAGTCAGCATGTACTGCACCGAGACCTGCCGTTTCTGCAACGCCGCCGAGGCGTTGCTAAGGAACAAGGGTGTGCAGGATATCAATAAGATTTACATCGATCTCGATCCCAGCGGCCGCGATGCGCTGGAGGAGAAGACCGGCCGGCGCACCGTACCGCAGATCTTCGTAGGCGATTACCACGTCGGCGGATACGACGACCTTTCGGCGCTCGACCGCGAGGGCAAGCTCGACCCGCTGCTGGCGGGCTCGTGAGAAAAGCCGGGCCGGCCGGTTAATCATCGGCCGGACGCGCGGCCGGGACGCCAGGCCACCGGCAAGGCAGGCCGGCTGACCGGCCCGCTACTTGCTGATCCGCGTCATCGCCACCATTGCGTTCAGACCGATCTCCTTGTCGTCGCTGCGGGACAGTTTCTCGAGGTAGGGGATGGCGTCCTCGATCAGCTCGGGACTGGTCATGCCGATGATGCCGATGGCCATGATCGCGTTCTTCACCACGGTCGGGTCCCGGCCCTGCAGGTAGCTGATCAGCTGCGGCATGTGCTCACGCACCAGTTCCGGATAATTGAAGCCGATGGCGCCGAAGGCGAAGACGACGCCGCCACAGCTGGTCTCCTTGGCGTGCTTGAGCACGCTTACCAGCTGCGGGAAGTGTTCCTTGATCAGCTCGGGAGAGTTGACGCCGATCTTGCCGAGCGCGTGCGCGCCCGCCTCGCGCTCGTCCTCACTGTCTGAATCCAGCATCCGGAACAGCTGCGGCAGCTGGTCCTCGACCAGGTCGGGAAAATTGAAGCCGATGTTGCCGATGGCGTAGGCGGCGTCCTGGCGGATGAACAGGTCGGGCTCGTTCAGCATCACCCGCAGGATCGGCAGCACCTCCTCAGACTTGTTCCGGTAGTTGAAAACGAGATTACCGAGGGCGCAGACGCCTTCCGACTTCAGCCCCGGATTGTCATTGAGCAGCTTCATGATCGTGCCGGTGTGGCCGAACACATCTTCAGGGTGGTCGAAGCCGTAGCGGCCCAGCACGTTGAGGATGCCTCGCTGCGTCTCGTCATCGGATGTATCCAGCAGGCGGATCAGTTCCCTCACCGCCTCTTCCCGGTGCTGATAAAGCAGCTTTGAGACTTCGCCGAAGCGTTTCCGGGCCAGCATTTCTTCCAGCTGCCTGTTGTCCATGTAGCGGTATCCTTTCTGGTCTGGTCGCGCGGACTCCGCGGGCGGAGCCCGGCGGCAAATATCTTATACCCTTTTTCGCACCGCGTCTGCGGCCGCCCGGCGGTTAAGTCCGGCGACTGTGGGGAATATCTAACCTTCCCACAAGCACAAGGAGCAGGGATCATGCCGCGCGCCATCTGGTCGGGACCGGTAAGTTTCGGGCTGGTTAACATACCGGTCAGCCTCTATCCGGCAACGAAGAGCAGGAGCGTCTCCTTCCGTCAGCTGCACGCCGAGGATAACACGCCGATCAATTATGCCAAAGTCTGCCCTGCCGATGAGAAGATCCTCTCCAGTGAGGAGATCGTCAAGGGCTTCGAGTTCGAGAAAGGCCGCTTCGTGGTGATGGAGGACAGGGATTTCGAGGCGGTGACCGTGCGCAAGGGCCGCGCCATCGAGATCATCGATTTCGTCAACCTGGCGGAGATAGACCCCATCTATTACCAGAAGTCTTATTACCTGGCGCCACAGGATACCAGCCTCAATGCCTTCCGCCTGCTGGTGGAAGCGATGACGCGGCAGAACAAGGCGGCGCTGGCGAAGTTCTCGCTGCGGGAAAAACAGCATATGGCCGTGCTGCGTCCGCGGGAGGGAGCGCTGCTGCTGGAGACGCTTTATTACCATGACGAGGTCAGGAGCGCAAAAGATCTCGACATGCCCGCCGCGGAGGAGGAGCTTGACCGCCGCGAGCTGGAGCTGGCCGAGGGGCTGGTGGAGAAGATGACCGCCGCCTTCGATCTCGAGCGCTACCGGGATGAATACCGCGACGAACTGCTGCAGGTGATCGAGCGCAAGATCGCGGGCAAGGAGATCACCGTGCCCAAGCTGGCGCCGCTGGCGCCTGTGGTTGACATCATGGATGCGTTAAAGAAGAGCATCGCCCGTCAGGAGAGCGGGGAGGAGGCGCCCCGCCGCAGGAAGCGCGTATCATGAGCCTCGGCGAATACCGGCGGCGCCGCCGTTTCGGCGTCACGCCGGAGCCCGAGCCGGGCCGCCGGCCGCCGGTGGGGGAGGAGCGGCGCCGTTTCGTCATCCAGAAGCACGATGCCACGCACATCCACTACGACCTGCGCCTGGAGCTGGAGGGCGTGCTCAGGTCGTGGGCCTGCCCCAAATGCCTGGCGACGCCTCATTACCGCAAGAAGCTGGCGGTGCAGGTCGAGGACCATCCGCTGGATTACATCGACTTCGAGGGCGTCATCCCCGAAGGCGAATACGGCGCCGGCAAGGTCGAGATCTGGGATCGGGGCACGTACCGGACTTCCCGCGATCCGGCGGCGGCGCTGGAAAAGGGGGTGCTGACCGTGAGCCTCGAGGGAGAGAAGGTCCGCGGCGAGTTCACCCTGGTGCACATGAAGGGCAAGGGCCGCAACTGGCTGGTGCTGCTGAACAAACCGGACGAGCTCGATCCCGACCTGGCCCGGGAGGGAACAGCGGCGCCGATGCCCGCGCGTGTGGTCCCCATGCAGGCTTACCAGGCGCCAGCGCCGTTCGACTCCGGCGAGCACCTCTTCCAGATCAAGTTCGACGGCATCCGGGCGCTGTCTTACCTGGACGGCGGCGGGTCGCTCAGCATCAGGACACGCAACCAGAAGGAGCAGGCTTTCCGCTACCCCGAGCTGGCGAATTTCGGCAAGATGTTCCTGGCGCGGGAGATGGTGGCCGACGGCGAGATCGTGGCGCTGGACGAGCGTGGCATCTCCCGTTTCCAGCTGCTGCAGGCGCGGATGAACCTGACCGGCGCGCGCGAGATAAAGCAGGCTGCCGCGACGACGCCGATCCGGTATTACCTCTTCGACCTGCTCTATCTGAACGGGCGTGACCTCACCGGGTTGCCGCTGGCGCGCCGCCTGCAGATCCTGGAGCGGATCTTCATCCCGCACAAATATCTGCGCCGCACCGAATCAATCGCGGGCGAAGGGGAGGCGTTCTTCCGGGCGGCCAGGGAGCTCGGGCTGGAGGGGATCATGGCCAAGCGCCGCACCGCCCCCTACCGCCAGCGCCGCTCGCGCGACTGGCTGAAGATCAAGGCCGTCCAGGAGCAGGAGTTCGTCATCGGCGGCTTCACCGAGCCCCGTGGCAGCCGCACGCATTTCGGCGCCCTGCTGCTGGGTTATTACGACGGCGGGCGGCTCGTCTACGCCGGTCACGTCGGCAGTGGCTTCTCCGAGGAGGCGCTGGCGCGGCTGCACGCGCTGATGCTGCCGCTGGAGACGGCCGGGAAGCCGTTCGCGGCGCCTCCAGCAGCGAACGAACGGACCCACTGGATCAGGCCAGAGCTGGTGGCCCAGGTAAAGTTCAGCGAATGGACCCAGGAAGGCGTTCTGCGCCAGCCGGTCTTCCTCAGCCTGCGGCAGGACAAGCGAGCGCGAGATGTCGTCAGGGAAGAAAAAAGCATCGCCGTCTGACGCCGGCCCCCGGTTGCTGCCGGACCTGCCGCTGCTGGCCCGCGGCAGCCAGAGCGTCAGCCTGGAAGGGCGCGAGCTCAGGCTCACGAACCTGGACAAGCGCTTCTGGCCGGATGAGGGCTATACCAAGTTCGACCTGATCAATTACTACTTCCGCGTTTCGCAGTTCATCCTGCCCCATCTGGCCGGCCGGCTGCTGAGCCTGAAGCGCCACCCGGATGGCGCCGTCGGCGGTTTCTTCTTCCAGAAGAACGCCGCCCCGGACACGCCGGCCTGGATCCGCACCGAGCGGCTGCATCACCGCGGCACCGGCGAGAGCGTCGATTACATCATCTGCGACGGCCTGCCGGCGCTGCTGTACCTGGCAAACCTCGGCTGCATCTCGCAGAATCCGTGGCTGTCGGCGCTGCCGCACCTGGCAAATCCCGGCATCATCGCGCTCGACCTCGATCCCACAGATCCGGAGGATTTCGAAGGTTGCATTGAAGTCGCGCTTCTGGTCAAAAAGCAGCTGGACCGCTTCGGCCTGCGGGGTTATCCCAAGACCTCCGGCGCCACCGGTATCCACATCTACGTGCCAGTGACGCCACGCTACAGTTACGCGCAATGCCGCCGGTTCGCCGAACTGATCGCCATGCTCTGCCGCGAGGAGCGGCCCGACCTGATCACGCTGGAGCCGGCGCTGGCGCGGCGCGGCGGCAAGCTCTACCTCGACTACATGCAGAATGTCCGGGGGAAGACGCTGGCCTCGGCATATTCACTGCGGGCCCGTCCCGGGGCGCCAGCATCGGCGCCGCTCCGGTGGGATGAGCTCAGGCGCGGCTTGCGCCCGGCTGACTTCACCATCAGGAACATGCCGGCGCGGCTGGCGCGCCATGGGGACCTGTTTGCGGGGGTGTTAACCGAAGCTCAGGAGCTTGGCAAAGCGCTGGACCGTGCTTCATGATGGCTCTGGTTCAGTTCGCCGCTGCCGGGTTCGCACATCCACCACGGGACGTAGCACCAGGCCTGGCGCAGTTCGCGGTCCAGCCGCCTGCAATCCGGCTCGATGCCGGCGACCAGCCGCCAGAAGCGGCGTGAATGGTTCAGCTCACGCGTGTGGCAGAGCTCGTGCACGAAGACATACTCCACCAGCAGCGCCGGCAGGAATATCAGCTTCATGTTGATGCTGATCGTGTCTTTTGGCGAGCAGCTGGCCCAGCGGGTGCGCTGGCGCCTCACCGCGGTCTGGCCGAAGGGCAGCCCATGCTCATCGCTCAGCTGCCGCAACCACGGGACCAGGCGGCTGCGCGCCTTGCGGCCGGTCCAGGCCCTGAGGGCATCTATCTGCCGCTGCCGGCCGTCTGCCTTGACATCCAGCCGGCCCGCATCCACATTTTCCCGCGCGTGGCTGCGCGCGCCGTGGCCGTAGGCGACGTCCCATTCCTCGCCGATGGCCCGCATGGTGATGACAGCGGGCAACACCGGCGGCGCCTGCCCGGCGAGCAGGAGGCGCTGCTGTTCGGCGCTGGCGCGCGCTTTTTCTATCCAGCGGCGCTCGCGGTCGATGATGGGCGGGATGCGGCGGCGGTCATAACCACGGGGAACGACGACCACCAGGCCGTCTTGAGGGGTGTACTTCAGGCGCACAAGTTTCGCGCGCGCACTTTCCCGGATGAGATAGGGGTAAGGCATCCTGCGCCAAAGAATAGCAGAAGATGCCGGGGTTCGAAGTCCTGGCTAGTCGCCGGCTTTTTCCTCGCCGGCTTCGGCTTCGGGCGCCTCTTCGGGAGCCTCAGCCGCAGGTTCCGACGCGACTGCCTCGGGTTCGGCGGTTTCCTCCGCGGGCGTTTTCGCTTCAGCCTCAGCCGCCGGCGCTTCTTCGACTGCCGGAGCTTCTTCAGCCGCCGGAGCTTTCTCTTCCGCCGCGGCTGCCTCAGCTTTTTCCGCTTTCGGCTTGGCCTTGGCGGCGGCCGCTTCAGCTGCCGCCAAGGCGGCCTGCTTCTCTTTGGTGGCCGCCTTCTTCTCGCGCTTGGCGGTCGATCGTCCGGCGCGCTGGTCGGCTTTGCTCTTGCCGTCCCTGGCCTCCCTGGTGGCGGGGCCTGCCGGCAGCGAGACACCCTCGCCCAGCTTGACCACGGCGGTCACCTGAGATTTCTTCCGCGAGGCATTGTTGGCGTGAATCACGCCGCGGCTGGCGGCGCGGTCGATCAGCGAGATCAGTTCCAGCCCGATCTGCTGGGCCTTGTCCTGGTCGTCCTGGGCCGCGACGGACAGTGAGCGGAACATGGTCTTGATCCGCGATTTATACCTGAGATTCTCCAGGCGCTCGCGCCTGGCGATCTTGACTCGTTTACGTTGCTGCTTGATGTTTGCCAATCAAAACTCCTGCGGGTTTTCGTGGATAGAAATCAGCACGCAAGGGCGAATAATAGCACAAAAACTGGATGCAAGATAGTAGCTCGGCGGAATTCTGCGAAAATCTTGCGGCGGGCGTTCAGACGCTGGCGGGGTGGCAGGAAATCCATGCTAAAAAATAGTATGGTGTCCCTGGATGGACAACAACCTGCCGCCATACGAGTTTTCCAAATTCTGGGAATACCTTTCCCGGCGCTTCGGGCTGTCCTCGGAGCAGCAGCCGGGGAACGTGCGTCCGCTCAAGCCGAAGAAGGAGCGCAAGCGGCGGATATGGCTGCGCATCGTGCTGGCGCTAGTGGCCCTCTGCCTGATCCTGTTCTTCGGCCGCGGCGTCTACTTGTATACCGAGTGGCTCTGGTTCGGCGAGGTGGGCTACCGCGGCGTTTTCTGGACGAGCCTGCTGGGCCGGCTGGGGCTGGGTTTTGGCGCTGGCGCCATCTTCTTCGCTTTTATCTATGGGAATGTCCTGCTGGCGCGGCGGATGTCGCCCCGGTTCAAGGTGGGCCCCGGCAGCGAGATCGTCGAGCGGGTACCGGTGCCGGACCGGCTGCTCAGGCTGCTGATCCCGCTGGGGCTGCTGCTGCCGACGCTGGTGGTCATCGGCGCTGGCAGCAGCAGCTGGCTCGACTTTCTCAAATTCCTCGACCGGGCGCCCTTCGGCATCAGCGATCCGGTGTTCGGCCACGATGTCGGTTTCTACGTCTTTGCGCTGCCGTTCCTCAGGACGCTGCAGTCGTACGTCTGGTGGACGCTGATCCTCACCTTTCTGGCAACCGCTGGCATGCACTTCTTCGACTACGCCATCAACTGGGAGAAGGACCGCCTCCGCTTCGCCCCGCACGTCAAGGGGCATCTGTCGGTGCTGCTGGGCCTGATCATGTTCACGCTCGGCGCCGGCTACCTGCTGAAGGGTTATACCTTGATGTTCTCGCCGCGGGGCGTCGTCTTCGGCGCCAGCTACACGGACGTCCACGCGCAGCTGCCGGTATACAAGTTCCTGTTCGCCACGGCGCTGCTGGCCGGTCTGCTCTTCCTCATCAACACCTATTTCCGCGGCTGGAAGCTGCCGATCGCGGCCATCGGCATCATCGTACTGACGGCGATTTTCGCCGGCGCGGTCTATCCGTTTGTAGTGCAGCAGTACGAGGTGTCGCCGAACGAGCTGGCCAAGGAGGCGCCGTACATCAAGAACAACATCGACTTCACCCGGCAGGCGTTCGACCTGAACGGGTTCGACGAGAAACCGTTTGCTGCCTCCGACAACCTGACGGCGGCCGACGTGCAGTACAATGCCGCCACCATCAACAACATCCGCCTGTGGGAGCCAAGCGTGCTGGGGCAGACTTACAACCAGATCCAGGTGATCCGGCTTTATTACAGTTTCCCCGATGTCGATGTGGACCGCTACCGCATCGGCGGCAATGAGACCCAGGTGATGCTGTCGGCGCGCGAACTGGCGGTTGACAATCTGCCCGATCAGGCCAAAACCTGGCAGAACGAGCACCTTGTCTACACCCATGGTTACGGCCTGGCGATGAGCCAGGTGGCGCAGGTGAGCTCCGAGGGTCTGCCGCAGCTGCTGATCAAGGACCTGCCGCCGAAAAGTTCGACGCCCGAGCTGAATGTCACCAATCCGGCGATCTATTACGGTGAACAGGCCAACGACTACGTGGTGGTCGACAGTAGCGCCAAGGAGTTCGACTACCCGCAGGGCGACCAGAATGTCTACACCAACTATGCCGGCAAGGGCGGCGTCGATGTCTCCAGCCTGCCCAGCCGGCTGGCCTTCAGCTGGCGCTTCGCCAGCCTGAAGCTGCTGGTCAGCGACGCCATCCAGAACCAGACGCGCATCATGATCCACCGGAACATCAGCGACCGGATCCGGGATATCGCGCCTTTCCTGCGCTACGACAAGGATCCTTACCTGGTGCTGGCCGGTGGCCGGCTGTACTGGATCCAGGACGCCTACACCACCAGCGACAGCTATCCCTACTCGCAGCCGGCGCCGGACGGCTACAACTACATCCGCAACTCGGTGAAGGTAGTGGTCGACGCCTACAACGGCGATGTCACCTTCTATGCCGTGGACGACACCGATCCGGTGCTCAAGACCTACGAGAATATCTTCCCGGGCCTGTTCACGCCCGGCAGCAAGATGCCCGACGAGCTGTGCCAGCATCTGCGCTACCCCGAAGACCTGCTCAAGGCGCAGGCACAGATGTACGCCACTTATCACATGACCGATCCGCAGGTGTTCTACAACAAGGAAGACCAGTGGAGCATCCCCACCGTCGGCCCCAACGGCGCCCAGATGAATCCGTATTATGTGATCATGAGCCTGCCCGGCGAGACGCAGGAGCAGTTCATGCTCCTGCAGCCGTTCGTCCCCAGCACCAAGGACAACATGATCTCGTGGATGGCGGCCAAGTGCGATCCGGGCGTCTACGGCCAGCGGACGGTCTTCACCTTTCCCAAGGACAAGCTCGTCTACGGGCCGCAGCAGATCATGGCCCGCTTCAACCAGGACCCGACCATCTCGCAGCAGGTGACGCTGTGGAACCAGAGCGGCAGCCAGGTGATCTACGGCAACCTGCTGGTGATCCCGATCGACCAGTCGATCCTCTATGTACAGCCACTTTACCTGCGCGCCTCGCAGGGGCAGATCCCCGAGCTGAAGCGGGTGCTGGTGTCATACGGCAATCAGGTGATCATGGAGCAGGATCTGGCAACGGCGCTTGGCAAGATCTTCGGGACGCCGGTGACAGGCGTGACGCAGAAGCCGCCCTCGTCGGCGACCACGCCAGCGCCGGCGGCCACCGGCGCCGCGCCGAGTCCGGCAGTCAAGGCGCTGATCGATGCCGCCGCGACGCATTACAACAACGCGGTGGCGGCTCAGCAGAAGGGCGACTGGGCCACCTACGGCAGCGAACTCAAAGCGTTGCAGGACACGCTGGCGAAACTGCAGGCGGCCGGCGGGGGATAGACGGGAAACGAAAAGGCCCCGGGTGATCTTCGGCCTCCAAACTCGGGACCCACACTGCTCCGCAAACAGGCTTCATCAAAGCTGACGGACTCCGCTGCCGTCGTTCCCTGCGTTTTGGAGCTGCCCTTGTCCCGGCTTCTGACCTCCCGGAGCCCTATAACCTGTTATCGTCAATAAGCTGTACTATTAACTGAAAGCCGCCAGGCCGATCTCCACCAGCGCCGTGGCGGCCATGGTCAGCAACACCGCTTTGCGGAAGCCATCGCTGTCGAGCCGGTTTGTCAAAAAACGGCCGGCGAAGTAGCCTGGGATGACAGCCAGTGCAAGCAGCAGTGCGCGGCTGGCGACCGGTGCGCTTATGAGCCCGCCGGCCAGAAAGGCGGCCAGCGCGGCCAGATTTCCCAGGATGAAGAAAGTCGCCAGCGTGCCTCTGAGGGAAGACTTGGGAAGCCGGCGGCCGGTGAGATAAAGTACCACGGGCGGTCCGCCCATGCTGGTGGCGCCGTTGAGTGCGCCGCTGAGCAGGCCGGCGGTCCAGCCGAAGGCGCGTCCGGGCCGGACCGGGAGGGAACGGCCGCTGAGCATCATCAGCGAAACGCCGAGGAAAGCGGCCGCCAGCATGATCCTGAAGCCGGCGCCGTCCAGGCGCGTGAGCAGCGCGGCCCCGGCAAGCGTTCCCGCGGCGGTGGCCGGCAGCAGTGGCAGCAGCTCGCGCCAGGCGATCTGTGCGCGCTCGTCACGGATCATCAGCAGATTAAGCAGCGAGCCGAGCATCAGGCTGGTCGCGACCGCCTCGGATGCCGGCATGACCAGCATCAGCAGCGGCACGGCGACCAGCGCAAAGCCGAAAGCCGATGCGCCCTGCACCGCGGCTGCGGTCAGGACGGCGAAAAATGCGATTATCAGTGTGGCGGGTTCCGGCACGGAAAATATCTTAGCATGCCGGAAATCAGACGATGCGACCGGGAATCCGGTTAAAGGGTGAGCCCCAAGTGAGGTTTGCTGACGGTCCGATTATAAAATCTATCCGGTCAAACTGCCGGAAGGAGTTTACAGCCCATCTCTGTTCTTGGGACTCAATTATAACTTCGCCTTTTTTCAGAATTGTAAACATAATTGTAAACATGCCTGAAGCGCCGGATGCCGCAGGATTGTCCGGCGGCCGGCCGCGGGCAGGGAACGGCGCCGGCGCCGTTGAACAAATGCCCGGTTAACGTCAAAGGGATAAGGTTTGTCTTTCGAATTGGAACAGGTGCCTGACGCCGAAAAAACACCGGTAGGCCGCCGGCTGGCGACCGCGGCGCTGATCGTGATGGGCGCCACGGCGGCGTCACGCGGTTTCGGCTATGTGCGCGAGATCGTGGCGGCCGCCTACTTCGGCGCCGGCGCCGAGAAAAGCGCCTTCGATGTCGCCTTCCTGGTGCCGTCCACGGTACAGGTGCTGGTGGCGCAGGCGGCGCTCAGCGCCGCGCTCATTCCTGTCTTTGCCGGCCTGCTGGAGAAAGGCGACCGCGAGGAAGCCTGGCTGGTGGTGCGCACGGTCTTCACCGTGATGGCGCTGGTGCTGGGGCTGGTAGTGGTCCTCTGCGTCATCTTTGCACCCCAGATCATGCCCCTGTTCGCGCCGGGATACCGGCACGATCCGGCGATGATGGCAAATATAGTCAGCATGTCAAGGCTGCTGTTCCCCACCGTGGTGGTGCTGGCCATCACCGGCGTGGTCATCTCGGTGCTTAATTCTTTCGATCATTTTACGCTGCCGGCGGTGGCGCCGATCGCCTGGAACGCCGTCATCCTGCTGGCGATCGTGCTCGGAGCCAGCCGGCTGGGCATCGAGGTGATGGCCTGGGGCGTGCTGCTGGGGACGATGGTGCAGCTGCTGATGCAGCTCCCGTGGCTCAGGGGCAGGGGCGGCCGGCTGGGCTGGAGCCTGGCCTGGCGCAACCGCAACGTGCGCCGTGTTGGAGCGCTGATGCTGCCGGTCAGCCTCAGCCTGGGACTGATCAACCTCAACGGCGTGGTTGACATCCAGTTCGCTTCGTTTCTGGGGAAAGACGGCGTCGCGGCCATGAATTACGCCTTCCGGCTGTACCAGTTGCCGGAATCGCTGTTCGCGATCGCGGTGGGGACGGTGCTGTTTCCGACGCTGTCGAAGCTGGCGGCGCGCGGCGACCCGGATCCCTTTCGGGCGACGGTATCGCTTGGCCTCAGGATGATCTTTTTCATGCTGATCCCGGCCTCGGCCTTCATGCTGGTGATGGCTCAGCCGCTGGTGCGGCTGGCGTACCAGCACGGCCAGTTCGGCGCCGGCAGTACGTCGCTGGTGTCATCGGCGCTCTTCTTCTTCGCCTTCGGCAGCGCCTTCAGCGGCGGCAGCGCCATGCTCACGCGCAGCTTTTTCTCGCTCAGCAGCCCCTGGGTGCCGACGATTGTGGCGATATTCAACCTGGGCGTCAACGCTTTCCTCAACTGGCTGTTCATCATTCCTTTCGGCCTGGGCGGCATCCCGCTCTCGACCTCGGTCGTCTCGATCACCACTTTTTTCGTCCTGCTGATCCTGATGCGCCGCCGCCTCGGGCGGATAAACGGGCGGGAGATCATCCGCTCCGCGATGATGGTGGCGCTGCTGTCGGCGGCGGTGGCGGCGGTTTCCTATTCGGTCTGGTGGGGCATGGATAGCTGGCTGGGCCGCAGCCTGTCGGCGCAGATCGTCTCGCTGGTGTGCTCGATGGCGGCGGGCGCGGGTGTTTTCATCGCTCTGGCGCTGGCCGCGCGCATGCCCGAGCTGGGGCTGCTCAGGAATGTGCGCGGCGGAGCGGCGTAGAAATGTCAAACAGGAATGGAAATAACAACGTGTCCCCACAGTCGCTGATCCGGAATTTCTCCATCATCGCCCACATCGACCATGGCAAGTCGACGCTGGCCGACCGCGTGCTCGAGATCACCAACACCGTCAGCGGCCGCGACATCACCGACCAGATGCTCGACATGATGGACCTGGAGCGCGAGCGCGGCATCACCATCAAGGCGCAGGCGGCGCGGGTGCTCTACCAGGCGCGGGACGGCGTCAGCTACATGCTGCACCTGATCGATACGCCCGGCCATGTTGATTTTACTTACGAGGTGTCAAGGAGCCTGGCAGCGTGCGAGGGAGCGTTGCTGGTAGTAGACGCGGCGCAGGGGATCCAGGCGCAGACGCTTGCTAATACATATCTGGCGCTGGACAACAATCTGGAGATCGTGCCGGTGCTCAACAAGATCGATCTGCCCGCAGCCGATCCCGAACGGGTGGCGGCTGAAGTCTCCGAGCTGTTTGGCACCGACCCGGATGAAGTGCTGCGGGTCTCGGCCAAGACCGGCGAGGGGGTGGCGGAGGTGCTGGAGGCGATCGTCCGGCGCATCCCGCCGCCGGCGGGCGACCCCCAGGCGCCGCCGCGGGCGCTCATCTTCGATTCCATCTACGACCAGTACCGCGGCGTGATCGCATTCGTGCGCGTGGTTGACGGCGTCTTCAAAAAAGGTGATGAGATCGTGGCGATGGTGCTGGGGACACGGGCCGAGGTCGAGGAGGTCGGCTTCTTCTCGCCCAACATGATGCCGTCCGGTTCGCTTGCCGCCGGCGAGGTCGGCTACATCATCACCGGCATCAAGACAGTGCGCGATCTGCGCGTTGGCGACACCCTCACCAGCGCCTCGCGCCGGGCTACCGAGGCGCTGCCTGGCTACCGCGAAGCCAAGCCGATGGTCTTCTGCGGCCTGTTCCCGATCGAGGGCGACGATTATCCGGTGCTGCGCGACGCGCTCGACAAACTGAAGCTCAACGATGCCTCATTGAGCTACGAGCCGGAAGTCTCCCAGGCGCTCGGTTTCGGTTTCCGCTGCGGCTTTCTGGGGCTGCTGCACATGGACATCGTCCGCGAGCGGCTGGAGCGGGAGTACAACCTGGAACTGCTGGCCACCACTCCCAACGTCGAGTATGAAGTGGAGCTGACCGACGGCAGCGAGGCGACCGTGCACAGCCCGGCGGACATGCCCGACCCGGTGCGCATCGCGCTTGTGCGCGAGCCTTACGTGAAGGTCTCGGTGCTGGTTCCCGGCGATTTTGTCGGACCGGTGATGGAGCTCTGCCAGGAGCGCCGCGGCGACTTCGAGAACATGCAGTACCTGTCATCCAACCGGGTGCAGCTGCACTACCAGCTGCCGCTGGCGGAGATCGTGCTGGACTTCTTCGACCAGCTGAAGTCGCGCACCCGGGGCTACGCCTCGCTCGATTACGAGATGTCGGGCTACCGTGAGAGCAAACTGGTGAAACTGGACATCCTCATCGCCGGCGAGCCGGTCGATGCACTGTCACTTATCGTCCATCGTGACAAAGCGTATGCGCAGGGCAAGGCGCTGGCTGAGCGGCTCAAGCTGGAGATCCCGCGGCAGCTGTTCGAGGTGGCGATCCAGGCCGCTATCGGCAAGAAGATCATCTCGCGCGAGACCATCCCCGCCAAGCGCAAGGACGTGCTGGCGAAATGTTACGGCGGCGACATCAGCCGCAAGCGCAAGCTGCTGGAGAAGCAGAAGGCCGGCAAGAAGCGGATGAAGCAGGTGGGCAATGTCGAGATCCCCCAGAAAGCATTTCTGGCGGTGCTCAACATCGAAAAAAAATAGGGGCGTTCCTTTACTTTCTTAACTTTACGAAAAAATAGGGGACGTTCCTTAACTTTCTTAAGTTCCAGCCTTTGAACTTATTCCAGCCTTTGATTTGATACTCCCGTCACTTTTCAGTGCTTTTCATCGGTGTTGTCCGTATAGTATACTGCCGCCATGCCCAGGAAACCCAGAATTGATGCGCCCGGTTTGTTCTATCACGTGATCGCGCGCGGGATCGAACGCCGCGAAATATTCTGCGAGGAAAGGGATCGACAAAAATTTCTGGAAAGGCTCGGAACGCTCAGCACGGAAACGGAAACTCCTGTTTACGCCTACGCACTTGTTCCGAATCACGTACATTTGCTACTACGTCGTGGTCCCGGCTCCATTTCGCTGTTCATGCAAAGGTTGCTCACTTTCTACGCTATTTATTTCAACAAGAAATACAACCGGGCGGGCCACCTATTCCAAAATCGTTTCAAGGACTTTGTCTGCCGGGATGAAACATATCTATTACAACTAGTCCGGTATATCAAGCTAAATCCTTTGAGAGCAGGCAGGGTTTCCATTATGGAAGAGCTCGCTGGCGATATTTCCAGCGCGCATGAGATGTTTTTGGGAACCAGGGAAGCGCAGTGGTTTGATCCAGCTGGGCGCTGATCTTGAAAATCTCTTTTTGTTAGCGGGTCAAAGATTCTCGGTCACAAAGAATGAGATTCAGGGACGGAGCCGCAATCGGAACGTGTGTTCGGCGCGAGTCTACCTCGCTCATGGGTTC
>JAJYXB010000006.1 GCA_021791195.1 Actinomycetes bacterium | reverse complement strand
GCTAAAGCTTTTCCGGCTGATGACGACGCAGTTGCATGTTTAAAAAACCGGCCCTGGCGGCGATTAAGAAGAATCGTTCTGCCGGCGATATCCGGGAGCGGAACCAATATGGAACTTATAGTCACGGAAAAAAACACAGCCGCCAAGAAGATCGCCGACATTCTTGGCAAAGGCAAGGTGAAGGCGGCCTCATATTATAAGGTGCCGATCTACACCTTCAGCAACGGCGGCGGCGAGGAATTCACCTGCATCGGGCTCAAGGGCCACATCCTGCAGCTGGAATATCCACCAGAGTACGCCGACTGGCGCAAGGTCGAGCCGCGCGCGCTGATCGACGCCGAGCTGATCAAGGCGCCCTCGGCCAAAGCGGTAGTCAATGCGCTGAAGAAATCAGCGAAAGAGGCGGACCGGATCATCATCGCCACCGACTACGACCGCGAAGGGGAGCTGATCGGCCTCGAAGCGCTCAGTCAGGCTCTGGAGGCCAATCCGGGGCTGTCGGATCAGGTGCGGCGGGCGCGCTACTCGGCGCTGACGGCGGAGGAGATCCACCACGCTTTTGAGAACACGGTCGAACTGTCCGTGCCGCTGGCCAAGGCCGGCGAGGCGCGCCAGGACATCGACCTGATCTGGGGTGCGACGCTGACCCGCTATATCTCCCTGGCCACATCGCGGCTGGGAAACCAGTTCCTCTCCGTGGGCCGCGTACAGAGCCCGACACTCAAGCTGATCGTGGAACGCGAGATGGAGCGGCGCGCCTTCGTACCGGAGCCATACTGGCAGCTGTTTGCCGATCTCGATTCCGTCGAGGGGCCGTTCCGGGCCCGCCACAAGACCGAGCGGTTCCAGGACAAGGCAGCCGCGCAGGCCGCGCTTGACAACGCTGCCGCGGCGACAACCGGGTCGGTCACCGGCGTGAAGTCGACGCGCAAGAAGCTGCAGCCGCCGGCGCCGTTTAACACCACCGCTTACACCAAGGCGGCCACGTCGCTGGGATTCTCCGCCGCCCGCGCCATCCGCCTGGCGGAAGATCTTTATCTCGGGGGCTACATCAGCTACCCGCGCACCGACAACACGGTTTATCCCCGGTCGCTGGACCTGAGGGAGATCCTCACCGAGCTGGCCGGCAGCAAGGAACTGAAGCCGCATGCCGAGGCGCTGCTCGCGCGCGACCAGCTGACGCCCACCCGGGGCAAGAAAGAGACCACCGACCATCCGCCGATCTATCCGGTAGGCGTGCCGCGGGCCGGAGAGATCGACGACGCCCAGTGGAAAGTCTGGTTCCTGGTGGCCCGCCGTTTTCTGGCGACGCTCGGCGACGAAGCCGTCTCGGAGAGCAACCGCATCGACCTGGCCATCGATAGCGAGCCTTTCATGCTGTCAGGCTCGCGGGTGGTCGAGGAGGGCTGGCTCGCCTATTATCCGTATTCCCGCAGCAAGGACGAGGAGATCCCCAAGCTGGAAGAGGGCCAGGAGGTGCAGGTGGTCAGCGTCTTCCAGGAAGAGAAGATAACGCAGCCGCCCGGCCGTTACGGACAGGGCCGGCTGATCGAGCTGATGGAGCAGAACGGCCTGGGTACCAAGGCGACCAGGCACAGCATCCTGCAAACGCTTTACGACCGGGGTTATATCCGCAACACCCCCACCGAGCCGACCGAGACCGGCATCTCCATGGTCAAGGCGCTTGACACCTATGCCAACCTGATCACCAAGCCGGAGATGACGGCCGAGCTGGAGAAGGACATGAGCGCCATCGCCGAGGAATCGATGACCAAGGAAGAGGTCGTCGAGCGCTCGCGGGCGCTGCTGCATAAGGCTTACGAGATGATGGAGCAGCACAAGGAAGAGCTGGCCAGCGAAATAGTCAAGGGCATCCAGGAAGACAAGCTGATCGGTGAGTGCCCCAATTGCGGCAAACAGCTGAAGATCATCCGTTCCAAGAAGACCAAGAAGCGTTTCGTCGGCTGCGAGAGTTACCCTGAGTGCTCGACCACTTTCCCGCTGCCGCAGCGGGGCAACATCATGCCCACCTTCAAGACCTGTCCCGAGTGCGGCTCTCCCAGGATCAAGGTGCTTACCCGCGGCCGGCGGCCGTGGGAGCTGTGCATCGATCCGGATTGCCCTACCAAGGATGAGTACCGGGCAAAACAGGCGGCCAAGAAACAGAAAGCCTCCTAGGCACCCTCCGGATGTTCTTCATCACCTTCGAAGGAATCGACCAGAGCGGCAAATCCACCCAGCTCGAGATGCTTGCCGGCGCCATGGAGAAGGCCGGGATTTCGGTGCTCAGAGTGCGTGAACCAGGCGGGACGCCGCTGGGCGAATCGATCCGCGAACTGCTGCTGGGACCCGAGCACGCCGGTATGGATCCCTGGACCGAGGCGCTGCTTTACGCCGCTGCCAGGGCACAGCTGGTCAAGGACGTGATCAGGCCCGCCTTGATGCAGGGGAAGATCGTGCTAGCGGACCGTTTCATCGACTCCTCACTGGTCTATCAGGGGATGGCGCGGGACCTGGGGGTGGAGCGCATCCTTGACCTGAATCGGGGTGCTACCGGCGGCCTCATGCCTGACCTCACCTTCGTCTTTCATCTCGCAGTGGACGTTTCGCGGGAGCGGCTGGCAAACCGGGGCCGCGTCGAGGACCGGATCGAGGGCGAGCCGATGGAGTTCCACAGAAAGGTGGAAGAGGGTTATCGCCGGCTGGAGAAGATGTATCCGGCGCGGGTGGCCGGCATCGACGCCGGCCGCGGAGTCGACGAGATACACGCCGACGTGGCGCGTGAGTGCCGCGAGCGGCTTGGCCTCGAGATCTGACCGGCCGCCGGGCTTATCTATCTGGGCCCCGGGACGCGCATTCCCTGGCATCCACCTCGCCATCCCGGCTAGCGCAGTGATATCCTAAGAAAAGGATCACCGGATTTCCCGGGACACACCCGCTGTCGTTTCACAAGCATTTCCACAAGATAAATCGCTGATGTCTGATACCCAAAATCCCCGATTCGATCTGATCGGCCAGCCGCACCCGGCGCGGCTGCTCGAGGCCGCTCTCAGGAGCGGGCCCAGCCATGCCTACCTTTTCGCCGGCCCGGCGGGCGTGGGCAAGCGCAGCGCCGCGCGCCAGTTCGCCGCGGCGCTTTGCTGCCAGGACGATGGCTGCGGCGTCTGTCCCGGCTGCGTGAAAGCGGCAAGGGGGCTTCATCCTGACATCGTCACCATCGAGCCGGCGGGATCCGTCATCATGGTCGATCAGATCCGCGATATCAACCGGTCGCTCAACCTCCGGCCGCATGAGAGCCGGGCGCGGGTGTTCATCGTCAACGATGCCGGGTCGCTCGGCGCCGAGGGCGCCAATGCTTTTCTCAAATCGCTCGAGGAGCCGCCGCCGTTTGTCTACTTCCTGCTGGTTGCGTCCCGGCCGGACCGGGTGCTGCCCACGATCGCGTCCCGCTGCCAGCTGGTCCGGTTCGGGCAGATCGCAGCCGCGGAGATGGAGGAATACCTTATGAGCCGGTGCCATGTCTCGGCCACGATGGCTACGGCGGCGGCGCGGGTTTGCGGCGGCAACCTGGCGCTGGCCGAATCCCTGCTGCTCGATGCGGAGCTGGCGGCTCGCCGGGAGCGTTACCTCAGCATCGCCGCTACCCTTTGCCGCGGCGCGTGGGAAGGCGGCGCCGCCGGGATGGCGGCCGAGATCGAAGCCGCCGCGAGCCTGATCGGCGAAGCGGCAGGGGCGGCCGAGGAGAGCGTCCCCGATGGATTTGAGGCGGCGCCATCCAAAACCCGCAAGCAGGAAGCGCACCGCCGGGCGGGGGCGGCACAGAAACGGGAGCTTGTCCTGGCGCTTGGCATCCTTGCCAGCTGGTTTCGTGACATGCTGGTTACCGCCGCGGGCGCGAGCGGCGCGATTCTCAACACGGATTACGAGAATGAACTTGAGGACCTGGCGCTGCCATCCCGCATCGACAGCTACCGCCAGGCGCTTGCCGCGGTGGAAAATGCCCGCAGGAAACTAGGCTATAATGTTGATTTGGGCCTGATTTTGCAGGCCATGTTTTATGAACTGATGGAGGTTTTATAGTGCCGGAACTGGTTGAAATCGTGTTCCGGAGTGGAGGAAAAGTCTACTCCTTCGATCCCGCCGGTCTGCAGCTGAACACCGGCGACCAGGCAGTCGTGCGCACCAGCCGCGGCATCGAGCTGGGCAAGGTCGTGGTTGCCAACCACGAAGTCCGCGAGACCGAGGTCACAGCGCCGCTGGAAAAGGTAGTGCGGCTGGCCAGCCCCACCGACCTCCAGGCGTCCGAACGCAATGACAAGCTGGCCGGACGGGCGGCGCAGGTGTGCGAGGAGAAGATCAGGGAGCACGGCCTCGGCATGCGTCTCATCAACACCGAGGTCGTCTTTGACGGCAGCAAGATCATCCTTTCCTTTTTTTCCGAAGAGCGCGTCGATTTCCGCCGGCTGGTGGAGGACCTGGCCAGGAAATTCAAGACCCGGATCGAGTTCCGCCAGGTCGGCGTCCGCGATGAAGCCAGGCTGATTGGCGGTTACGGCCCGTGCGGCCGCAAGATGTGCTGCACGATGTTCGCCGGCGATCAGCAGCCGGTCTCGATCAAGATGGCCAAGGAGCAGAACCTGCCGCTGAACCCGATGAAGATTTCCGGCATCTGCGGGCGCCTGATGTGCTGCCTCAAATACGAGCACGAGTCTTACAGGGAGTTCAGGCAGAAGGCTCCCAAGAAGGGCGCGGCCGTGAGCACCAGCCAGGGCGAGGGTGTGGTTGTCGATTTCTGTGTTCCGAAGGAACTGGTCATGATCAACCTCGGCGAAGGACGGCACATCGAGGCCTCGCTGGCGGAGATCGGACCGCCGGGCAGCTATCGCGAAACCGAGGCCGCGGCTCCTCAGGAGAAAGCCGGCCGTGGCGTCGAGCGCGGCGCCAGGGAGCGCTCCGGTGCGGGACCTGCCGGCAGGGGCCGCTCCGGTTCCGGCCGCGGAGGTGGGAGTCACGGCGGCAGAAAGCAGGGCGCGCAGGCCACGGGCAAGGATGCCGGCAAGGAGCAGTCAGGCAGACCGCAGGGCGGCCGGGAGCAGCAGAACGGCGAAAAAGGTGGCGACGCCGGTCCGGGCAGCCGGGAAAATCAACCGCGCCGGCGGGGACGCCGTGGCAGACGGTAGCGTGGATCCGCGGCCGATCGGCATGTTCGATTCGGGCGTCGGCGGCCTGACAGTGCTGCACGAGTGCCTGGTCGCCCTGCCAGAGGAAGATTTCATCTATCTGGGCGACACCGGCCGCTTTCCTTACGGTCCCAAGCCGGCCGCTGAGATCCGCGGCTACGCCAGCCAGATCGCCTCGCACCTGCTCTCGCTGGACGTGAAGTTGCTGGTGGTTGCCTGCAACTCGGCCACGGCGGCGGCGCTGCCATGGCTGCAGGAGCGCCTGGAGGCCTCGATCATCGGCGCCGTGCATCCCGAGGCGGAGGCGGCGGTCAAGATCACGCGCAACCGGCGGGTGGGCGTGCTGGCCACCGAGGCGACCGTGGCCAGCGGCAGCTACGAACGCGCCCTCCTGGGCCTCGACGCCGGCCTGGAAGTCCATTCGCAACCGTGTCCCAAGCTGGCTTCACTGATTCAGAGCGGCGATGTTTCCTCACCGGAGATGGTGGACACGGTCAAGGATTATGCCGCGCCGCTGAAGGAAGCCGGCGTCGATACGGTGATCCTGGGTTGCACGCATTATCCGCTGGTCTCGCCGATGCTGCAGCGCATCTTTGGCAAAAATGTTACTTTAGTCAACTCCGCGCGGGAGACAGCCCGCGAAGTGGGCGACACCCTGGCGCGCAAGGGAATCGCGAACGAGCCCGGCCGGGAGGGGCGCTACAGCTTCCTGTGCACGGGCGACGTCGACGCCTTTGTCGGCGTCGGCGCCCGCTTCCTGCAGATGCCGTTCGACGACGTCAGGCATGTGGAGATAACCGAACTCGAAAGGATGGGCGTGGCATGAGCCTGAAAAGCCAGAAGGGCATGAAAATCAACCACGGGAGGCTCCGGTGACGGTCGAGCGGCCCGGTGGCCGTGCGGCCGACGCGATCCGGCCCCTGAAACTCACCACCGGCTTTATCGAATGGGCCGCCGGCTCGGTCCTGATCGAGGCGGGCAAGACGAAGGTGATCTGCAACGCCACCGTGCAGGACGGCGTGCCCCACTGGCTGCGCGGTCAGGGCCAGGGCTGGGTTACGGCAGAGTACAGCATGCTGCCGGCGGCGACGCATTCGCGCAAGATCCGCGAATCTGTGCGGGGCAAGCAGGAGGGACGCACCGTGGAGATCCAGCGGCTGGTAGGCCGCAGCCTGCGCAGCGTCGTGGACATGAAGGCTCTCGGCGACCGCACAGTCTGGATCGATTGCGACGTGATTCAGGCCGATGGCGGCACCAGATGCGCATCGGTCTCGGGAGCTTATGTGGCCCTTTATCTGGCGCTCGCCGGTTTGGTGGACAAGGATTACATCAAGGAGATCCCGCTAAAGGACTCCGTCGCCGCGGTCAGCGTCGGTGTCTGGGGGGGCGAACCGCTGCTCGACCTCGAATATGCGGAAGATTGCACGGCTGAAGTGGACATGAACGTCATCATGACCGGATCGGGCGACCTGGTGGAGCTGCAGGCGACGGCGGAGAAGACCGCCTTCTCCCGGGAGACGCTCGACCGCCTGATCGATCTGGCCCACGCGGGCATCGGGCAGATCAGCGCCGAACAGCTGCGCGCCACGGCATCACGCTAAAATCAACCGCGCGGGTTTGGCATGTCAGGATCTGCGATAAGTTATGAAAAAAGGAAAGGTGACAACCCGCCGTGATGCCCACCGCCATAACGCTCGCCTCATCCAATCCCAACAAGGCGCGTGAGTTCGAGGCGCTGCTGGAAGGGATTCGCGTCGAGCCGATGCCGGCCGGCTTCTCGCTGCCGGAGGAGACCGGCAGCACCTTTTATGAGAATGCCCGCCTCAAGGCGATGGACGTGCGCGAGCAGTTCATCGGCGAAGCCACCCTGGGCGATGGCCGGGTCCCCTGGGTGATGGCCGACGATTCCGGGATCGAGGTGGCGGCGCTGGCCGGTGCTCCCGGGATCTTCTCGTCGCGCTATGCCGGTGAAGATGCCACTGATGTGGACAATGTCAATAAACTGCTGCACGAGCTGGCCGGCCGGGAAGACCGGCGTGCCCGCTTTGTCTGCGACCTGGTGCTGATCACCCCCGGGGGCGAGGTGATCCATGCCTCCGGCGTTCTGGAGGGGCGCATCGCCGAGGAGCCGCACGGTGCGTTCGGCTTCGGCTACGACCCGGTTTTCATCCCCGAAAATCATTCATTAACGGTTTCCCAGCTTTCTGCCGAGGAGAAAAACCGCATCAGCCACCGTGCACGGGCGGCGCTCAGCCTGCTTGATCAGCTTCGCGGAGGCAAGAGCTCCTAGGCAGGGCTTTCCAAGGGGGGAATCCGGCCCGGCGACCTTCTGCTTCGCTCCGATATCCTAAATGGTTTAGGTACCGCGTCTGAGCGGGTATTTAACTGCCATGAAATGGTCCTTTAAAGTCGGGAGCGCTTTCGGCATCGAGCTGCGCATCCATTTGACCTTCTTCCTCATCCTGGTTTATGCCGCCTTTATCTGGGGCAGCCTTTATGGCGAAGGGATCGCGGGCGCGTTTTATGGCTCGCTGGTGATCATCGCGCTGTTTGTCTGCGTCGTCATCCATGAGCTATGCCACTCGAAGATGGCGCAGCATTACGGCGGCGAGGTGTCCAGCATCACGCTGCTTCCCATCGGCGGCGTCTCGATGATGAAGAAGATGCCCGAGGAACCGACCCGGGAGCTGCTGGTCTCGCTGGTGGGGCCGCTCAGCAATCTCGTCATCGCCGTTCTGTTGGTGCCGGTCCTCTACCTCATCCCCAACCCGGTGGACGGCGCCTTCGGCGCCTTCAGTCAGCTGGCTAACCACAACTCGAACGTCCTGGTGGGCATCTCCCTGCAGGGGTTCGTCAGCTACATGTTCTTCATCAACATCCTGCTGGCGGTGTTCAACCTGCTGCCGGCGTTCCCGCTGGACGGCGGCCGCGTGTTCCGCAGCATCCTGGCGCAGCGCATGTCCTATGCGCGGGCGACGCACACGGCGGTGTTAGTGGGGCAGATCTTCGCTTTTGCCCTGGGCCTGATAGGGGTGCTGACGCTCAACATCATCTTCATCATCATCGCCATCTTCATCTACATGGGCGCGGAACAGGAGGGGGCGGGCAGCGAGATGAAAGACATCCTTTCCCGGCTCAACGTCGGCGACGCGGTTGCCCGCGACACGAAAACGCTGGCTCCCGGCGGCCGCCTGGGCGATGTGGTGACGCTGGTGCTGCACGAGCTGCAGGAGGATTTCCCGGTGCAGTCCGGCGATAAGCTGGTGGGCGTCCTTACCCGCGCCAATCTGATCAGCGGGCTGCACGGCCTGGGACCGGACGGCCTGGTCGAGCAGGTGATGGAAAAGGATTTCCCCGTCGTGGCCGCCGACGCGCCATTTTCAGAGGTTTACGAGAAGATGAACGAAACCCGCATCCGCGCCGTCCCGGTGATGAAGGACGGCCACCTGCTGGGCATGGTGACGCTGGAGCACCTGAGCGAAGTCTTCATGCTGCTGACGGCCACCGACCGGCCGATCATCCCCTCCCCCTCCCATTAGAGGACAGCAAGGACGGAAGAGGTGCGCGGCGAACGCGGTTTGCCTGCGCTCACAGACGCGCACCATCCTCCAGAGTTTTCAGCCCTTCTTGGCCCGGACGTGCTTGGCGCCGGAGCCGGCCTTGATCTCGATTTTCTTGGTGGGGACCTCCTCGACCGCGTTCTTCACCGTGATCTCGAGGACACCGTCGTTGTAGCTGGCGTCGACATCCTTTTCGGTCACTTTCTCGGGAAGAGGCAGCGACCGCTCGAAGCGGCCGTAGGAACGCTCACGACGGTAGTAGTCGCCTTCCTTGACCTCCTTGTCGCTGCGCCGCTCGCCGCTGATGCGAAGAGTATGCTCGCTGAGCGAGATGTCCAGGTCCTCGGTGTTGATGCCGGGCATCTCCAGCCGGACGATCATGTCGCCTCCTTTGCTGAACACATCCATCGGCGGCATCTCCATGTCGAAGCCAGGTTCCTCGATGAGCGGGAGCGGCCGGCCGAAGACGCGCCTCATCTCGCGCGGCATGTCGAGCATCTCCCTGAATGGTGTCCATCTTACCAATGGCATGGTTGTCACCTCCTTTCCTCAAAGCCTGGGTGCAGTTTTCCGGCTTGTGCGCCGGCGGAAACCGCTATCCACGCCTCTATTTTTCCCGTCGCAATCCTTTTAAAACAAAGGGAGCCTGGTTATCAGCCGCCCGGAATTTCCGCCGCTGCGCGGGCATTCCGGCCGGAGTCAGCGAAAGGCGCTCCGGGCGCGGAGGATTCCTGGCAAAAAAGTTTAAATTCGATTAGTATGTAATAACGTACTAATCATTCCAATTCCCGAGAATGCGAATGGCTGAAAAAAAGGAACACAATAAGGAACACCACAACCGGCGCCACGGACCCGAGTTTCTGGGCTCGGCGACGGTCGGCGAGCGCGGCCAGGTCGTCATCCCGGCTGGAGCCAGGCAGAAGCTTGACATCAAGGCGGGCGAAAAGCTGCTGTTCTTCACCGGTTTTCGCGGCGGCCACACGCTGATGATGATTAGGTCGGAACAGGTGACGGAGTTTGTCTCCGGCGCCATCGCCAGGCTCAGCCGGCTGGAAGAACTCGCTCGCGCGGAAGACAAGTGAGCGCCGCCGGCACGGGAAATGACGTGGCCGCTGCAGCTTCACTCTACGGCCGGGGTAACCGGAACGCGGGCTCGTCTCCGGCCGCCGGCGCCATCATCGAGGTCGAGCGGCTGACGCGCGATTTCGATGGCCTGAAGGCGGTCGACGAGATCAGCTTCACCGTTGGTCACAAGGAGATCTTCGGCTTCCTGGGGCCCAACGGCGCCGGCAAGACCACGACCATCAACATGCTGTGCACGCTTCTTAAGCCTACCTCAGGGCGCGGCACCCTCAACGGCTACGACATCGTCACGCAGCAGGACGAGGTGCGGCAGTCGATCGGCATCGTCTTCCAGGATCCGACGCTGGATGACCAGCTGACCGCCCGCGAGAACCTCGAGTTCCACGCCATGCTTTACAACGTCCCCCGCGAAGAGCGCGAGCAGCGCGCCCGCCGCGTGCTGGAGATGGTCGGCCTTACCCAGCGTGCCGGGGACAAGGTGGAGACGTACTCCGGCGGCATGAAGCGGCGGCTGGAGATCGCCCGCGGGCTGATGCACTATCCGCATGTACTTTTTCTTGACGAGCCCACGATCGGACTCGACCCCCAGACGCGCAGCTCCATCTGGGAGCACGTGCACGAACTGAAGCAGCAGTATGACATCACGGTATTTTTGACAACGCACTACATGGATGAGGCGGAGAACTGCGACCGCATCGCCATCATCGACCACGGCCGCATCGTGGCGCTGGACACGCCCGGGAACCTCAAGCACAGCGTCGGTGGCGACATCATCACGCTGCGGGCGGATGACACCCAGGCCGCCCAGCGGGAGATCCGGGAGAAATTCGGCTTTGAAGCCAGCATCGGCGACGTGCCCGGCGAGGCGGCGGGGGCGGCGCAGGAGAGCATC
This sequence comes from Actinomycetes bacterium, assembly GCA_021791195.1. GTDB lineage: Bacteria > Actinomycetota > Thermoleophilia > BMS3ABIN01 > BMS3ABIN01 > JACWAD01. The sequence continues at coordinate 482 of JAJYXB010000006.1, read as the reverse complement.
CGCCTCGAGGTCCCCAACGGCAGGACGATGCTGCCGCAGCTGGTGCGGGGCCTGTCGACCGAGATCCTGTCTGTCTCGGTTAGGGAACCTACGCTCGACGACGTCTTCCTTAGCTTGACCGGCCGTCAGATACGTGAAGAGGCCGGCGACAAGAAGGACATGATGCGGCGTCGCTTCCGGGCCCGGAGGATGCGGTAGCATGAGAAGATTCCGTGCCATCTACATCATCTGGCTGCGCGATCTCAAGCGTCATTTCCGGGACAAGGCGCGCATCTTCGGCTCGCTGGGCAGCCCCATCATCTTCATCTTCATCCTCGGCCAGGGCCTGAGCGCTTCGATCGCCGCCGGCGCCGCCACGGGCGGCTTCGACTACAAACAGTTCATGTTTCCCGGCATCCTCGGCATGACGGTGCTGTTTGCCGGCGTGTTTGCTTCGGTGTCGATCGTGTGGGACCGGGAGTTCGGTTTTCTCAAGGAGATGC